>CAZNBY010000001.1:0-68739 GCA_964571525.1 uncultured Planctomycetota bacterium
ATAATCAGCGCGCAATCGGCCTGTTAGCGCGGTTTGCGGATGATAAACATCTTGTCGTCAAGGATGGACGGAATGGACTATATGGACAATGACCGAGTTTTGTCTTGCGGTTTTCTTGGTCTCCTTGCCCTTCCAGCTCAGATTCGCTCTCCACTTTGCCACAATGCACTTAATCTTAGCGTGAGACATTTCCATGTCTTCGAGTTAATAAAAAACCCCGCCTTGCGGCGGGGTTTGAACAGTGCTGATGGGAGTGGATATTAACGGAAGGTCACGACTGCCAAGAAGTTGTCTGTGTCGAAATAACGGATGTACAGGTTATCAGCGCCGTTGACGAATATCTTTATATCGCCGAAGGTGCTACAGTCGTTTCCAAGCGGTGTGTTGAGCCATGTGTTTGTAAGCGCATTGCGGCGTGCGAGGTTGAGCCTTCGCTCCACTCCCGCCGTCGTGCGGTACGCCACAACAATATCGCCTGCGTTTGTAAATGCTGCCGAGGGCAAAAATCCCTCGCCGACAAGTATAGGCTCAAACTGCCAGCCAAGTAATGTGCCGCGGAATGCGCCGAACTGTGTGTTGTTTGATGTGATAATGTACTGAGCATCGGGAGCGGAGAGCCATTTAACCGGTGAGCCAGCCTTGACAGTTCCGATGGGCTGCCAATTCCATATTCCCGCGGTACGCGTGGAGATATTTAGATTGACATCCTCGCGCCATGCGATGTTGAATAGCCCATTGACCACATTCATATCCGCCCATGAAATATTGTACACGGGGTCATCTATGCCTGTGGGTAAGAAGTTTTCGGTAGTAAGAACATCGTCTGTCGCCTGAGCAAACACGACATTGTTTGTCATTTGCGCCATGGCGTACACATTATTGTTATAGAACATAGCCTTTACAGCGTGGCCATCTGTAATCTGACGAGCGATAAGTTTTGGCGTGGTCCATGCTGTGCCGTTAAAGTACACATAGTACACTGGATAAGTTATCACTCCACTATCGTTGTCGGATACGCGTACGACAACAAAGACCTTGCCGTCTTCTGCGGTGTGCATCCAACCCCAGAAGTTTTTATAGCCGTTCACACCCTGATCAGAGGTTACTATAGTCGTCATATTGCCGACGTCGCTGACACGGTGTGCGTAGATGATTCGCATTTCCTGACCGTTCACTGATGCGGTAAGGCTCTTATCGTTGCCGTCAATGCTCGGAGAAATGGCAATCGGCACAGCGGTTGCATAGTTATTGTAAGAAATACGGGTCGCGTTACCGCTTCCAAGAATGCGGTTGTTGATGTACTTCGTGCCCCACCCGTATATGTAGTTCACATGCAGTTGATCGAGCGCGTCGAATCCGGCGCTCAATGGTGCTGGATCAACATAGTTGGTAATTGCCTGAGTGGTAACCCACGAGCCGTCTCCATTAGATGTATGATAGATGCCGAGGTTTGCGGCTGTACCAGAATGCAGCGCACGGTATGCGCCGATCGAGTCAAGCGAGTCGAATATGTTGCCGGTTACACCCTTCATGATCTTGCTCGTGTTAAAGCCAGAGGGCATCAGGTGTTTTAGCTCGATTGTATCGGTGTATTTATAGACTTCGTTTATGCCGTCGCGGGCGAGCACGATGACGCGATACACGCCAGCGGGGTAGTAGGTCGTAACCCAGTTTGCAACAAACGCGCCTGAGAATGTGCTGTATATCCAGCCTGTAACCCCGTTTGCATAGTTGTCATCGTTATCAATGCCAACCTGCACAATCACTTCAGAGTCGTTATCAACAACTGTGCCTGTAATAGTCATCGGCGCACCGACTGGCACAATCAAGGATCTTGTCGGGCTGAGAATCGTAACGATAGGCGGATTCGTCAGACCCACTGCGGGGTTGACGATAACAGCAGGTGAATATTTTATGGTTGTGTTAACGCCATCCTGCGCGATCACAAGGAAGTAGTAGATACCAGGCGAAACACCCAATGTTGCCCAGTCGAACGATCTAACTCCCTCTTGAACATTGTCATAAATCGTCTGAACCCAACCGTTATCGGGATTTGTGTCGTTATCAAGCACAAATATACAGGTTGCGATGCTGTCGCTGTCGGTCATTGAGAAGCGTGTGCTGACATTCGTACCGGCTGTAACGAGCAGCGCGGCGGTTGGAGCCTGAAATTCAACAACGGGCGGATTGCCAAAATCAATAAAGTCTGCAATTACTATGGATTGAGTGTATGCGTAGGTGTTTAACCCGGAGCGAGTCGAGCGAATTGAGACGAAGAATGTGCCGTTGGGAAATCCTGTTGTAACCCACTTATAAGCAAAAGCGCCTGGGCCGTTGAAGGATACGGGAAGCCAAGCATACACGCCGTTATTGTGGTTCTGGTCGTCGTCAATGCCGATGGTCGTAACAACTGTGGCATCGCTGTTACCCACAACGAAGTTGATGTCAATTTCGCTGTTGGGATAGACGGTCTTTGATGTTACCGGCGCAAGAAGCTGAAGCGTCGGCGGCACATCATAGGGAGCTGAGGTTGTCAGCGTGACGGCATCTGAATAGCGGAAGTTGATTACATCGTTGACTTCGAGCTTGAACACGATGTAATAGTCGCCAGCGGCATATCCGGTGGTGTTCCAGTTAATTGTGTTGGTGCCGTTGGAGTATGTCATTGGGAACCACTCGCTGATTCCCGCAGCGCTTTGCGTGCTCGATAAACCCACGCGCAGCACAAGGCCAATTGCGAATCCGGCCGCTGTCCAGCGGATATTGGCTACATTGCCAATCGTAACGGTCACCGTTCCGGAAGGCGAAATAAGCGTGAAAGTGCCCGGCAGCGTGGGCGTTGGGGTGCCCGTGCCTGTGCCGGTACCTGTAACAGTGCCCGATGGCGCGACAGTAGTAGAACTACTACCACCGCATGCGAGCGAGAAGAGCAGTATCGAGCTGAACATCATCAAGAAAAGTACGCTTCTTCGGGTCATGGCATGCTCCTAAAAAATGGGCATCGCAAGCTGTTACGACGCGAAAAATCGTCAACGCCACGCTACAGGCGATTCTGAAGCGCGACCGACGAGAGCACTCGGTTCTTGCGTTACGCCGTTTGCGGCTGTCATACGCAAAAGACACTATTTCCCTGCACTATTGTAATGCAAGTAAGGAACTAAGTCAACATAATTTCGCACGGCGAATACTCATTTTCGTTTCTTCTCGCACCAAGCAAGGTAAAATCAAGCCTCGCACGCTGTCTTTCTGCACTTTCGCCGTTCAAATTAGGCAAAAAGTTAGTGCCCTGAAACGCATCGTGCGCTTCATCTTTTTGCGAAAACCAGTCTCCTTCTCGTCGAATAGTCGTGCGGATGGCATGGCCGTCTGCTATAATTAAGCTATGGGGAGGTTAGTATGAAACCCCTTCTTTTCTTATCGGCAGTTATTCTCGTGTGCTGTGCTTGTGCTTCAGCCCGCGCGGATATCGTCATTCTTGAAGACTGCAGAAAACTTGAGGGTGAGACAAAGCGCGAGGGCGAAAACCTTATCGTCAGCGGGCCATTTGGAAAACTCAAGATTCCGCGCAAATATGTGTGGAAGATAATCGAGCAAGAGACCCCTTGGGCGAAATTCGAACGATGCTTTAAGGATATCGCCACTGACAACGCGAAGGGATATCTTGAGCTTGGAAAATGGGCGAAAACCGCGGGTCTGCGCGCAGAGGCAAACAGAGCTTTCGAGGCCGCAATGGCCGCTGATCCTGAAAACGCCGAAGCACGGGCCTTGCTAAACTTCGAAAAAATCAACGGGGTCTGGCTTCGGGGTGAAGAGCTTCTTATTGCAAAGGGCTGGAAAAAGCACGAAGGATACTGGTACGAGCCTGAAGAATACGAAAAGATGAGCCGAACTACCCCCGAGGAAGCCAAGCTTATTGTTGACGAAATTGTCAACCTTGTTTGCTCAAAGAAGGAACAGGAGCAAGTGGAAGGTCTGCGCAAGATAAAAGACCTTGGCCCCAATCGCAGCCGCAGGTTCTTTCTTAAAGGTGTAAAAGACGGCAAACACCCGGCAATGAGACTCGCTTCGGTTAAGGCTCTGCGGGATTATGGCCTTCAAAAGGAGATCGTCAACGCCCTGCTATTGTCAACTCTCGCCGACAACAACCGTGAGGTTCGAACCGCCGCATTGGAGAGCCTTAGGCATTTAGAGGTGCCCAATATGTCAATGACATACAACCGGGCACTATATTCAGAGATAAAGGATGTGCACGAGCGTTCTCTTGATGCGATTGACTACTTCCGCTTTCAGGAATCAGTACCACACCTTCTTCGCTTTGTGGAAGTTCACGAGGTCTATACCGGCGGACCGAACGGCCAGTACTTTGAAAATACTCAGGTCGAATCTTATATAGCCGACTATGAGGGGCTTATCGCCACACAAGCGGCAATTCTCGATCCAGTGATAAAGCAGTTGCGCACCGGCACAATTTTGCATGTGCAGGTTCGCGTTGTCGAGATCATCCGCAACATATTGGGCGTTGATCTCGGTGACGACCCCAGCGCATATCGCAAGTACATGCGTTCGTACATACTCTGATGAGCTTTGTTCAGCATTGAACTATGGCAGCAAAGGGGCGTAATGCCCAGTATGCAAAGGCGGGAAGCGCAAAAAAAGTTGACAACGAGCATCTTCGGCTATAATCTCGCAACAACTACGCCGAGGTAGCTCAGTTGGTAGAGCAACGGACTGAAAATCCGTGTGTCGCCAGTTCAACTCTGGCCCTCGGCACCAGAAGCCCAAAGCCCCGCAATGCGGGGCTTTTTTGTTGATTTTGATATTTTCTGTATATAATATTCACATGGCGACAATGCAAGCTTTCAAAGATGGCTACTTTTCAATCTACCTGCATTCGCAGTCTAAAGCTAATTTTCTGAAGAAGAAGCTCAAGACATTTCGAAAGCAGACATTTACGGATCCATTTGGGAGAGACAAAGCTAATGTTAGACGCGACTCATGTGAAGTGATCGCTAATTGGCTATCCTCGAAGGGCTATGTGGGCGAAGCATTGAGGTTAAGACACTGTACTGAAGGTATCGTAGACTCTCAAAAGGATAACGCACCGCTATGTCCACAAGAAAACGAGACGATATAGAACGCCAGAAGGTAATTGGACCGTCCAATTCTGGCCAGTTCACAATACAAGGCCAGATTACAAGCCCTCTCCCCCCACCAGACTGGATGAGTAAGTATCAAGCGATCAATCCAAAATTCTCGGAAGTAATCGTTGAGATGTTGCTGAAAGAGCAACAACACCGTCATACTATCGACACTATCACTTCCTCAGCTCTTGCCGATGACATCAAGAACGAGCGAAAAGCACAAAAGTGTGCTCAGTGGTTATCTTGGTCAATCGCTATTGGATGCTTAATCGGTGTTGTTATCTGTGCTCTGAATGGCATGGAATACGCAGCGATTGTTGTCGCTGCCACACCATTAACAACCGCAATTGCTGCGATAATCGGCAAGAAGAAAGAAACGACTAAGGAAAACCTAAGTGATATCTAACTGACTGGCCCTCGGCACCAGAAACAATCAGGGCTTCCAGCACGGAAGCCCTTTCTTTTTCCGCATATGTGTAACAGCTTTGTGTAACTAACCGATTTTCTTGATGAGTTGGGGAGATACGAAAATCCCCGGGGGTTACCGGGGATCTCTGGCATATCACACTAAATAGAGAACGAATTCACTCCTCATTCCCCTTCTGACCCAACAAAGCTAAATCATTCTCCTTCTTCGGCTTCTTCCACATCTCAGGATCGGTAGCTGGAATATCGGGTTTCTTGCCGTTGAGCAATTCCTCAATGGTGAAAATCTGAAGTCTCGGATATTTCTTGTTGTGGCGTTCAAAGAATCCTGTGGCTATTGCTTCAGTTCGCATTGGAGTTGTCGGCTCTGTAAGTGTTATAAAAAGACCGATCGCGGCCTTCTCGCGATCAAGAACTCCCTTAAGGTCGCGGATCATACCCACATTAACATTTTCTCCTCCTTTTACAGAGACAATGACGCGAAAGGTCTCACCCCTGACCGGCGTAACATAAAGCACCCCATCAATGCCTCTGTCTGCACCTTTCTTGATTCCGGCTTGCGGAAAGGCATCAACAAGAGACAACGCCCAGTATTGAAACTGGTATTTGTCTCGAGAGGCCAGATCGCGAGCTCCATCTAAATCCTTTGGAATCCCATGCACCTGATATGCAATGTCTGGAAACGCATCTTTCAACCTGCGCTCAATGAGCGATATCGCAAGGTGCGTTATGTCAATACCAATCCAGTTTCTATTTAGCTTCTGCGCTGCATGCAAAGCGGTACCACAACCACAGAATGGATCGAGGACAACATCACCCTCGTTACTGGAAGCAGAGATAATTCGCTCAAGCAGTGCAAGCGGTTTCTGGGTTGGGTAGCCTAAGCGCTCAGGAGTTGTCGCATGAAGAGGATTTATGTCGGTCCACACATTCGTAACAATCGAGCCTTTTTGCTCATTCAAGAATCTCTTCAGTCGTGGTCGTCGCGAAAAATCGAAGGAACCATCTTCATTCTTAGGATACCAGATGCATCCCTTATCATGGAGAACCTGCATTGTGATTCGTTGATACCTCCAACCCTTTTCTGGGCAAGGAAATCCCATCCATTCGTACATCATTCTTGGCCGTGGATTTGGACTTGCCATGTTGTCGAGTTGATACAGCCCCCTGCCATCGTTGTCATCAAAGCGGTAGAATTTCTCAATGTATGAAGTCTTGTGCCCCCCGTATTGCGGAAAGAAATTGTGTTTCATTGTCTTGCTATAGAAAAGCAGCACATCCGACACATCTGCATACTTTCGCTTTGCGTCGCTGTGGGCAGTCTGTCGCTTCCAAATGATCTCATTTCTGAAGTTGTCTGGTCCGAACACACCGTCTAATACGACTTTCAGATAATGCGATGCTGTGGGATCACAATGCAAATATAGGCTGCCAGTAGGCTTCAGAATTCGGTGAAGCTCGACCAACCGGGCTGCCATATTTACAAGATATGCCATCATATCATTCTCGCCAAGATATACACGCATTGCCACAATCATCTGTGCAACTCTGGCGTTCTTATGCTTGCCTTGTGTTACATCATGGTAGGCTTTCTCTGCTTCATTTCCCCAGTGCCATGTATCGTCGAATGCCTCTATCTGAGCCTGTGAGTCCGTACCTCTTCTCGACTTAAAGAGTATGTTGTATGTGGATTGCGAGTTGAATGGCGGATCGAGGTAGATAAGGTCCACCGACTCGTTACCAAGATGGTCTCGCATCACGAGCAGATTGTCACCGAAGTACAAGTGGTTCATGCAACCCTCCCTTTACTATTCTCCACTCTTTTGCATGGAAGCCAACCATACACATTCACTTTGCGCAGAAAGGCGCCGGTTCATTCCAACAGGTAAGCCGAGAAATTCGGCGCAAATCATTCCGTGCAAAGCCTCTCCCCAACACAGAATACGCGAACACGCATTTCGTGAAAAATTTCTTTATTACTCCAATGCCCATCTTAATTAGGTTCCATAACATTCCGTGATATTTTTCACATTATATTTTTATATCGTGAATTTTTTACCAATTGAGAATTTTTGGAAATTTTGCCACTTTATAAGAATTTTCTTGCATAACCTGATTTCGGTGATATGATACAAATGTCACGATTAACTTGCGGAGGTAACATGCCCCACAACGACTGCAAGCACGACTGGGCGATGTGCAATGTGAAAAACGGGTATCTGGTTGTGGAAGGCTGCTTCCATTGCGGACAGAGGATTTCCTTCTTCTCGCAAGAACCCGTCCCTCCTATTGATGACTATCGCGAAGGCGAACATTTCTGGAGCTTTCGCGCAGGTTATCAGGCGACAATGTTTGATTTAAAGTGCGATAAATGCATGAAGCTTGTCGCTCTGAACGATGTCGCTGCGCTTATGCTCTGCATGAGATGCGATCCCGAATGCGGAGTGAACAAGCTCTACGCCAAGCAGAAGGGGCGTGCCCCTTGGGTGTATGTCGCCCTGTGCACAAATACATCTCATCCTGATGGGGCTTGCGTAACGGATGCTGGTATCAGGGCTCTTGAGGAGTACTTCAACGCGGGCATCCGTGAACAGGGCAAGGAGATAATTGTTGCTCCATGCAGCCTTCGCGTCTCGCCCGATATGTGCCAAGGGATTGTGCTTGCCGATGTCGGACTTACTGAACTCTATTGATAGCTATCAAATCAGCGGTCAACGCCGAAAGGAAGTAGAGATGAATATCTCGCAAGTAGCAGAAAAAGCGGGTCTTAAGGTCTTTAATAAGCTCAACGATAAGCCGGTTGATGGTGTCTATATCTCCGACATGGTTAGCGACATCATCGGCAGCAAAGAGGGCAACCTGTTGGTTACTCTGCAAACCCATAAGAACCTCATTGCGGCGGCAAATCTCGTTGATGTATCTGCTATAGTCTTCACCCGCGGTAAGAAGCCAGCAGAGGATGTTGTCGAACTTGCCAATAAGGCTGGCATAAGCCTGTTGGGAACAGACGACGACACTTGGACCTTCGCCAAGAAACTCTACGAAATCGGGCTTCGCTGATCAATTAAATGAGGTGAAGACCGCGCTGCAAATCGCAGTGCAATAAGCGTTTCGTCAGACGAGCCTAATCCACATTCCGCGCTGAGCGGCTTTGTGGTGCGCATAAACAACCGGCGCATGCACCATGTTTTATGGCATAGCGCCATTTATCGCGAAGAACAGCAAGGCAGGTGCTATGTCTGGCGATGCGTTATCATTAGTGCTCGCGTCGTTTGCGGGAAACCGTAGCGATTTGATCCCACTCCTCCAAAAGACCCAAGAGACACTCGGTTACATTTCACAAGATGCAGTACACGCCATCGCGCGCAAGCTGAAGATATCAGAAAACGAGATCTTCGGCGTTGCATCCTTCTACGCCCAATTCCGCTTTCACCCTCCCGGCAAGCATCACATCAAAGTCTGCACGGGCACCGCTTGCCATGTAAAAGGCGGTGAGCAGATACTTGAGACCGTGAAACGCAAACTCGAAGTAAACCCAGGCGAGACGACCGCCGATGGCGAATACGATCTCGAACGCGTCGCCTGCCTTGGGTGCTGTGCGCTCGCGCCTGTCGTAACTTTCGACTCGAAAACCTTCAGCCAAATGTCAGTTCTCAAACTCCAGGGGTTATTGAATGAGTATTCAGACAATGAAGACGCGTAGAGACGCAGCAAAGGGCAAGTGGGATTCGATAATCTCAAACAGCGAGCCGATAATATACTTCGGCGCTGGCTCCTGCGGTCTGGCTGCAGGAGCATCGGAGACCCAGAAAGAGGTCGAAAGGTATCTATCTGAAAAGGGCGAAAACCTTCGCATAATTCAGGTGGGGTGTATCGGCCCCTGCTATCTCGAACCCCTTATGGACATTCAAGTGCCCGGTAAGCCGCGCGTCAGCTTTGGCAATGTGATGCCCGAACATGTCACAAAAATACTTGATTCGGCACTTAGCGGCGACTTCAAGCGGTATCACCTTGCAGGCCATCTCGGCGACGGGGATATTCCCAATGTGCCTAAGTTCTTCGAACTGCCGATGCTGAAGCCTCAGGTTCGCAATGTGCTTCGCAACTGCGGCATTATTGACCCAGACGAGATTGACCACTATATTGCTCGCGACGGATACTTGGCGATAGAGAAGTGCTTGACACTGAATTGGCAAGATGTGATGGATACAGTCAAGCGCTCAGGGCTTAGAGGACGAGGCGGCGCGGGTTTTCCCACATGGCGCAAGTGGACTTTCTGCCGCGAGGCTCCCGGTGATAAGAAATATCTTATATGCAATGCTGACGAGGGCGACCCGGGCGCATTTATGAACCGTTCGGTTATTGAGGGCGATCCACATGCCGTTTTAGAGGGCATGCTTATAGCTGCATACGCGATCGGCGCAAGCGAAGGTTATGTCTATATTCGCGCTGAATACCCGCTTGCAATTAAACGGTTGAAAAGAGCGATTGGGCAGATGCGCGAATATGGTCTTCTTGGCGAGAACATATTGAACTCGGGCTTCAGCTTCGATATCAAGATAAAGGAGGGCGCGGGCGCGTTCGTATGCGGTGAGGAGACCGCGCTGATCGCCTCAATTGAGGGCAAACGGGGCATGCCCCGCACCAGACCACCGTTTCCAGCTATTGAGGGGCTTTGGGGCAAGCCGACCATAATCAACAATGTCGAAACGCTTGCCAACCTGCCGAATATTCTACGCAACGGAGCCGAATGGTTTTCAGCTTGGGGTACAGCGACAAGCAAGGGCACAAAGACCTTTTCGCTTGTCGGTAAGGTGCGAAGAACGGGCTTGATTGAAGTGCCGCTCGGAATAACGCTTCGAGAGGTCATCTTCGATATCGGCGGCGGGACAGTGAAACCATTCAAAGCGGTACAGAGCGGAGGCCCTTCAGGAGGCTGCCTTTCCGACGAGTTTCTCGATATACCGATTGATTACGAAAACCTCGCCGCGGCTGGCTCTATAATGGGGTCAGGCGGGCTTATTGTCGTTGATTCCGACACCTGCATTGTTGACATGGCGAAGTACTTTCTCAATTTCACGCAGCAGGAATCATGCGGCAAATGCGTTCCTTGCCGAGTAGGCACTCGCCATCTGGTTGATATTCTCGATTTGATTTGCAAGGGCAAGGCCGAAGTCGGCGATATAGATAAGCTGCATAACCTCGCCACAACAATTCAGGCAGGCGCTCTTTGCGCACTGGGTGGAACTGCGCCAAATCCTGTGCTTTCCACTCTGAAGTACTTCCGCGCAGAATACCTGCAGCATATACGCGAAAAACGATGTTCTGCAGCCGTTTGCCGCGACCTTGTGATATACCGCATCATACCCAACCGTTGCACCGGATGCCAAAGATGTGTGTCGGTCTGCCCTACTGGAGCAATAACCGGCCCCCGTTCAGAGGTGCATAATCTTAACCAAGAGCTTTGCATAAAGTGCCGTTCGTGTTACGAAATTTGCAGGTTCGACGCAATAGCCGGCGACGCTATCGTTATCGAATCTTAGCATAAACAATCAGCGGAGTCTATCGTGGCGCTTACACAACCAAAAATGTTAAAGATGCTGATCAACCACCATCCGGTTGATTTTCCCGAAGGAGTAACCGTGCTTCGAGCAGCGGAGTTGAACGGAATCTACATCCCCTCGCTGTGCTCCCATAAAGACTTATCCCCCTTCGGCTCATGCAGAATGTGCATGGTCGAGATAGAGGGCATGAGGGGATACCCACTCGCCTGCGATACGCGTGCGCAGGAGGGTATGAAGGTGCTGACGGATACGGTAAGGCTTCGCGAATTGCGAAAGCAGATACTCCAACTCATTCTAAGCGAGCACCCATCAAGCTGCCTAATATGCGACGAGAAAGATGAATGCAAGGACTATCAGGGGACGATTAGAAAGACAGGCATCTCGACTGGTTGCAGATATTGCCCTAACGACATGCAATGTGAACTCCAAGACCTTGTTGAGCATGTCGGCGTTACACAAATGGACTACCCCGTTTACTATCACGGCTACGAACCTGAGATCGAGGACCCCTTCTACGATCGCGATTACAACATTTGCATACTTTGCGGGCGCTGTGTGCGAATGTGTCAGGAGGTTCGCGGCGCGTCTGTCTTGGCGTTCACCTACCGCGGCAGAAAGGCTAAGATCGGCCCAGCTTTTGGCCGCAATCATGTAGAGGCGGGTTGCGAATTCTGCGGAGCCTGTGTTGATATATGTCCAACTGGTGCATTGGCAGACAAAGTTTCGAAATGGGACGGAAAGCCCGACAGTTATGAGATATCAACCTGCCCATTCTGCGCCATCGGATGCAATCTCGAAGTAATGCGCAAGAACGGCAGACTCTCAAGCGTGAAAGCCAATCTCGATCCGATAGTGAACGATGGGCAGTTGTGCGTAAAGGGGCGCTTCTGCTTACCCGAGATAACGCACCACTTCACTCGCGCGCGAAAGCCAATGATGAAGAAAGGCGCATATTTCCGAGAGGTTGATTGGGAAGAGGCGCTTAATGCAGCGGTGGAGCATTTGAAAG
This sequence comes from uncultured Planctomycetota bacterium, assembly GCA_964571525.1. Classification (GTDB taxonomy): domain Bacteria; phylum Planctomycetota; class B143-G9; order B143-G9; family B143-G9; genus CAZNBY01. Next base: position 12,141 of record CAZNBY010000001.1, read on the forward strand.
ATGTGGATGTATCTAAGTTCCTCCTGTCTGTCTCACCCGATCTCACTAATGAGAGCCTTTTCGCTGCGCAGAAATTTGTGCGCGAAGCAATGCGCTCGAATTCTATTGACTCGACCGGCAGATTTTCTCTTACGGGCGGGCTTGATCTTTGGCGCAAGCTGTTCTCACTTCCTATTTCCATACATGGAATCGGCAACAGCGATACTATAATCGCGCTATCGCTCGACACGCGTTTCGCTTACTCCACCGTTGGCGTTGAGATACGCCATGCACTTAAGCGAGGGGCGCGTTTGATCACAATAGACCCGCGCGACAGCAATCTTGCAAGCTATACGAATTGCAGTCTTAGACCATCTGCCGGAACCGAGGGCGCTGTAATTGCAGCTCTTGCAGATGCCATCTCCGGAAAAGAACTCGACATTACAGGCCTTTGCAAGCTATCCGGCATCGAAGCTACGATGTTAAAATCGGCAATCGCCATCGCACAAGGCGCAGACGATCTTGCCGTTATACTCGGCACACAGATATTCCATTACACGCATACATCACATCTTGGTCGCGCTATTGCCATGCTCGCGGATAGACCTAAGACCCTCTTCGTTCCTCTGTACACCGGCACAAACACGCGAGGAGCTTTCGAATTGGGTGTCTTTTCAGAATTCCTTCCAGGTCCAACAGCCTCGAATGGCGGGGGAAACCACATTCACGACCTTTATAAGGCCGTAAACGGGCTTGATCTTCTGTATCTTGTCGGAGAAGCTCCATTTAACAGAAGGCCTAATGCGAAGTACATAATATCGCAAGATATCTACCCCCCGCCATTCGAGGTTGATCTGTTTCTGCCTGCAGCGAGCTTTGCCGAGGCGAAAGGCACGCTGACAAATATCGAGGGACGATTACAGCGCAACATACAGATAGAGAATCTTCCCGACGGTGCACGCACAGGTTTTTCACGCCCCGACTGGTGGATCCTTGCAAAACTTGCGCAAAGACTTGGTAGCAATGCACTTCGTTATGAAAGCACTGACGATGTTCACGCTGATATATCGTCAACAATTCCCGGATATCCGATGCATCCTGATCGTGAGGCAAGGCGCTTAAAACCATCCTCCTACACCCCTCCCTCTCATTCCCAACCGGTGCCCGTAACTACATACAAACTTGTAATACAGCCCGGCTATTTCAGCCACAGAAGCGTTGATATGTCGGCAAAGGTGGAAGGTCTTGGCGTTCTGGCGCTCGAAGAAGGTCTGCAGATGAACTCCGAAGACCTGAAGAAGCTCGGCGGCTCTTCAGGTTCAAAGGTGAAGATTAGCACAGCAAGTGGTATCTGCGCGACTGTGATTGCCAAATCCGACCCGTCAATTCCAAGGGGATGCGTCTATTTCACCAGACCCTCGGCGTTTGGAGGGCTTGAGCATAGAGCTGACATCGCGCCCCTTTACGCAATCCACGAAAATCCATCGCCGATAGAAGTCTCGCTTGCCCCAAACAACGGTAAATAGACGGGGAGGGAAAATGTACAAGGTTATTGAACGAAAAATGATTGTCCCCAACCTGCACGAGCTTACTATCGAGGCTCCCGATGTTGCTTCTTCTGTAAAACCCGGCAACTTCGTGATCGTTCGACCTGATGAACATGGCGAGCGTGTGCCGTTGTCTGTCGCAGACTGGAATAGCGATGCTGGCACTGTTACCTCTATCTTCATGCAGGTCGGCGCGTCAACCGCAAAGTTGGCACGATTGAAGGCCGGTGGCTTCATCCCCACCTATGCGGGACCGCTTGGCAAGGAGACCAAGATTGACAGCTACGGCACGGTCGTATGTGTCGGTGGGTGCTACGGTATCGGCAGCATCTACCCTGTCGCCCGTGCGTTGAAGGATGCCGGCAACAAAGTCATCACTGTGATAGAGGCAAGAAGCAAGTTTCTGTTGTATTGGCAGGACAAATTCAAGGCGGTCTCAGACGATCTGATTCTGATCACGCGCGACGGCACCGCGGGGCGAAAAGGCCATGTCAAAGCGCTTCCCGAGTTGCTGAACAGCCGCAGCATCGTTCCAGACCTTATTATCGTCAACGGCTGCACTTTTCAGATGATGTCGGTTTCGCAGATTACAAAGCCGTTCGGTTGGAAGACTATCGTCAATATGAACCCGATTATGATTGATGGCACCGGCATGTGCGGAGTTTGCAGATTATCGGTCGCCGGTCAGACGAAGTTCGCTTGCGTTGACGGACCAGATTTCGACGGCCACGCGGTTGACTGGGATGAGTTCCTCGCGCGCAGAAAAAGCTATGTACCCGAGGAGGTTGAGCCTCTTCGCCGAAGCGGTTGTAGGTGCTGAAGAGCATGATGAAGGTAACACCCAGACCACAGGAGTTCGTTTGTGAGCAATGAAGGTAAGAATGAAAAAGGCCGTCGGCCTATGCCGAAACAGCTCGAGCACGAGCGAATAAAGAACTTCGACGAGGTGGCTCTTGGCTACACCGAGGAGCTTGCGCGGCAGGAAGCGGCGCGCTGTCTAAGCTGTAAGAAGGCATTCTGCTCCGAGGGCTGCCCAGTGGGCATTGACATACCGGCATTCATCAAGTGCATCAAGGAGGGGCGCTTTGGTGACGGAGTCCGCACCATAAAGGCAACCAACGCCCTGCCTGCGATCTGCGGCCGCGTGTGCCCCCAAGAGGAACAGTGTGAAAAGACATGCATTTTGGGCAAAAAGGGCGAACCAGTCGCCATTGGGCGCCTCGAACGCTTTCTTGCCGATAGAGAGGCTGCAGAGGGCAAGATAGAAAAACCACCCATTGCATTCCCAACAGGCCATAAGGTGGCAGTTGTTGGCGCAGGTCCCGCCGGAATCACTGTTGCGAACGATCTCTGCTTGCTTGGACACGATGTCACGATATTCGAAGCACTGCACGAACCCGGTGGCGTATTGACCTACGGCATACCCGAATTCCGCTTGCCAAAGGCAATTGTTAAGCGTGAGGTAGATTATATCAGATCGCTTGGAGCAACGCTGAAGCTCGATTACATAGTTGGAAAGACACGAACCGTTGACTCTTTGCTTGCAGAATACGATGCCATGTTCATCGCCTCCGGCGCGGGTCTCCCATGGTTTCTTGGTGTGGATGGCGAGAACTACAACGGCGTTTACAGTGCGAATGAGTATCTTACACGCGTGAATCTTATGAAGGGCTTTCTTTTCCCCGATTACGATACACCCATCAAACGGCCATCTGTGGTCTGCGTGGTGGGCGGCGGCAATGTCGCGATGGACAGCGCACGGACAGCGATAAGGCTTGGCGCGGACGAGGTTCATATAGTCTATCGCCGAAGCAAGAACGAGCTGCCCGCCCGCCTTGAGGAGGTTGAGAACGCTGAGGAGGAGGGAGTCATCTTCGACCTGCTGACACTTCCCACAAGGGTTGTTGGCGACAAACTGGGTTGGGTTACAGGGCTTGAGTGCCTAAAGATGGAGTTGGGTGAACCCGATGAATCGGGAAGGCGCAAGCCTATTCCTGTTGAAGGCTCTGACTTTGTGATGAAGGCAGATGCGGTGGTCGTGGCGATTGGCAACAGCCCGAACCCATTGATACCACTCACCACACCCGGCCTTGAGATTGGGCGCAAGGGCAACATTGTTACTAACGAACTCGGACGCACATCGCGGCACAATGTGTGGGCTGCGGGCGATGTTGTCACAGGCGCGGCAACAGTGATAAGCGCGATGGGCGCGGCTCGCATCGCCGCAAAATCAATGCACGATTATCTTATGAACCTACCAACGAACAAGTGAGCAAAGATAAGATGCATCTGAGCGAAATTGTCGTATTGCTTGACTGCGAAGTGCTTTGCGGGACAGAAAAACTCGACATTGAAATTACCGCCGTAGTCGCATCTGATGGAATGAGCGAGATATTGGCCTTTGCTCGTTGCGGAGAGCTTATGATTACAGGTCTGACGAATATACAGTCAATTCGAACAGCCGATATTGCCGGAGTCAGCGCAGTCCTTTATTGCCGTGGAAAAGTGCCCGCAGAAAATGTTGTGGAGCACGCAAAGCTGAAGGGAATACCAGTTCTGATATCTAAGCTGGGAATGTTCGAAATCTGCGGCAAGCTCTATGTTGCGGGTCTGAAGGGGGTGTCCTGATGCCGGTCGAGCTTCTCCGCCAAGAATTCACTGTGCAGGGACGCAACTTCGACAAGGCGGGCGAGGTATCGAGCGAGATAAAGGTCATACTCAAAGGGCTTGGCATAGACGGCGAAATAATCAGGCGGGTCGTTGTCGTCTCTTTCGAAGCCGAGATGAATGTCACGATGTATGCTACGCGTGGCATAATATCTTTTGTGCTAACTGATGAAAGCATCGAGTTGACGATCAAAGATGAGGGACCGGGCATACCGGATATCGAGCTTGCGATGCAGGAGGGCTATTCGACCGCTTCTGATGAAATGCGCGAAATGGGTTTCGGCTTCGGTATGGGGCTTCCCAATATGAAGAAGAACTCGGACATTTTTCGCATCGAGTCAACTGTCAATCAAGGCACAACCGTTTACTCCATAATAGGGCATAACGCAAGTGCTTAGCCTAAAACACGGTTTTAAGATAAACACTACACTATGCAACGGATGCATGTCATGTATGAGGGCATGCCTGACCGAAGCACTGAGAATACGAAAAGGGAAGGCCGTTTTGATTCCCGAAAAGTGCATAGACTGCGGTATGTGCCTTCGCGTCTGCCCTGTCGGTGCGATCGTCGCAGCAACGCTCGATACTGCATATCTGAGCGGATTCAAGCTGAAGGTTGCTCTGCCCTCTGCTGTCCTTTACTCGCAATTTCCACAGTGTGACACGCCAGCAAGCATAAATCGTGCTTTAAAGCTCTGCGGATTCGATGAGGTGTGGGATCTTTCAACTGAAATAGAGCTTGTCAATCGTGCAATTCGCGATTGCCTGCAGAACTGGAAGGGGACATATCCACTTATCTCAAGCTCTTGCCCGGTGATAGTCCGCTTGCTTCAGGTCGCCTATCCCACAATGGTCGGGCAGATATTGCCGATCGAAGTCCCACGCGAACTTGCGGGGCGCGCCCTGAAAAAACACTATTCAGAAAAGTATGGCATTTCAGAGGACGACATCGCTGCAATCTACATCACCCCCTGCCAAGCCAAGACAATCTCAATATTTAAACCCGCCGAGCAAGTTAAGAGCATCCTTGACGGAGCTATTGGAATTTCTGAGTTGTATAACAGGCTCTTGTACACGATGAGGGAAATGGAGGAGATGAATCCAGACGATAAATGCGATATCGGATCGGATCTGCTGCTAAGTTGGGCTACACCAGAGGGACAGGCGTCGAATCTATCACGCCATCGCTATCTTCAGATAACCGGTCTGCCAAATGTGATACGAGTTTTCGACGATATCGAAAAGGGCAAGCTGAGGAACATTGACTTTCTTGAATGCTACGCCTGTCGCGGCGGTTGCATTGGTGGTAACCTGACAGTTGATAATGTCTATGTCGCCCGAGGAAAGCTGCTTCATTTGATGTCGCAGCGACGCGAGCCCTCACAGAAGTTTAAGGACGAGGTTGAAAGGCGCTATCAGACCGAAGATTTTTCGCTAAAAGCACCAGTCAAGCCGCGTGCGCAGACGCCTGACGGCGCCGGCCTTCTTGAGCGGGTAAAACGCCGCAAAAAGGCTGAAGAGGTATTCAGCATTCTTCCCGGCCTCAACTGCGGGCTGTGTGGCGCGCCCAACTGCCGTGCACACGCTGAGGATGTCTCAGCGGGCGAATCCTCTGCCGATCACTGCGTAATACTCTCAAAAGACCGCATTGACTACCTTCGCAGCATATATCTAAAGAGGAAAAACGCCGATACGGAGTGACGGGGTTATTTTCCCCCCGCACACCATTTCGACCATGCTGGGATGAGGGCTCGGAGACTCGTGTCTTTCGAGCTTTCAGGATGCGGCGAGCATAACACCACACGCCCCTTTCCAAACGGTGCCCGTATCATCGCGTCTGTTCCCGGCATCACTCCGGCAGGCGCCCCATTTTCGGCAAATTCACCCCGATAAATGCCCAACACCTCGTATTTCGGCAAATCGCCTTCCTTGCGCGGCACAAGTAACGGCCCCTGACCGTAATATACATTAACCAACCCCGCAGCCCTTCCGATTAGTGATGCACCTGCCTTTGAAAGCTCAATCTCAACTGTTCCACTGCCACGCGCCCAATGCGCCGAGTCCTTCACATCAGCCCGTATTATCCCAAGTGACCATGAATAATAGGCCGTTCCAAGATACGCGCCAGCGCAGATGCCTATGTAACCACCCCCGTTCTTGACGAACTCGACAACCCGCTCACGACCCTCTTTGGTAAGAGCCGTCGCAATCGAAGAACCACTGCCCCCGGGGAATACAACCACATCGAACTGCGCAAGACCGCCATAATATACGGTTGCTGCCGCGATGCGCCTTATTTGCGCCCCTGTTACGCCCTCATAGCACCTTTCTACTGGAAATGCGCTGCCTGCTCCTGCGCCTGTATCATCATAAATCGCAACCCGATGTTCGTTGGCTTTCTTTTGTTCAAAGAAGAAAGTATCAACTGGGCACGGTACCATGCCCAGTTCAACAAGCAGCAGATTGGCCAGCATAGCGCACCGTCTTTGCGCCGCGCCCGCATGTTCAGGCGCACTGGTTACCCTCAGAGCCTTACACTTAAGCACCTTTCGCGCAGCCCCCGCAGGCGACCCGTTCAAAGCATCGTTCAACTGTACAAATCCATGCCTTTCTATACCAGAGGGCATATCGGCATTAGTTTGTGCGATAAGTTGCGGGAGCAGTTTCTCTTCATCGCCTCCCGGCCAATATGAGACCGTGTTGCCAAAACTCGGACGCAAGTCTGTTGAGTTCTGAAGATAGTCGCGCGATGATCTAAACTCGATAACCCAGTTTGGCTTGGCATCGCAGATAGTATGCCAGATTGCAGCCACAATGGGATGAGGTTCTTTGGCAGATTCGATGCCCGAAAAAGCTGTTGCCAGAGAAAAGGCGCTTTTACCATCCACACCTGCTACGGTGCGCACACCGCTAATGCATCCCGCCTCATTTGCGCGCGGTATCACGGTCAGCTTGCCCTTCTCTACGCGCCATTGACTTATCTGCTGCGCGACAGCCCGTGTTACAGGTTCATCCCCATTCAACCCACCGATCAACACGATGGAAGGACCCTCTTTACCGCTATTGTATGTGTATGCGACCGTCGAAAATGGTGTATCCGGTGCAATTGTGGTGCTTACCCAAACCGGAACAACATCCGCAGGAGCAGTCTTCTGCTCTGCAAAGCAAAGCCCAAAGACACTTATAAGCGACATGCAAAGAGCTATGTGTACGATAATGCGAATCTTCATTATCGTCGTGGCTTTCTCGTTGGCACGGCTTGCGTCGCCTTGCACGCTTCGATCTTACCGAGCACTTTAGGGATATCTGTGTGGCAACTATCCAACCAATCCTTGTCGTTTTCAGCATTCCACTTTTCAAGAATCATTGCCCGTTTCTTTGCATCTTCCAGGTGATTTCTCAGCATGCCCCATATGTTCTTATCATTTTTATCATAATCAGGCAATTTATCTTTTAGTTTCTGACGCATTTTCCAGCGATCATTTTTTATCTCTTTATCGCTGAAGTGCAGATAGAACCATAATTCCATACACGGATTAGACACGCAAAGCATTATCTTCTTTTCCTTCCTGCATGCCTCATATACACGAATAATTGAATCATGCTCGATACCATCACATACAATAATTGCCTTATCTATCCTCTGATCCTTACTTTTTATTTCATCCTGCGCTTTTTGGTACAGGGTTTTTGGGTCAGGTCCTGCAGTTACAATCGACACAGTTTGCCTTGAAATGTGAAGTTCTTTCCTATATCCCTCAAGATAGTTACATTCCGATGCCCCTTCACAAAGAATCAAAAGAGATAGCTCAGATGGAATCCGTGCGTTTTTCCCTTTTCGCGTCACTTTCCCTCCTCCGTGTCGCCAGTAAGAACGCTCTCATCTGGGAGATCAATGACGGGGATGCCCCCGTACTTGCCGACGAAGTACCGGTCGCGTATGTTGTGCCTTTGGGGGTCAATGCCATCAACATCCCATAGTGAGTATATGCTCGATGCTCCGTTCACCTTTTGTACGATATTTATCTGGTCCCGCCTCAGCAGGTCCATGTCGAGCAGTTCAAGATCGTGGGTTGTGAATATAAGCTGCGCTCCCTTCTTGTTGAGCTTTTCGCTTCTAAAACACTCGATTATCATCGCGGTCAGATGTGTGTGAAAGCTCGTATCAATCTCATCAACAACAAGGCATCGCCCGTTATTAACTACATCAATCAAAGGACCAACAAGAGATAAGAAAGCCCGAGTCCCCTCCGATTCATCTTCATAATTTATCGTTCTTGAGCATTGATTATTGGCTTTGTCAATCGCCTTATGGCTCATCTTTGCCATTACTCGCTCAGTATTTCGCAGCTTTTCCGACAATTCGTTCGGTATTCTCTCTTTACCTCTCACCGAACTTAAATACTCGTAATAGTTTCCTTCATATGTCGAGATATCTTCAATGTCAATATCTGCAGCTTTTAAGAAGGAAATTACAGCGTTCTTAAAATTGTTGTTCCTATGAATATTATATAGAGTGTAATGCTCCAATACTGAAAGCTCGCTAGGAAACTTGAAACTGTCACGGAACCATGACAAAGCTTTTTTTGAACTCTCCATGTTAAAGCTACTCGTTACAGCAAGAAAGGATGAGTTTGGTCGCGTCATTGCCTCCAATGCTTTTAACGCTTTTTCATGATTTTTCCCGTATTGATATACATATTTATTGCTTTCTTCGAGGCTCCGCCTATAAATTAGATCACTTACTCTACCTCTTTTACATTTTAAACATTCGTACGATATATACCTGGTGGTTGCATGCACTTCATAGTCAAACAGCATGTCATCAACTACATATTTTACCGAAAATTTCGATGGCCTCTCCATCATTGCATCATCCCACCTAAAAGGCTGTATGCTCTCGGGGAGCAAATTCTCGTCTGTTAATGAGAAAATAGCAATCTTCCAGATCGCTTTGAGTGCTCGCATCATATTCGACTTGCCAGCGGCATTTGGGCCGATTATGCCCGCGTATTTAAGCAAACCTGCCTTGCCAGCAGCGGGGTTGCCTTTATACACATTGTGAGGATGCATCTTCGCACCAGCCCTATCCTTGGCTGGCACCATCGAAAGCACTGCCTCGTCGCGAAACGACCGAAAGTTAGAGACCTTGAACTCTACAAGCATAATGCCCTCCACATGCGTGTAAATGGCATTTTACGCATAATATGCGTATTGTCAAGCATATTATTGGCACATTCTGATTTGTTATGCCTTTTTTTCGAGTTATTATCGCTTTCCCCTCACTCCACCTCTTCGAATATCTCGCTTAACGGCTTTTTGGGTGCTTGGGTGATCGCGCCGTCGGGTCTGCCCATTGCAATCAGCGCTTCGAGCCGCCACGGTTTTACCACATCAAGTGCAAACTCAAGCTCTGGGCGGGCGATTACAGGGCCTGATAGCCAGCAGGTTCCATATCCAAGCGCGGTTGCCGCAAGCAGAAAGTTTTCAACCGCAGCGCCCACCGAGGTGTAATCTGGCATACCACGCATCTCGTTCAACTCCTGCGCGCTGAGACCGAGTTTGTCGAGCACTGGGGTCATAACGCTTTCATAAGGGCGCATCAGCACCGCGACGACAACCGGAGCATCTGCAAAAAAGGTTGAATACCACTTCACCTTGCGCGCGATCTCGGCGTCAACCGGCGCGGCAGAGAACAACCGGTCGAGTTTCACACCAACCACTTTGCCCATCTCATTAAGCTTGGCACTGTTAAACACGGCGACAAATTTCCACGGTTGCTCATTGTGCGGACTTGGTGCGCGACCAGCGGCTTCAACGCACTTCTTGACTATATCGCGTGGTACAGGCTCGTTTGTGAATTTACGCTTGCTGCCGCGAGCGGCGATGGTTTCGAACAATTCCATGCTTTCCCCTTTGTTGTGTTTATGCTAATATACCACAACGCGCCCCGAAGGGCGCGAAGTGGAGTTCAAATTCATACTGCGCGAAAGTTAGGCTTTGACTATCTTGCCAGAACCTTCGTCAAGGTGCGCGAAGGCATTGCGGGTGTCAACTATCAAAGGAAGCGAGTCATAAAGCCTCTTGTAGTCAAAGCAAGAATGTGCCGTAACCAACACGCCAGCGTCGAAGCTATGCGCGGCGATTTCTTCAATTTTCAGCGATTCGCCGGGTTTCTTGATGCCTGTCTCGTGCGGCATTTTGGGAATAAGCGGGTCGAAATATTCGAATTTTGTGTGCGCTTTCTTCAATAGTCTCATAACGGCGATGCAGGGCGACTCGCGTATATCGGCGATGTCTGGCTTGTACGCAAGCCCCATCACAAGCACCTTTGCCGTTGAAAGCTCCTTTCCGCGCCTATTCAATTCCTCTTCGAGCCGCTTAAGAACATAATGCGGCATACGCCTGTTTATTGTGCCCGCAAGCTCGATGAATTGCGAATTAACGCCATATTGTTTAGCGCGATAGGTCAGATAGAACGGGTCAACCGGGATGCAATGGCCGCCCATTCCCGGCCCAGGATAGAATGCGGTAAATCCGAAAGGCTTTGTCTTCGCAGCGTTAATGACCTCCCAAATATCAATGCCCATAGCATCGTAAACGGTCTTAAGCTCGTTGACGAGAGATATATTCACTGCACGGTATATGTTCTCAAGCACCTTCGCCGCCTCTGCGACCTTGCAAGACGACACAGGCACAACCTCGTCAACTATAGCCGAATAAAGCGCCAAGGCTTTCTGGCGCGCTGAATCGCAATCAGCACCGACCACCTTGGGGATCTTCGCAGTGTGAAAATTCTTGTTGCCCGGATCCTCTCGCTCCGGCGAATATGCCACATCGAAATCCGTCTCGACCTTTAGCCCCGATTTCTCAAGCTCAGGCACCATTATCTCCTCGGTTGTTCCCGGGTATGTGGTGCTTTCAAGTGTAACAAGGTCTCCACGCTTGACATATTTGGAGATTAGTTTCGACGCGTTGATCACAAAGCTTAGGTCTGGCTTGTGGTGATGATCAAGAGGAGTGGGCACGCAGATTATGTACGCTTGTGCGGGTTTCAGGTCATCAGAGTCGCATGTCGGCAAAAACCTGCCTGTCGCAAGCGCGTCGCAGAGCCTCTGTCTCGGCACAGTGATAAGCCGAGGGTTGCCCTGCTTAAGCTCGAAGATAAGCGATTGAGAAAGATCATACCCTATGACGGTGAACCCCCGTTCGACCATCGTAAGAGCTAATGGCAGACCCACATAACCAAGCCCGATCACTGCGGTCTTGATGGTGCGGTCTTTCACGGATGCTACAAATTCTTCAGTGCGCTTTTTGTTAGTTCCCATTCGTACTCCTTGTCTAATGAGAGATGCCGTGCATAACAGGCAAACCGCAGAATATCTGTAAAATCCTAACCGCTTCGGCGTTGTATGCAAGCGAGCCACGGTGCGCCGATGTGGCCTTTTTATTGCATCTACCGTTAAGCTCGCGATAATTCGAGGCTTACTCTTATAATGCAATCCGCACTCCGGAGCCATTAATGCCCTATTATCTAAAGCGCACCAAGCTACCCGACAACCTCGACTATCAAGAGGTTGGATTGATGAGTGGCGTGGAGATTCACCAGCAGCTCCACACCGAAAAGAAGATGTTCTGCCATTGCCCATCACGCATGTACCGTGAGGACTTCCACACCCAGGTGCTGCGCCACATGAGGCCGACCATGAGCGAAATGGGCGGTTACGACGGCACAGCTCTGATGGAATTTAAAAAGAAGAAAGAGATCATCTACCTCGTTAACAAAGCTTCGACCTGCACATACGAGCTTGACGATACCCCGCCGTTCCTTGTGAACGAAAAAGGGCTTGATATCGCGATTGAGATCGCGCTAATGCTCAACTGCTCGATGGTTGACGAACTGCACATAACCCGCAAGCAGTACCTTGACGGCTCGATTCCGACGGGATTTCAGCGTACTGCCATTGTCGGTGTCGAAGGTCACATACCCGTTGACGGCAAAAAGATACGCATAATACAACTTGGGTTCGAAGAGGATTCATGCCGCGAGGTTTCGGACATTCGCCACACTATCACCTTTCGCCCAGACAGGCTCGGAATGCCGCTGATTGAGGCTGTTACCTACCCAGATATGACGCACCCCGTTCAGGTTGCCCGTGTTGTCGAGGTTCTTGGCCGTATTTTCCGCACGACAGGCCATGTACGGCGTGGATATGGTAGCGTTCGCCAGGATGTCAATGTATCAGTTCGTGGTGGCACGCGCATTGAAATCAAGGGTGTCCCCCGCATTCCGTTCATCCCGATGCTTGTTCATGTTGAAGCAATGCGTCAGGTGCGTCTGCTTGAGATCCGTTCGCAACTTCACTTGCGCGGTTTCACAGCTTTCGAGTCAATAGTCTCAGACGAGGCCGATGTCACTGCACTGCTTGCCAACACAAACCAGCCGATTCTCGCCAATGCGTTGCGCCGTGGCGACAGACTCGTTGCGACATGCATCCGCGGCGTCGCTGGGCTTACAGAATACCAGACCCAGCCTGCCCGTATATTCCAAGACGAGATTAAAGGCCGTCTGCGCGTCGTTGCCTGTCTTGACGAAAAGCCGTATTGCATGTCAACAATTGACTTCAACGAACATGGTCTGACCCAAGACGAGATTGACACACTGCATCGCACCTTAAACGCGACAGACCGCGATGTTGTCTTTCTCGTTTGGGGTAACGAGCGCGATTCGAAACTTGGCGCATCCGAAATTCTTCTTCGCTGGCGCGAAGCGGTTCTCGGCATACCGAGCGAGACCCGTCAGCACTTCCCCGACGGTCACACAGATTATGAGCGCACTCTTCCTGGACCCGAGCGCATGTATCCTGATACAGACTCGCCGCCTCTTCAGATCGGAAAGGCTCGCATTGAGAAGATACGCTCGGCTCTCCCCTCTCCTCCGTGGGAGCGTGAGGATCTACTGCGCGCATTTGGGCTGCCTGAGGATGTTGTATATCATCTTGCCATTTCAAAGCACTACAACCTGTTCTGCCGCGTAATAAACGAGCTGCATGTCAATCCGATCATTGTGGGTGTTGTGCTGTTCCGCGAGATGAAGGCTCTGTATCGCAGCGGCGTCCGCACCGAGACAGTGAGTGACGATACGCTGTTTGGCATCTTCAAGCTCTACGCCGATGGCAAGCTTGTGCGCGAGGCAATCTCAAAGGCAATTGCCGCCGCAACCGAGCATCCATCCTGTTCTGCGGATTGCATCGTAAAGACCGCAGAGCTTGAACCTCTTTCGGATGTTGAGGCGAAGGCAGAGCTTGATGCCGCAATTTCAAAGGCTGCAACGCTTGAGTTCGCTGCAGAAGACAAGAAATCACGCTTCATCATGGGCAATGCAATGCACAATCTGCGCGGCAGATTTGCTGGTGTAAAGCTCGCGATGATGCTTAAAAATTCATAGACGCACCCGTTTGCGTCCCCCTCACGCCCGCTGGTCGGATTTACCGCCCTGCGGGCGTTTTTTTGTGCGTAAGTTATGAATGCGATAAACGCAGACATAAATACACAAGAGCAGTCTGTAATATGCTTAGACCGATAAAAAACCACAACCACAGTGGCAGGCCGAAAAGCAAACCACCCACCGTGCCCCAATTGTAGAAGTCAAGCGCGCCGGCAAATATGCAGCCGAACGCTAACACAAACAGCAAACCACGGCGCGTAACCCCTTTGAGGCTTAAACCACCGCAGAACACCTGTACAATCACATAGCTTAAGGTCGAGGCCAAGATAACTGCAACAGCAGGCATCATGCCTGTGCTGGGAAGCAACTTAAAATGCGCCAGTGCTGCAACTGTCTCGCCCACGAGTATGGAAGCAAACGCAGAACGAGCAGCGGGTTTGCGAAGATACAGGCCAAACAGCACTGTGGGAAAGAGCACCGCAAGGCCGGTGAACGCTGTTACGCCTAAATCAAGTATGCTGCTGTTGACCCACAAGGCCACCGCAAGGCCGACACCCGCAAGCAGGATCACGAGCATCCGCCCGTCAAGCGCTTTATTTGCTTTGCCTACCCCCAAATCACGCCGCAATATTGACGAAAGGGTTAATAACTGGCTGTCCATCGTTGACATAAGCGCCGCGATACCCGCAGTGATGATAAGTGCGCCCATTACATCCCCGCCAGACCACTCGAGCAACCTCGGCAGAATGGCGTCCGCCTCTTTTCCCTTCATTCCGCTAAACACGCTGTGCCCCAACACACCCATTAACACAGGTGGAGCAAAGGCCAAAAGGCAAACGGCAGGATACGCCAGCACCGTCAGCGATATTGACCTATTGTCGCGCGCAGCATACAACCTTTGAAACAACTGAGGAAACATGGGGTCGCAGAAAAACCATAACAGAAGAAAACCAAACCACACTGCGGGCGTATAGCTGCCCGATGCTCCCGGTCGGCTGAACAATGCTGGTTCGTTAATGCGCACATGCTCAAGCGAATTGCTCCAACCCCCCAAGGCCACAACAACCACAACCAAAGCTAACAACATCATCGCGGTCAAAACGGTACCCTGAAGCGCGTCAGTCCATGATACCGCCCGAAAGCCGCCGCGAAGTGTATATAGACATATTGCGATAGTAATTGCAGCGGCTCCGATCCAGTGCGGTATTCCAAACAGCGACCCAATAGCCATCCCACCCGCGTACGGCTGCATTGCAAGATATGGAAGAGTGAAGAACACAAGCACACCCGCAAAAAGCAGCGAAAGCGCCTTTGAGTCATATATCTCAGCAACAAGCTCGGCGGGGGTTACAAGCCCTTTATCAGCACCGAGTTTCCGCACTCGCGGGCCTATCAGTAAAAAGGAAAGCGCCATAAATCCTGTGCCAAACGCCATAATCGGCAAAAAGGCAAGGCCATCACGGTATCCAGCACCAGAAGCGCCGAACACAGTGAAAGCGCTGAAGTTCGTTGCTAACATTGTCGCAATGAGCACAAAAGGCGTAGTCAGCCTTCCTCCTAAGTAATAACCGTTGTCATCTGATGTTGCGCGGGCGCGGGCAAAATACCCAATGGTGATAACTGCGGCAAAATAAGCGGCGATAACGGTAAGCTTGGCAAACATGGTCAGGCCCTTTACGAATAGAGTGGTTCTATTGCGCAGACCGGGATGGCCAATGGCCTGACATAATCTGCAAGGTCAGGATTCTATGCTGTTTTCAGCATACGCAAGAAATGGCAAGCAGATTGCCGATTTTCGTTCGCTAAACTGTCCATCTGCTTATTGATTCATGTTGCAGATATGGGCTGTCGGGCACAGGGCATCCCCATGCCCGACAGCATCGAATAACGATTATGATACGCTCGACATAAAGTCGTTCATATCATCAATGGGCTTTTCTTTAACCTCTGCAAGCTGTGCTTCACTCGGTTTTGGAGTGATAAGACTTACAACAACAATTGCGATAAGCGACAATACAACTCCAAACGCGATGTAGTTATAGCAGTATGATCCCTGCAGCCACTGCGGCAGATCGTTGATGTAGTAATGAGGTGCTTCGGCGTCGGTCATCTGCAGGAACTTATATTCATAGAAGTAACCGCCGACAACCCCGATGAATCCAAGTACAGAGGCTGTCCATACGGCTTGAACGGTGGTG
The DNA here is from genome assembly GCA_964571525.1 of uncultured Planctomycetota bacterium. Classification (GTDB taxonomy): domain Bacteria; phylum Planctomycetota; class B143-G9; order B143-G9; family B143-G9; genus CAZNBY01. The sequence continues at coordinate 27,980 of CAZNBY010000001.1, forward strand.
CGCTTCCAGAAGATGAAGAAAGCAGGTATCGCGATAGAAGCCGATAGCACACCTGACGATATGTAATAGACATCGTTAAGCGATGTGCTGATCAATGCGCACAAAAGACTTACGCCGAGTACTCCCATCGAGACCCACTTCGCAGAGGCGAGCCTTTGCTTTGCAGTCGCCCTTTTCTTTGCAAGAACGGGATCAATCAGGTCATGCCCCAGTGCCATTGCTGACACATTCGCAAAGGTATCAATAGTTGACATCTGGCATGCAACAAGCCCGACCAGCATGAAGACAGAAATGGCAAGCGGCATGCTGGTTATGAAGGCTGAGATAATCTCATACGCGCTTTCGCCGATCGCTGCGGCAGGGGCACCATCAACAGGAGGATAGACGATCAGTGCGCAGAACGCCGTTATTGCGGGCAGGGCAATTACAAAAATAGAGATCAGCACAAGCCCGATTATCGCGCCTTTGTACGCCTCTCTTGTTGTCGGTACGGCCTGTATGCGCAGAATAAGGTCCTGCTCGATCATCCATCCCGGAAGATAGCCGATCAGCAGCACGATGGGGAACAACCATCCTAAGAACGACAGGTTGAACACCTCGCCCTCGCCCGACCAAGGGGGTGATGCTTTCTGCAGCGCGCCAACAATGTCACCACCTGACGCTGCATTTGCCCCGATAATCGCTGTCGCTGCAAGGATAATCATAAATACCGCCATAAAGCCGAACTGAACAACATCCGTCGCGGTTATAGCACGGAAACCACCCATGTAGGTGTAGAAGAGAATAGGCAAGATGAACAGCGTCATGCACAGCCACGCAGGTATACCTAAAAAGCTGCTTGTCAGTGTACCCGCCATAAAAAGCTCTGCCTGAGTCCACGCAATAAAGACAAAGAGCGAGAACAAGGCCAACAAAACGCGTGCGCTCTTGCCAAAACGCTTTTCTATGGCCTGCGGAAGGCTCACTGCACCGATTCGCCGCACATAGGGTACCATGAAGATTATAATGAAGCAGAGTATGAACCACGGTATGGGAAGTATCCACAGACCAGTAGCACCGTACATATATATCTGCGACATGCCGAAGCCAATCCACCCAAGCATAAGCCAGCCGGAGGTCAATGAGACAGCGAGCCGCCAGCCCGGGAGCTGTCGCTTTGCCATCCAGAATTCGAGGCTAAGCATGTTTTCGGGATCCTGCCCCTCTTTCGGCCTTAGCCGATAGCCGATGTATATGACGATCAGCGAGTATGCGATGAACGCAAGCCAGTAAAGAAGAGTTTGCATAAAAGCTCCTGTTTAAGGTTGTGTTTCATCGCTCAGAAGGTCGCTGTAAGTGAAATGGTTGTCCAGAAGTTGTCGTCTTTCTCCATTATCTTTCTGTGATCAGAATCCAATAGCGTGGAATAGTGGAAGGCAACTGTCAGAGCCCAGTTGTCGCTTATCTGAAAGGGAAGCGTTGCATGAAGCGTGAAATCTGTTAGCGCGGATTCTTTAAGGCCGAAGTAATATTCGTTGTCCTTGGCAGTGCCGTACCCAATGCTTGCGGATAGCCCAAGACTCACATTCATGCCGTTATCAAATGTATAAAGGTCGAATGAGTGGCTTGCCGCGAGGGAAATCCAGGTGCCTTTGGCCTCGTCAAGATCTTGATATACAAGAATTTTAGGCGACAGAAGTGTGTCATAACCAGCTACTGCATATAGCTCAATCGTGTTGTTAAGGCCGGTCGTCGGGTATTCGTAGAGCGCAAGGCCAACCGAGAAGCTGAACTTCTCTATTGCAAAAGAGTAGTCGAGCGTGTAGTCAATTTCAGTAATATCGCCTGAAGGCTTGTCGTTGTCAGGATACGAGTTGTAATCGCTGGTTTCGATGCTTGCCCAGACGATAAGCGAAAGCCCTTTCCATGATCCAGTTACTGACGGCCATATAACAGGGTCATCATTGAAATTCAGGCCGCGCCAGATGTATTTGCTCGAATAGGTAAGGTCAACCGTTACGCTCCATTCCTTATCGTCGGCGACAGCCACGCGCGGCGCGATGAACGATAAAAGCACTAAGGCAAACAGAAATACTGATACAAAAAGCGGATTCCTCATTTTAACCTCCGAAAAGTTAGTGTTCAGCCGGTGTTGGGCGAAGGTGTTCGCGCACCGGAGGGGTTTGCCCAATTGCCCTAATACGCAGTTGAGCCATCTTTCGACGGCGAAGTTTTGCGCATTAGAATCGTATCTGAACGGCAAAATGAAGAGTTCAGCGGGAGTATCCGCTGATTTCCGCAGTCCATTTTTGTTGAGGAGCAACCGCTTAGAAAGCGCCGGTAGGTTCGATAAGAGGGAGGTCAACCGAAACATGAGACCGACGCGAGGCGACTTTGCCCCAACCGACGGCCTGTGCGCGCAGCCTGCACGCACCGCCGTCATGGACGGTGGATACTCATGTTTTGCCGGTTTTCCTATAGATGAATGCGTTGCCTTTGCGAAGCATCATATACCCGAATTGTAGATGTTTTGCCCGTTGTGCAAGAAAATACGCAAATGAATTTGTTGTTCGCAAGGAACCGCGCGAAGTAGTTGGTCTTCCCTTGCCTTGCTTACTTCCCTTCCGCTCCATCAGATAGTGCATCAAGATACTCACCGTAAATATACACGCGATTGCGTTCTTTACCGGTTATCTCTCGCACAATGCCAAGCTTCTCTATTGCTTGAATCGCCTTGTTGACGGCAGGAAAGGACAGACCTGTTCGCTTGCTCAACCTTGCTATGGAACCAACAGGCCGCTCGCGAAGGGATTCGTACACCCGCAATGCCGTTGAAGATAGCCTGCCCAAAGATTGCACTCGTTTAGAGTCTCTCTGAAAAATTGCAACGAGCTTTCGGGCTGTCTCAACCGCCTCTGTCGCTGTTTGAGATACACCCATCAGAAAAAAGTCAATCCACGACTCGAAATCGCCATCGAATCGCACTGCATCAAGCAAGTTGTAGTATTCGGTGCGTCTGCGCTTGAAATACAAACTTAAATACAGAACCGGTTGTGCAAGCATTGCCGACTCGTGCAGGATCAAAGCAATCAAAAGCCTGCCAACCCGTCCGTTACCATCAAGAAACGGGTGTATCGTCTCGAATTGCGCATGAGCAAGCCCCGCCTTTACGAGCACGGTGTATTGAGAGTTATCTGCATGCAAATACTGCTCGAATTCGCCCATGCATTGCTCGACAAGATGAGGAGGAGTCGGTACAAAATGGGCTTTCGCTGGACGCGCTCCACCGATCCAGTTCTGTGTGCGGCGAAACTCTCCCGGCATCTTTTCGCTGCCTCGCCCCCTTGAAAGTAATACCTCATGAACCTCGCGTATAAGACGATTGCACAAAGGAAAACCCTCTTGCATGCGCTTTACTCCATGATCAAGCGCGGCAACATAATTCGATACCTCTATCACATCGTCAAGAGGAACACCGGGGGCTTCATTCATTTCGAACAACATCAGATCAGAGATCGAAGATTGCGTTCCCTCGATTTGCGACGACAAGACAGCCTCGCGCAACATAAACGCATATTGAAGAAGGTCTGCATATGGCACAGTAACGAATAATCCATCTAATCTTCCGAGTGCGAGAGTAGCCTTCTCAAGCAGAAGTCTTCGCTCTTCAGTGAATTCGATCGGAGGCACCGGCGGCAGCGGCTTTGGCACGAAGGCCTTTACCGTCTCACCTCCAGAGGTGGAAACATCATAACTTCCCGTCAGACCCCTTCGCATACTCACCTGCCTGTTAAACGATCGCTTAATAGCAGTCAACGCTATTAAACGATAGCGCCTTTTCGTTTAATTACAAGAGGAATTACGAGTTGTGATTGGTGAGACACAAGATAAGAATGCGGATATTCAATCAGTTAGGAAAGAAGGTGTGTCTTTATACAGCGATCGATTAATAGTGCGGAGCGTAATTAAACGATAACGCCTTATCGTTTAATTACGGTGCTGTTTTCGGCTCTTTTTCTGCCTGACCAGTCTGCCATTCGGCGCGAATACGGCGGATTATCACCTCTTGCGCAGCCTCCTCCATGTTTGGCAAAAGCCCAAAGTCGCGCTCCCACAGCTTTTGAACTGCAAGCGCAGCCTCAAGCCTTACCTTAAAATCTCGCGTATAAAGCATCTCTGCTATCTTTGCAAGATGAACCTTATCGCCTAAATCGGATAGGCACCGCAAAACCTCGACAAGCACATCGGGATTCTCATCGGGCGTAAGAAGCTCGCTTACACGCTGGTGGAAACGCTCGACCTTTAAGAGCCGCACAACACGCACCGCCGCCCTTTTAAGCTCTTTATCAGGAGAAGCGAAAAACCGTGACAAAAGCGGTACTATCTCTGTAACATTCCATTCTGCAAGCTGTTCGAGCACCATCAGCAAAAGCTTGCTTTCGGCTGCCTCGGTTGCGACTATCTTAACAAGATATGGTGTCGCGACCTCCCTTCCGAGCGCAACAAGCGCCTCAAGCGCGCGAAGTCGAAATGGCAGCCCGGCTCCCGGTGAACAAAGCACATCGCCCAACAGCTCTCTGCACTGCACGCCACAACGCTCGGCTGCAAGCGCGTATTCAATTTTAAGCTCAAGCGGCGAGTTCTTATCGAATGCGCCCTTTGCAAATCTCTCGCCCCATAACTTGCTCTTTGTATATCCTAAAACATATACCGCCCCCATCTGAAGTGCGATATTGCGAAGTTTGAGCCACGCCTCGGCGATTGAAAAAGCGGCCGAACTGTCAGATATAAACAGAATCCTTAGAGCGGATAGTCTGACGGACTCAGAGAACATTTCGAACGATATTGCCCGCGTAGCGAGCCATACACAGGCAGCGTCGCCCATAACCGATTCAACTAATTCGGCGTTTTCAAACACGCCTTCGAAAAGCATCCGTTCGCAAAACGCAAGATACCGTAAAGCGTCGTTTTTGGCAATTGTGGATGCGTTTGGCTCGATCTGATCAAGCACTGCTATCCGGTCTGCGACAATCTGCTCGAAATCTTTCGGATGAAAAACTGGTGATACATTCTGTTGAATCAGGAGCAAATACGACAGTGCGCGCGTCGCGCCCGCAGCGTCGTTTGCTATTTGCGCTTTGTCGAATTCCGCAATCGCATCTGTTACAGTGCTACTTGCCGGAATATCAGCCTTAGGCTCTTTAGTTTTTTCAGGCGGTTTCAACGATGTCTCTGCCTCACCAAGGCAGGTGAGAAACGCCAATGCAAAGGCCAATAGTATCAGTTGTACCCAATGTTTAGCCATCTATTTACCCAATAACAGACGCTGGGCGAGAAAGTTGTCAAGGTCGGCTATTGCAAGAATCTTCTTCACAGACGCCTCGACATCATAGGGAATGCGAAAGTACCTGAATCCAGTCTTCTCAAGCACCACATAACAACTGCGCCGGTCGCGGTCACGCGGCTGGCCAATCGAACCGACATTTACTATCATCTTCTGGTCGAACGGATAGAAACGCCCCGGGTTGGGAATAATTATGTCGTCGCCAAGGAATATGCGCGGCAGGTGCGAATGTCCGATAAAAAACACATCGCACGCCGGGTACTTTTTGAAAACCTTCTGCGCATCGTTCACGCTGCGAACATACTTCGAACTGCCGGGCTCAAGGGGTGTATCGTGGAAGAACAACATGCCATCGTGCTCGAACATGCGAGGCAGTCTCATAAACCGCTCCCAAAGCTCGCGCTTCGCTTTGACGGTCTTAAAAGCCATCAACTGCTTGTGCATAGCTGGATCGAGCATCTTTCGGGTCCATTCTGATGCCCTTCTGGCAATGGGATTGAAGCTCGGCGGTATCTCGTAAAGTACAGCCTCGTCGTGGTTGCCGATTATGCTGCGTTCAAATGTGGGCAGATATTGAGCGACTTCAAGTGGATCGGGGCCGTAGCCAACAAGGTCACCCAAGAAGAAAATTCGCGTGATGCCGCGCGCCTTGATATCGTCGAGAACGGCGCTTAGTGCGGCAATGTTTGAATGAATATCAGAGATAAGTGCAATCATTAAGACGGGGTCTCCGCCGATGTAAGCGAGAGCATAGTCAGTTTTCGGCGTATCAGCAAATCAACTCTCGCTCTAAGCCTCGGCGGGGAAAACGGCTTTGTAAGATAATCGTCTGCGCCAACATCAAGTCCCTCTTTGCGTCCTTCCTCCTCTGAGATAGCGGTCAGCAACATAATGGGTATCTGGGAAGTTTCAAGGCTTGCGCGTAGCTGTGCGCACACCTCAAAGCCTGTCATGCCGGGCATCATCACATCCAACAACATCATGTCTGGCAGGTGCTTGCGTGCAAACATAAGGCCATCAGCACCGTTTTCGGCTTCTATAATAGTCGCGAACTTATCCTTCAGTGTCGTCCGCGTGACCTTGCGTATCATCTTGTCGTCGTCAACTATTAGCAGCAGTGGGCGCTCAATCTTTTCAGGTTCACCAAGTGCCTTCTTGTCGCATTCATTGGTAGGTGGCTCGGCGACCTGCGTAACCTTGCGGGGCAGCTCATTACCGCATTGTTTACAAAAATGCCATTGCCGTTTTATTGGTGTTGCGCATTTGCAGCAGTGAAAGCCCAACTTGTAACCACAAGCCGGACAGTTGAAGAACTCGTATTCAACGCTTGTGTTACAGTTTGGACAGAGCAACACCTCAACCTCACTCACCTCGATAACACGAGAAAGCTCGGCAAGTGATGTGAAGCCCGAATACACTCTGCGCAGACCGGCCATGTAAAGAGTATCCATGCCATTCTTTACCGCACGGTGCAGCAGTGCGCGGTCGTTTCTGCCCTCTAATATCATCTCGCGCAGATCTTGGTCAATCATCAATATCTCGAACACCGCCATACGACCGCGATAGCCTGAAAAACCACACTTCTCGCATCCTACAGGCTCATAAAAAGCTTGCCCGGGCTTATACGGTAGAATGTCCATTATCCGCGACAATATCTTATCATCTGGCTTGTGAACTCGTTTGCAGTCGGGGCACAGCTTGCGCACAAGCCTTTGCGCAATGACGCCCAATAGCGAGCTTGCAATAAGAAAACGGTCAACGCCAATATCAATCAGGCGGGTTACCGCGGATGGCGCATCGTTTGTATGGAGTGTTGACATAACAAGGTGACCGGTGATGGATGCCTTTATAGCAATTTCTGCCGTCTCACCGTCTCTTATCTCGCCTATCATTATTACATCTGGGTCCTGGCGAAGAATTGACCGCAACGCCTTGGGAAAGGTCAATCCTGCCTTTACATTCACCTGAACCTGATTTATCCCCGCCAAGTTATATTCAACAGGATCCTCAACCGTTATGGTGTTGTTGTCTTCTGTGTTAATCTTCTGAAGCACCGAGTACAGCGTGGTTGATTTGCCAGAGCCGGTTGGGCCGACGACAAGAAACACACCATACGGACGCGAGATTATTGACTCCAAACGCTCCCGTTCGACAGGCAGAAGATTAAGATTGTCGAGGCCGATTATGTTCGATGTCTTGTCAAGAAGACGGATGACTACCTTTTCGCCGTATATCATCGGAAGAGTGGAGACGCGAAGATCAAATTTCTTTCCCCGCGTGGCTATAAAGGCTCTGCCGTCCTGCGGTATCCGTTTCTCGGCAATATCAAGGCCAGACATAATCTTTAATCGCGCGACAACCCGCGTGGAAAGCGCCATTGGAAGCCGCATTATTGTGCGAAGCATACCGTCAACACGGAACTTCACATATAGGATTCGCTCTGTGGGTTCGATATGTACATCCGACGACTTCATCCGCACCGATTCAGACAATATAAGATTCACGAGCCTAATAATTGGATTGGATGAAGAGCCTGCCTCAAGGCCACCACCGTACTCATCTGTCTCAGCGTCATCAGAATCAACGAACGAAATCTCGTCCTCATCAACCATGATGTTTTTCAGGACATCGTATATCGAGTCATCTACCTCGTTGACCTTTTCTATGGCGCCTTTTATGTCGCTTGCGCGTGCAAGATGTGTTCGGACGGCCATTCCTGTCTGGCGTGTTACTTCGTCAATTATGCTCACATCGAGCGGGTTGCTCATCGCGACGAACAACTCTCCGTTGTCCTTCTTATATGGCAAAACACCGTTCGATATGGTGAATTTGTAGTTGAGCAGTTTGGCGGCGTCAGGGTCAACACCTGCATTGGCAAGATTTACAACAGGAATCCGCGTGAAAACCTGCATCCATTTGAAAATATCGTCCTCAGTAACAAATCCCATTTCGACAAGCACATCCTGAAGCGGACGCTTTGCGCCCTTCTGATGCTCCTTTGCCTCACTTAGCTGCTCGAGCGTTATCTTGCCCGACTGTATAAGGTACGCGTCGAGCTTGACGCGCATCGTGTTGCTTGCCATTACGGAGAGACCTTTGGTACAGATGATTTAGAGGATATCATCATGCTGTCAACTCCGGCAGCCTTTGGATCTGGCGCAGCAAGTGTCCAACCGCCGTCAGGAAGCACAGTGAACACAAATGGCTTGCCTGATATTGGGCAGGTCTTGGGAAGCTCGGGCTTCATCTCATAAAAGTCATCAATCTTTGTGGGCTGTTTGCCCTCTTTCGCAGCGGCAAACTTGTTGGCGGCATCCTTGAACTGCCATAATGCATCAAGAGCCTTTGTATATGCCGCTGAGTATTGCTTTGGCGCACCATCGGAATACGGTGCTCCGATTCTGGGATAAAGAGGTGGATTGATGAAGTAATACAGCACTGCACAAGCCAGAAGCGCGATGAGAATAATCAGCCGGTATGGAATCTTGCGCTTCGGCTTTGCCCGTTCTTGTTCAAGCTGCTCAGTCTTCTTTTTGTCATCTGACAAAAAATTGCCGAGGTCCTTTGCAAGGCTCTCTGCCTCTTTGCGAAGCGACTCATCGCCAGCGGCACCCTGTTTAGAGTCATCCGCGCGATGCAATTGTAGCAACAGCATTATGTTCATAATACCCTCCCGCCCAGTATTATACATCCACGAATGTGAAATACAACAAACTACTATTGCGCGCTTTTCCGTGCGAGCCGCGCAGTTACTGCTTCGCTTTCAAGCTCGCGCAATGCGTTCTTCGCTATCCAAGTCGCACTTCGATTTTCAAGGGTAAGCAATGATCGCGCAACTTCGCAAGCCCTTTTGTTCAAAAAATTGTTGCGCTTGCCAATCTGCCTTAACGCCCAGTTGACGGCCTTCTTTACGAAGTTTCGCCCATCGTGCGAATACGATACAATCAAATCGAAGAAATGCTCGAACTCATCGTCTTTCATCTTCTTATCATGAACAGCAAGAGCGGCGATAGAGGCGAAGGCAGATCTGCGAACAAATTCCTCTTCGCGGGTTGCCCATTCGTCAATCTTTGCGCGGATAAAAGGTGTATGAATGAAAAGGCAATAGCAGCACTGATCAACGATGCCCCACGAATCGAAGTCCGCCGCAAGAGCATCCATCCGTTCTGAAGTAAGATTCTTGGGGTTCATTAACAAAACGGCGACAGTTCGGGCCTCGCTTATGCCTGTTGCCCAAAGTCCTTGCGCTATTTCATCGCTCTTGCTCGTCTGTCGGGCGATAGCGCGAATCTTATCGGTTGAGACTCCGAGCGCGTTTTCAACAGGCAGTGCGAAATATGCCATCTTCGCCTTGAACTCAGCCGTGCCCTGCGCACGAAGCGCGTTAAGCACATCATCCGCCGTTTTAAAACACACTTCAGCCTTGCGTGCTGTTTTGCTCATTTATCGCCCTTATTCTCCGCCTGTTCGCTCATCTTTCTGTACATCTCCAACTCCTCGGGAGTCGGTTTGTATTCAAATACTGTCCGCTTCGCTTTTTTCTTTCGGCCAAAGTCCATCGGTGGAAGCTCAGGCAATGGTTGCTGAATCGGTTCAGGTTGCGGTAAAACTGGCTCGACACTCACAGGTGGAACAGGAGCAGTATAATCTTTTAACTCGATAACTGGTATTGGTTCAGCCAACTCGGGTTGCGATACAGCAGTTTCAGCCACCTCTGGCGCGGGAGCTGGCGTTTCTTCAACCGCTTCTACCACCGCCTCTGTCACAACAGGCTCGGTTTGAACTGCAATTGGTTCAATCTGCGTCTGTTCGGGGGCAGATTCTATCATTACAGGAGGAGCAGCCTCAATTTGCACAGGTTCACCGATAGAATCGTCGAGCAGTGGCGTTTCCTCTTGAGTCTGAACTCCTGCAGCTTCAATCTGCTCCTCTGTTTCAACCGTGACTTGCTCGTCTTGTACAATGGATTGTGATTCAGCCTCAAGAACAAGCTCGGGGCGTTCCTCATCACGCTGTTCTTGGCCTTCAGACTTGTCTTCAGGCTGCATAGAGTCTGACTTTCCAGATTCCTGCTGTTCTTCTGCCTTTTTCGCATCCTCCTTCGGGCCGAATTTGAGTTTCCAGAACTCCTCAGCGCGGCGAATATAATCTGGCTTGTAGTTTGGATCTCTTTGAGTCGGTTCCTTTGGTTTAGGAAGCTCTACATCCTTCCATTCTGGGAACACCTTTCCAAACACCTCGTCGAATGACGGCCTGAAGCGGTTTCGAAATTTAAGATCACACAGATACTCACGCCACCTTTGCGGTTCGCGCAGAACATCCAATAACAGCCGCCGCACTCCTAAAGAAGCCGATGCGATCGCGATATAGAATATCCTTGCAGCGGTGTTGGCCTTCCTTATGGCTCTAAGGTAAAATTCGAGTATCTCTTTAGGGAACAGGTCTTCCAGCTGTTGCGCGACGCTCATCTTGAATGGATCAACGATCGGCGTCGCCACAGTATAGTCTTCGAGAGTCGCTATGACATCCCTGTATTCCTTTCTGTACATGCGTATCTTGATCTTCTCATCCTCCTTAGCGTGCACAATGTAGTCGCGAAAACGAAGGAAATATGCGTTTCTCTCCTCCTCTGTGCACAACTTCTCGAATTCAAGATAACGGTCAAGGGTTAAGTTTGCCACTGTTGATTTAAACTTGTAATCAATATACTTTGCATGATTTTTATCATGCTTTGCCGTCATGGCAAGGAATTCGTAAATATTCATCTTGCTTTCCGTACCGCGTTCTATTCCTTCTTCTGCCACATTAATTGCGCGGTACTTTTCGCCATTCTCCCACAGGAAAATCGCGTAGTCACAATAGTCATCGCAGGAAAACAACAGACTCTTGCGCAATTTTAGATATTTTTCATTTTCGCCGATGCTTTTATATATCTTGCATGCGAAGTTCTGCGTAATATCTCTATTTATTTGCTCAAGTTCCTCAGCAAAATATAGAGTTTCAGTATGATTATAGCATGCAGCAAAACCAATATTGCACTGCTCATTTGGAAACGGACATAATGAACGCTTCAAATTTGAGCAAATGTACGACACAATTTTCTGCCTAAGCTCGACGCTTGTTTCGCCTAACACGAGCTTCTGCACAATACGACGGGATAAGTCTTGAATAATTGCTGTCTTGTCATCGCGCATGATGTAATACTCTTTAACTTTTGCGATTAACGGCAGCATTTCAAGCCAAAGAAATTCAACTTCCTTATCCTCAACTTCTTGCAAAGCATTTTTGCTAAGCTGCACATTTGCTCTAAGATAATCATACGCAGACAAGTATGATTCCTCGTTTTCGTTTAGCAGCCTAACAACTAATTCTTTTAGCTTTGGTGCGGCAGCATCGTCCATCATGATGCGCATAATTCTGTCTTTAAATTCTCTTTCTTCTGGTTTCATATTTAATTCCTGTCGCTGATTGGCGTTTGACTGTGATTTGTATCGGACAATTGCGTGCACGATGCACGCTCGGATGAACTCTGTGTCTGGCCTGGTGCCCTTGTGCAGACCGATTCGCTTCCGCGTTGCATATCGGCAGATTTATCGTCACATGACGCAGATCCGCAGCAGATACGCCCCAAACGAGCAAATCGGCCTCGTCGAAGCGTGGTATTGGCATGAAATCTGTTGCGTATTGTGCTTGATATGGCGCGAATTGGAAGGCTGGCATGCGGCAAGGCAAGCCCATTGCCTTTGTATCTCAGGATTTGCGAAATGAGGTTGAAAAGGCTTTCTTGCGGGTTTTGAAGGCTTTTGTTAAGGGGATATTGTGAGGACTTGAGCGTACCCCTTAATAGAGGGGTCTCACGGCCGTCTTCGTTAGGCGAAGATGTGCGGCGGCAGTTATTTGTAAGTTCGTTGTTGAAGTCCATAGTTGCTCGTTTTCGTTTCAACGCTTGAACTTGGCAACGCGGCGACCCGATGCGGATCACCTGCGCGCTGTACTGCGATTTGGGTCCATCCGCACTCGCAGCGCTTTGGTGAAAGCATGTGTATTTTAGTACTCTGCAAACCCTGTGTCAAGGCAAAACTGCATGTTTCAAGTGCATTATGCGTATCAGTCTTCGCCCCGTTTTTTCATCCCTTGCCTTATGCGGCATTTGTGTACAATTGCATTATGCCTTGGCTTGCGCTCAACATTGCCGGAGAGTATTCCCGCAGAGAGATCAAGCGCGCAATTATTGCCGGAAGCGGAGAATCCGACGCGATTCGTCTGTCTGGCAAAAGCGCGTTGCGCCACCATTTCAAATTAGACTGCGATACTGGTGGCTGGTACATTCAAGACCTTCTTGGCACTGAATTGGTAACCGTCAACAATTCGCCCATGCTGCGAAGATATCTGACAGACGGCGACGAGATTTGCCTTAACGATGATTCCATTGTCTTTCACACAGACGACCCAGTGCCCTTTCTTATTCTCAATGAGTCTGACGGTTGCCGCCCCGCCGCACCAGATGAGCTTCCTTCCATCGGCCCCTATTTAGAGCGAATTCTAATCGCAGAGGCTTTCTCATATCACCGCAGCAAGCGAGCGTGGCTCAAGGTCACACTCGTTGTCGTGGGTATTGCACTTATCATGGGGGTTCACGCCTTCTTTACAAGCACACCCCCCGAAGATGTTGTTGAGGATCCACAACAGAACGCTATCGAGTACATGAATTCAGCAAGTCAGCTTGCCGCTTCAGGCGACCTTGCCACAGCCCTGATTAATGCGAATTTAGCGCTTCATCTTGGCCTGAACAAACAAGATGAAAACCTGTTGACCAAGCAGATGGAATCTTGGATCGAAGAGAAATCGAAATTGGATGAGGCGGCTGCATCGAAAATCAGCGATGCCTATGCTCGCATTAAGGCGCACCCCAGCGCAGCGATCGCGCATAAAGGGCTTTTTGCTGAGATTGAGGTTCGCGCGTTGAGGGGTTACGCGCAAATCTTCAACCGCATAAATGAATGGCAGATTGCATTAGACAAATCCGCAGAGCTTGTCGCCCGGGGAGAACACAAAAATGCCGCGGCTATATTAGAGGCATTTGCGCAGTCAGACCCTGCCTCTCCATACGCGCCTGCAGCGCTTCTTCGAGCCGATGAATTGACCAGACGCTCTTCGATGGTCGCTGACTTCTACGCCCGTATCCGCCCTCCAAGGCTTCTTGCATTCGATTTCGCCACACCCCGCGCACTGCTTGATTGGCGCGTTGAAAGTGGCGAATGGCAGCGTTCCACCGCCGGCATCACGGTAGTTTCAGTCGCACAAAATCCTGCCATGATTTTATGTGAGAAAGCAGAATACTCGGCAAGCTCTCTTTGGCTGCGGTTGTGCTGTGCAAGACCAAAACAGGGTTCGTTGGGCACCCTCAGCGCGGGGATTTCTAACGAGGACGGCTCGGGTCTGCGAATCGAGGTTACCGCAACCAAGGCGACTATTTCAATGGTCAAAGGTGACTTTAGTATGAGCAAATCGCTGGATCTTCCGAAGAGCGATATTGTTCAAATTGAGCTTGCGATCTACGATGGCGCGGTGCTTTTCGTCTGCGGTGAAGATGAACTGTCTTTTAAGGCTGAGGGCAGCCGCACGATAACAGGCAATCCGGTTTTATCTGCTACTTCGACGGGCACAGAGTTCTTCTACTTTGCAATAGGCTATTAATCGTAAAATATTGGCACTACCGCTGGACGCGATGACCCCGTCGGCTTCAAGATCTCACATTCCACACCAAACACTTTTAGCAGCGATTCCTTTGTAACAGCGGTTTCTGGTGCCCCATCTGATACGATATCGCCCCCTGCAATCATTACAATTCTTGAAGCATATGCGAGCGCAAGGTTAATATCATGCGTCGCCGCGATGACCGTCGAGCCATTTGCCGAGAGCCTTGTCAATAGCGCAAACATCGCCGCACCTGAACGAAGGTCAAGCGAGGCCGCTGGTTCGTCAAGAATCATAATCGGTGCGTTTTGCGCGATAGCGCGTGCAAACGCAACGCGCCTGAACTCGCCACCCGACAGAGTCGTTAAGTCGCGGGACGCAAGATGAAGACAATCTGCCATTTCAAGCGCCGTCTTTGCGGTATTGACAGCTTGCGAAGAATCGAAGAAAGACCCCAAACCGCTTGATGCCTGCATAACCGCGGCGATCACCGTGTAACCCGGCGGAAAGGTCGGAAACTGCGGTAGATACGCGACCTTTTGCGAAAGCGCGAGCGGTGAAAGCGACTCTGCTGCCTGCCCCTCGATTTTCACGCAACCGCTGTTAGGTCTTACAAGCCCAGAAAGCACCCTCAGCAGCGTTGACTTTCCACAGCCATTCTGACCGGCGAGCGCAACAAACTCACCGCGCTGCACGGCCAAATTCAACCGCTCGAACACCTTTCGACCATTGTACGCAAAGGATATAGAATTCAGCTCGACTATGTTCATTCAGATATCACCCGTGACCGAGCTATCAGTATCAGTATGAAGACCGGCGCGCCGATAATTGCAGTTATAACCCCGACCGGCATTTCGCTTGGTGACATAACTGTGCGCGCAACGGTATCGCATGCTATAAGCAAAGCACCCCCAAGTAGGGCTGAAGCCGGAATCAGCAACCTAAGGTCACCTCCCCACAGCTTTCTGGCTATGTGCGGCACAACAAGACCGACAAATCCAACCAATCCCGCCAAAGCCACGGCAACCGCAGACAATATTCCTGCCATTGCAAGCGCGTATCGGCGCATTAAAGAGGCTCGAACTCCTAACGCAGTAGCCTCGTTAGTGGTGAGCATCAGAAGGTTAAGCCGCCTTGCGTCTATCAGAAGTGCAATTGTAAGCAGTATTGTAAGAAGTGCTGCGGGAACAAGATTCTGAGAGCCGTATGGAGAAATCGAAAATGACCCTAACAGCCACCGGTAGAAAGATATTAGCCCACCTTCCCCAAGGTACGAAGCGATGCAGATTATCAGCGAGCCGCACACTGCATTTATCATCACGCCTAACAGAATGACACCCTCCATGCCGATGCGGGGATACCGGTACTCGACAGACATCACCACGATCACAGCGCATAAGGCTCCAATGACAGCAAAACCCGCAACGCCGAACGACGACATACCGATTAGTCCGCCCGTTGCCAGCACGAATAGCGCAGCGCCCACTCCCGCTCCTCCTGACACGCCTAATATGTAGGGCTCGGACAGCGGGTTGCACAAGACAGCCTGAAAAATTACGCCAGCAACCGACAAAGCCGCACCGGTGATAAGAGCCGCAATACTGCGCGAAAGCCTTTCATAGACTATTGCCCGGGCAACTTGCGAACTATCACCCCCCGTTAATACACTTATCACCTCACCAATTGGCAATGACGAAGGACCTATAAGAAGCGCAAGCACCCCCACAACGCCGCATAAAACGACAAGCGATGAGACAAGCGCAATGAGGCGCGCAGGTGTTACCGTCATCGTCTGGCCTTTTCGAGCGATGCGCGAATCTTATCATTAAGTTCGTGTATTGCAGCAGCAAGTCGTGGACCGGGGCGGGAGAACCTGTCTGGTTCAAGCTGGATTACAATCGTCGGCAAGTTTTCGCCCAAACGCTTTTTCAGCCACCCCTGTTCACCACCTGACATATCGAATATGAACCCGGGCGGATTTGAAAGCAATATCTCCATCGAAATCTCGTTGTATCCCTTCAAGTTAACTGCGTTGGATAGCATTGAACCCCGCAGAATATCGCTGTATAGAGTATCCGTTCCAGCGGCAAAAAGCGGGTCGCGCGCCACAATCCAAAGCACCTTATGCTCGCCCCAATAGTTGCTGTTAAGCCTAAATTCAGATGCTGCTGATTTAAGGTTTTGTGTTAGACTGTACGCTGCACGACGATGCCCGAGCAGATCACCTATTCGTTGCATTGAGTCACAAAGCTCGTCAATTGTCGCATCGGATATCGCAAGCAAGGGAATTTTGGCTTCCTCTAATTTCAAGGCTGTATCCAAGCGGTTGCCACCGGTTTTTGTGGCAATTACCACATCGGGGCGAAGCGCGATAATCTTCTCAATGGAAGGCGAAGTCATCGAACCTACACTCTCAACGCCCGTTATATCCTCTGGATAATTGCATTGCTCGGTAATACCAACAAGGTTCTTCCTTCCACCGACAGCGCAGACAATCTCGGTGATGGAGGGAGCAAGCGAGACGATGCGTATCTTGTCGCCCATCTGCGCTGGAAGACCATCGGGAGCGATGTGATTGGGTGGCCCAGAAAACAACTGAAACACAGAAAACGACAGCAGCATTATGGCGACGATTATCACGCCAACGCGAAAGTACTTCATAAGCCTCCGATGATTGCGATCATTCACGGCCAATTTTACACATTTCGTCATCGTAAGCGACTGACCAAGACGAAGGGGTGGATGCAGCAGGATTTCATTTTCGTTGCACTGTTATCTCATACGATATAATGAGATATATGACAACTGAATACACCAAACCGTTTGTGTTGTCCAAATCTTCGGCTCAAGATGCTGTGGCGGTATGCGCTGGCGAGCTAAAGGATACCGTACACCTTGCCCGATTGTGCCGCAGCGCAAAGATTGTCGCGGCGGTTGATGCTGGTTACGAGCGTCTGAAATCCGCGGGAATATCGCCCTCCCTCTGGCTGGGTGATGGCGATTCTTACTCCGGCGAGACACCTGAGTGCCAGCGGATTGAGTTTGATCCCGATAAAGACCGCTCAGACACCGAGCTTATGGTGCTTGAACTTCTTGGGCGCGGGCACCAATCCGTTGCGCTTGCCTGCGCAACTGGTGGAAGGCTCGACCACACCTTTGCGAATCTACAGCTTCTTGTTAAATATCCTCTTCGCACATTTCTTACCGAGCCTGATACGCTTGCTTTCGGTTTATCGCATAAAATGGCTGTCGAGCTTTTTTCGTTTGTCGGCCACGAAATCTCGGTTTTTGCGCTTGGCGAACCCGCGTGCGGCGTGGGAATATCGGGGACAAAATGGCCGATGGCGCGCCAAGACCTTTTGCTTGGCACACTTGGCCTCAGCAATGTGATAGTTCAAGAGACAGCAAGCATCTCGGTAGAAAGCGGTTGCCTGTTGGTATTCATAAACCTTGGTGACGAGCGCTGATGGGCAGCACTTTCGATTTCGGCACGATTGCGGGCGAGTACGACCTATGGTACAACACCCAACTCGGACGCGAATACGACCGCGAGGAAAAGGAAATGGTTCGCACCGCCCTGCGCAACTCAGGTGCGAGGGGATCGCTACTTGAAATTGGCTGCGGTACAGGTCATTGGTGCGAATTCTTCATCGCGCTTGGTTTTTCAGTAAGCGGAGTTGACATATCATCTGAAATGCTCGAACGGGCGAAGATTCGCGTTCCATCCGCCCGTCTTGTTCTATGCGATGCCGAATCACTGCCCTTTGCTGACGGAGAGTTCGATGCAGTGGCTGCCATAACGGTGCTCGAATTCACCGCGGAACCTCATAAAGTACTAAAGGAAGCAGCGCGCTGCCTAAGGCCGGGCGGTGTGATTATAATAGGCGCGTTGCACCTTAACTCCCCACTTGGTAAACACCTCGTTGATAATCCATCGCCACCCTACAGCAGCGGTCGCCTGATGTCGAAGACCGAAATTTCCATCCTGCTTACTGACGCCGGATTTGCGTCGGTAAGAGTTACTGAAGGCTGCAGACTGTTTGGAGGACAGGGCGCGATAGGCGCGACGGCGGTTCACGCCGCGCTTGCTCGACCAGTTTCCCAGCCCGGCGATTTTCTTGTCGCTGCTGCCGTTCGTATCTGATTCCCTTTCGTTTTCAACCTATCAAAGGAGGTGAGGTATGGTGTCGTTTCAAGTGAGCATCTACCCTCTTGATGGAAACATTGCAAAGCGAATAGACCTTTTCACCGGCGTTCTTGCCCGGCATGGCTTATCGTTTGATGTTGGCTCTATGTCAACCGTCGTTCGTGGTACTTTTGCGGAGGTTTGGCCTGCCCTGCAGGAGGCCTATGGTGCTGTTGCGGCCCGGCATCCAATTGTGATGACGCTCACGGTTTCGAACGCTTGCGGGACCGTAACTTCTGGTGAATAGCGGATTCCCTTCTGTTACCGGAACTGGCATTGCAGCTTGAACTTAACATTCTGAGTATCGCATCGTGATGGATTCTCGGCACCTGAGATGAGCTTGACCTGAAACCCCTTCAGGCTCTGTTCGTACAACTCTTTTATCTGCTGCTGCTCCAACCCATCGGCCAAAAAGTAATTCCCGTCTTCATCAACAAAATGTGCGGCGTTTCGCCCGACACTGGGTATAGGAACCGCTATATACACATAACGGTTTGCCTCTCCCTCACTGTTACCGTTCGTATCGTCTGAAAAATAGTAGTAATGGTAACCGCCCATTACCGGATTGTGGTCAAAATACGCGCCGAACTTCACTGTACCATTCTCCCAGTAGCCGAAGTTCTCCTTCTCCTTAGCGTACGACCGCGCGGCCTTGCCGAAATTGCGCAGCGTCCGCTTCTGCAGGTTAGTCCATGGGCACAGGCATCCATAGAAAACCGAGTGTAATACACAACAGATCAACGCTATTATCGCGATGATTAGCAGCGGCAGCAGTATCCCCGACGGATGCTTCATCCACACCTCTCCATGTAACACCCAAGGCGAACTACTCAATACTTATATGTGTCAATCTCAATCATTCAGCCTCGTGCCAACTTGACCACAAGGCTCTTAAGATCATCGTCAGATCTCGCTGAAAAGAAACCTATCTTGAGCGATGCGAACTTCGCTCTTAACTCTTCGACGCGTGCAGCGAACAGCTCTCGAAAGCGGTTTGCCGCCTCTTCACCCACAAATCCGACAAGAGACTCGCCTGTCTCGCTGTCCTCTAATCGAACGCTGCCAAGCGGTTCAGGATTGTGCTCGTGCGGGGTCGAAATGTGAACCGCGCACAGACTTGCGCCGCGCGCTGCAACGGGGCGTAAAACATCGAAAGGCTCATTCTCGAACCACATATCAGATAACAACACTGCCTCGCTTTTTCGCGAAACATTTTCAAGCGCGATTGCTGAAGACCGGTCCAACTCAGTCTTCCCGCCAAATTCGGCGCTCTCCAACCGCTGGGCAAGGTGATGCACAGAATGTTTGCCCTCCATCGGGCCTATTCGCTCTGCGTTACCGTCCTTCATCACCCAGACAGTCAATCGGTCGGCACCGCAAAGCGCAAGATACCCAAGCGATGCAGTTAATCTAAGCGCAAAGATGCGCTTTTCATCTGGTGTGGCCATTGACGCGCTGCAATCAAGCAGAAGATGCACATCACCCGCGATCGAACGCGCAAAAACCTTCAATACAAGTTCGTCGAGCCTTAGATAGGGCTTCCAGTCAATGCGCCGAAGGTCATCACCTTGTTGATACTGGCGATAGTCCGCAAATTCCTCGTTGCCACCCCGCAATACGCCCTTGCGTCCGCCTGACGACATGCCACCGCCACCGCCGCGCCTTACAACCGCGGCGACCGCCTCAAGCAATGATATCAGTTCCGCATCAAGCAACTGCATGTCTATCCCACCGTCGAGCGTGTCTCGCTCTTGCCGTACAGCCGTTCTATCTCTGCTTTAAAGACATCCCCCGGGCGATACCCCTTCTCAACCAATTCGAAGGCGTCCTCGTGCGCGAGCTTGAGAAGGTCGAAGTCGCTTTCGAGCGAACCCCACCGAAGAGCAGGTGCGCCGTGCTGCTTTGTCCCCAATATCTCGCCCGGGCCGCGCATCTTAAGGTCTTCTTCGGCAATCTTAAAACCGTCGTTCGTCGAGCAAAACACATCCAATCGCTGCCGCGACTCATCAGATTTCAAATCAGCAACACAAAGGCAATACGAGAGCCTTGTGCCTCGCCCCACCCTTCCGCGCAACTGGTGCAGCGTCGCAAGGCCGAACCGTTCAGCCCGCTCGATTATCATAACAGACGCGTTTGGCACATCAACGCCGACCTCAATAATCACTGTTGAGACCAGCACATCTAACTTGCCCTCGCGAAACGCGTCCATCACCTGTTCTCGTTCGGCTGTTGACATACGACCGTGCGCAAGCCCCACTCGCCAGCCATTATACACATCCTCGCGCAGCCTGTCATACACCGAAATCGCCGAATGAAGATCGTCACCGTCCTCTGTGCTGTCTATCATCGGGCATACAACAAAGACCTGCCCGCCCGATTTAAGGCTCTCTAATGCAAGGGCGTGGGCGCGATATTCGGCATCAAGCGGATATCTTAGCGTGCGCACAGGTTTTCTTCCCGGCGGCAGTTCATCAATAATCGAAAGGTCGAGATCGCCGAACAAAGTCATCGAGAGCGTGCGCGGGATTGGCGTGGCTGTCATCACAAGGGTATCGAGCGCGATGCCCTTCTTTCGCAACTGCGAGCGCTGGTCAACGCCGAAGCGGTGCTGCTCGTCAATTACCGCAAGGCCCAGATCGGCAAATGCAACATCCTCGGTCAGCAGCGAATGGGTGCCGACCACTATATTGACCTCACCCGCGGCAAGCGCTTTCTTCACACGCTCACGCTCTGAGGCCGCAAGCGAGCCTGTCAGTAATTCAATATGAACTCGCGAACCGTCAAGAAACTTCGACACAGTCGCAAAGTGCTGCTGTGCCAATACATCTGTGGGGGCAAGAAACGCGACCTGCTGTTTGTTTGCAACTGTCAGAAGTGCTGCATACAGCGCGACCGCCGTCTTGCCAGAGCCCACATCGCCCTGCAGCAGGCGGTTCATGGGAAACTCTGACTCCATGTCTGCGACTATCTCCTTCACGACTCGGTTCTGAGCGTCGGTGAATTCGAATGGAAATCGCGCCCGAATCCGCGATTCGATATGCGGCGTGTGGGTCTTAGTGCGCCGTTTTGTCACAGCGCGGTAGTACTTCCGCCAAAGCGCGCTGCGCACCTGTATGACAAAGAATTCTTCGTACACAAAGCGCTTGCGCGCACTGTTTAGCTTTTCGGGGTCTGAAGGAAAGTGCATTTCGTAAAGCGATTCGCGGCGTGAGAGGAATTTGTGCCGCGCAACCAGCTCTGCGGGTAATATTTCGCTTACTTCACACGCATACTTGGCAAGTGCCTCTTTAAGCACATTGATCCACAGTGTCTCACCAAAGCCCTCAATCTCGCTGTACACCGGCACAATGCGGTTTGCGCGTCTCGTCTCGTCTCGAACAGGCTCGATAATTGGGTGGGTAAATGTGAAGCCCGAACGGTAGATCACACGCCCGCATATATACACCTCTTCGCCCGGGCGATATGCGTCAAGACCCTTCAGCGGTTGAAACCATATTGCGGTCACCGAGCTTGTGTTGTCTGCGACCACCATCTTGTGCCGAACGCGCCCAAATCGGCTTCCGTGCATGTTCTTCAATATGCGCCCGCGCACAACAACCTCCTCACCCTCCGACAAATGCACCATCTGCTTCACATTTGTGAAATCCCGGTATTTGCGCGGAAAGGTGAACAGCAGGTCATACACCGTCAGTATGCCCTTTTTGGCAAGCGCCTCTGCGCGCCGTTCGCCAACACCCTTCACATATTGAACTGGGGTCGTCATAGACAATGCCATGCGCTTATTATATAGCACAGATGTGTTTTCGCCACACATAAGCGGGGATAAGCGGGTGCAACCCTGACGGATAATGCAGAACAGCACTTCGTCTGCATCAGCATAAAAGTGGAACAGATATCATCTCAATCCAATTCAGCATCAAGTATTGCTTCGCTGGCGGCACTACTCGCTGCGGCAAATTCAAAAAACCCCACCCGCCGGGTGGGATGTTATTCGCGTCAACCACCTGCCGCGTCTATCTGCTTGCCTGATGTCTCCATACCGAGCATCGCGCGCGCACTGTCGAGTACCGCTTCAACTGCAAATGCCCCCGTCGCGCACACTACAAGGTCCGAATCAAGCATATAGAAAAACGGCACCGCGTCAACGCCGAACTGCGCCGAATATGCGCCGTCGGCATCAACAAGTACAGGTATCCCCGGAGCCTTATCGTTATAGGGCTTTGCGATCTTCGCTGCGGGCTGGCGCATGTTCACAACGGCGAGCTTAACTCCCAACTCGGCAAGCTTTGCTGACAGCGATTTTAGGTTTTTCATCTCTTCGACAGAATACGGGCATGTAGTGGTGCCAAAGAAGACAACAAGGCCCTTTTCGCCTTTAAGGTCGTCGAGTGTCGCGGTCTTGCCGTCAAGCATCTGAAGCGATGCGATGGGTGCGTCTGCGCCTATTTCGATGTGCTTTACCGAATAGTCGGTGGTGTCGGCGGGATTTGCAGCAATCTTATCCAATATCGCCGCAACATTGTCAGCGTCATAACCGCCGGCAAACCGTTTGTTGCCGTTCGGGTCGAAAATGTAGATCGTGGGATAATACACAAAGTCGAGTTCTGTGGCAACAGCGCGAATTGTGTCAATCCGCTGGGGAAAGGCGCCGCTCCAATTCTTCACGGGCTGAAACTTGCCATCTGTTGTCGGCACATCAAGCCTAAGCAGCGCGACATTCTGCGGGTTGTTGCTCGCGAGCTTTGTCATGTCGGCGGTTGCGCGACGCGTTCCCGGGCAGCCTTCTATACCGAGCAGCAGGATGAGCGAACGCCCCTTGCTCGCCGCAAGTATATCTGACAGCGCGTTTATATTTTTAGGAAAGCCGTCAATCTTACCCGGAGCAGGCGATTCGGGTTTCTTGCCGCAGCAGAAAAAGTAAAGCCCGCCACCCACCGCTATCAACACTAAGACCGCAATTACGATTGCCTTCTTCATGGTGTACCCGCTTGTGTAAAAGTAGATGCTCAAGGACACAATATGCGAAACCTGCTTGCATCATGCCATTACTCAGCACGATGCTTTGCATATTAACTGCTTGAATCGAATTGCACTTCCGCTTGATATCTTCAACATTCTATCAGGCGTATCGTTACACTCAGATTTGTTAACTGTCGGTCTCTTTCGACTTGAACCTGTCTTGACGCTGACATACCTGTGCTTCGCATCCTTCAGAAAGCCTCTGCTTTCCCAGAACTCACGGGCAATTGATGTGCAATAGTCAATCAGGCACCTTGCGCCCTTTAACTGGCAAACTCGCTTCCATTCCGTTTCACTGCCTCCCTTCATCTCGATATAGACGATATATGATTCATCGTCTTCAAATGCAATTAGGATAAAGTCAGCACGGCAACATTCGCCCTTTTCTCCCTTGAATACGCTGCTCGGATCAGGCCACATGTCGGCCCTGAATATAAACGAGTCCTCTGGGATTCCGTCAATGGTGACCTTTGACTTCTCGTTCTTCGGTTCCTCCAAGTCGGCAGAATACCTCTTCGATCCCCTTCTTGTCATAACCAACGCGCTGTCCTTTATCAACTCCTTTAGAATTTCAAGGTCAGTCATTGCTTTCATCTCCCCACTCGATCTCATCCTGGATTCTGTTCATCTCATTGATTGTTGCATCAAATGTCTCGGCCTCAATTCCGTATCTTTCTGACACATTTGCTTTGACAATGGTGTTGCGCCTCTTCCTTTTGCCTCCATCATTCATGTCAACAAGGTCTTTCTTTGACATATAGACTCTAAGCTTATCTGGCGTTAATAACTCAGAACTATCGTATCTTTCCTTTTCTGCAATTCGTCTCATGCGCGCATCATCGCGACCAAGCAAGATGAGTGTATTCAGCTCTTTGATAATATAATCGCTGTGCGTTGTGATGAATACTCTGACTCCGACATTGGCAAGCCGCGCAAACAACCGAGCGACTCGCCTCTGGTTATTCGGATGAAGGTTTAACTCTGGCTCATCAATCATAAGCAAGTCGCCTGGTTTTGCGAGATGCTTAACATAGAACACAATATCGAGCAATGACCTTACACAGCTTGAGCTTTCCACTAACGACAGCTTTACCCTTTTACTTGCTTCAGGAAGATACTGTATCTCGCCCCCATCCTTTGACACCTTGAATTCACCACCTATTATCTCAGAAAGAGCATCAATTATGTCCGGATGCTTCTCAGATATACTACTCGAAGCACTAACAATATTCGGCAGCTCGCGGATAAAATCCACATTTCTTCTTACGGGAATCGGGTAGTCAGCCTTGAAGTTACCCAGCAGGTCCATCGGATTGATCTTCCCATGTTTATTACCAAGCAATGAGACGATGCGGTTACGAGTGAAGTCTAACTCGCGTTGGAATATCGCAGATCCTGTTCGTTCCGCACTTGCTATATACGGCATAGGAATTGCTTCCGAATACACGATCTCCTTGACTGCACGGGAAATTGCATCCTTAATAAGATGCTGGCTTGGCAGCACCTCTGAGGCGGACTCGATAAGCAGAGATACTATTAGCTCGTCTGAATTCTGCTCTTTGCTGATATGAAGTATCGCCTTTTCGGAAGTCTTATAGTCAAGCGAAAATGCACTACTTTTCTGAATAGGCTGTGAGTCTAATGAAGCCGAAAAACGCGATTCGGAAAAAAGTGCATCGTTACCAGCAAACACATAGGGTAGGTACTTCGTGTACTCCTCGCTTGCCTTAGTAAGGTGCACATTGTAATCAGACATGAGATTTTTCAGGTCAAGCTTTATCACACCCTTTTCGCGTAAAGTACTTAGTGTGGCTTCTGGCAGGTCTATATTGAATGCGGATCTCCAGAAATCAAGAAAGCCGTATGTTGCATAGGTGGCATAGGTCTTGCCAGTGTTGTTCTCACCACAGATTATGGTGATGTCGCCGAGATCAAACTCAGCATAGTCTAAAGCACCTATGTTCTGCACTTTCACTTTCATGTTTCACCTGCTTACCTATCAGCCAATGTCAGGCAATATGTTGCACCAAACCATTTAAAGCGGAAACAAGTTGAGCCACTTGCTTCGCTGTTATGCAAACTAAGCTTCGATGCAAACGGGATCAACAACTTAAATTGTACCGTGTTGAGTTTCTGTGTCAAAGCGAAGATACGCGCAGCAAACCCAGCTTTCGAGCAATAAAAACGGCGCCCGCGAATCGCTTCGGGGCGCCGTGGTGTTGCTTGCTTACAACAAACTTACTTCTTTTCCTTCTGCTTCTTGTCAAAGTCGGCCTTTGTCATCCATGTGCCAGCATCGTCCTGCACATAGTGGGTTGCCTTAGCGCTGTCGCGCCACTTAAGCGCGTAGATCTTCGCGACCTTGTCAACCTCATTTGGAACCTTGTTGATCTCAGCAACAAGCTTGTAAAGGAGTTTGCGGTCGTCGTTTTCAGCGCTTACGAGCTTCTTAACCTCGCCCTTGGCCTTTAGGTCAAGATCGCCGAAATCGCGTACGCCTATGTAACCGTCAATCTGCTCGCCAATTACGCCCTTGTCATAGTGCGCAAGAAGGCTGTTGTCATAGCGGTCTTTCATCCGCTTCTTGACCTCTTCGATCTCTTTGTTTGTCTTGTCAATATCGGGCTTCGATTCCTCATAACGGGTTATACCGTCTTGGTCGGTGTCAGGCGCAACAACAGCCGGGCCTGAGCGCATCTCTTTAACATCCTGAGCCGCCTGCTGCTCGATCTGAGCGGCTGGGAAGTTGATTGTGATGTTAACATCTCCGCACCCGAGCGCGAAGACCAATGCAAGCACCGCAAAGGCTAAAAGTGTGCGTTTCATACTTGCCTCCCTTTGTCATTTGACGCTTTACGATACAGAATTATAGCACATGTTCGAAAATAACCACCAGAATCGCATCAGTACTTAACCTCAAGCTCGCCACCCTCGCCGATTGACTTCACCGCGCTTTTTATAGAAGACCAGATTGAACGCCAGTCGCCCTCAACCTTGCCAGCCACGCGTAAAATCAAACGGAAAAAACCGCTCCGCTGGCCCATTAGAAGAATTGATTCCTTTTCGCCCTCCACCGGCCTGCCATCAGGCGCGCTTGAGACCCTGAGCCTTCCCTCTCTTAACGACGCGCCAATGCGAATGTACTTATACTTAAACTTCGTCAGGTTGAAGATCTTCATCGCCGTGCGAACCTCTGAGCTGTTCAGCGCAATGACATTTACAACCCCTGCGGTAATAAGTTGCTTGCGCCCTTTCTTCTTGTCAGTATGCAGCCAAAGCTCAAACTTGCTCGGCGAGCCATATGCATACGCAAAGTTCTTTATGTACCCCGATATGTTACCGCTTACCGATGCCGCATAACCCTCAAATGCGCTCGTCATTTCAAGGAGGTCAATGTTTTCGATAATCACCTCGCTGAAGCCAAATTGCGAATAACGCCCAGCAATGAAATACGGATCGGTTATTGAGACGGTGCCGCCAAAGGCCGACAAAACTGCGCTTCCTTTCAACGACATGCCGGTTCCATCAATAGTACCGTCAAAACCACCTTCTATCACGCCTTCAAATGCATCAAGCCCCATCGAGTCAAGCAATATCTGTGTAGAAACATGCTGAAGAGCGATCTTGACGCCCCCCTTGCGGTTGTTTAATGTGAAGTCGTTGATAACAAAATCGCTTATCAGAATCTCGCTATCGCCCGAACGAAGGTGGATAGGCTCGGTGATGCGGAGCAGGTTATCCCACACAGTCAAGGTCAGTATCACATCCTTTTCGACATATCCGGCGAACGAGAGCGATTTAGCAAGCAATATGCCTTCCTTCAGTTCGCTGCCGTGTAGCGCAGTGTTCGCAAACCTGAAGGGCAGTTCAAGCTCAAAATCATGCAGCGAAAGTATATCAACACCCTCGTTTGGACCATCAAGCTCTGCAAAGCCGGATGCTTTAAGAACTCCATCTGCAAGCAATCCGCCTTTCGACAAATCGAAAAGCGAGCCGAACGATAGCGTCTCAAGCTCGCCGATTACATCCCCGTATCCGAAAAAAAGCTTGCCTGCGTTGAGCTGCGCGTTTATTCTTGGGTCTTGCCCCTCTGCGTGAAAACCAGCACTTATCTGAAGCAATTCATCAGTCTGAAGGTCAATCGGCGTCGCTCCGCGGTATGGTTTAAGGCTGCACGAGAAACCCATGCAGTCCAATACCACATTTGCATCCAGAGTCGCGCCAGCGCTGCGCAGGCTCATCTTGCCGTTCGCGGTGCCCCTTGCGCGATATAGAACCTCCTCACCCTTTGCGAGCTGTTCGGTGTAAAAGAACTTGATCGTACGGTCAATGTTCAAACCACTTATCGCCAAGTCGGCTGTCACATCACCGTTAGGAGCGACAGAGGCCGAGTTGATCCTTATCTCATCAAATAAACGTGCAAATTTAAGCGATGCGGACGATATCTCAAGCCCCTTCTCCTCTCCATAACTACCTTGCGCCGATGCGGTAAACTCTTCTGCAATCGAAAAATAGTAATTCCCCGCAAGCAGGTCGCCCACCGTTATCGCGGTCTGCACCTTGAAATCCTGAACAGCACCGTCCTTGAGCTGGATGCTTCCAGACAGCTTTGCCCCAAATCCCTCGCCCATAATCTCTGGTTCAGAAATCTCGTAACCGGCAATTGCGGTCGAAAGGGCAAATTCTGCGTTGACTACGCCAGATACAATATCAGCCTTAGCGCTCAGTTCTGCTTCACCATCAAATTCACCCGGCACCAGTTCGGCTATAGTCGGCATTGCATTCAGAGCGGCTTGAATATTCGATAATTTAGCTGAAATCGTCGCGCTTGATACTTCGCCCCCATAATTGAAAGAGGCATGGCCGGAAGCGAACGGTAGTGTGTAGTTCGCCTTTACCTCAAGGGCTTCGGTCTCGAACATATATTTGGCATCAAATGCAAATTCCGATGCGCCGGTTTTTGCGTTGAAGCGCTCTAAGAGCACAGCGATGGAATCCATGCGAACTTTGCCAGCATAGCAGTACTGGCCTTCAGCAAACGAGAAGTGGCCGTCTGTGGTCAGGCTCTTCAACACGAAACTATCGTGTTCCACCTGCCCGAACGATGTTGTTAAAGCCACTTCGCCGGCTTGTGTGTCGTCGCCTGTGTGCAATTTGGCCGAAATGCCCGTCGCACGAAGAGTAGGGTAGATTATGCTCGTCGCCTCTATTTCGACATCAGATGAAGACAGGTTGAAGTTGTCACCAGTCAACGCGCCTTTGATTACACCCTTAAAGCTCGCGCCCGCAACAGTAAGGTTTTCGGGAAGCGCAAGCTGGCACACACCAGCGGATAAAGCGCCGGATAGCTCGATTGCAGTCGAAACATTCCCCTTCTTTAGCTCGAACACTAAATCTTTTGCTACGATCTCATGCGCCTTTATTACTTCGGCATATTGAATTGTGTTTGCAGTGAGTGTGTGTATTGCGACATTCTCGGGAAGCATTTGTTCGAAACGACCTGACACTGATAGCATACCGGTGCAATCGCGCAGAGCAATATCGGGATAGGTCAGATTGAAGGCGGCAAGCTCGACGGAGACAGAATAACCGTGCGGAGAGAGTTTTACCGACCCAGCGCGGAAGTCGCCCGAAAGGTCAAGTTGCGTCGGTGGAGCAAGTTCGTGTTTTTCGGCAAATCCCTTTAATGCAGGCAGGTCGAGTGATTTCCACGATGCTTCGAGCTTCCATTCACTATCCTTGTATTCAAAATCTATCGCACCAGATTTCAATATCGTATCAATATCCCGCACCTTGACCGCAATAAGGCCGTCTGGTGCAATTCTAATTCCTGCCCGAGTCGCAACATCCCCAAGAGACGAAACGCCCTGAAGCACGCCTAAAACCGTTATACGAACATCCGGGTCTGAACCCATCATCACAGCCCCGTTCAGCTTGGCACCTGCAATCGAGTCTTTAAACCCCTCCATCTTGAACTCAGCAGGTGGCAGCACAGCATCGTAGTTTATGTTCATGTGCTCGTTTTGGGCGGTTATGTTGGCTTTTATAGAAATCGCACCGGCAGATGGTTGCACGATCTTGAGTATCTCTGCCGTCTGAGGATGATAAAAAACCGGCATAAGCGCGTTAACATCCTCTGACCGTAGCTGTATTGATGCTGTCATCGCCCCCCGCGTAGGAATCTTCAATGATGCTTCGGCGTCAAATACGCCATCGCAACCCAGCTTGAAATCACCAGATGTAACCGCAGGAGCGATATTGAGCTTGCCAGATATTTTCGTCGGGGCTTTAGAGACGAATGCGCCATATTTCGTGCAGAAGCCCTTGGTTACAAGCGTCGCACTATCAACATTAAGATCGAATATGGCGGGATTATAATGGAATGAACCATGAAGCTCGAGTTCCGATGGGTCAAGCGTGAACGGCAGAAGTTCAGGGTCATACACCAAACGATTCGCTTGTACAACACCACCCCCCCGCACAGTGATACCCTCTGCGGGAAACGAAAGCGCTAAATCGCCGTCGTATTTAACCTCTCCCGCTAACCGTATGTCCATTGCGGCAAGCCCCCACTGCTCGACAAGGGTTCGCGCATCGCCGACCGCCAGCTTCAGATCCAAGAGGTTAAGCGCGCTGTCGCGCCATGTTCCGCTGCAGGATAGTGCAGTTGCAGACTGAGCAGATGTGAGTTTTATGTCAGTAAGCTGTATATTGCTGTTTTCGACCAAAAAGCCAGCGGATAACGCGAAGCTCACCTTGCCCGCTCCCCATCTTGCGGCTGCGACAAGTGCGTCGCTGAATTCCACTTCCAACTCGCCCTCTATCTTGGGGAGATCCGCTTTTGCAGTGAGTTTCTTTATATCAACTGTACCTGCGGGAAACTGCACGAAGCCCATGCCAAGCTCTTTTAAAAGCTCTGAGATTGCATGAAGCTCTATCTTCGATGCGGAGAGGGAGATGCTGGGTTTACCGCCTAATCCCAAGGCTTCAAGTATCAGTCTGCCACCATTCGCCGTCTCAATTATGACAAACAGCGTTGAATCAAGCGATGCAGAAATGCCCAATCCCTTCACGGTAAGCGATTTTGCAACTAACTCGAATGTTCCATAGCGAACGACTCCCTTTCCGTCGAGGCTTATTTCAGATAACTCCCATTGAACTGGTGCGCTACTTGTTTGTTCAGGCGGTGTAGTCGGTTGCGGTTGCGCTTCTACTGGCTGTTCCGTCTTCTCCGATTCTGCCTTCAGCAGGTCGTCGAGTTCAACAGAGAACTCCACACCATCCAGACTTGCGACACCTATCTTTCGCTTGCCAAGTTCACCAAGTGACCAGCCCACCGAAGCTCTTTTCGCGGTTACTTTAGCGACCTTATCAAGCTCGAACTTGATGCCGTCGGCAACTACTCCAGATATTGGCGACAAGCCGACCTTTTCAATTCGCACAGTTCCCTTGTGGCCAAGAAGCATCACTTCGATGTTTTTGCCCGAGAACCTGTTCTCAACATACTTCGCGCCGCCGAATATCCCCGCCAACAGCAATAATAACAAAACAGCGAACACAAGGCTCGTTATGTTTGTCGTGCGCGCAAGATTAAGTCGCTGTAACTCTGTTTTCGCCATCGCTTTGCCACATTAGACTCAAGATAGTATATCCGTATCTGAACAACTGTCGAGAAGTATGTAAAAAGGGGAGGCGTTTGCCTCCCCTTAATTGAACTGCAAGACGCAAAAGTGCTATTCAGCGGTTTCTTGAGCCTTAGGCTCTTCGGTTTTCTCAGCAGGTTCCTGAGCAGGTGCTTCTGCTGCCTTCTTTTCAGCGGCCTCGGCCTTTTCAGCCGGAGTCTTCTTTGCGCGCTGCTTTTTGGGCTGTTCGGCGGCCTTTTGCTCCGCTTCTGCGGCAGCCGCTTCTGCCTGTTCGGCATCGTTTTTATGAAGCTCGCGCTTTTGTGCGTGTCTTTCGGCTTCAGCTTCAGGCTCGACAACTTCGCGAAGCGACAGGCGGATCGAACGCTCGGGAGTGTTGACAGTCAGGATCTTAACCTGTATCTCATCGCCCGCATCGAGTAGTTCACGAGCGGGAATGCGCTTATGCGACACTTCAGAGTGGGGCATAAAGGCCTCGACCTCGCCGATGTCAACAAAAACACCCTTATCGGTGATGTTTGTTACCTTTCCGCTGACAACCAAGCCTTCGGTGTAGCGGTAGGGAATCGTGGTATCCCAAGGATTTTCTTCCATCTGCTTGAGCGAGAGGCTGATGCGCTTGCGCTCTGAGTCAATCGCAGTAACGACGGCCTTGATTTCGTCGCCCTTCTTAACTACTGCAGACGGATTTGTAATCTTCTTAGTCCATGACATATCGCTGACATGCAACAATCCCTCGATGCCGTCTTCGATTTCGATGAAAGCGCCGTAGGTTACGATGTTGCGAACCGTACCCGAAACGACTGTGCCGAGTGGGAAGCGGTCGTTGATTGTATCCCATGGATTGCGCTCAGTCTGCTTCATACCGAGCGAGATTTCCTTCTTCTCGTTATTGATACCAAGGATCACGATATCAACCTTGTCGCCCATCGAAACGATCTCTGACGGGTGGTTGATCTGGCGTGTCCATGACATTTCGCTGACATGCACAAGCCCTTCGATTCCCTCTTCAAGCTGAACAAACGCACCGTAGGGCATGATGTTGACGACTTTGCCTGAGTGAATCGAGCCGATGGGGTAACGCTCTTCAATGTTCTCCCACGGGCTTGCGGTCTTGTGCTTAAGGCTGACCGAAATTCGCTCGCGTTCCATATCAATCTTAAGGATGATGACTTCGATCTTGTCGCCGATCTTGACGACATCGCCCGGGTGATTGACGCGCTGCCACGACATATCAACTATGTGCAACAGACCATCAATACCGCCGAGATCAACAAATGCGCCGAAATCGGTGATGTTCTTGACTTCGCCCGTGACCAAGCTGCCTTCCTTAAGTTCTGTGAGCAGCTTCTCTTTCATCTTATCGCGGCGATCTTCGAGCATCTGACGGCGCGATAGCACGATATTGCGACGGGCATAATCAATCTTTATGACCTTTGCGTCAATGTCGCGACCGACAAACTCGCCTATGTCGTTGATGCGCCGTACATCAACCTGCGATGCAGGCAGAAATACCTGTACGCCGATATCAACAAGCAAGCCGCCCTTGATTTTGCGGACGACGCGGCCGGAGACACTGTCGCCGAGCTTGTACTTCTTGATAACTGTTTCCCATCCACGGATACGATCTGCCTTGCGCTTCGACAGGATCATATCGCCTGTATCCTCGTCGAACGACTCAAGCAGCACATCAATTGGGTCGCCGGGTTGAATCTCGTCAAGCGAGTCGAACTCGTCGCGCTTGATAAAGCCTTCGCCCTTGTAGCCGATATCCACTACAACTTCATTCTCGTTGCAACGGACAACATGACCACTGTAGATGTCACCTTCGCGAAACTGGGTGATACGCTGTTCGAGCAGGCTTTCCATCATGTTTGTGTCGAAAGCGCGGACTTGCTTTTCGACTTCGTCCCTAACTTGATCGCTTTCGACTATCTCGCGAAGACGATCAACAGGCCGAATGTGTTCTACTGACATAAAAGGTTACCTCCGAAAATTGGCCGGAAGCACGATGCTCCCCGTCGCCGGTGTTAGTAAACCGCCACTTTAGCGGTTTTACATATTCTAAACCGTTCTATTGCAGGGACAATTAAAAGAAAGGCGCAGAAACAGCCTCGATAGGCCGTTTCCACGCCTTTTTAAAACGATTGCACTATTAGCGGTTGTAGTCTTTTGCCTTTTCTATGCCATCAATCACGCGCAACGCACCGTCGCGCAATGCGCCCATTTCGTCCTCTCCCGGATATATTGTCGCAATAAGTCCGGCAGAATCGAGATAGTAGAGGATAATATTCATAAGCGGTTTGAAACGCGCAAGCCCGCCAGTTAGAATGACCTGATCCACCTTTCGCCCTTCGAAGGCAGGCAACAGGCCGCATATCTCCTTTGCGATTGCGTATCCCATGCTCTTTACAATAATCACGACCTTCTCTTCACCGGCAAGATAGCGATTTTCGACATCAAGCATGTCGTTTGTACCGAGCAAGCCCACAACACCGCCCGAACCCTTGTTGAATTTTAACAGCTCTTCCTTTGTGTATTTGCCGCTGAAGCACAGGCGGATAAGGTCTCCAACCGGAGCCGTACCGCTGCGTTCGGGCGAGAAAGGACCGTCGCCGTCGAGCGCGTTGTTCACATCAACCACCTTGCCTTCTCTGTGCGCACCAACCGAAATTCCTCCGCCTAAGTGGGCAACAATTAGGTTGAGCTTGTCGTATGGTTTATTTACCTCGGTCGCATATCTCTTTGCGACCGCCTTGTGATTCAACGCATGGAATATTGACCTGCGCACAAGTCCGGGGAAACCAGTTAGACGGGTTACATCCATTTTTTCGTCAACTATTACTGGATCAACAATATATGCTGGACAACCCGCCTTCACGGCGATTTCGTTGGCAATAAGCGCGCCGAGATTTGATGCGTGCTCGCCCTGAACCGCATTGTAAAGGTCGTCAATCATCTTATCGTTCACATTGTATGTGCCACCCTCTGGCAATGGGTACAGAAGCCCACCACGACCGACAACAGCGGCAATAGACTCCAACTTTACCCGATGTTCGCCAAGACCGTTTAGTATTATCTCAGCACGCATCTTATACTGGTCAATTATGCGCGTGAAAGGCGCGAGTTCTTCGTTTGAGTGCTTAACGGTTACGCTGAATATCTCTGTCTTGCGTTTATATGCAGCAAATTTAGTTGATGTCGAGCCAGGGTTGATTACTACAATCACATCGGCCATTGTGCCTCCCGCTTGTTTGTGTAAGATGCGTTTTCTTTATTTTCGAGCTTTTGAATTCTTACGCAAGCGGCTGCAGCCGCGGTTACAATATCCTCAACCTTGCTTGAGCGCGAGAAATCAACCGCGCTATGACGCTTGAAACCACATGGCAGCAGGACATACGACACACCCGGATAGTATGCGACATGCAAGTGGAAGAGCATATTGCCCGCGTCAAGATTAGGCGCGATGAGAACATTTGCGCGACCCGCAGCAGCGTTCGATTCGAGCGTTGTGTCCATCTTCTGCCTCGCTGCCTTCTCTAAAACCGCAGGTGCGAATTGCAATTCAGAGGTTATTCTTATCCGTTCGAACGCATTATTATCTGAATCCGATATGCGCTTGCGGATAATATCATAAGCAGACCTGACATTTTCGACAGACGGCCCCTCTCCTGATCCACGAGTTGAGTAAGAAAGCAAGGCGGTATTTATATACTGCAATGGGTCGGGGCATAGCACATCATAGGCAAGCAATGACGACTCTATCGCAATATCAGCGAGCCTTGCAGGAGTCATATCAACAACCACGGCAACATCCGCGAAAACTGCCACTCCGCCATTAAAGACAGGTGGCGCACACTCAGGGTTAAAGCTAAATAGTGCCGCTGTAAAAACTGTGTCATTTCTTGGATGTAGCCTTACACACGGCAGAAAGAACTCGCGCGATGTTGCTGCAAGACCGCCTAAAACGCAATGAGCCGCTTGCCCAACACCCTCGACATCTATCGCCGACATAACGCCGTATGCAAGGGGCGATCGCACCCATTCGAGAAAATGCTCATATCTCTGCTCAAGCTTAGTTCCCAACTTATTGAACGCATACTTCGCGTATGCTTCTCGAACCTCGTGATTCGCATTCTCGCATGGATCGGCAGTCTGCACTCTGTCAATTACGCTGTAGACATATTGCTCTGGCGACATGCCCGCCTTCTCGGCATATCTACCGCATAAAGACGACTTTAGAGCTGCTGCGCGTATCTCGTCTCTACTTCCAAGCAAAAGGACATCAGCGAAATTTAGTATTCTCGCCGCCGCAAAAAAAGGGCGCGAATCTTTGTCATAAACGGCCTCGGGAAGACACAGAACTGGGCGAAATGATGATTCGATTCGCGCTTCGAGGTGCCTCAATATGTCGAACATCAAAATTCCTCCTCAACTCGATAGTGTACTGTGCTTTCGCAGATATAAAGCCTTGTGTGCAAAAATTCACAACTGGGCCGCGTACATCGCTCTAAAGCAGCCCGCAAGCTAAACTGCGAACAGAAACCGCCTTATGTGCCCACGGCAAGTGTTGATTAGATTTGGCGGATGCTGTTTGCTGTAAAACGCGCAAGCTGCAAAAGAAAAGGCCGTTCGCTTGCGCGAACGGCCTTTTTCGGAATGCGTAAGGAGGCTTACCTGTCGAGCAGGCTGCGGAAGATGGCGCGGAGCGCGTCGCTCTCGGTCATCGTCTCGGCGATTGACGGCGAAGCGACATAGTACAGGCCGACAAGGCTGTCGCTCGTGCGGGAGAGAGCGAGGGCTGAATCGCGGATACCGGTCAGAGACTTCACGCTGTCAGCAGACATTGTGCCGAATGCAGCCGTTGCGACGAAGCAGCCGCCGCCACCGCCACCGCCGCCCGGAAGCGGGGTGTCAGCAGTAACAACATGGATCGTGACATAGGCCGGCAGACTGCGGTGGTAGCCGTTGTAAGTGTAGAGAGCGAAGGTGTAAGAGCCAAGCGCAACCGGTGTGAAGCGCATTACCGGCAGGTAGTTGCTTTCGAACCGGATGAGGGTCGGACCGCTGACCTGTACCCAGGTGTAGCCGTCGCGCGCCCAGCCGCCTGAACCCTTGAGGAACGCGAGAGTATTGACATGGAACGCGCGCTCTGGCATTGTTACTGCCTTCGGGATCCTGCGCGTACCGCTGTTGACCGGCACAACGACCTCGGCGAACGAGACATTCGTGCCGTCTGAGACGATCAGGAGGAAGGAGTAGACGCCGGGCAGCACTGGCGTGAAGCTTGGGGTCGCCGTTCTCTGGTTGAACTCGACGATCGGGCCGCTTGTCTGTATCCAGTGATACTTAAGTGCGTCGTTGTTCATGTCGTACGAGCCGTTGGTGAGGTGGACAGTCGTCGGCAGGTAGATGCCAACCGCGCTGGGGTCACTGTATCCGGCGATTGCGACCGGTGGTACATTTGCACCCTTGACGACATTGATCGTCACGCGATCTGGCAAGCTCATGTTGACGCCGTCGCTCACTATCAACTCGAAGATGTAAGTGCCGGGCACGACCGGTGTGAAGATCGGCCTTGCCGTTGTGAGGCTGTCGAGAACCGCATAGCCGCGGACAACGCGCCACTGGAAGGTCAGCGTGTCGCCGTCAACATCAGATGAATCGGTTGCGTCAAGCATTACATTCTTGCCGTACTGAATCGTCTTGTCGAGGCCAGCGTTCGCAACAGGCGCGTTGTTGTTGCCATCGGAGACAGCAAGAACCTTGACGCGCGAGGGGATGCCGGGCAGCGTGCCGTCGTGTACTTCGAGGTTGAACTCGTACCAGCCCGGAATGACCGGTGTGAAGGTGGCAAGCGCGGTGTTCGCGTTCGCTATCGCTACCGGTGTGCCGGAGACCTGAGTCCAAGCGAAGGTGATCGTGTCAGAATCGGCATCGGCTGAACCGCGGCCGTCAAGCTGCACGGTCTTGCCAACGATGGTGTGCTGTGTGTAACCTGCGTGACCGAATGGTACCGACTCATCCTCTGAGGATACGATAACTGTTACTGTGGATATGCCGACTGCGCCGTCGTCGTCAGTGACTGTCAAGGTCACCGTGTACACGCCGTCAACTGTCGGGGCTATGCCAGCGATCGCGCCATTGACATTCGTCAGATTGAGCGATGCTGCGCCTGTCCACAGGTAGGTGATCGTGTCGTTGTTCGGGTCGTAGGTCTCTGAACCATCAAGCGTTGTGGTCGGAGTGAGTGTGCGGTTGATGAACACGGTCGGACCGGCGTTCGCGACTGGCGCGACATTGACTATGCCGATTGTTACCGTGTCGGTCGTTGCGATGCCGAACACATCGGTTGCCGTGCATGCGAAGACATACGCGCCGTCGTCCATAAGGAGAACTTCAGCGTTAAGCATGTTTGCATTGACGATGTTCGCTGTGCCCGGGCCACCCACGAGCGTCCACAGAATCTTAAGCGTGTCGGTCGGCTGATTTGCATCGCTGGCCGTTGCGCTGAGGAACACGAGTGAAGGCAGCAGATCAAGCTGATCGGCGCCCGCATTGACAACAGGTGCAGGATTGTTGTTGACATTCGCTGCCTTGTTGCCAGAGAGGTCCTGAACATTGCCGTTCTCGTACATGTAGAACGGAGCGCCTGTTGTACCACTGTTGTTGCCAAGAGTGAACACCAAGCTGCTGCCGACTACCGCGACATTTGAAGGCACAAGGCCAGCAAGCAGATTTGTAACGCCATCGCGGTCGTAAATCTGCCAGCCCATAAGGCTCGCTGATGCTGCGCCCATCGGTTCGCTGTAGTTGAAGGTGACTGTGTTCAGGTAATTGTTGCCGTCTGTGTTGGCTTGAGTGTAGCTCATCAACACAGGCTCGGCCTTGTCAACTGCAACCATGATGTAAGATGCAAGGGCATTACCAGCGGTATCGGTGAGTCCACCAAGGTTGGTGTAGACAATAGTCTTAATCTCAGTGCCGGGTACCGCGAAGGTAAGGTTCAGCGTGAACGCATCAGTGAAGCTGAAGGCGGTCGCGCCGATGCCGTTGATCGTGAAGGCGGCGGGGTTGAATCCGACTTGCTGCACGATGATTTCATCGAACACTATGATCGCCTTGTTGACATTGCCAAGGCCATCGCCGAAGGTCGTCGCGCCGGTTGATGTCGGCGGGACTGTGTCAACGATGCTGATAAGGCCGGTGATGCCGTTGGTCGAACGGATGTTGTTGAGGTCTTTGGCAACGATGTAAATGTTCTGAGCCTCACTGTAAACGAGGTCAGAAATTACCGCACGACCGCTGTCGAGGTTGATGATCAGCGACGGAGTGCTTGCCGAGGTGAGTGTGCCCATGAGAGTCATAGGAGCAACTGGCTCGGCGAAGACATTGACGCTGCTCGCGCCCGGACGCTCGTTGTACCAATTGTCAACTGCGACAATCGTCACGCCGAACGGTGAGTATTCCTCGACAATTGGCGGTACCGGGTGATAGAGGACATGGTAGAAGGCAAGCGCGTTAGGAACGATGGTTACATGGCTGCTGGTTCCTGTTACAGAGCCACGGGTTGCCGTGATAGCCACCGACTCAGCGCGATAGAGCGTTACTGGAACATTTGCGATACCTGCCGCAAATGTCGTTGTCGCAGGATACACAGGCATTGTGCCGAGCACATACGCAGGCGCGGGGCCGCTGTAAACAACAGGCTCGGTCGCATTGTGTAGGTCATTGACATTGCCGAACACATCGTATGCGGTAACGGTGATGGTAAACGACACGCCAGCCATCTGATCAACCGCTGGCACCGTCACTGTGTAGTGGTCGGTAACTGCGGGCAGGATGGTGAATGGGGTGCTTGTGCCGTTGACCGCGTTCCACGATGCAGTGATCGTGTAGTTGAGGTATGCGACAGTGTCTGGATGGAAGACGGCGGATGTTACGCCGTTGAGCGTTGAGGTAACGATTGAGGACGCGGTCGGATTGCCGAATCCTGCCGAGGTTGCTGTGCTTGTGAATGTCCATGTGATGAGTGTGCCGTCTGCAACGAGGTTGCCAGCGACACCGGCTGCATCGCGGACTGTAGCTGTCACATTCACTGACTGACCGGCGGTGTATGTCGCGGCGAGTGCGCCGATGACGATCTCTGCCGGTACATTCGGCGAGAAGGCGGTATCCTGAGTGACCGAGTCGTTGGAGATGTTGCCGGCTGCATCGCGGGCGTGAACATCAATCACATCAACGCGGTTGTAGATTACGCTTGCGGTTGCCGGACCGGCTGTAGTGTCAACCGTTGTGGCTCCGGTGAGGATGCCAGCAGGTGCGCCGACTGTGCCGTTGGGCAGGCGCGCATCAAGGATGACATCAACTGGACCGACTGTGATGTTGCCGTAGAAGTCGAACGGTGTTACAAGCACATTGAATGGAGCGTGGGCGATGCCTGTGGAAGGCGCGCCGACGGTGTAGTACTTGACAACATTCGGGCCTACATTTACATTCGCAAGTGTACCCTTGACATTTGCATCGCTTGTAAGGGCAACGGTGAGGTCAACTGTCTCGTCCTTGAACATGGTTATCTGGATGCCAGAGGTCTCGCCACCAGCGAAGGTAACCGGGTTCGTCGGATAGATCGGGTTGAATGTGCCGTTGGGCGAAGTGATGCTTGACGCGCCTGAGAATGTGAGGTTGCGTGTATTCGCATAGTCTGTCATCTTGTTGCCGAACTGGTCAAACGCTGTGACTGTGACTGTGAACGGCACGCCAGCCATCACATCAAGGCTCGCTGTCGTGAAGGTGAACGATGCAATAACATCATCAGGTATGACGGTGATGTTCGGCGAATTGGCGGTTACGACATTGTTGGCCTTGACGACGAAGATATCGTTGACCGTCGTTGAAGGCTTGAAGTCAACCGTTAAGTAGCCGTTTGCATCTGATGTTGTTGTGTTCGAGAACGGTGAAGCGCCGATCGCTCCGTGAGCGCTATCGCCTGCTGTACGGGTATATGACCACTCTACCGTCTGGCCTGTCTTGACCGGGTTGTTGTTTGCGTCAAGCAGACGAGCACGGACAGAGATCATATCGCCAGCGCGGACATTCTTCGCAAGAGCGTCGTAGCCAACGCCGTTGAACAGGTCAACAGTGATCGAGCCGACTACCGTGGTCGCATCGAAGTACACATCTGCTGTCGCACCGCGGACTGAACGCACTGCGATGGGCGTGCCATCATCAATGACATACAGGTCAACATAGCCGACATAGTGGTACTTCAAGTTGCTAAAGGTTGCCGGGCCGGTGATCGGGCCGAGGTTTGAACCACCGAACAGAGGATCCATCACGGTGCCGACAGGTGTGCTGCCAGCTTCGGACGGGAGCTGCGCGGAGATTGTGAGCTTCTTGCCATCTGAGCCTGTCACATTGCCAAAGGCATCCTTCGGCGTAACTGTAACATTGAAGTACTCGTTTGTGATGTGGCTCGTTGGGAAGTTGGAGAGCACGTAGTCAGCAACTGCAGCCGGAACGACTGTTACGCTTGCCGGACCGTTGACCGTGAGGCCGTTGGATGTAACGACAAGAGCTGTAACAGCGGCGTTGTAGAGCGTGATGTTGGCAGTAGTTGTGCTCGAAGCGACGAACGAGAACGAGGTTGGAAGCACAGGTGTGGTACCCGCTGGAGCATTGTTTGCGCCCGTAACGGTGATGTTCGCAACGCCTGTGTAGCCGATTATCTCGTTGTTATACATGTCGTATGCGGTTGCGCCTAAGGTGAACGGTACACCAGCTGCAACCGTCGTTGTTGAAGGAGTAACCTTGAGGATGCTGAGCGTGGTGTTCGGGATCACTGTGATGTTCGGCGTGGTCTTGGTGGCCGTGCCGTTCGTCGCTGTGATTG
>CAZNBY010000001.1:68839-382543 GCA_964571525.1 uncultured Planctomycetota bacterium
TGGACGGGGTGAATGTGACCTGTGCCACGCCTGACGCATCGGTGTTGCTCGATGTCGCGTCAAGTGTGCCAGCGGTCGCAAGGCCTGTTACCACATTCTTAGTCCATGTGATCACGGTGCCGGATGCGACCGTGCGGTTCCAGTAATCGTAGGCCGTTACCTTGATCGTCGTGTTCTTGCCAGCTTCAACATCAATGTCGGCTGCCGGCAGGTTCACTATGATGCTCTCGACCTTCGTCGTGCGTGCAAACGCGATGTCCGATGTGTTGGCTGGATTGCTGGTCTTGGTTGTTGCGCCAATGACCATGCGTGCTTCAATGTCAATCGTCTCAGGATAGTTGTACCAAAGACCATTGAATACTGCTACGCCTGATGCAATCGCTACTGTCGGTGTCGCTGGTGCGGCATAGGTGCTGGTCGAAAGCGTGCCGTTAGGCGTGCCTACTCCGTCCTTGCCTACTGCGTACATCTTAACATCGCCCACTGCGTTAACAGCTGCGTTGCCGAAGATATCGTATGCCTTGGCTGTCGCCGAGAAGGTCTCGCCAACTGTCTGGCTCGTGCCAAACTCGCTGACTGTGAAGTACTCAACACCAGCAGGTACAACATTGATGTTCGCTGGACCGTTGACTGTGATGCCTGTGGCTGCCACTGTCAAGGTCGTAAGCGCGGCATTCGTCAGCGTTACTGCTGCGGTGCCGGGGTTCGTGCCGGTGAAGCTGAAGGATGTCGGCATCGTCGGGGCTGTACCCTTAGGTGAGTTGGCTGCGCCGGTTACCGTAATGGAAGGTGTGCCAACAAGGCCGACTATCTCGTTGTTGTATGCATCGTACGGCCATGCACGCAGGTCAAACTGCACACCTGCAGTTGCATTGCCGACGAGGTTTGTTGTTACCTGATAACGGGCAACTGTCTGGTTCGGTATCACTGTGATGTTCGGCGTGGTCTTGGTGGCCGTGCCGTTCGTCGCTGTGATTGTGAACTTGTTGCCAGCAACCGTGGACGGGGTGAATGTGACCTGTGCCACGCCTGACGCATCGGTGTTGCTCGATGTTGAGGCGAGCGAACCAGCGGCGGGCAGACCAGCAACCACATTCTTTGTCCATGTGATCACGGTGCCGGATGCAACCGTGTTGTTCCAGTAGTCGTATGCAGTTACTTTGATTGTCGTGCTGTTGCCAGCTTCGACATCAATGTCTGCAGTGGGCAGGTTCACGGTAATCATGTTGACGGTGCTTGTACGAGCGAATGCGATATCTGTCGTGTTGGCAGGATCGCTTATCTTGTAAGTTGCACCGACAAGCATACGGGCCTGGAGGTCAATCGTCTCGGGATAGGTGTACCAGAGGCCGTTGAAGACCGCCGAGCCGCTTGCGAGAGCTGCTGCAGGCGCTGTTGGAGCGGCATAGGTGCCAGTGT
This sequence comes from uncultured Planctomycetota bacterium, assembly GCA_964571525.1. Taxonomy (GTDB): domain Bacteria; phylum Planctomycetota; class B143-G9; order B143-G9; family B143-G9; genus CAZNBY01. The sequence goes on from CAZNBY010000001.1 coordinate 70,259, forward strand.
TCAGTGTGCCTGTGGGCACGCCGACGCCGTCCTTACCGACCGGTATCATGTTCACTGTGCCTGTGGCATTAACAGCAGCGTTTCCGAAGAAATCGAATGCCTTGGCTGTCGCCGAGAAGGTGGCACCAACGGTCTGGGTCGAGCCGAACTCGCTGACCGTGAAGTACTCAACTCCGGCAGGTACGACATTGATGCTTGTCGGGCCGTTGACTGTGATACCTGTGGCTGCGATCGAAAGTGTTGTGAGAATGGCGTTCGTCAGTGTAACTGAAGCGGTGCCCGGGTTCGTGCCGGTAAATGTGAAGGCAGTCGGCATGGTCGGGGCATTACCCTTCGGCGAGTTGACGGCGCCGGTGATTGTGACATTGATCGTGCCGGAGTAACCGGTGATCTCGTTGTTATACATATCATAAGGAGTGGCCTCGAGTGTGAACTGAAGGCCAGCAACCTCATTGACTGGGGCCTTTGCGACTTGCAGTCTCGAGACCGTCGGGTTCGGAACGACCTTGATCTTCGGTGTCGTCGTAGTTCCAACGCCATTTGTCGCGGTAACTGTGAACTCGTTACCGGCAACCGATGACGGAGTGAAGGTAACCTGAGCGACGCCAGCCGAATCAGTGGTGCTTGTGGATGCGGCAAGTGTGCCCGCTGTTGCAAGGCCAGTGACAACCGTCTTTGTCCAGTTGATCACGGTGCCCGCTGCGACATTGCGGTTCCAGAAGTCGTATGCAGTTACCTTGATGAGAGTGCTGTTGCCAGCATACACATCTATTGCGCCCGAGGGCAGGTTGACAACGATCGAGTTCACAACGCTTGTGCGAGCAAATGTGATGTCTGATGTCGCTGTCGGGCTGCTGACCTTCGTACCCATGTTGGCTACGATGTCAATTGTCTCGGGATAGCTGTACCACATGCCAGTGAATACTGCAATACCGCTTGCCATTGCGACTGTCGCTGCTGCGGGAGCCGCGTAGGTGCCAGTGCGCAGTATGCCATTGGGTGTGCCGACTCCGTCCTTGCCCGCGGCTGTCATCGTAACATTGCCGGTCGCGTTCAAGGCGAAGTTGCCGTACATGTCAAATGCCTTGGCTGTTGCGCCGAAAGGCTCGCCGACTGTCTGGCTTGTGCCGAATCCGTACACTGTGAAGTACTCGACCGCTGTCGGATCAACATTGATTGTCGAGGGGCCGTTGACTGTGATGCCTGTTCCGGCAAGGTTCAGGATTGTCTGGCCAGCCTTCACGAGAGTAATATTAGCTTCTCCGGGGTTGGTTCCGGTGAAGAGGAAGGATGTAGGAACGGTTGGGTTGAATCCATCAGGTGAGGTCGCCGCGCCGTTCACAGTTACATTGATTGTGCCGGTGTAGCCGGTGATCTCGTTATTGTACATGTCGTACGGTGTGGCAAGCAGCTTGAACTGAACGCCAGCTACCGCATTGCCGACAAGATTCGTCGCAACCTGCAGCCTTGCGACTGTCGGGTTCGGAACGACCTTAATCTGTGCGGTTGTTGCGTTTACCGTGCCCTTCGATGCGGTGATAGTATAGGTGTAATTGGCAACGGTGGCAGGTGTGAAGACGACCTGTGCAACGCCATTTGCGTCGGTTGTCGTCGAATTGGCACTGAGGTTGCCGCCTGTCGCAACACCTATGTAGTTCTTCGCCCAAGAGATCGAGGTGCTGTTCGCAACCGGGTTGTCCCAGAGGTCGGTCGCAGTTACCTGTACTGTGGTCGAAGAGCCTGCATTGACAGTGATGTTGCTTGTCGGGTCATTGACGGTTATCTTCGCAACCGATGAAGTCTGCGCGAAGATGAGATCCGTCGTGTTGGCCGGTATGCTGAACTTGGTGACTGAAGATACAACTGTGCGAGCTTCGATATCAATCGTCTCGGGATAGGTGTACCAGAGGCCTGTGAAGTTTGCTATACCAGCGGAGAAGGCCACGGTCGGAGTAACTGTCGGCACGGCGAGGAGCACACCTGATGACAGTGTGCCATGAATTGTGCCTGTGCCAGCATTCGGAACGACCGCGTACAGCATCACATTGCCTGATGCGGTAGAGGCGAAGTTACCGTACTTATCGAACGCCTTGACAGTTGCGCCGAAGGTTGCGCCGACAATCTGGTTCGCGTTGAAGCCGTAAACGGTCATGTATTCGACCGGTGCGTGCGTTACCGCGAACGGAGTTGTGGTGCCCTTGACATTCGTGTCAGCGTTGAGTGTTACTGTGAGCGCAACACTGTTGTGAACTTCAGTAAGGCGGGCTGTTACTGTGCCTTCGCCTGAGCCGAAGTTAATCAGTGTTGGCATCGTGAAGTCTGAGCTGCCGCTCGGGTTGCTCGCGCCAGAGACGGTGATGGCAGTGCCGCCGCCCGGGCTATTGAAGGTTGTCATCGCATTGCCATACTCATCAAACGCCTTAACGGTGAGTGTGAGGTTGGCGCCCGCAACGACCGGTGTCGGGGCGGCTGCGACGGTGAACGAACCGAGCTTGTCAGAGTGAATCACTGTGAATGTTGGGCTTGTTGCGGAGTATGAGGCATGAGCCGCATCCACTGTGAATGTGTCGCCGACCTTGCGGCTGGGTGTGAACAACACAGTTGCCACACCGTTTGCATCGGTAAGCGAAGAAGAAGAAGCAATAACGCCGCCAATGTTGTTCGGTGTGAGCGTCCAGTTGACGGTCACGCCGGATGCAACGGCATGGCGAGGTGTTGGAGCTGAAGTCGGCTGGTCCCAGAGCTTGGCCTTGACGGTGTAGGTCGCATTGGCCTTAATATCAAGGTTTGCTGCCGGGGCTATTATCTCGACATACTTAACGATGTCGGTTGCCGAGACGACGATATTGGCTGTGCTGTCAACATCGCTCTTCTCTGCACCGCTGTTCGAATAGACATAAACATCTATCTCGTCAATGTCGGGATAGTAAATGCCGTTGTAGGTCATCGTGGTGGCGAGGGTCTTATTGAGCGTTCCGACAAAGTTGTGCGTAGCGTTGGTTGACGAATCGCCAGGCTCGACGGCCTTGATGTAAACGGTGGTTCCGCCGACTGTGCCAGCGTACTTATTAGTTGGGTTGCCGTACTGGTCGAATGCCGCGACTGTGATCGAGTAAGTCGAGTACACGCGCCAGTTCGTTGTGAGTGAGGCAACGGTGTAGTAGTCAACATCGCCAGCGCCGACATACAGAGATGCAGTGGACGCAAAGGCGGTTGAGATCGCCGCATCGGTAATCATGATCGCGGTTGTCTCTGCCTTTGTGAGGTTGACATATACAGTTGTCTTACCGCTTGCAAAGGTGAACGGATTTGCGGTGCCGCCAATAGCCGCATTGAGGAATGTTGGCGCGGTGCCGTTCGGGCCTGCGTGCGGGCCGTTAAATGTAAGGTTGCGAGTGCCAGCGAAGCTGCTCATCGCGTTGCCATAGTTATCAAACGCTGACAATGTGAGCTGGAAGACTGTGCCGGATGAAGGTGTTGTTGTTGTGCTTGTAACAGTGTATGAACCCACCACGCTGTTGTGAACAACTGTGATGTGCCATGTTGTTGCAGGGCTATTCACGCCGCCGCTTGAAGCGGTGATCGTGAATGTGTCACCTGCGACTGTCGAGGGCGAGAAGGTTACATACGCTTTGCCGTTTGCGTTGGTGTAGGTCGTCGAGCCTGAGAAGCCAGCGGGGGTGCCGACATTCGCCACGCCCGGAGTCCATGACCATGCAACCGGTGTGTTCGTTGTAACGGGCTGACCGCTTGCATCAAGCACTGTGGCTTCGAGTTGCAGCGAGTTGCCTGCGGCGATATCCTTGCTGTTGCTCACAACGCCGGTCGGGGTTGTGATAGCGACCGAACCAACTGTGCTTGTGGCAGTAACTGTTACATCGTTTGTAACGGCGGGTGAGCTTGCTGCGCCTGTGCTTGAAGCATAGAGGTCAAAGGCGTATGGCAGCAGAGCGGCCGAGCCGTTGAACTGGATCTGAACATTCTGGAAGGTCGCAGTGGTTGCCAACGGGAAGCTGATGAGAGTGCCACCCGTGAGGGAGACATTTGCATCTGTTCCGTAAGGTGTAACATTGCTGCGAGTCGTGAGAGTTACATTGTTTGCGCCAAGTGTAGCGTTACCGTACTGGTCATAGGCCGCAATGCTGACATTGAAGTTCGTCAGCTTAGGCCATGTGGTCGGATAGCCGCTAAGCACATATGAGAACACAGTGCTTGCGCCGACGGCGATCGAGTTCGAAATGCCGGTAATGGTGTTAACGGCATCGTTGGTAACGGTTAGTTTAGCGGTTTCTGAAGCATACGGTGTGATGGAAAGTGTCGCGGTGCCTGTGCCGTTGTTGGCTGCAGGGCCAAACGACGCGGACGAACCGTATAAAGGCGCATTACCGAGCGGGCTGTTCGAGAAGCCGGTAACCGTAACGGCCACATTCTGGCCGCCGTACTTGCTCATGAAGTTGCCGTACTTATCGAAAGCCTTGACGGTGATATTGAAGGGTGTGCCGGCAACCGCAGTGGTCGGAGCGGATACCGCGTATGAACCTACTGTCTGCGAGTTGGCAAGAACCTTAATCTGAGTACCAAGATCGGTCGAAGCACCACCAGAGACAGCCGTCAGCTTGAAGTTGTCGCCAGCGATTGTCGAAGGCGTGAACACAACCGTCGCCATACCGCTTGCGTTGCAGGAAGCAACTGCGGGGACAAAGCCGGAAGGTGATCCGCCATTAGGTGTGGCATCCCAGTCAGCCCATGTAAAGGTCACTGGTGTGCCGGCTGCGACCGGAATGGACTTGCCAGCGTTCGCGTATGCTGTCACTGTGCAGGTTACCGAACCACCGGCCTCGACCTCACCGTCTGCATAAGTCAGCAAGGGGTTGTTGCCGCTGGTTGATGTCCACACAAAGTCAATGGCAGCGACAACATTTGTTGCGGCAAACACGATGTTCGTGCTTGTGCCGGTGATGGTAGTTGTGCCGTTGTGCAGCGAAGCGCTGATTGTCACAGTGCCGGTGCCTGAGTATGAGATATTGGAGAAGGTGGTCGGACCTGTAAGGGTCTGAGCCGTCGAAGTGAGCGTACCATTGGCAAGTGCCGGGTTAACCGCGTTGAGCGACAGCGAGCACGAAGGCGTCGTTGCGGACATCGGGTTGCCCCAGCTGTCAAGTGCGGTCACTGTGAGGTTGAAGTTAGAGTTCATCGTCCATGTCGTCGGGTAACCGCTCAGCACAAGCGAGTTGACCACTGTGCCGGGCGATACAAAGACAACAAGCGATGTGCCGCTGCCACTGCCGGTAACGGTAACTGTCGTGTTCTCTGACTTGTAGAACTTAACAACTGCGGTCGCAACACCGTCGTTGATGTTGACGGTTGCGGGCGCGCTGAAGGCCTGGCCGCTCGGTGATGCCGCGGGGCCTGACCAAGTTACTGACTTTGTGGCGTTGTCGTAATCCCACATCAGGTTGCCGTAGCTGTCAAACGCGGTGATTGTGGCGTTGACATCTGCGCCTGCTTGTGGTGTGTAATTATCGAACACAAGGCTGAACGAGTTGATTGTCGCCTGCGGATAGACAACGATCGGGCTGCTTGCGTGCGCTGAGGTCGAATATGTCGCAGCGCCAGAGCTTGCGGTCAGAACGAAGTCGTCTGCAGCGAGAAGGCTCGCGCCAGCATATGTGGAGACGCGGAATGTTGCACTCGCGATACCGGAAACGGTTGTTGTTGTGCTTGTGAACTCACCGCTGCCGACATTCGCCGTGCCCGGATCGCTCCAAGTGAAGTTGACCGTTGTGCCGTCGGCGGCATTGTTGCCCGCAGCGTCAACGACCTTGACCTTATAGGTTATTGTCGTGCCAGCGCGAGGCTTCCAGTCGCTGAGGGTATCGAGAGTGATGACGCTTGGCGAACCGGGGACGATCGTCGTGTTGACGGTCGCTGTGCCAGTTATTGCGCCTTGCGAACATCCGATTGTTATAACGGCGGGACGGTTGTACTTGACATTTACCGATACGCCGACATTTGTGGCGTTGCAGTTAGAAGTGTCAATGCCTGTGGTCGTGCCAGTGAGTGTGCCGGTCGTGCCACTGACAACTGCAACTGACAGGTCAACGCTGTTACCACCGTTGGTGATGTTGCCGTAACCGTCAACCGGTGTGATGATGACGCTGAACAACTGCTCTGCGGCATAAGGACCGGCGGGAGCGGTAACAACATAGTGATCAACCGCGCCACCTGTAACCGTAATCACAGGCGAATCGCCAGTGGACTTGCTGAAGCCACCACCAGCGGCGTGCAGCTTGATCTGCTCTTTGCCTGTATAAGTAAGGTTGGTGAACGGAGTATTTGCTGCGCCGACATTTGCGCTCGTCGTGCCGCCGAGGATGCCGTTCGGGGCACCGTCAACCGCTACGACTGTGAGCGTTACATTCAATGCCGAGGCAAGTGTTGTGATCTTGTTGCCGAACTTGTCAACGGGCGAAACATTGACATCGAACGGTGCGCCTGCTGCGACTGGATTGACCGAAACGGTGTCAACCAGCCAGTAATCAATGGCGGCTGGGTTGATTGTAACGGTGTCGCTTGGTGCGGGAGCAAGGCCGTTGATCTTCAATGTCAGGTCGTTGTTCGAGCTTGTGGCCTTTGTGTACCAGATCTGGTTGAAGGTCACATTGCCGTTGCCGGAGGGGATGGTGACTGTGCCAGAGGTTGTGCCATTGTTGAGCGTGCCGCCGTAAGCCGGGCATGCTGTGTCAACTATGAGCGAACCACCAGCCGGACGACCGGTCGCGTTCTCGTTGCCATAAATATCGTAGCAGCGTATCACGACTGTGAAGTAATCGCCAGCGGTAACGGGGTCAGAGATGATATCAACCGCATAGTTGTCCACTGCGTCTGGTGTGACATTCAACGGCAGTGTGCCTGTCGCTGTTGCGCCAGCACCGTAAGCGGGAACGCCTATGAAGTTGGTGATCGAAACCGCAAGGTTGATAGTTTCAACCTTATATACTGTGAAGGCGGCGCCGCCATTGCTCAAGCCCGCGCTGAAGGTGACTGTGCCGGTGATGTCTGGCGTGTAAGCACCGATCACTGAAGGCTGTCCCGGAGCGATGAACGAGAGCGTTGCATTGCCGCTGTAAGTCGAGATGTTCGCCCATGCATCCCACAGTGTGATTGCGACGCTTGTACCGCCGCTGCCGTGGAAGTCAAATGTGTCGCCTGCTATCACGCTGTTTGCGCCGGTAAGACCAGCGGGCACGAAGGTCGCTGTAACCGGTACGCCGGGCAGCGAGGAGATGAAGAACGGAAGCGAAGGTGTGCTGCTTGAGACCGTAAAGCTGTAATCGCCGGTCTTGTAGCTCTTCACGACGATCGCGTTCACGCCCGTCGCCTTGCCGTTTACAAAGGTGGCAACTGCGCTTGTTGTGGCAAGTGCTGTGCCATTAGGGGCGTTCGGGTTCGAGGGTGACCAGATGATGCTGACGGTCTTTGTGCCGTTGTAGTAGGCGACATTGCCGTACTTGTCGAGCATCGTCAGCTCAACAACAAAGCCTACACCGTTGACGATCTTAGCTGTCTGGCCAGCAGCAGCACCTGAACCATCGTCAGCACCGGGGGCGGTTGAGGCGATGGCGTAGTTGTTGCTGGTCGTTATCCACGATGTGCGATCAACACCGAACTCGTATGAAGGCTGAGCCGGATCGGTCGAAGGTGAATTGTCGGCCTGCAGCTTGATGCCTGTCGTATAGGCAGTGTTAGTGTTGAATGTAACCGTTGGAAGTGCCGCGGGAGCTTCAACCTTGATTGCGCCACGGTTGAAGTTCGGCGGTGCTGTATCCCAAGCAGCGGTCTTTGCGACATTCATCGTGATCGTGGCATTGCCAGATGCGTCTGAAGTCGCTGTATCGGTGCCGCCGACCCACGAGCCGAGAATGCTCAGCGAGCCGCCGTCAAGGGTATCGTCAACGCTGAACTTAACAGCAACACTCGGAATCGCGTTGCCGTACGCATCAAGCACCTGGGCGACTATCGTCGCGGTGGTGGTTGTAGCAAGGTCAACAACAAAGTCTGCTGTCGAGAAATTCGGCGTGACTACTGTTACTGAGTTGACTGTCGGGTTGGGCAGAACATTGAAGGTCTCTGTATCCCATGTCCATGTTGGTGAGTTGTTCGCCGTGTTGTTGTCGGTCTGTATCTTGTTGTCTGATGCATAGGCGAACTCGTCGTAATCAACTGCGCCAGAGGCTGGCAGGTCAACCGTCAAGGAGAAGGTCTTGCCTGTCTCTGCGTCAACAAAGGTGAATGGAACTGCCGAGGCAGCACCGGCTGTAAATGTTACTGAGCCGGGGATGGTCGGGTTTGTGTTATTGGGGCTCTTGTCGAACGCGGTGCCGCTGAACCAGTTGACATCGGTACCACTTGTGAGTGTGGTGTTGATCGTGCCAACATTGGTGTTGTTGAAGTACTTGGCAATATTGCCCGCTGAGTCGTAGGCAGTAATAGATGTGATGTTGCCAGAGACGCCTGCCGTGTACGGGCCTGCGTCAACAACTGAGAAGTACTTCGCCGCGCCGGGAACCGATGTGATTATGTCGGACGAACCATTGCGGGTAACGCCGAGGTAGGTTATCGAGGCGCTGATTGCGAAATCATCGCCAGCAACGCGAGATGTCACGAACGGTACCCATGCCCAGCCGTACTGGTTATATGTAGTGTAAGCAGTCGTGCCGTATGCGGCGCCGTTCAGAAGTATCTGGCCGTTGCCGCTGTTGGGGGTAGTGCCGCCCTCATGGTCAGAAACTATCCACGATACATTCACGCCGGGAAGCACGACAATCGGGTTGCCTGTGGAATCCCAGAACCGTGCCAATGCCCAAACTACGCGGTAGTCTGCAGAGAGGTCAACTGGATCCTTGGCGTAATCAGCAAACTGATCGGGTGTGTTGTCGAAGCCCGGGCGGCTCGGTGTCCATGTCGGCATCTCGGGATATGAAGCCGATGTGCCGTCGTAGTACGAAGGATCGCCCTTAGGCTTGCCGATATTTACCGCACCGCCAACGCCGGTCACAAACTGCTCTTGCAGCAGGTAGATCTCGACTGTCGGGATGTTCGGTATAACCTGATAGCTCCACTGATCAACCAAAGTTGTGGCTGTTGCATTTGTAAGGGTGTGGGCAGGATAGTATCCAGCAGGCACACCGTATGATGCGAAGAGGAATGGATCGCTGACGACTACGGAGATGTCAACCGTGTCATCAGGCGGGGACATGCTGCGGTTGATGGTCGTTGTGCCTTCATAGACGACAAACGCCGCATCGCCGCCAGCAAGCGCGAGCCATATCGAGGTATTGCTCTCGATGACCGCGTTATCGGTGTTCTGACCAGAGATGTACACCTGGCCGGTGAAACCGCTTACATTGGCTGCGCCGGTTATGTGCGAGCCCTTTGGTGTAGCATAGCCAAGAGCCTCTGACAACCTGAACTTGATACCAGCCTGAGAATCAAGGCCGCTTGCGCCGTTGATTGCAGCGCCCCAAGCGTCGGTGAAGAGGATCTTGCAGGTGTAGTTCTGGCCTGTGCGCATATCAACGACACCGTCTGTGCCGAACTGCATGTTCGGGAAGTCGAAGCCGTCGTCATCAAGCGCGTCAGGTGTTGCGGGAACGCCGACATGGTTGAGCGCCGCATTGCGGATACGCGGATCCATAACGGCGGACATAGGTGTCTGTACAGTGTAGCTGACCGCGGGCATGGCGATGTTGCTGCTCGTGTTCGAAAGAGCAAGGTCATAGAGGTAAGCCGAGAAGTTCTTTGCGCCGGCCGCGGGTGAATTGTGAACGATGTTAAGATGCGTTATGCTTGTCGCCGCGTTGTCGTATCCGATATGGAATGTGCCGGATGCAGTATCATAATGTACTGTGATGATGTCTGCAGCGGAGCTACCATAGAAGTAACCGAGCGGCGGTGCAACATAGCTGGGTGTCGCGTCTGTATCGAACGCGAGGTTGTTGACAGCCATCAAATCAGAAAGCTTTGGTGTTGTTGACTCGCTGAGCAGCACATTGACCGTTGCGCGCTTGTAAATCGAGAGCACGATGTTGTGAGGCATACCGGTCGTGTTTTCGATGTTGGCGGCGAAGGTCGGTGATGTGCGGTCGGGCACCGTGTTCGAGCTGTCAATCGCGATCCATGTCTGGCCGTTGTAGTTCGTCGGCGATGCGACGACACCAAGTGCAACCGCGTTGATTACGGTATCAATGTAACCGTTGCGGCGCACCGTGATGGTGAACGGCGAAGAGGTTGGATCGAGAGCGAGGTAAGCAAAGGTGCGGGTCGGGCTTGCGGATGGAGAGCCGAAGTAGGTCTCTACCGCTGTGCCGTAGGTTTGATATGTTGTCGCTGTAGCCATCTGGCCGTGATAGGTCAGAGGCGTGGCGAACTGAGGTGCCGCATAACCTGTGGCGTATGTAACGCCTGAGGGGAATGCAACCGTTGAAGACGAAATGGGGAACTCGTTGCCGAACATATCCTGAACACCGACAAGCACGCAGTTATACGGCATGCCGAAGTCGTTCTGGAAGTCGTAGGTTCCGGCAGCAAGACCAGCCTTAATGCCGACTGTCTTCTGATCGCTGTAATCGTGGGCTACGCCAGACGCATCGAGACTGAAATCGCAGTCGTAGATCGGCGTCATAACAAAGCCCACGCGTGAGAAGCGAAGAACGATGGTCGGGTTCACGCTGTAGTCGTGATAGAACGGCAGATAAAGGCCGTTTGCTGTGAACAGGTTGGTTGCCCAGCCTGCCGCCCATGTCGGGAAGTTGCCGACGCCGCCTGCTGATGCGGTCGCCGTTATGTTTGTGTCAACCGTTATTGCATTACCAAGCTCGTCTGTGATCTCCTTGAAGAGCATCGCGAACTTAAGGCCGTTGCCGCGGATCTCGTTCGTGAGGCCGGGCGAGCCTGGTGTCGGCGTGTCACAGAACACAAGGTTGTAGAACGATGAGCTTGTTGGGTCAATGTCGGCCGCAACAGAAGTCGCGGTGAAGCCCTGGAAGTACTTCACGCCTGCGACATACGGGCCTGCCGTGATGTAACCGGTGCCGCCACCAACCGTAGTGTCATAAATGGCGAGATAGGTGGTCGTGCCGCTGAGGCGGGCGCGCTGCACCGAAAGGTCGCCAGACGCTGTGAAGTAGTTGGCGTTGTACTGCTGGTGGTTTGCAGGAGCAGCAGCGGGAGTGAACACATTGTAGTTGCCGCCGTAGGTCTCGGTCAGCACACCGTAGGTCGTGCCGTTGGTCGGCAGGTGTACTGTGTAAACGATGCCAGCAGCAGTTTCGGAATAGCTAAATGTGACTCCCGGACTTGAGAATCTGTTAACAGAACCCTCAATTGCAAGAGCCGTTCTGTTAACCCATGAGGGATTGAAGTTCGCATCTGGGAATGTCTTGTTAAGGAAACCTGGCTGATGGAGAATAAGTCTGCCTTGCGCTCCAGTGCCAGCAGTTCCGTATATGTTAGTGCTAGTATGCGCAACAGCTATATATATGTTGCGATCGCCAGGCAGTGCATCGTAATAATAGCCGTTTGCAAAGGCAGAGGGCAGTTTAACCGCTGGAACATAAGTAAGCGTGCTTGTCGAAATTGAGGACAGTGGCGCCGAAGCGCTCCACATTGCAGTGTCAGGTGTACCACCGCTGTCAATTTCTGTCGGGAAGCCGATTGCACCGTGCAATAACCTTGTGTTATAGTCAAGGCCAGAGAAGGTTATGCTGGTCTGAGCTAAATATGATATCCCGAAACTCACGCCGCTGGAACGAACAAATCCGTCATGCCTTACACGGATAGTCTCGGTAGCGCCGAGGACCGCGCGGGAAGCGGGTATGTACAGGAAGCCGTCGCTTCCGTAGCAATAGCCCATGAATACGCTATTGATTGCAGCGGTTCCATCTCCTGTAACACTTGCTCCAACAACACTTGCGAGGTTGTTGTTGTCATCAAAAATACCGCCGTGGCGAATGTTGGAGTAAATTCCGGCTTCGCCATCAAGAGGATTTGTCGAAACGATCGGTACTGCATTGCCGAATTGGTCTGTAAGAGAATTGAGCACCCAAGCGAAGGGCATGCCCGTTGCGCTCGAGTAATCAAGGATTCCGGCGTAGTCCTTTGCGCCGGCATTATCATACACTTCGCCAACATACACTTTCGTGATCGTATTCGGAATAGCTGCAGCACTCATATCAACAAGGGTGTCAACAAAGCCGTCGCGACGGACAACAAGGCCATCGCCTGCACCGACTCCACCACCTATTACTCTCATGTAAGCGCGCCCGCTGTACACTTCAAGACGGTTGCCTCCAGCAACAGTAAATACTGCAGTGTTTGCGTTTGCATTGTTTACATCAAGTCTTGCTGGTACATCGTTCTGGTGCATCTTGAGACTTGTGATCGAGCTGTCGAACCAGTAGTTGGTGTTCTTTTCAAACTGGTGGTCAAGGTCGTACAGAACAAAGCCGTACTGAACGCCGCATTTCCACTCTTCACCTGCTGCTGGTTGAGTTGAACTATCAGCAGACCAGTTGTACACAAGGTCGTTTGCCGTCAGTGCGCCAACCGGGTTGGCGACAAAGTACTGGCGGGTTGTTGTGCTCGGTGTATAGTCTATATCAAGTCTGCGCATACCTTGTATATCGAGTCTGAATGTGCCGGCGTTGTACAAAGCAATGTACACATCGCTGCCGTTGTTAACACCACGGACAAGCGTTGATGTAACAGCGATCGTCGGTGTTCCTGTAACAGAGTTGTTACGGACTGTGTCAACCGCGGTGAATCCGTAGTGCGAATTCCCTGCGAAGTTAAGACCCGTTCCACGGTCATCAAGTTCGCAGTTGATGTCGGTGTTCTGGATCATGAAGTTGTAAATAATACCAGTGCCGGTTTCGTTTGCTGCAGGATATCTGTTCCTTGCTGCAGTATCAACAGCGAATGTCGTCACTGTTGTGTAATTCGGGCCGATATTGGACGCTGAATTGGGAACTGGTTTTGTCAAGAAGCCTGCCATCGAGACATTCAAGTAACCAGCCGTGCCGTTTGCGAGCGGCAAGTAGCAGTCGAAAGTAGTTGCAGCGTCATAGTAAAATCCGCTTGTGAACAAGCCAACGGGAAGCTTAGCTGGTGCGACAAGCGTAAGCGTACCACCAGTGGTGATTGATGTAGCGGGATTTGTCGGCCAAGGAGCACGGTCAACAGGAAGAGTTGCATCAAGTTCTGTTGGAATACCTGCTCCGCTTGTATAGAACCGAGCGTTGTAGAACATCGCGGTTGCGCCGGTGAATTGCAAGGGGATCTGCGATGTCGTCGGGTTTGCTATTGCGGCTGTAACCCCGGCAGAGTCAATGTAACCATCGTGACGCGCACTTACAGAAGTCGAGCCGATGATGATTGGAACATAGAGCTTGCCGTTTATGTAGCAATAGCCCATACGGTTGCCGGTTGACGCAAGAAGGGCTGTTGCGTTTGTCGTTACATCTGAACCGGCAGCGATGAGTGTTGTATAAAGACCTGCCACTCCATCCGCGGGGTTAGATGAAACAATGGGTATCCCGTTATTGAACTGGTCGTCGAGCAAATTGACATGGGCACTGAACTTCATACCTGTGTTCAACGAATATGTCGGATTAACACCATTAGCGATAAAGTAATCGCTGTTGCCTGCGCCGTCATACACTTCGGCGTATGATGTAGTCGTTCTTCCGAATGCCCCGTTTATGGGCAGGTCGGTGCGCACAAAGCCGTTGCGCGAAATTCGTAACGCGCCAGTATAGGTCAAGTTCGGTGTCGCGGCGCGGATGTATGCACGGCCGCTAAGTATTTCGTAATTGCCGACCACCGCGGTGTTAGGATAGAGGACAAGGTCGCCACCGCCATCCGAGGCAAAAGCAAGATCACCAGCGCCGATATCACCCTGAGCCATCGTGAGGCTCGTTGTGGCGGGGTTGAACCATGCGCTCGCGTTCTTCTCGAACTCATGGTCTATGCCGTACAGAACGAGGTTGTAGATGATGCCCGTCTCCCATGGCTGACCGCCTGTGAACGGGTTTGGCGCATAGAAATCTGTCGCCGGATTGATGCCGAAACCGGGGTTGGCGACAAAGCGAGCCTGAGTTGCAGCTGGCACTGTGAATGGTATGTTCTTGTAAGCCATACCAAGCACATCAACCTGCAACAGGCCGGTGTTGCCAGACGCACCGATCGCAAGATAGATATTGCCGGAACCGTCTATGCCATTTTCGCCGGCGTACATAGTCGCGGTTGCGCCGCCACCAGGGATCAGCGTGAAGCTGGTTGTGGTGTAATCAGCAGGTGCCGCAAAGGTGAAGCCGGTCTTGCCGCTGCGGCTCGCAAGCTCGCAACGAAGCGCTGTCGCGGGAACGGTGAATGTGTAAACCAGCCCCGTCGTGTTCTCGTATGTAGCGGTGTGATGGTTTGTAGGATGATAATCAACCGCGAGTGTGTATTGAGTTGTCCAAGCAGCGGTGTCTGGTGCTACGCCGGGGATGTTTGCATCAAGGTAACCCGGGTGGCTGACCGTAACAGCACCGCTTGTGCCGTACTTGGCCGCGATGTAAACAAAGTTTGTGGCTGCGTCATAGATGTAACCGCTTGCGGCGTAGCCGGGAAGCGCGTTTGCGCCCAGCAGCACAAGGCCAGCGGGTACAACCGAAAGCACTGAGGTGCGGCTGTTGCTGTTCCATGTCGTCGCCTGATCGGCCTGCGTGTATAGCACATGGTGCAGCGCGAGGTTGTAGTTAAGTTGTGTTGCGTTGATTACATGCTGGGTGGTATCTGTAAATACCTGCGCACCGATGTTCTTCTGGATAAAGCCATCGTGGCGAACGGCAACCGTAACGCCCGAAGCAACAACACCGTCAACCGGTATGAAAAGTACCGAGCCGTTATATGCATAGCCGCTCGTTGGCTCAAGTAACAAGGTACCGGGTGTTGTTATATTGTATATAGATGTGAACAGGGTCGGGCCGGTCATGTCGGCGATCGGAATAAGGTTCGGAGATGATGTGCCGATCTGGTCGTACAGGTTTGTCAACTTCCACTGGAACGGCATACCACCCGACTTCGAAACCGTCGTGCCGGGGGCTGGGTTCACATCGTAAAGATCGGCCTTGTTCTGCGTGCCTGTTACACCGACACCGTTGATCACTACATCAGTGTCAATAAAGCCATCATAGCTGACGCGCAAGTTGGTCGGCGTGTTGTTGTAGCGCAGATATGCCTGAGCGTTGTAAACCTCCGAGTAAGTAATTGTCGGTGCTGTGCCGCCGTTGTATGAGAATCCAAGCGTTCCGCCGGTCAGCAACGCCTGCGTCATGGTCAGCGGGGTGCTTGCATAGCTGGCGTCATCTTCGACCTCATGGTCTATGTCGAGCAGCAAGAGGCGATACTGAACGCCGGTCTCCCATAGGCTGACATAGGTGGAGGGGGCGAAAAAGACATTCGCGCCGGGCATGCCGCCGGAAGGATTCGCAGCGATAGTCTGCTGCACAGTCGTGCTGAACGAAGAGATAGGTATATCCTTCTGCAACATACCATCAATCGCGATGCGGAATGTATCGTTTGTCGTCGCATGCACGAACGCAGCGATGTACATTACGCCGCCAGCACTAACTTGAGAATAAGGAGCACCATTGTTAAGGTTGCGGATGTTGCCGGTCGTGAAACCGAGCTTGTCGGTGCCGCTGAACGCGGCGTTCACTGCTGGCAATGTGTAGTCAGGTGTTCCTCCAAGTGCGCTGAAGGTAAGACCCGTGCCGCGCCCCTTCAGTTCGCACTGAATCGCGCCGACCGGTATTACAAGGGTGAAGGGCATGCCGATGTTGCCGCTTGCATACCATACTTCTGCATTTGCAGAAGCAGTTGTGCCCTCATCTATCTCGGCAATGCGCTGAGCAGTGCCATTTGCTGGGTTGGCTGCGATGCCTTGGTCAATGCGGGTCGTAACAAAGCCCTTGTAAGATACATCAACATAACCGGCGTTGCCTACAACCGCCATGTAGTATGAGTTTGCATCTCCGCCTGCCATTGCGCCACGCACATAACCTGGCTGCGCAGCAGCATTGAGGGTTGCAACAAGGCCGCCACCGACTGTGAGAGTGTCGTTAGTTCCCATTGGAAGCTGTTGACCAAGCTCGTTCTCAAGCCAGTCAACAACAGCGTTGAACTGCATACCACCAGCAAGCTGGAATATCTGATCGCCTACCGCAGGTGCACCAAGATTAGGATTGGTTCTGTAGATTTCTGCTAAAGGCTGAGTCAATCCCGTCGTCGCAAGAGCGGCGTCAAGCGGTAAGCTTACTGTAACAAAGCCCGCATATGCAACTGTTAGAGCATCACCAGCTCCGCCACCATTTATAGATGCAATGTATGCGTGTGGAGGTAGCGGGCCAACACCGTCTGGATCATGCACCAAGTACCAGTTGTCTGAACCAGCAGCCGCATTTGTTGATGCATAGTCAACTATGTCGAATGTGGAAGAGCCTGTGTCGGTAAGCGTAAGATACGAGATATTGTCGAGATTTAGGTTCCACTGACCGACGGTGTCGTCGAACAACTCGTGGTCAATGTCGTAAAGCATAAGACCGAAGCGCATCGGTGCGCCAATATGGTTCGCCGAGACAACTATGTCGAGTGCAAGAGTTGTAACGGTCGTGTTAGAGACAGTGAACGAACCAGCGGCGGGTATAGTTGACTGCATAAAGCCCGTGCGGTCAACATTGATCGCGCCGTTACCAGTCGCGCGGAAGAACACAGCGTTGTTGTATGTGCTGTATGAACCATAAACACCGAGCGCCGGACGGTTGGTCGTATCGAAGACCAATGTGCCGGTAGGCGCGAATGTGAATGTGCTGTCAACGCTGCCGTCACCGTTCAGATCGAAAGCTAACGGCTTGGATGAAGGCGTAGGATAGTCAAGCTCGTGGCCAATCTTTGTGAACACGACGGCATATTCAAACTCAAGGCCATCGTAAGTCGAAGTGATCGTGTTGTCAAAGTCAATTGTCTTTTGCGCCGTCTTGTCAACGACCGCAGCAGAGATAGTGCGGTTCAACATGCCCAAAAGCGAGAGTGTGATGTTGCCCGTCGCAGTGTCTGCACCGATGGGCAGGTAAACACCAACACCTACTCTTGCGCCCGCGTAGCTTGCGGCCATAGTGCCTGAGCCAGCAGCGCCGTAGTTGTTAAGACCAGCACCGATAGTAACATCCATCTGGTTGAAGAACAGGTTAGTCAATGCGCTTGCGGTTGTGTTTGGTGTGAACACCAGCGGAAGGGCAGTGCCGATCGTGACCGAGCGCGCACCTACCATCTTGAAGGTGTAGAGGAACGGACCACCAACGATAATGGCCGATGTTGCGCCGCCTAACGGATCGTGCAGTTCAATTGTCTGCTGCAACGGGGTGGGGGCAGTGGCGATATTCGCCAACACACCGGGGGTCATGGCTGTATTGACCGCAACGGTGCGATCAACAAAGCCGGGCAGCGAGAAGGTGAGGCTGTCGCCAGTGCCCGCGGTTACAACCGCAAGGTAAAGGCTGCCGCCCGTTACCACAGTATATGTACTATATAATGTAAGGTCACCAGCGGTCGGTGTGTTTGCGTCAATCACCGACAGGCTGTTTATCACATGTGTATCTGTGAAGGCGAGAGGCGTCGCGCCGACGCCAGCGTTTTCTATTTCGTGGTCAATGTCTGTACCACGAAGGGCAAAATCCATACCGAATTCCTGATGGAAGTTCACTCCCACTGGAAGAGGAACGGGAGCTGGAATAGTTGCTCCCAAGTTGTTTATCTCGCAGACATACTGCGATGCGTTTGTCGGGTTGATCGTTGTGAAAGACGCGTTGTTGATTGGGATCTGCGTTACAAGGAAGCCCGGGTGATAAACATTGATATTATCTGTCGCTGCGGTGTTTGCCGCCTTTACAAACGCGGCAATGTATATCTTGTTCGATGTGCCGTCGTAGTACCAGAAGTCCGCGACGGGGCTTGCGGGATTCTTTGCAGCGTAGGTGCCGTAGTTGAGGGTAACAAACTCAAGGTTCGCAGACGCCGCGTCAATTGCGAGGTTTGTCGGGCCGAGCTTGATGCCGGAAGTGCCGCCACCGTCGTTGATGTTAAGATCAGCGCCAGCAGGCGATACTTCATGGTCAATATCTTGAAGGATCAAGCTGTATAAGCAGCCGTTGTTGTTTTCGTGATTTGCCGTAACATCAGAGAACGAACCAGCCGATTCATAGTCAACGGCGAGGGTGCGTTGCGCGGGTGTGATGCCTACGCCCGAAGCGGTGATATACACATTGGTGATGTCGGCGCGCATAAAGCCGCGGCGGGTAACGCGCACGGTGAAGGTGCTTGCCGCACCTGATGTTGCCGCTACGCCAAGGTACACTACTTCAGGCCAAACCGATGTGTCAACATAAACACTGCCGAGCGTCGGGGCGACTGAACCCGCGGCGACCTCGAACAGCGTATCGTAGGTGTAAGTTCCGGTAACGGTTGTGCCTGTCTTTATATCGAGCGTTTGATTGAACTGGTCCTGAATGCAGAGCAGCTTCAACGAATAGCGAAGTGGCGGGCCGTCAATCTTGCCGTCCGCATAGTGTACTTCGGGTGTTGTATCAGAGTCAAAGTCTGCAATGTCAAAGCTGAGGTCCATCTGCTTGCCATAGTGAACATTGAACAGAGGTGAGCGCTCTGACAAAAAGCCAGCCGGAGGCGTGACGAAATAGATGTAGTCGTCTGTGCCGGGAGATGGCGCAGTCGGATCAGCGACCGCTGCATCGGTGGCGTAATTGCTTGTAACCTGGTCATGAACAGCAAGATATACAACACCAGCGTTGTTTGCAGCGGAGATTATGTTCAACTGACCAGTACCAGGAGCCGCGAGGTTGGTCTCGGTGTAATGCGCAGGGCAGGTAAAGTCTGTACCTGATACCTCTGCCTCGACAGTGTTTGCCGCGGCTGGTATGCGAACAGTGAAGAGCATACCAGCGCTGTTCTCAACCTCTGCGGTAACAGAGCCTGATTTGTCTATTGCGACTGTTATCTGGCCGTTTGTGTTTGTATCTATTGC
Organism: uncultured Planctomycetota bacterium; assembly: GCA_964571525.1. Lineage (GTDB taxonomy): Bacteria > Planctomycetota > B143-G9 > B143-G9 > B143-G9 > CAZNBY01. The sequence goes on from CAZNBY010000001.1 coordinate 89,400, forward strand.
ATTACCCTTAATGCGACCGTATGCGCCTCCTCCAAGGTTGATTGAAGGATCCCATTCGGGGCAAAGGATGATGTTATTTGAACCAATGGTTGTATTTACATATCCGTGCTGGTGGACGACGAGGGAGAATGTTGTGCCGGGTGTTGAATCAACAAAGCGGATGTACGCCATGCCGCCGTTGAAAACCACGCCGCTGTATGGATCGGTGATGTTGGTGCTTGTAGGATAGAAGCCTGTGCCAGAGTTCGCTCCAGAACCCATTACGAGTGCCGGTGCTGCGCCAAGCTCACTTTCAAGCACAAGAACCTTCATTGTGAACAACATACCAGTGTTGTTTTCAAAGTCTGCAGTAACCGCATTGACTACATCAATCGCAAACGACATCTGTGTGCCGGCGTTGATCGTCAGCGTGCCGGTGTTTATCGAGCCCTGTGTGATCGCCGAGGTGATTGGCACAAGGGTGTCAACATAACCCGGGTGACGAACAACTACACCGTCATCAAACGCGCCGCTTCCGGTATCGTAGCCGGCGATGTAGTAAAGACCGGAGATCGTGTCATACTTAAAGTGGTTGTTTATGATCTTGAATCTTGGAGCAACAGAGTCTGACTGAATAAAGGATGTGTATATGTTCCAAGATACATTCTGCCCAAGCTCGTTGTCAATTCGGGTGAGCTTCAGGGTGTAGGTCAACTTCCAAGCGGCGGGAAAGGCCACGCCCGTGTAATCGCCGTTATGGATGTTGCCCACCCAATAGGGCGATGCGCTTGGATTGCCCAAGTAGCTCGACCAGCCGCTTGCTGTGCTGAACGAGATTGTGCTTATAACGCTCGGGCCTGCAAGAAAGCCCTTGATATGCACAAGCAGCGAAGCGTTCGAAGCGGATGAAGGGAAGGTCAACGGAGCGCCTGAAACTGCGGGGCCGAAGAACGCGACGCCGTCAATCACGCTTGCGGGCGGATAGTAGCCGTTTGTGCCCGACCAAGAGTGGAAATAGTACATTGAGGGCGCTGCGGCGACATCCTGCAACAGCTCTTTTGGAACAGGATTATTAAACTGGTCGCGTATGCGCAGTGTGACGAGGTAGTCGAGATACACGCGGATATAAACTGGTCCGCTCGTGTTGCTCCAGACGAACTCGTTCGTCGCTTTCTGCGCGGCGAGATAGTTGAATATGTAAGGAGTGGCAGCCGAACCGTTTCCGCCAGCTTCGGCATTGGCGATTCCGGTCCACGCTGAGCCAGCCGATGTCACATACCCGGGGGCGTACGCAATAACGCCGCACACCTGGCCGTTAACAACGGTCGTCGTTCCACCACTATTGAAACCAGAACGACCGTTAAGAAACTCGACATCGTTGTCAGCGCCACCGGCAGGCGGCACGGCCGTTCTATCATCATCAGGATTAGATGGCGATGTTGAGCCGTCGTAGCCGTATAGCACGACATTGGGTGTGACGGTAATCGAGCCGTCAGCGTCAGGAAGATGGATTTCCACGGTAGCCGTGTTAATCGGCTTACCATCTCTGCCTATGACTTCGACAATAATGTCGCCGTTACCCGTGAGCTGATACGCGGCGTACGCGTTGCTCGCGGATAGCAGAAGTGTGAGTGCCGCAAGAACGGCAAGGGTCAAACCAAGAAATCGTCTCATAACCAGCTCCTTATTTGGATAAGTACTGTTGTGTGCCATTTTTAAGGATACCTCGAAAGGCATCCGGCGTCGAACGCCACTTAAGAGCCTATCTGAACTATCGCAGTTGCCCGCGATTTTCGCAAAATTCAAAGAACAAATCGGCCATTTATGCATGCCGATAATGATGCACCGACGGTGCTCCTAACACACACCGCCTGACATCAGATATATGTAATTCAACTCGTTTTCACAAGCGAAGGTTGCTTCCTCCACTTGCCCTCCGCGTAGGAACCTCCGTCAATTGCCGATACTATACACCAGCAATTCCCCGTTGTCAAGCGCTACCGGTTTTTATCGAAAAAAGACGGTACCGCTAAATAAGGGTCGAGTATTATAACCATCCAAATCCCCTTGTCAAGCGAATTTTTCCGCATCTGATTCGCGGCAAACTTGAATCTGACGCGGGTTCCCGCATAATTTGCTTCACAAACACAATATATAGGCATATCTTCACGCAAGCCACTACATATTGCGTAACATTTTTTCGCGAAAAATTCTTGTTTGAGCACCTTGCAGGCCGAAATATTTGGATATACTTGTTATGATGATTCGATTTCTTGCCATTCTTGCCATACTCGTGTTGTTCTGCCAGAATTCGTGGGCAGAGTCTATTTCATTCCTTAACTCGGGTAAGGGTAGACTCCGCATGGCAAAGTTTGTCGCAGACGACTTTACCTTTACCGAGGTCGCTGGCGAGCTTTCGATAAAGGACGGCATCATCTCAGTCTCTCAGCTTACCGCAAAGGCTATGGGTGGGAGCGTGGTCGGTCGCGCTTCTTTCGACCTTAATATCTTTCCGCCCAGCTATGAGGTCGAAATTGACCTGCTTGACTGCGAGGCTGAGGAGCTTAAACGCCAGATTGACATTGACACATATTTTCTTAACGGCAAACTTAACGGCAGAATCAAAATCACCGGCAAGTTCGACGATGCTAACCCCACAATGCTAATTACAGGCCATCTTAAAATGACCGCGCGCGAGAACGACATTCTTACCTATGCCGAAGCCGACATCACCTATCGCTTGCACCATCTCACCCTGTCCAATATATACGGCAGAGAGCCAGCTAACGGAACCGTGAACGCAAATCTTGAAATTCTGTTCGAAAAAGGCTCAACGCGCATCATCGGCACAGTCGGTTTGCAGGATGTCGGCATTCATACGCTTGCGCGCATCGGCAAAGATGATCCAGAATGGCTTGATGGGCATGTTACCGGCAATTCTGAATTGAGGCTTTGTTTTGGCAAAGGAATGGTTATCGAGGACTGTCTGACCAACGGCATAATCACCTCTTCGTCATTTACTGTCTTTGGCGTTCCCATCACAGGAGCAGCGAACTTTACATTCGACGGCGACAGGCTAACCGTGCGCGATTTCGTTGGACAATCGTGTGGAGGCTCTGTTAAGGGGATGTTCTACACCGAAAATGCGGGTTCTCGCGTAGAGGTTGCAGGAGAAAAGGTTCGGCTTGCAGAGGTATTGAAGGCATTAAAGCTTGGCAACGAGCTTAGCGGTGATACCACTTTTACGACTGCTTTCGAAACCAAGACAAATGTGCCCGGTTTGACGGGTGACTGGTTTGTTGAGGTAAAGAATGGGCTTTTAACCAAGGCTCCGGGAATAATGAGCGTCGTAACACTGCTTGGGCTTCCAACCTTTGGGCAGCACGAGTTCACCGAAGGCAAAGCGAAGATGCGCTTCAACGGCAGACGCATAGTGGTTGACGACGCGCAGCTTGTATCCAAACGCCTTACGCTTCAATACGGCACGGGATATGTTGATTTCGACGGCCCGATGCACATGCAGTTCGACATATACTCCGAGGGAACGCTTTTAAGCCTTTTGTTGGGAAAGTTTGGGTCGGCGATTGCAAATCTGTTAGATCCGGTATCCAAGGTCTTTAAAGTTGAGATAAAGGGCACTATTGGCGAACCTATCGCCTCGATGCGCGCTTTTTCAAAGCGAATTGACAAGGAGGGCGCGCCACCGGAACAACCCACAGAGAACCAGAAAGAAGGGGATAAGTGAACAAACAGAAAGTTAAAGACATTTCGTCTGGCGATAATTTCTCCGGCGTGTTATTGATTAAGTCAGCGAACTTGATGACCACGAAATCGGGCAATCTGTACATGGATCTTGAGCTTGTTGATTCAACCGGACGCATCAAGGCTAAGTACTGGGATGCCACGCGAGAGACCGCAGAGGACTTGAAAGATGGTAGTTTCGCGCTCTTTCGCGGCTTCGTTGATAAATTCCGTGACGAGCTTCAACTCAAAATAGACAACTATAGCCTTGTCAACGAGAAGGAAATAGACATCACCGCATTCATGCCGGTTTCGCGTTTTCCTATCGAGGACATGGTGGCGTACCTTCACCGAATTGGCGATTCGCTCGGTAATTCATATCTGCGCAAGTTCTGGGCGCTGATGCTTGACGACAAGATAATTATGCAGAGCTTTGTGCGATGCCCTGCCGCGGTAAGTTATCACCATGTGTTTCTTGGCGGACTGCTTGAGCACACCTGCGAAGTGATAAGGCTCGGAGATGCAATCGCGGCTATTCGCCCCGAGCTTGACCGCGATCTGCTTCTTTCTGGTGCGCTGTTGCACGATCTTGGCAAAATCGCCGAATATTCAAGCGGTCCAGCGTTCACCAATCTCGATGAGGGTCTGCTGCTCAGTCATCTGTACATCGGTGCAGAGATGATAGACCGCCTTGTATCTGAAATCGAGGATTTTCCACCCGACATATCGGCAATGCTTAAGCACCTTGTGCTTTCGCACCATGGCACAAGGGAATTCGGCTCGCCGGTTGAGCCTTGTTTCGCAGAGGCAGTTGTTTTGCACTACATAGACAATATTGACGCAAAGATCAATAACATACGCACGACAATTAACGAGGATGCTGGCAGCGAGGGCGAGATGTTCACTTCGCAGCAGAGCCGCATGTTAAAGCGGCGCATATTGCGCACAACGTTCCGCCCAGAGCCAGACGGCTACAACCCGTTTGCGCAAACTGCTGAAAAGGAAACACCCAAAGAAGAATCAGGGGTAAAGGGTAAGGGGGAAGAACCTAAACTTTGGTAAAGGCCTAATCTTTACCACCACCCACGACATCATGAAGCCTGATCAGGCCGACGCAGACGCCTTCATCGCTTACAACCGGCAGCACATTGATCTGAGATGAGCGATACTCCATTTTCTTGTACGCTTCGTCGGCAAGCGATTCAGGTGATACCGTTATCGGGTTTGCCGTCATAATCGCTGAAGCGTTAAGTTCGAAAAACCGCGCACCCAACTTCAGCATACGCCGCACATCGCCGTCGGTTATAACTCCAAGCAACTTGCCGTCAGCATCAACGACATTCAATCCACCGAGCCGGAAGTCAGACAACTTCTCCACAACAGACAGAGCGGGTGCATCTGGCGTCGTTACGGGATTTCTATCACCCGAATGCATAAGGTCACTGACACGCAGGTTGAGCCTTGAACCGAGCGAGCCGCCCGGGTGAATGGAAGCGAAGTCTTGAGGAGTGAAATTTCTAAGCCTTACAAGAGCGACAGCAAGCGCATCGCCCATTGCCAGTGCTGCGGTTGTCGAGCAGGTGGGGGCTGGAACGAGATTGCGAGGGCAAGCCTCACGCGTAACACCGCAATCGAGCACAACATCTGATTTTCGCGCAAGAGTGGAGTTTGTGCTGCCAACCATGGCTATAAGACTCGCGCCCCTGTTGCGCAAGAAAGGGATTAAGTTGACAAGCTCTGTCGTCTCACCGCTTTTGGATAGCGCTATTACAATATCGTTCTTAGCGACAATACCCAAATCTCCATGAGCCCCTTCAGTAGGATGCAGAAACACAGATGGGACACCAGTAGAGCTGAATGTGGCAGAAATCTTCTCGCCAATAATTCCGCTTTTGCCGACACCGGTAAGAATGACCTTGCCCTTGCAGTCTGCGATCATGCGCACGGCACGGACAAAATCCGCCCCTATTGTCGCTGTAAGGCGACCGACTGCCTCTGCTTCAATTTGTAGTGCTGAAATGCCTTCTGAAATTATCTCGTCGTCGGTCAAGTTGAGGTGGTCGCTCATCTCTCAGATTCCATGCTTCTCTTTTTAGAGCTTATGTTCAATTCAAGTTGCACGCGCGAGATCTCGCGTTCGAGATGGCGAATTTCGCGGCGCCAGCGAAGGCGACTTTCAAAGCCGATAACTGAATCGTAGAATTCTTTAGCCTTGTGTAGCTGAATATTCAATGTCTCAAGCTCTTTTGGAATTCGCACCGAGGCTTTATCATCCTTGTTGCGCCTTGTGCGGCGGCGGGGACGAAGCTCGGGCGATATCTTTCCACTTCGCCAAAGCTGCCCATAATGTGTGTTGCAGTAACCGCGCGCATGTGCTGCGTTCGAACAACCCGGCACCTTGCATAGCTTTTTGTCCTTGCGGCCGATGTCTGAGATTATTTGCGAATAAAGCTCCATTTCAGTCGCATGCTTTTCACAGAAACCGTTCTTCGAGGCGGGGCGGTTGCAGCTACGCACCTTACAAGGTTTGAAGCTCCGTTGATCGGGTGTTGTGTTCTTGTTCATTGCCTTCCAGCCTTTTCTCTATGCCGCCCGACACGCGGGGGGCGAATGCCGAATTTCTTCATCTTGTTATAAAGCGTTGTGCGGCTGACTCCAAGTTCGTCCGCCGTCAAAGAGCAATTCCACTTGTTGGCCTTTAACTTTGAGACCAACAGATCCTTCTCAGGCGCGGCTAAAGCGGTCTTCAGAGTCTGAAGATCAATCTGATGCTCATCTTCTGCCGGTGCAACGGCAATCTTCAGGTCCTTCGGTTCGATATGCGTTCCGCGCGCCAATATCACAGCCTGCTCAATCACATTTCTCAGTTCGCGAACATTTCCCGGCCAAGAGTAGTTCGTAAGAGCACGAACCGCGGTATCCGAAAGCTTGACAGACAATCGCTTATGAACTGTAGCGAACTGCTCAACAAAGCTGTTTGCAAGCAGTGGTATGTCTTGCCGTCTTTCGCGAAGTGGTGGTATCGGTATTGATACCACATTTAGGCGATAGAACAGGTCAGAACGGAACTCACCTCGAGCCACAGCCCTGTTCAGATCGCTGTTTGTCGCCGCAATGACCCGCGCGTTAGATCTCAGCACCCGGGTAGAACCTACAGGCTCGTATTGACCATCTTGCAGAACACGCAACAACTTTGTTTGCACTTCAATAGGTAAATTGCCTATCTCGTCGAGAAATATTGTGCCGCCCTTCGCAAGTTCAAACCGCCCTGCTCTATCCTTGATCGCGCTTGTGAACGATCCCTTAACATGGCCGAACAGCTCGCTTTCAAGCAAATTTACAGAAAGAGCGCCGCAGTCAACCTTAACAAAAGGCGCATCCTTAACAGGCGAACTGTAATGAATAGCCCTGGCGACAAGCTCTTTGCCTGTGCCGGTTTCTCCAGTTATCAAAACGGTCGCGGTCGTATTTGAAATGCGGTCAATCATTGAGAAGACAGACTGCATTGCTTCTGAACGACCGATTATGGTCACATTTCCGAATCTGTCAGAAAGCTCTGCACTAAGCAGAGATACCCTTTCAGCCAATAACTCGCGCTCACGATTAAGCTCCTTGGCCTGCGTTATCGCCTCGGTAACATCAAGGGCTGAACACAGAAACTCGGGCTTGCTTGCGCGTATTTCTACGGGCGCGGCAGAGATCGAAAGCACCTTTCCGTCGAGCAGCGCAATCTCGGCTCTTGCGGTGCCATCGCTCGCGTTCAATCTGCCCATCAGGTCGCGGAACTCTGCTTTTGAAGTCGCTTCCTCCATGTTAGTAATCAGCTTGCCATCCAAGGTCTTTAGCAACTCGGCGCATCTGCCGTTCAAAGGATCAATGTCACCCTTGTGCGACATAAAGAAGAAGGCTTCTGCCGCGTTCTCTACTACCTGTCTGAAGCGCTTTTCGGCAGTTGAAAGAGTCTGACGAGCCTTGCAGCGCTCTAAGACCGCGCCAATTAGCAAGGCAAGCTCTGATGCTGCCGAGCGTCGTTCTTGCCCAAAAAGACCTGATTCACGGCGCAGAAACAAGGCTCCCTCAACTCCTGCGCCCCGCATAACTGGTATAAGAATTTCATCTGAGGCTGGCTGCGATTCGCCAATCATCTGCGCGACAGAGCGAATACGCTCAAAATCCACAAAGCCGCCTTCAGCCGATGTTGCAAACCCGCGATTAAGTATTGGCTCGATTGCTCCGTTTTCGACAAGAAGAAAATCGGCAAAATCGGCCTCAAAAGCCGTCTTAACATCGCTTGTGATAACCTCTGCAACAGCTCGTATGTCCTCTGCTGCGTTAAGAGCCTTCGCGATGCGATAAAGAGCCGCGACTTTCTCCTTCTCCTTAAAAAGCCGTTCGTGAAGCCGCTTAAGGCGCATGCCCACCTTAACGCGTGCCAAAAGATCATCGAGCCGAAATGGCTTAGTAAGAAAGTCATCCGCGCCAAGCTCGATTCCGAAATCGCGGTGAGAACTTGAAAGCGCGGTTAAAAGTATAACGGGAATATATGGCCGTCCCTCCATCGCCCTTATGCGCCGCAGCGTTTCAAAGCCGTCCATGCCCTCCATTCGCACATCTAAAAGAACGATGTCGAAATCTTCGCGGCTTAGCTGATCCATTGCCTCGAAACCTGATTTGACAGCAACAGCCTCATAGCCCTGAGATAAAACAGCCTCGGCGGTCAAGCGGCAGGCATCGCTCTCGTCATCAACGACGAGAACACGACCCAAAGCGCTCTGGCGAGGCTTTATCAACATGCCCTATGCTCCTATTGTGCAAAAAAGGTTTTGCATTATACGGCACAGAGGGCGTCTGTCAAGTAGGTCATTTTGCTCGGTTTTGCTAAATCGGCTTGGAAAGCAGCTTGAAAATGGTCTCTAAATCGTGCGGAAGCACCTTTGTTTCTGCAAGTACTGTCATGAAATTCGTGTCGCCCTGCCACCTTGGCACAATATGAAAATGCAGATGCCCCTCTACACCCGCACCCGCGGCACGACCGATGTTGACCCCCATATTAAAGCCATGCGGCCGCATTGCGTGGCGCAATTTCTGTGTCATGCGATCAAGAAGGCGCATCATGTCAATTATCTCGTCATTTGACAGAAGATTGAACTCAGCAACATGCCTGTTCGGAACAACCAATATGTGACCGGTGTTGTATGGGTACCGATTGAGCAGAGCAAGACTCATACATGTTCGCTCGACCACATAATTTTCGGCATCACGACCGATTTCGGAAACAACGCGGCATATAAAGCAAGCATCGCCGTCATTTATGTTCGATACAAATTCACCACGCCAAGGTGCCCAAAGTTTGTCCATCTGATACCTCCAATGGCATTTTACGGCTTTCGCATCCTGCGGCAAAGAACTCTGTTTTCTACAGGATATTTCCTGTGGCCGCTTATGTTTACGGTGCTCCAAAAGCGTCAAATGTCTGGTAGGATTACATTAGACAATCATTTGACTTCTTGTATAATGCTCTTAGAAGCTGTCCAAAGCCCCTTTAGAAGAGGCATAACTATGACACGCACCGCCAGACGCGTTTTTCTACTTCTTCTTTGTACTTGCGCCTGTTTTCTGACATATATCCCTAATCTGCGTGCAGAGGATTTACAAACGCCTCCAAGCCTTATCCCCTATCCCCCAGGTGCCGAGATATTCTTTCGAGACTCCTTTATGCGCGAAAAGCCCGAGGAGGGTGAATGGACGCAAATTTGTGGTAAGTGGGAATTCGACCAGATGGCAAAGCCGGGTGTCAGCGCGAATCCCTTCTCTGTTGTCGGCAGCTCTAAAGACGAAGCGATGCTTGTTACTGGCTATGACTGGTGGCGAAACTATTACTTCAATGCGGCTCTGCGTACTCCTCCGATTTACAACTCGTTTGGCGTAGTTTACTGCTTTAGAGGCAGGCAGAACTTCGTGTTCTTCGGTTTCTCACAGAAAGATGGTTTGGTTCTTCAACTGACTTTGAACGGAAGCGATAAGCAGTTTGCCGTTGAAAAGAAATTCGCCGTGCCGTACCAGTGGTACGATGTCGGCATTGCGATATCTGGCAAAACCGTTGTTGCAATGCTCGATAGAAGGCCAGTCTTCACAGTGGAACTGCCATTTGAACTTAGCGGAAAAGCGGGCGTTCGGGTTACCGGTGCGCCAGATTACGGAATGACGGTTGACGATTGCTCTGCGACGGGTTTTAAGTACGATCGCGATGCGATGCTTGCCGACTCAAAGAATGGTTTTTCGCTGCTGCTTGCCTCTGATAGGCTTTCAAAACCGAAGTTCCCAGTGTTCTTTGAGCGAGATAGGCTTATGCGGAAATGGGCGTCTGCGGATGCAGATTGGTATCCGTTTGAAGTCCCCACCGTCGCAGAGGGCGAGCAACCTCAACCTCCGACAAGTTACAGCTTTCCGCTACCCATGTTCAACGACATCGCCATGCAGGTGAAACTGCCCGGGCTTGTGTGGGAACCTTATATCGAGCTTCGCAAGCAAAAAGCTGATGGCGTAATTGGCGACTCCATACTGCGTGTGCAGTTCATACCAAAAGGCAAGTTATACACGGTGATTTGCGCCTTACCGAACGGCAAAGAGCTAATAAATGTCCCCGATGTGACAGGACAAGACGGCATTGTCGAGGTGTTTTGCACGGGTGACAAGATTACATTCGGGGCGGTTAATGGTGCGAAGTACTCCGAGACCGTGTCGCAATTGGCTCGTGAGTTGAACAATGGCGTTCGTGTGATAATCTCGCGTGAGATGTTCGAAGTAGTTAAATTTGGCAACTTCAACCTCGATTCATCAAGCTTTTTCGAAGACACCTTCTACAACTCCCCATCAAACTGGATGACAGTTTTTGGAAACTGGGAAATTGCGTCACGGTGGGCATGCAATCCGATATACACCTATCTCTCATCTTGGGACCGCATGTCGTCGCAGTTGTACTGCAAGCACCTCTTTGGTGGCGATGTGTATTGCGAGGTTTGGTTTTCGCCTAAAATGGCATCTCTTTCAAGACCAAGCTATTATCCAATTCAATGGTTTTCTGTATCAAATCCCTCTGTCGCGGGCGATCTTTCGACCGGTTATACCTGCGCTATCGCAACACCTGATTCAGATTCAATGTCGTTGTTCTATAACGGCAAGAGCATCAGCACTACAAAGCTGCGTGGCGCAATGTCAGGTGGAAATTTGCATCACACTTGGTTTCATCTTTTGCAAACTCGTCTGTCGAATAGATTGTCGTACGATTTAAACTTCATTGACGAGCGCGATGACCCGCGTATTTTCACTGTGGAAGACAAGCGCAAGCAGGACTTGAAACCCCAACCGTTCGCAATATGGAACTCGCTAACCGGTCTTACAGTCACTCGCGTTCGCCTGACTGCCCGCGAAATAGTGTGGGGCGGAATGAACAAGTCGCTGTACAACCGCATGCCAACCCCGTGCGGTGTGAAGACTTCTGTACAAAACCCTTCTGATCCATTTGAATTCATCGCCCCTTCTTACGATTTTTCAAAAGGCAGTGCAGGTTGGTATGTATCTTCATCTCAGCCCGCAATAATCACATCACCCTATCCTAACGACAACAACAGAACCGGCATCGCAGTTACATCGCCCTTCTGCGGATCTCGCATGGAATTTGTGTCGCCCGATATGAGCGTTGATTCGCGAGTCTATCAGAATCTGACGGTGAAATACCGAACTGATGTATCCCTTGACCTTTACATACACTCTGGAAGCCGTAAATTCCGCGTTCCACTCGACAGCGATAAAAAGGCAGAGACTCTCGACTGGGCTATTCCTGTCGGCAAACGATATTACACAAAGTCGAAGGCAGGCGGTTACGACTCTGTAAAGATTGACCTTGTGCAGATGTTCGAGGAGTATCAGACCCTTGATATCCCACCCATAATTGACAAACTGACATTCGAGCGGATTGATGATTCTGACGAATCTCTGGGCGTTACAAGCCGTGATAAGATGTTCTTCGCTGTCTCGGAAGTTGCATTTTCAAGCCCTTTTAAGCCTGAAGTCAACGATCAGACTGCTCCTTTGTTCTCAGGTGACCCTCAGCAAAATGATTCGGTGCGCGAGTTTGTAAGTGGTTATCGCCAAAATAAGGTAGTTCTTACCCCCGAATTTGCCGCTACATCCTTGCCAAAGCAGGGCGAAAAGAAGATATATGAGCGCGCCGGTGCCATCATCCTTGAGTTCACTGATGGAATGCAGAAGCTCTCTCCCATTGGTGCTGTTGACGAAACTCTTTTGTGGCGCAAGCGTGAAAACAAGGAGAACTTGCTTATCGCCCATAAATCGGGCAGATTTGGGTTCTTTGGCGTAAAGGTACTACCTGAACCTGTTACATCCGACCAGTATCCTGCTATGGCAATAAAGCTCAAAGGCAATACCGACCTGTTGTGTCTTGGAGTTAAGGCTGGGGATTGGCAATGGATTCCCCTCAAAACAGGATCGAAGATTCGTCGTAATTCATCTGATTCAAAGTTCACCACCATCTGCCCTGTTGTTATCACCGATAACGATTATTCGTGGATAGTCTGCTATTTCCCCGATCATCCAAAGCTCGCTGAAGCACCGATTTTCGAGGAAGTGATTCTTTGCTCTGTTTACGGCGCGCCTCCACCCACCGGCGAATCAATTGCTATTAGCTCGGTGATTTTCTTCGATCCGTCGAAATTAAGCCGATTCGCTTCCCTAAGCAAGAGCGAGATCACTGTGACAAGGGATGGCGTGGCCATTGCTGGAATAAGCGAGGCAAAGGTGCGCAATGTTGAGACATTCCTTATCAGCCTGAAAACGCCTAAAAGCCCGCCGCCACCATCAAATGTTACCGCAACCCTGCGCGATTCGCTTATCGAGTTCGCTTTCGACCGACCCTTGACGCCATCTGAGCTTGCTGTAAAGATCGGTGAACAAGAGTTTTCGTGGAGACTTTTTCGCTTCAAGGATGGCGCAAAGACGGCGATGCTTGAGCGTGATGAGGTCTTCAACTCAACTGCAAACGGTGTGAAATGGACTGCAAAGGTCGGTTCTAAGACTGTTGGCGATGGTGTTCTTGATTTTCAAGCCGCCCGCCCACCCGCAATTCGGCGTGCAATGGTGATTCCTGAAGACTCGCTTGTATTCGAGGACTACGAATACGGTATGGGCACTGCAGGTTCTCGCGGAACTCCTATCTTCCTCGCCAGCGCGTTTCCCTTTATGGGTTCATCCTATATTGAAAATCTCGACCCGGCAGCCGGAAGCGTGATGGGGTACCTTGTTCGCGCTAACATTGATGCTGTCAGGTATCCCAACATGAGCTTTGCCTGCCGCTTGAATAAGGCTCTGGTTAATCTTCACTTCAAATGCGAGGGGCACTTTAAGGATGTCGCCATATCGCCAAGCGATGTAAAGCAAGGCAAATCCTATTGGACTCAGGGTGTGTTCGGCGAGTTAGCTGGCATACGCGATAATGATCGTTGGCAGACAGTGAAGTTCAAGATTCTTGATAAGCTGCAAGGCACGCCTTTCAACGGCAAGTACTTTATCACCGAGATTGCGATAGACACCTTCAAGAAGTCAGAGCCCGGCGGTTCGATTTGCATTGACAACCTTTGCATCTATGGAGACCGCTCGACATATTACACTGTGGTTGTCGAACCTCCTGCAGGATTGGATGCCAAGACCAAATTCGCTTATGAGTGGTGGTTTGTGGACGCGACAAACAGACCATTGTCGCTATCTCAGCTATCTAAGCTTGAGCGTTTTCGTGCCGATATACCCGATACAAAACCTGCCAAGATTAGGGTTAGGCTTCATATAAACGGTGAGATGTCGCAGGCGATAACAGATCTTGAACTTCCGTAGATTAGATTTTTGCGGATAACTCTAATGGGAAACCCGCCGCAAATTGCGGCAGGTTACTTGCAGCATCTGAATCCAATATGTACCTGATAGTATTGCTTCTGATAACCCGAACCAGCCTTGTAGCAAGACGCGCCTCGCCCGTGTCCCCAAGAACCACCTAAAGTGAATATGGTGCCGTTGGGGCCTGGGTCAACCCATTCGAACACATTTCCAATCATATCCTGCGCGCCCCACGCGCTTTTGCAGTTTGCGAAGGTACCTGACGGCACGGCTTTGGTGTTCTGTATATTGCAGTTTTCGAGCACAAAGACATCACCGTAAGAAAATCTTCGGAGTTCCCCGCCATCTGGCGAACCGTCGCAAGCTCTTATCCACTCCTCTTCAGAACACAGCCTTTTTCCAAGCTTTGCACACTCAGCTTGCGCATCAAACCAGTTGATATAAGTTTTTGGCATGGCTCCTGCGCGATTGGGAAACTCGAACCTATCAATGCAGAAATTGTCAACCTTCACCATGTCATCTGGGCATACAAGACCTGGATTTACAGTCGGTCGAGGCATGATGGGCGGCAATTCGCTTACAAATGGATATGGAGATAGCGGACGGAATGACGGCATGACAAGTGCAGTGTCGCCTTGGGAATCGGGCGGAGAAGCCGGAGAATACCGCCAACGGATCGAAACGACCCAAAACGAAAAAATGGCTGCAGCTAAAAGAAGCACCTTGAAAAACTGCCTCATTCGAACTCCAAAAGCAGGTCGAGCGGAGGATTATCTTTGAACAGCGGCAGTATGCCATCCCAACGGACGCGAAGAGCCGCAGCAGCCTTCACTCGAGCATCTTCTTCATCGTACCAGTTATACTCGATTTCGCCCATGTATCTGCGCAAAAAAGACTCGGCATCATACCGCAGCAACGGGTCGGTGCTCGTCAATCCTTTGTACAGCGCGTCATTGGCCGCAATTTTCAGCCACTCATACTGCGTTTTTTTGCCGTTGATTCGAATCCAGTCGTCAATGCTGGCCATCACAGCGACCTTGTCGCTGTCAAAGCCCGAATGTTCGTAGTTGAAATTCGTGTATGTGAAGGCAGAAAAAGCCCGTGCAACAGAATCCCTTACGAAGGCCGATGCATCGTCATAACCCGACCGAAGAATCTCCAAAGCTCCTTCTTGTATAACGAAGATTGCTGCTTCGTATGCGCGCGCCCGTAACAATTCGTCATCAGACTTCAAAGCTTTTCTTACGCTTGCACTGAACCGCATATCCCTGCATTTTGCCCCGATAGTCAGTGCGACATAGGCGATTCCGACCGGCTCGCGTGATGAAAGCTCAACAGCAATATCCGAGGCGGCTTGCTTATCTATCCTGTACAGTGCGACAAGCGCATCCCTTCGCTGCAAAATCGTGCCATTTCGAATCAACACTTTTAAAGGTTCTATCATCGAAACACCCAGCGCGGTAACCTCCTCAATCGCTAATTGAGCGGCGATTCTATCTTGCGCGCCAAGGCCATTATGAATGACCGATGGAGTGGGGGACATGAGAGAAGGGCCAAGGGATGGCGGTTGTTGTGTGGGAGAAGGGGCTGGGAAAAAGTATGTGCGGGCGATCATAAAGCTTACGACCACCAGAATTGTTGCAAGAAAACCTATGCTGAAGTGCTTCTTCAACTTAAGCCCTCGTTATCTGACTCTGACTTGCCCATGTGAAAATACGAATTCGAATCTTGCCTTTGATGGTTGACTTTGTTCTTTAAAGTGTAGATTCGAAAGACCTCATCCGCATCCATACCCGCAACAAGCGCAAGGGACAGCCAGAAATGCAAAGCATCAACAATCTCGATTCGAGCGTTCTGCAAATCAACAGCCTTGTCCTTGCTCCACCACTTCCATGGTGTCGAGTCGAGAAGCTCGGCAGTCTCTTGCGAAAGCGCACGGCTGTAATTCTGAAGCCATTGCGCAACGATGCCTCCCTTGCCAAGCTCCCCGTTTCTGCACGCCGCGACAAAATCAGCCATCGTGAGCGTCTCGCCGGTAGCAGGATTTGCTATACCGTTCTTCGCGAAGGTCTTGTCGTTAAGCTCTGATTGCAGCTCGAAGAGCCTTTCTAACTTGTCCATTTGCACCTCGACAATATTGTGTCATCTTTTACACTTTGCGCCACACTGAGGTCGCATTATGTAACCTATCACAGCCTTTAGCAAAAAAAAGAGGGGCACGCGACGCGTGCCCCCACCAAACTGTCTAAGCAGAAATTAGAACTTCATCTGAATAGTGAAGTACAGCATGCTCGCGTTGTCATCCAAGCCAAGGTCATCAAGCATGTTGCAGCCGAACATCGTGGCGTAACCGAATGTCAGCACAGTCCACTTTTCAAGCTGGTAAGAAATTGCAAGGTCAATTTCACTGCCGAGAGTGCGGGCTTCGAAAACGCCTGTTGCGTACTGATTGCCGCGCTGATCGTACCAAGCATCATTGCGCTCGTTGCGTGAATAGTGGAAGAAGTCGAGTTTCACGGTGAGGTTTTCGATAGGCTCGATGCTACCACCAAACCCGAAAATTTGCGAGTTCGACATGCCAACGCTCTGAATCCTGCCAAAGCGGTCTGCACGATCGCCGATAAGCGGATCGAATGAGTGATATTCGCCGTCGAGACCGTTGTCATCACCGCTTGCGAATGTATACGAGCCCCAAATCTTAGGATTCATCGCGTATTCAAAAGCGTACTTTGCGCGGATATCATATCCATAAGCTTCGATATCATCGGTGCCATGATTGCCACCCTGAAGCGCAATCGTGACACTGTAATCAAACCCGTAAAGGTTGCCGTAACCACGAACGCCGTAAGTATAGCTGCGCCAGTCTTCGAACAGGCCGTCTTCGCCCTGCGTCTGGGCGTTTGAATCCTGCTTCATAATGACAAAGGCGCCCATTGAAAGCTCTTCCATAAACTTATAATCGCCCCAAATTGCGATATAGGCAAAGTCGTCATTGAAGGTCGGGTCTTCATGATAGGTAGCCTGATCGAAATTGTTGTTGTCAGGCCAAACCGGAAGCCCAACGAAAATGTTTGCCGACCACACATCCTCGCCCTTGAAGGTGAACTTAACGCCGTCAAAGACCTGTGGAGTCTGGTCCCAATCGCTGTGGCCAATAAGAAGGCCGTCGCCAATTTGCAAATACTGGCGGCCAACGCGAAGCGCAAGAGGCCAGTTGACGGGATGGAGCTCAAGCCAGAACTGATGAATATCAAGCGAATTTTCAAGATAAGAAGGCTCGTCGTCTGGATAAGATCCAACGCGCGCGTCAACTATCTCCAAGAATGCCTGCACAGAATCACCAGCTGCAAAGTCGAGACTGACTAAATTTCTGAATGTTACATAGGTGTCAGCATTTTCTACCGGCCCAAACATTTGATTGTCGCCGTGCGTGTAGGAAATCAGGCGGAAACGAGTGTCGAGGCCGAATTTCAGCGAAACTTTGCCACTTTCATAAAGAGTGGGGTCTTCACGGAATTTGTCGGCTCTGTCCTTAAGTGTAACGAGTGGCGAGTCCGACGATGGCGCGGTTTCAGCGTATGCTGGAACACTTAGGCAGACCACCGCCAAGGCAAACGCCGCAAACAACAATAGTCTCTTCATAAACTACTCTCCTGAGTGCGGTTTTTAGACAATATGGTACGAATATAGCACCGAAAACATAATTGTCAACACAAAAATCTTGCGCGTTTGCATAGCGAGCGTGAAAATACATCTTCCGCTTGTCTCAAACTAAGTCGTCTTTGACTTCTTGACAACACAAACAAGGCATTCTGGAAAGGGAGGTTTTTATGGCAAACATTCTGATCTGCGGTGGTGCTGGTTACATCGGCTCACACATGGTTCGCCTTCTTGTCGAACAGACGGCACACAATGTAATAGTACTCGACAACCTAAGTATGGGACATCGTGAGGCTGTTCCGAATGGCGTTTCAATTGAGGTTGGTGACATTGGTGATCCGGCATTGATTCGCACAATTTTAAAGAAGCACTCAATTGACGCGGTAATGCACTTCGCCGCCTTGTTAGCTGTCGGTGATTCAGTAAAAGACCCCCTTGGATATTACCGAAACAATGTCATTGCAACGCACAATGTTATCTCCGCAATGGTCGAGCGGGGAGTTAAGCACTTCGTCTTCTCTTCAAGCGCTGCTGTTTATGGAATGCCTGAACGCTCACCGATTTCAGAAAACACGCAGAAGCATCCCATAAACCCATACGGTTGGACAAAGTACATAGTGGAGAATCTGCTTTCGGATTGTGATACTGCGCATGGTCTAAAGTTTGCGGCATTGCGTTATTTCAATGCTGCCGGTGCTCATCCATCAGGCGAGATTGGAGAAGATCATACACCAGAGACGCACCTTATTCCCCTTGTGCTTGATGTCGCTCTTGGCAAGCGCGAGTCAATAAGCATATTTGGTGATGTTTACCCCACGCGTGACGGTTCGTGCATCCGCGATTACATCCATGTCTGCGACCTTGCATCCGCGCACCTTATAGCTCTTGAAAGGTTGCTTTCAGGTGGTGAAAGCTGCCGATATAACCTCGGAAACGGAAACGGCGTATCGGTGTTCGAGCTTGTTGAATCTTGCCGCCGTGTATCGGGAAGACCCATAAAGGCAGTTGTGAAGCCGCGCCGCCCAGGAGATCCCCCTTCTCTTGTCGCGGATTCATCAAAGGCTCAGCGTGAATTGGGCTGGGTGCCAAAATTCACTAAACTCGACGACATAATCTCGACTGCTTGGAACTGGCATTTCAAGCATCCGAACGGTTATTCGAGCCAATAAAGCGAAACTGATGTTTTCCGGCACTCGACTTCAAGACTGAAGTCAAATAACTGATATAATTCCCGACTGCGTTCAGTTCTGTCGGGTTTATGCGTTTTTCGGAGGTATGATGCCAAGCGGTAATGTGCACAACAACAAAGTCCACTGCCCGTCATGCGGAGAATCGGACTACAAGATATACCGGCGCGAATCGTCGTTGGATGATGCGGTTCTTTGCCTTGCAAGCTGCCTTAAATGCGACGCGACTTTCAATTTTTCATTGGATAGATTCGGCAACCCCATCCCTGTTTGCGAAGATAATTCGCCCCAATTGCCGTTCGAGGAACACGATTGAAATCGCTTCTCCGCGCCTCGCTCGCGGTTCTACTCATCCTTCATTTCGCGCTGCTCTCTACTCCCACATCGCAGGCTGAGCAGGGAGATTCGCGGCGTACGCCCTCTGTTACATGGACAGAGGTTTACACACAAATCAATATTTACAAAAACCTGCTGCTTGCGTCAATTGAGGCAAATGGGCGCGTAAGCTATCCGATGGATTTCTACTCGCTGGGAATAACGGCCCTGACTGGCTATGCACTGCTCGAAGCTGGAGTTCCCGCTGGAAGCGCAGAAATGTCTCGGCTTGTCAATTACTGCCTTGACCAACCGCATGATAGATATTCTGTCTACACTGTCTCGTGTTTGGCTCTGCTTTTTACCAAGATTGACCCTGACAAATACCGCACAAGACTTGGAATTCTGCATAACTTTCTTGTTGTTAACCAGCTTGAAAATGGCATGTGGGGGTATGCAGCAAAAGGTGGCGATGTTCGCGGGATAAGCGAGATAGGTGATAATTCAAATACACAGTTCGCCATACTTGCGCTAAAAGCCCTGCACGATTGCGGCTTTCAGTCTCCTGAAAAGGTTTGGACTCGCTCTCGTGCGCATTTTGTCAACTCGCAGAACAAAGACGGCGGATGGGGTTACGCATCGTGGATTCGCTCTGCATCCTATCCCGCTATGACCGCAGCCGGCGTGGCGAGCCTTTGGATTATTCGCGAAGTTATGGAAGGCAAGCACAAGCATTGCGAAGAGGTTGTTAAGGATGTAGTTTTCGAACGGGCAATGACCTATCTCGACAACAATTTCGACCCCAGTTCAAGCACTATTGCATCGTGGAAGGGTTACATGCTATACGCAGTTGAACGGGTCGGCATATTCACCTCGCGCCGTTATATTGCCGATATGGATTGGTACCGCGCTGGAGCAGCGGAACTTGTGCAGAGGGGCGTGACTGCAGATCGCGCCGAGATAGCGTTCGGGTTGTTGTTTCTCGCAAAGGGCAAAGACCCGCTACTTGTTCAGAAGCTCGAGCTTACTGGGCGCGACTGGGATAATGACCACTACGACCTGCAGAACCTAACGCGTTTCTATATACAAAAAATGGGTGTACCAGTTGCTTGGCAGGTGGCAAAGGTAAGGGGTGATGCCCGTGATTTGCTCGAGGCTCCCGTATTGATTATCTCAACTCGAAAGGATTTCGATCTGATGATGGTCGAACGAAACGCTATTCTTGAATATCTGCAAAATGGCGGCACCATCCTTGCTCTTCCTGCAAGCGACTCAGAGAGCTTTGACCGGTCTTTTCGCAAAATAATGCAGGAAATGTTCCCCGATTCACCACTTATACCGCTTCCAAAGGACTGTGAAATATACACATATATCTATGATATTCCGATGGCTGACCGGCCAACTATCTATGCTCAATCGCAGGGCTGTGTTTTTAACCTGCTTTACATACCTCGCGGTAGATACACATGCAAATGGACGACAGAAGACAGGTCAAACCATTCATTCGAGCTGGGCGTGAATGTGCTTTCGTTTCTTTCGGGCGATAGGCAGTTAAAAAATCGCATAGACCCCGTAAGGTTCACGAAGTTGAGCGATCCGGATGAAAAGCGCGAACGACCATCGCGTGGTGCGGTAGTAGTTGGTCAGCTAAAACATGCTGGCCAGTGGCGCCCGCTCCGCCGCGATATCGTTCATTTAATGGAGCATTTGCGCGACAAAGCAGGCGTTACAGTGGGCATATATCCTGAGGTCGTTGACCTTGAGTTCGACGACCCATATCTATATCCAGTCCTTTACATGACCGGCCTGCACAGCTTTTCTGCAACTGAGGCTTCGTGCAAGAAACTGCGCGAGTTTATACTGCGAGGCGGTTTCCTTTTCGCAGATCCTGCTTGCGGACGCAAGGAATTCGACATAGCATTTCGCGAGTTTATGAAAAAGGTCTTCCCCGAAAAAGAGCTTACTGCAATTCCAATGTCGCACCAGATCCACACGATTGGCTATGATGTTCGCAGCATTAAATATCGGCCTTCCGTCCTTAAGCTTCACCCCGATTTGAACACGCCAAAGCTCGAAGGCGTGTTGATAGACGACCGCTACGGCGTAGTCTATTCGTCGTTTAATTTCAGCAGTGGCGTTGACGGTATGCCTGCACCGATTTGCTGGGGTTATTCGCCAGAGGACTCCGTTAAAATTGCAGTGAACATAATGCTGTACGCACTTAACAATTAAAGGAGAAGCCTGTGGGCAATGTCTCGACTTCGCTTGATGACATAAAACTGATGTACCTTATAAGGCGTTTTGAGGAAAAGGTCGAAGACCTGTTTGCAACAGGCGACATATTCGGCACAACTCACTTGTGCATTGGACAAGAGGCCGTTCCCGTCGGTGTTTCATCTTTGCTTACACCAAAAGATCTTACAGTTTCAAATCATCGCGGGCACGGCCATTTTTTGGCTCGCGGTGCCGATCCAGCAAGGCTTTTCGCTGAACTTATGGGCAGAATTGACGGCTACTGCAAGGGAAAAGGCGGTACACAGCATCTTTCATGCCTCGAACTTGGTCATCTCGGCTCAAACGGTATTACAGGAGGAGGTCTGGCTGTCGGTACAGGCGCAGCGCTTGCACAAAAGCAACTCGGTACAGGTGCGGTTGTCGTCATCTATTTCGGCGACGGCGCGATAGGCGAAGGCATCTGGCATGAGAGCCTCAACATCGCCTCCTTGTGGAAACTGCCCGTTCTCTTTGTTTGCGAAAATAACCTTTATGCTATGTCAACCCCAGTATCTGCGGGAATCGCTGGTCGTGCGCTTGCACCTAAAGCCGCAAGTTACGATATATCATGGACCATCGTTGACGGAAACGATCCCTATGCGGTGCGCGAGGCGGCAACTCAGTTTTTACCTCATGTTCGCGCATGCGAAGGGCCTGCGTTTATAGAGGCGCAGACCTATCGCTATCGTGGCCATTCAAAATCAGACGCGCGCGAATATCGCACACGCGAGGAAGAAAACACTTGGGCACAAAAAGACCCAATACTGCGCGAACGGCAAAGGCTCGAAGCCCTTGGTGTTCCCTCAGAGGCCATAGCAGGCGCTCTGAGCGAAATTGATTCGGATATTGCAGATGCGGTCGAATTTGCAAAGGAATCGCCCTTCCCGCCATTTGGTGAGGCTTTGAGCGACATCTTTGCGTAAAAGGTGGCTATGACAGGTACTAATGCTGTATCAAGCGAAAAGTCGTCTCTTAGCTGCATTGAGAGAAAAGGTAAATGATGTATTATTTGTTGTATTTGCATAATTTGTATATGCGATATTGCTGCATTCTCCACAATCAGGAGGCGATACACCTGTGAACAATGAACAAAATACGCGCGAGATTCGCGAGCTTATCTTCAATCACTTTTCAGAGCACATTATTGACTTCAAGGTGCTTCAGCAAGATCGGACATTCAGCGATTCACTTCAAAGTACCGCTTCCTTGTGCATAACGGCAATCTTAAGTGGCGCTAAGATACTCGTTTGTGGAAACGGTGGCAGCGCTGCTGATGCCCAGCATTTGGCCGCTGAGCTTGTTGTGCGACTTGAAAAAAATCGCAGACCTGCTGCATGTCTTGCACTTACAACCGACACATCTGTCATCACTGCATGCGGTAATGATTTTGGGTTTGAACAGATATTTAGCAGACAGGTCGAGGCTCTTGGTCGGCCGGGTGATGTACTTGTGGCTATTTCTACAAGCGGTAATTCACCTAATATACTGCTTGCAGCTTCCGCTGCGAAGAATATGGGCGTAAATGTAATTGGGCTTACCGGTAAGGATGGTGGCAAGCTTGCGTCCCTCTGTGACGCGTTACTCTGCGCACCAACTTCCCGAACAATGCGTGTGCAAGAGGTTCACTCTTTTGCCATTCACTTACTTTGCGATTTAATCGAACGAGCAATTGCTCGCGGATAACCATAATGCAGGGTGTAGAACGATATCTAAGACCTGAAGTTATCAAGTCTATTGCGAGCCTTGATCTAAAGGCGAGGTTCATTGTCGAGGGCTTTCTTTCTGGCTTGCACGGTAGCATTCGACATGGATTCAGCGTCGAGTTTTCTGAGTATCGGCGATATATAGCAGGCGACGATCCACGCTTTATTGACTGGGGAGCGTATGCCCGCACCGATAAGTACTTCATAAAGCTGTTTCAGGCCGAGACAACGCTTCAGGGCTTTTTGGCTGTAGATATCTCAGCAAGCATGCAGTATGGAACCACTCCTCTTAACAAGCTTGAGTATGCGATATGCCTTGCCGCCGCTCTTGGATTTCTAATGGTCAACCAAAAGGATTCTGTTGGGCTATTCACATTCGATGAAAAACCACGAACAATGTTTCCAGCCCGCAGTAAAAAACTGCATCTTACACGAATTCTTGCAGAGCTTGCTCGCGTTAAACCAGCTGGCAAAACTCAGTTCAGCGAATGCATGATGCGACTTGCCACATTTGCTCGCCACAGGTCACTTATAATGGTGTTCTCTGATTTGCTTGTGGCTCCTCAAGAAGCTATCAACGGCCTTGCACTTCTAAAACACGCTGGTCACGACATCATTCTGTTTCACATTCTCGATGAATCAGAACACACTTTTCCTTTCTCCGAACCCGTCGAGATGGTTGATCCGGAGTCTGGCGCAAAGATATCCGTTTCGCCAGAGATTGTGCGCGAATCATATCTTTCAGAAATCGGCAAGTTCACTGAGGAGATTAAGCGTGACTGCAACAGGCTGAAGATTGACTATGTTCCAATCAATACAGCAACGCCGTTCGATCGGGCATTGACATCATATTTGATTAGCAGAAGTGGCAGATAGCGCTGCGCGTTATGGTTTCACCGCGATCCACTGACCCAACACGAGCACCTGCTTTGACAGAAAGAAATCGAGACTTTCGGAATACTCTCCAATTCGTGAGTCAAGTACATTCACCATTTGACCGTCGCTATAAGATACTATAACAAAGTGATTTGGGCCAAATCCGTCGCGAAACGCATATATCAGGGGAATGATAAGCGCACCATCGGATAACTCGCCCAGAAATACTTCGCGCCTTCGTTCGTATTCGTACAGCTTTACCTTCGAGTATCCCTTGTCATTGAACCATTTGACTATCGCCGCAATGGATGTACCGCTTGTATGTGTGCCGTGAACTGCCTTCTTTATCTCGTCATACTTCCATTCGGTATTAAAGAACTTTCCTATCGAGTTTATTACGCAAACACCGCATTCGCTCGATAACAGCGATTGGCGCGTTACTTCAATCTTTGGTGCTCCCGAAAGTGGTAGGGACAATGTGCGCCGATATTGCAGGTAAGACAGGTAGCGTCCAGGGGTGATTGGAATCTCTTCGTAAACCTCGGGCTCTGCGGTAACTTTTTGTTCGACCTTGGCCTGAGTTGGGGCACAACCAGACGCAAAGGCCAAGACGAGTGCGACAAGAAGTAGCTTGAGCAGTTTCATTCAAGTCTGAGTGTGAATATCCGCAAGCCTATATCGCCAGCGAAGTCTGGTATTTTAAGTTCTACGCGCCCAGCATCAATGTACTGAGAAAACTGGTTCACTGTTACTCCCTTGTGCGTATCCCACCATTCAATGCGGTAATAACCGCGCGCAAAGCCGTCTAAACTCAGTATCAATCCGCGGTGGAAATATGGTTCTTTCGACGACGCAACTGTGCTAACCCATGTGTTATCGTCTGCCGTAAGCCAAGCAAGCCTCATATCTCGGCCTGTCAGCATTCTTACTGATACGCTGCCGACACGCTTTACATCGGTTGTAAAACGCTGATCGGCAAAGGAAATACCCTCGCAGAATTTTGATAGGGCTGAATAGTGGTAAAGAAGGTCGTTTTCGAGTATGTGCGATTCCCACCACCAGTTCATCGAGCTGCCAGCGAATCCAGCGCTCATTGATGCCCACATCGCATTATGAAGATGCAAACCTTGCGTGTCAATGGCGTTGAAGCCGGGATTATCGTCTGTTACCGCGTATCCGAACTCTGCCACAAGGGAGGGCAGGCCGTGTCTAAGCAGCTTATAAGCGGCACTGTCAACCATCTTTGTCGCGCTCTTTTCCTCTTCTGAAGTAGCAAAGGCGATATCCCTGGTGTAGCCGTGAAACTGCGTGAAATCTACATTCACCGTGTTCCAGAACTTCTCGTCATACGCGTTAAAGCCAAGGCTTGTCGTTACAAGATGCCTGTTCGAGTCCCAGCTTCGTATCTCGTAGTTGATATCCTGATGCCAATTAATCAACGATTCCGCTGGTTGACAGTAATCAAGCTCGTTGCCAGCTTCAAAAGCCATGATAGACGAAAACGCGCTGTATCTGTTGACAATGTAACGCAGATAGTACTTGTAAACTCCACGGGGTTCTGCCAATGCGAAAAAATCCTCCATAGAGACGCTTTCCGAGCCTTTCTTAAGATAGGGCAGCAAGTTCGCATTTTTGAGCAAGTCCTCGTGATTTAAAAGCACAAAAATGAACTTAATGCCGTATTTCAACGCGCTCTTTGCGATCTCATCCATCGCCGCCATGCCTGCCTGATTAAAGCCGAAAGGCTCTGCGCTGTCCTCCATGCGTATTCCCCATGTGGATATCCAAATTCGTGTCGCATTTATGCCCTTTGCAGCCATCTTTTTGAATAGGTTGTCATAAGACGATGGTGAACTGTCCTTTAGCCATGCGGTATTGAAGCCAATCGGAAAATATGACTCGCCCGAGCTAAGGATGAAGTATCGCGGATCCTGCGGAGCGCGAATAACAAATCCACCCGCCGCTTCCTTCACATCGAAAGACATAGTCTTGGATGCATAGAGATTTTCAGCAGACCCCAGAAAAACGCGATACTTGTGATTGACAGCGTTTCTTGGGCAATATCTGATAAGAAAATACGGCCTTCCCACGGGAACGGTCTTTTTCGCTTCGCTGTCTATTTGCGGATAATAAGGCACGGCATATATCGGGCGGAGCGAGGTTTTACGCCCAAATTCATCCTCGAACACTGCATTGATGGGATGTGTAGAAATGTCGTATGGATTTGTTATCTTCAATCCAAGGAATTGAAATGCTGCTTCAAATACACCGTATCTTTCGACCGTTTCAGAGGTTAATGGCTGAACTATCGAGCAATATGGCTGCGGTGGCAGGTCGCGGGATGATAGCCTTCCCGTTAGGAACAACGGGCAACCCGCGTTTGTCTTTGTTCCACCGGTAATCTCGACGAAAACGCTTACAAAGTCCCTGCCAGCTTCGTTGTTCTTCACAATTGTTAGAGGTAGTGCAGAAGCTAACTGAATTGCAACTTGGCCGGGAAAGCCTTCTGCCAACACGATTGATGTTGCACGAACAGACACAGGTTTTTCGAGATTAAGGTCTCCGCGATGCTTACCGTCAACACTAAATGTCTTTCCTGCAATCTCTGCGTACGGAAGGCGTATGCGCGAATAAAGGCTGTTGATGACAGTTTTAGGTGCTATTGCGACTGAAAAATACACGCCGTCTGACTCGAAAACTCGGCTTTCGCCGTTCATTGACATCCTCGACCGTCCGAGTTTGTAGCTTGATGAAAAACCAATGCCCTTGTCAAATGGAACAAGCTTGAAGTCCCTTTCTACGCTCCATGGGCGATCGAAAGAGGCTGATTCGTAAAAAAGCGTGTCAAATAACACCACATTTTGCGCGTCAGGGCGCGATACTGAGAATAAGTGCGTGTTATAGCTTCCACCGGTCAACTTCCAGTCACCGGGCAGCCACTGCGCATGCACAGCAGCGAAGCTTGATGAAACAAGAAGGATGAGAATCAGCGCGGTTTTTCTGTACACCGGTTATCTCCCTTGAAACAGCCTATACGCAAGAATTTCTGGAAGCCCCGCATCAAGAATCTTCTGCGCGGCAGCTCGGACATCGTATTTTACCCGATAGATCGTTACGACCCTTTGTTCGTCATCGTAATAAGCAAAAGAGGCCATAGGAATTTCGTCTCGCGGCTGACCAACCGACCCGACATTGAGAAGCATCTTCTGGTCTGGTTCAAGCACAAATTGGGTATCCATGCTGTAGCTTATGGGAGAAGTAGAAAAAAACGCGACAGGCATGTGCGAATGACCCATGAAGCAAATCGGCTTGTCAAGAGCCTCGAACGATAACTTGGCCTCCAATAAAGTGAGTATGTAATTGAACTGCTCGGGTGAATGCAGCGTGCTGTGAGTTACGACAAACGAGTCGTAATGCTCCACAAACGGGGCATTCCTCAGCCATTCGACATTTTCGGGCGCAAGTTGTTCCCGAGTCCACAACGCTGCATTGCGAGCGTACTCGTTGAAGAACTCAAGATTCAGCAAGCCTATTGCGGCGTGGTCATGGTTTCCAGCAAGAGTGCGCACTCCCTTAGCGCGAAGAAATTCGCAGCACTCATTAGGCTCTGCGCCATATCCAACAACATCGCCAAGGCAGATCATTAAATCGCACCCAAGGCTTTCTATTGCCTCAATTGTCGTGCATAGCGCGTCGTAATTCCCGTGTATGTCACTAAATACGGCGAATTTCATCAGATCAACTCCCTTCGCTCGAAGACCTGAACGCCTATTACGAACAAAACTGTCAGATATACAAGGGTGTAGAATGATGCAAGCGTGATATACCCTCCCGGGATGCTTAGACCTGTTATAAGTGCGCTCGACACATTAAAATGCTCTAAGTTAGGTATCGCAACATAGAAAACTGCCGCGATTGGATGCATCGTGTGGGTTATTGGGTCGCGAAAGACAGAAAAGACATAGTCAGAGATGTGCCCTGCCATAAATATCAGGCCACACACAGCCATGTTAGGAAGCAGGCCGAGCCTAATCGAGAGCACAGTTGAAAATGCGCCCAATATCATCACTTGAAGATAGCAAAGGTAAACGGCCTTAAACACCTCAGGATGCAAGAAAGGCTGGTTTTTATCCGAAAGATTGTACTCGTATTGCAGCAACCACCACAGCGCTATAAGAAAGAGAATCAGCATCACAGCGAACGCAAGCAGTACAGCGAACATGAGCCCGAGAAACTTGCCAAGCAACACCTCGCTGCGCGTTACAGGCCTTGATAGCACATTAAGAATCGTCTTGTTCTCAATTTCGTCGTATATCGTTGAGGTTGCAGAGAAGACGACAAGGAGAAGACCGATAAGCAGAATCGTTGTTACACCGATGTCTTTGAACATGCGGACTTCGTCGCCAAGCGCGAATAAGGTCAGGTAACGCCCAAGCAACAAGGCGACACCGCCCAGCGCGAGCAAAACGAGAAAGGACGGCTGGCGGGTTATCTCTTTAAATGTGTTTCGGGCAATTACGATCGAGTTCAGCTTTCGCCCCTATGTCGTATGTCGAATGATGTGCATCCCTGTTCGGGCACACTATCATTATAGACTATGTGCGAAATATATCCAGACATGCTTTTCTTCAAATCCTCAATAAAGGCCGAAATTTCGTCCTTTTCACCCTCGACAGCAAGAAAAACCGAGCCGTCCCGCATGTTCGCAACATAACCATACACCTTGTAACGCGTAGCAATTCGGTGTGCGGTGTACCGAAAGCCGACGCCCTGCACCGTTCCAAAAAAGGAAACTTCTAAACGCATAATAAAAAACCTTGCGCTTTATTCCCCGTCGCTATAATGTTCCACGTGGAACATCGGAGATCGAATGGCACAGAAGATCACGATCGCCAATCAAAAGGGTGGAGTCGGCAAAACGACCACCGCGATTAACCTCGCTGCAGGTTTTGCTCTTGCTGGTCAAAAGGTCTTACTTATTGACCTCGACCCGCAGGGAAACGCCTCTTCAGGGCTTGGGTCGTCGAAATCGCAAGCTGAATACAGCTCTGCGACAATCTTCACATTGCCCGAAGCCGCTGCTAACTTGCCGATGCAGACCGAAACGCCTAATCTCTTCATTATTGAAGGTTCGCTTGCCCTGCTTGAACTTGAATCCCGACTCGCTAACGAGCCTGACAAGTACATGCGCATGCGACTCGCGTGCGAGATCATTGATGAGCAATTTTCCGTAATTGTTATTGATTGTCCACCATCTCTTGGCCTTCTGACTCTTAACGCACTTAATGCGAGCGACAGGCTTATAATCCCCATCCAGTGCGAATATTTCTCGATGGAGGGTCTAACCCAGATTCTAAAGGTTACAAAAGAGATTCGGGCAGAATCCAACCCTTACCTTGAGCTTGGCGGCATATTGTTCACAATGTACTCGCCCGGCATCCGCCTTGCTGAAGAAGTTCGCGACGAGGTGTTAAAGCACTTTCAACGCGATGTGTATTCAGCCGTCATCGCCCGGGATATCGCTCTCAGCGAGGCGCAAAGCTTCGCAAAGTCAATTTACGAATACGCGCCGCGCTCGATTGGCGCAAGAAACTATGTCGAACTCTCGCGGGAGGTTATGAAGCAATGGCAAATCGGAGTTTAGGCCGCGGTTTCAGCTCGCTGCTGAACAACACGACAAATCAGCCAATGACTACCAAGCGGCTCGCACTGTCGGTGGAGATTCCGCTTGACAGGATATCGCCAAATCCATACCAGCCACGCCGAGAATTCGACGAAGATTCATTGCTCGACCTTGCAAAGAGCATTGAGCAAGATGGCGTCCTTTCACCGGTAATTGTCAAGAGGCATAACGACTCTTACATACTCGTCGCGGGTGAGCGCCGCTTCCGTGCCGCCCAATTGGCCGGTCTTACGCGAATACCCGCAATTGTGCGCGATGTTACAGAACGCGAGATGCTCGAGCTTTCCATAATTGAAAACATACAGCGTGAAGACCTGAATCCTCTTGATAAGGCCATTGCTTACAACGATCTGCTAACAAAATTCAGCATGACACAGGAACAGGTCGCCGAGCGGGTCGGGCAGAAGCGCTCGACCGTCGCAAACTTCATCCGCCTTCTCAACCTGCCGGAATATGTGCAACAAGCGCTGCGCGAGGAAAAGATCTCGATGGGGCACGCCCGTGCTATCCTCTCATGCCAAGATGCTGACCGTCAAGCCCAACTATGCAAAATGGCAATTGAAGAAGACATGTCGGTGAGGCAGGTCGAAAAGCTCTCTGGCATCGCTCAGGCATCGCCCGCGCAATTGGTCGAGAAGACTGAACCTGCGCCAAAACCTCCAGCAGAGCAGGGCATCGCTGAGGTTGAGGACTTTTTGCGCCGCTTCTTTGGCACAAAGGTAACTCTGAAGCATAACAAGGGGCGCGGCAAGATTGTTATTGACTACTTCAGCGTTGACGATCTGAACCGCATACTCGCGATCCTCGAATCTACCAACAAATAAAAAACGCGCACTCGCCAAAACGGGTGCGCGATACAAACTGACCTTATTTAGAGACGGTGCTTCGCCTCGTCAAGCTCCTTTAACCATACCGACACATATTCTTCGTGCAGATAATCCCTTGTATAATGTATATATCTATTATAATTTATCTCTGCGTTAATAATCAAAAACTGCAACTGCTCGCGATCAGCCGATGCATCTGCTCGTGATTCAATCCACTCCTCCCTAAACCGATTTCCCAATAAGTAATAGATGTGCGCATCGTCTGGCGCTATATCGAGAGCTTCGCGAAGATAACGTTCCGCTTCAGGGTACTTTCGAAGCCTGATAAGCGAACTGCCAAGGTTCGAAAGAACCTCCACATCCTGTGGTGCGAGCTTATACGCCTTTTGAAAGACTTTAAGAGACTGTACAAATCTGCCCGTCTTGCGAAGTGTTGCGCCGAAGTTGTTCAATAGCCTGACATCGTCAGGTGCAATCGAGACCGCATGTTCAAAGGTCTTAAGGGCCGCAATGTAGTTCCCGTCTATCGTCTCAACAAGCGCAAGATGGCAAAGCGCGTCAATATGATCTGGTTTTGTCTCAATTACCTTGCTTAGAACCTGCCGAGCGCCTGAAAGATCTCCCGTGTGCATAAGGGCGTAACCGTAGTTGCACGCTATGTCGGTATTCTCTGGCTCTTGCCCGTATGCTTCGCGAAGAAGGTCAAGCGCACGATCAGGCTCGTCGTCTTCAAGGTAAAGACATGCGAGGTTGTTCAATATCTTTGGGTCGTTAGGAAACTCAGATAGACCGTCGGCAAGCAGCTCAAGCGCTGCATTGCGGTCGCCGTTTGTAAGAAGTTGCGCGGCTTGTTCGAGTATCTTTTCGGGGATCATCTTCCCGCCTTTCAGACCGCTGAATTATATCCCTTAAAAACTTATGTCAACAAGTCTCTTCAAAACGGAGTGTTTTCAACTCTGTATGTCAGGTACTTCGCTTGTCTCGCCGCTTGGTCGTCAACTTTTTGAAGAACGACGATGAGTTCAGCCTTCGCGTGTCGGCTTCATTGTTGATACTCTGAACATACGCCTCGATCTCACCTAAATCGCCAGACTCTAAACGAAGTTGAATGCTTCGGCAGTGGTCGTAAAAGCCCTCGTGCAGAATCACCTCAACACGGGTGTCAGTGTCAAGCTCAAGCAGCACCCAGCCATCCGTGGTCGGAAGACACTGCCCCTGCACGACAAATCCCCGCTTGTCGAGCGTAACTTTCTTTGTGATCACGCGAACCTTTGCCAAGCATCCTCCGTCTAACCGTCGAGGAAATAGGCTACAATCGTTTCGATAAGGCGAAAATCGGGTAAACTTGCCGATTATCGCGCACATGTCGCGAAAAGCACCGACTTCTCTTAATTATACGCGACCTTCAGACTTCCGCAAAGCGTATTGCCCTATTTGGCGACTTTGCGCGGGAGATTCGATGAGATACCTAATTTTGCGGCTTAACTATCTTCCCATATTCGACACCGAGCGATGGCCTTTACGCGAGTTTTTAAGCCGTTTTTTCGGCGTCGCCGCGGTCTTGGCGGTGTGTATTCGCACCGTGCTCGCCAACAAAGATTACATAAATAATGTGCTGCTGAAGCAATCTACTTTTTTCGTCCCGCTCTGGCAAAAAGTCACCGGCTCTGCAAGCGCACCTGCCGAATCGAGCCTCCCCATTACGCATGAGGGTGGCCTTAGCATGAACTACTACGATTTCAGGCTCCTTGCGTTTGCACTTACTCTTGCGATATTCCTCGGCTACATAATCGCGTTTCTCACAAGATCCGATACGAAATCTGCGCCGCGCGGTTTCATGGAAGTTGTGTTTCCTTTCATTATCGCTGGTATTCCGTTTTCTTTCGGCATGTTTCGGCCCACATTCGACATCTGGTGCCCTGCAACCGTATCACTTGGGTTTATGACCTTATCTAAAACACATATATTGCTTATTTTGATGTCAATATCCGCTCTTGGAGCCTTGCTCAACTTGATAGGCCTGTTGACTCTTCGCCGCGGGTTCACGATAATGACTGATGCTCGTGCTTTAATCACGGCAGGTCCTTTCAGGTTCGTGCGCCATCCGCTCTATGCAGGCCATTTCTTAGAATTCTTCGGCATCATGATGCTTGTGTTCAACTACTACACCGCGGCTCTATATGTCATCTTCATTGCAGGGCAGTATGTGCGCGCCCGAAATGAAGAAAAGAAGCTCGCATTGGTCTTTCCAGAATACGAGGATTACAAGTCGCGTACCGGTATGTTCTTTCCCAAATTATTCCGCGGCAAGAAGGCAGATAAGCCAACCGCCGAAATATCTTGATTGGAGGCTGTTTCATGTTCAAACGGGCATCCCTTTTGTGTGTTATCTTTCTTACTCTATCTCTCTTCGTCTCAGCCGCCGAACTAAAGCAGACATGGTCGGATGGCGACAGCGCGTTCTCCAACGGCGCAGCGCTTATTGGGCTTGATATCAGCCCAGACCGTTCGAAGATATATACCCTTGACGAAAGCCATCTGCGCGAATGGGAAGCCGCAACAGGTCGCTGCACAAGGTCACTTAAGATCGAATACGCTCTTATCGGTCCAAGGCTTTCAACCGACGGTTCGCGAATTCTTATCGGCACCGTTCCCAAACTGTATGTGTTAGAGACAAAGACCTTTCGTCAGGAATACGCACATGAGTTTCCGCAGGATATTCCCGGCGCGTTCGTTTGTGACGGTAATAAAATCGTGGTTGGCACAAAAGGCGGAAAGCTCTGGAAGGGTATTGTGAATAACCTTGGTTCTTGGGAAATGGCCGAGCCAGATCGTGAATGGGAGCAACCCATCACATGGATCGCTCGTTCGAACGACGGCAAACTCGCTGTGAGCTGTGCCGACGCAATTCGGATTTACGATTCATCGCTTGCGCTCAAATGGGAGAAACTCGCCCCCACAACGGGCATCTTCGCATCGCACTTTTTACAGGGCAAAAACAAACAGTGGTTAGCTGTAACCTCGGTAAAACAGACATTTTTCTTCGATCCCGATACAGGTGAGTCGCGTTCTGAAATCACCAACGAGGCGCAGATTATGAGCTCTGCCGCATTTAACTCGAAGCTCGCTTTGGGCGGTCGAGGCCAGAAGATGGTCATATACGATGTCTCTGAACCGATACTCGACAGCACAGAATTCTCAACCGAATCCATCATATATGCGGTTTGCTGGTTAGGCGCGTCGGAGTTGGCGGGCTTCTCGTTAACTGGCGA
Organism: uncultured Planctomycetota bacterium; assembly: GCA_964571525.1. Classification (GTDB taxonomy): domain Bacteria; phylum Planctomycetota; class B143-G9; order B143-G9; family B143-G9; genus CAZNBY01. The sequence goes on from CAZNBY010000001.1 coordinate 122,823, forward strand.
CTGGTACAAATGGGAGAGCAGGGGGCGCAAGATAGGCGGCCCGACCGATAACGGTGGCGCGGTCTCTTGCGTATCATTTGGCTCTCTGACTGGCGCGAGTGGATGGGTGGCAATATCTCGCGAGCGCGGAATAAAGGTCTTTAGTTGGCCAAGCGGAGATGCGTTGAAGTCGCCCGAAGGTTATAAGCGTTGCGCCTTGCGTCTGCGTGATGGCGGAAGCGGTAAGATGATCGCTTTATATGCTGACCGTTCTCTGGCGATTTTTGATGTGGAAAGGGGCGTTGAGCTTGGCCTTTACAAGCTTGCCTCCATCCCAATTGACGCATATCTCGACTCAGACGGCAAGCCTGTCTATCTATCGCGAAAGGGCGAGCTTATCAAGGTGACATCTGGCGAAAACAAGGATGAGGTGGTGGAAGAAATCATTAAGATGCCGTCGTACCGTTATTGGGCTATTGCTCGCGCCGATCGTTTATTGCTTGCATCAAAACCATCTCATGACATCGTGCTTGTCAATATGGACGATGCATCAACAATACTACTCGGTGCTCATTTTTCACTTGAGGGCGCTCCCTTCGCACTATCGGCAATTGACGCAAAGGGCGATACGGTTGCTTCTGTCGCTCGCAACTCGCTTATGTTTTGGTCGAAGAAATCCCGATCTGCGATATCGAGCATGATAACCTTTGAAAAGGATCTGCGCGATGTTCAGGTTCTTGATGAAAAAAGGGCTGCAGTAGGGTTTAACGACGGAGGCATTGCAGTTGTAAACCGCAGTGGCGCGGTGGAGGCAGAGTACACAGGCAGTTCTCCAATAATGTCGCTTGCCTGCACCGGTAACGGCGTTTTAGCCGGACTTCGGGACGGCGCAGCGCTGTTTTTCGAAATCAAATAATGGTTGAAGTCGAAATACTTGAAAGTGGTAACTGGCGCATTCTGCTCCTAAACGAGCCAAAGCGGAGAAATCCGATCTCTTCGCATGTCGAGGAGGTTCTTCGTAGCGAGTTTGAGTATTGCAGACTAAGCAACTTGGATTTCGCCCTTGCGGGCAACGGCCCTGCCTTTTCGAGCGGAGCCGATTTGCGTGAATTAGCTGTTTTAGACGAGGTTTCTGCATACAACCGTTCTATAAAGGCTCAAAAACTTCTGTTAGAAATTGCCAATTCGAGCGTTCGTTCGCTTGCGGTAGTCTGCGGAGCCTGCCTTGGCAAGGGATTTGAGTTAATTCTCTCGTTCAAGGTCGTTGCTGCAAGCCCAGAAGCATGGTTTCAGTTCCCCGAGCACCAGTTAGGTTTCGAACCAGGCTCTGGTGGTTTGAAGCTGTTAGAAAGGCGATGTGGTAAAGAAGCTGCGTTTCGAATGTTCGCTGATTCATCTCGGCTATCCGCAGCCAACGCGGCCAACTTGGGCATTGTTGATGTTCTAATTGAAAGCTGTCCGACTTCGATTGACGCTGTTTTGTTGGATAAGATCTACGCAAAAGCAAATCCATGCAACCTAATGCCAGCACCCGACTTTCCCGACGAAACTCTTGCCCGCAAATATGCAACTGACATTTGTTCTCAAGCAGCAAAACAGGCGATAACAAACAGGCTTACGCAATAAGCAGACCGCGCCGATAATAAAATGGGGAGGTTTGCACCTCCCCATTGAAGCTTTAAAGAAACAACCTTAATCGTAGTTAACAACCATCTTCACAAAGTCGTTGGCCATTGTGCCAAGCCCGGCAATAGACCTGCGCTTTCCTTCGATTAAGAAGCTCTTTTTGCGCGTTGCGTCAAGGTTCTTATAAGTCGAGTTAAAGGAGTTCACATTCTGAATTCCTTTCGAATCAACTGATACAATCACAAATCCGGGTGTGATATAGGCCCTTTCGGCGGCAGAATTCTCCATCACCGCGATGACCTTGACACCAAGCCCTTCAGGCAGACCATACTGTAATGACTCTGTCTTTGAAAGCGGAGATACAACCAATCCCCAACGCTCTGCGACGACAATTTCGTCAACGCTCTTCGGTTGGGGCGCGGTCTTAATCTTCACTTTGCGCTTCCCCTCGCCGGTGTTTTCCTTCACATATAAGGTCAGCTCCGTATTGATAGGTAAAGAGGCAAAGATGTGATAGATGATGCCGAGGTCTGGTGAATTACGGCAGTTTATTGGCTTCTGAACGGTATTTTCTCCATCTGTGTATTCAATCTGATAAATCAACTGACCAGGCTTGATGTCTGTGCTGGAAGCAGGTGAGTCTGCGTCTATTCCTGCAATTGCAACGCCTTTTTCTGTGGCTGGAAGCTCAAGGCTCTTAAGTGAATCAAAGATGATTCCAGTGTATGAGCGGTTGACTTTGCCGTATTTGCGGATCGAATTAGCTATCTCGCGAACATAGTTCGAATGAATCGCAAAGAACAAGCCTTCATAGTCTGTTAATCCAAACGCTCTGTGCAATCCCGCAACACAAACGCCAACAACCTTGCCGTCAAGATCAACCAGCGGCCCACCGGTGCTGCCCCAGTTTATGGGTGCATCGGTCTGGAAAAACTGGTGATAGAAACCGCTGGATTCACCTGTGCGAACCTGATACACCGTGTAACGATCAGGGCATGAAAGAATGCCAAGCGCAACCGAATTTGCCCTGCCGTTCGGTGACCCAACGCTTAACACCGTTTGTGCGACATTCTCTTTCGCTGCGTCTGAATCAGCCCACTCTACATCGTAAAGCACCTGATTATGAGCCTTCAACAGAGCCTGATCGAGCAAGAGCACCGCAATATTCGATGGTACATCAGGCTTGCCGATTACCTTTGCGGGGTACACGCTTTTATCGTGTAACATGACGCGGATCGAACGAGCGCCTGCGATGTTCTCATAGCATGTTACGACATAACCTTCAATGCCGAGTGAACCTTCCGGCTTGAAGATGAATCCAGATCCATAATACTCGATGCGTTTTGGGCGGCCACGCTCGAATACATCAATGTCGGCAATAACCGTCACAGTGCCCTTAACAGCGCGCTCCGACGCGGTAGAGTACTTCTTCTGAACGCCTCGATATATTGTCTCTTGATCAACCTTGCCAAGCATTCCAGCAGCGATCAGTTTATCCTTCAATATTTTCGACACTTCCTCTGCTGTCTTCTGATAGGTACGAACATTGGATTCTACTGCATCGCTTTTAACTGTGCCGCCCATCATGTTCAACACAAAATAGCCGCCTACGATAAGCGCGATAAAGACGATAAAGTTGAGAATCAATGCGACCCCAAAGAACGAAGGAGCCTTTGCCAGTGCCTCACGCTTGCGCTGTGCATAGTCAACTTTGCCAACAAGCACGCCTTCGGGAATGTCTTCAACGACATCTTCAGGTTCTTCCTCGACAACAGGCTCTTCGATAGGAGCTGGAGTTCTTCTGCGCGACTGCTCAGGTGCTTCTTCTCTTCGCGCTCTTGCTGGAGGAGGTTCCTCCGGTTCCGGTTCTGGTCTGCCACGCCTCGACCTGATTGGGGGCCCTTCCTCAACCATGGGTTCGGGGGTATAGTCATCCTCAACCGGCGCAGGAATCGGCACTGCTGGTTCCGGTATGCGCGAACGGGCAGGGCGTTCTTCAGCAATTGGGCGCGGCGTTTCTGCGCGCGGAGTTTCACGCCGTTGGGGAATCGGGGTAGGTATCGGAGGTGGTGCGACAACAGGTTCATCTGCAACAGTCAGTATCCCACCGCATTTCTTACAGCGAATCTTCGATCCGACTGGAAATTTCTCGACATTAAACTTTGCGCCACAAGAGCATTCTTGAATTCTTGCCATGTGTAATCCCCTTAATTCGGGCTATTCGTCACCTTCGTCTTCTTCGTCTTCTTCGTCGTCTTCTCCACCGCCATCATCTCCCTCTGAGCTAATTCTGAGAGAATTGCTAACAAGAAAACAGCGCGTAAAGCCAGAACGAAGCACTTTGAAGAAAACCCATTTGAGTGACTTATCGCCAGCCAATTTTTGATATAGCTGCTCGATACCCGCCTTAGTGGTTGGGGTTTCGTTTTCAATCGCCAAGATAACATCACCTATCCTTATTCCTGCATCGTAGGCACTTCCTGTTCTGTCAACAAACGATACAAAAAAGCCCTTGCCTTGCTTAAAACCGCGGCGTGCCGCCTCGCGAGGCGTTAGGGGCTTTAAGGAAATCTCCCACATGGTACAAAGGAATTCGAAATCTCCCTCCTCTGACCATTCTTGAGGTGTTACTTTTACAGTAACCGATGAACCGTTGCGGTCGAGTTTTAGCTCGACATTAGAACCAGTCTTAAGTTCAGAAAGACGGCGACGCACAACGGCAAGGTCATCGTTGTCACGGGCTTCCACCGGAGAAGGGCCGACTGTGAGCAACACATCCCCCGGCTTCACTCCTGCCTTGTCTGCGGGCGAATCTGGAGCAACATAGGATACAAGAACCTTGCCGCTCTTGCCCTCAACATCAAATGTCTGAAGATCGAATCCAAGGTAAGCACGCGATACATGTCCCTGTGCAACAATATCGTCCGCAACCTTCATTGCGTAACCGATTGGAAGGCTGAAGTTAAGGTTTTTCACATACTCATAATTGAACGAGAAATTGCGGTATAGGTCTTCAGTGCTGAGCCAGTGCATGTTTACAGCTACAACTTCGCCCTTTGAGTTTGCGGTCGGGCCACCTTCAATTCCTCTGCTTATCGGAGAGCTGACTTGATAGAAAACTGAGTTTGTACCGGCAATCTGTCCATTACGAAGTGTGAATTCAAGAGATCTGTTAAGGTTTGATACTGCGCCGCGGAAAAAAGCTGATTTCCAGCGATGTGATGCTCCGGCGGTGATCACAGGTTCACCAAGCCCCACTTCAGTGCAGATTTCGACAACTGATATAGCACTGGGGTTGTCAATCAGCGACATATCAATTTTCAAAACGCCTATGTTTGAGTCAGCATCGCCACCAATGACCTTTGCGCGGGTGATTTGCTCGTCCGGCAGAGTTACAATTGCGTAATCTGCACCGTCAACCGCATTGTAAGTCGTCAGAATATAGCCTTCGTTTTCGCGCTTGCCGGTCGGCATGAAGAAGAAACCCGAATATGGGCGGGAATATGTATTGGCGACGCGCTTTGAATCTACGATCTCGTAGTAAACAGGCTCTACATAAGCCAGCGACTTTGCCACTTTCTTGCATGCATTTGGCACTTCATTGAGGATGATCTCGTCAATGACCTTTTTTACATTCACATCCGTTTTCTTCGATTCGTCAATGCGCTTATCAATCTGAGATTTAAGCGTCGTCCAATCGTTCTGGTGCCGCTTTATATCGAAATTGTGCTCTGCCAAGCCGAATCTGACGGATTCGGAAATTGCGATTAACGCAATTATGGCAATAACCGCCAACACGACATTCAGCCAGAAAACTGGGGCAAGCCCGAGAAACTGCGCCGGTTTGACGACAGCCGGGCGAAACGGAATCGGCCTTATCCGCTTCTTTGCGCTTGCCGTATCCTGCTTTGGTCTTCTTGCAGACATTGCTTCACCCTCTATTGTATATCAACGAAAATGAATATCTTCGCATTGCCGCGAAGAACCTCGAACACCGTTGGTGGAACCGCACCGCGTCCGATGTATCGGTTTATGTGTTGGATAATTATGTTGCGCATGTGATCGTGGGTTTCAGGTTTAACTCCGCACACTCGGAGAATTAGATCTCCCCTTTGAAATCCATACGGCTTGAGGTTGATCACATAGCGCGCATAGTTTTCAAGGCGCGAAGTGCCATCATTCCAGGCGCGTATGGCGATGCCGCCGTCGTCTTCATCAGGAAAGCCAGCCATCTCAAGGTCAGCCTCTGAGACCTTCTCGAAATACGCACCCCAAAGAATTTCTGCAAATTGCTTAAATGGTTGTTCTCTTCCGGGGAAGCCAATGCTGCGCATGGTCGCAGTCTTCTCTTCTCCAGTAATGTAGTTGCGCCAAGTAAGCTCGAACTCGGTCAGCACTTCATTCATTTCGAACAGATAGTTTATGCGAGCAAGGTCGGCAAGGGTCTTTATGGTTGTATATTCCTCTGCCCCTGTCTTTATGTTGCGCACCTTTGTTACGACATCGCCAGGGCGAAGCCCCGCTTCGTATGCCGGGCTTGATGATTCAACAGCGATAACCGGCGCACCGTTTCGGTTCTCCATACCGAAGAACGAAAGCGGAGCAAACGATACGCCTATTTTTGAACGATTGATAAAAGTGGTCGAGCCTGACTCATGTGCACGAACGATACGGTTCACAATGTCGCGCTCGTAGTTTGACGCGATCGCGTAACCCACTCTCTGGAATTCGAACCATCCCAGAGTGTTCATACCAATAACCTTGCCTTCGATGCTCACCAGGGGGCCGCCGGAATTTCCGTGGTTGATTGGCGAGTCCATTTGGAAAAACACATGCTGCTGGTGTGCATAATGATTGCCAAGCATCATGGGAATAAAGCGATTTAGCCCGACTATTATTCCGAAAGATACCGACCTGCCAAGACCTTGCGGAGCACCCATTGCCATGCAGAATTCACCTACACGGATCTTGTCGCTATCGCCGAACTCGGCAGGACGAATGTTTGCTGCCTTTGATGTGTCGCGAAGTTTGATAACAGCAATGTCGCAAAAATCGTCTGCGAAAATTATGTCGGAAGGCACGATTTCCTGATTTGAGAGAATTGACTCGACAATAGTTGCGCCTTGTACCACATGGAAATTTGTGACGATGTAGCCCTCGCGACGGTCGGTGTGGTGGTCGGGTCTAAATATAACTCCTGAACCTGTACCATTGTTGCAGCTTACCATTACAACAGCGGGATAGACAATCTTGCGGGCGTCGGTTATCTTTTCGAACACCTTGTTCATAAAGTTCGTTGCGCGCTGCTCAGACTCGTCAACGATCTCTATCTTGCCTGCGTCAGCCTCCCAACGCTTTAGCTCGGGAGCAATGTCCTGAACTTCTTTTTCAAGCTTGTCTTTCGCCGTCTCGGCCTTTGCTTTGACCTTAAACGCGCCAATCGCGACACCAAGCAGCGATAACGCGATGATTAGAATGACAGAAATCATCGCGCCGGTCTTTGGGACCGATTCCTCCTGCTCTGCTGCGATCGCATCGGGGTCAACCGAGTATTCGACCGACAATACAGCTCCGCACTCAACGCACTTGTAGAGCTTTGCGGGATCCAGTTTGTCTGAATCGTAAACCGAACCGCATTTGCAAAATAATGACCTTGCCATCGTACCTCCGAGGCAGGCGATAAAACAATGATTCTGCGTGACTAATACCGAATTATAGGCTCTTTTGACAGCCGACAAACAATTATGTAGTGTTGAACTCAATAAGAGGCTATTCTATCTGTTCGTCGTGCAATCTTAGGTCACCTACAATTCAGTAAGACGAACAAACCGCTTAGTATGTTTCACCAACTTGCTCGCTAACAATTATCCTCGATCCAATGCGTACCCATTCGGCAATCCGCGCCCGATGCAAGCTCATTTTTAGTTGACACGACCGTAGCTACATATACACTTGCCCATTCGCAACATCCGTCTTTGACAGGAGTTCAGTCAATATGAGGTATTCGTTATTTGCACTTGCCTTGTTGTTTGTTTTTGTGGCTTCTTTCGTTGTAGCCGAAAACGACGAACCGACACCTACAACTTCACCAACCGCTGCTGCGGAACAGACCCCCGCGCCCACGCCAAAGCCGGAACTTGAGCTTGGCCACGATGCGGATGGCCTTTCTCTGCACCTTAACGGACCTTTTCATTTCAAGGTGGTTGATGGCGATATTATTGACCCAGTCAATATCGAGTTCAAGCTCGACCTTGTCGGCGACACAAAGGATGTCAAGCTCAACACAAACCCTTATGCCTCGTTTAAAATCGAGGCGATTGATGATGACAAACGCGAACCATTAAAAACGCTCAGCGAACAGCCTAAGGATGGAGTCGAGTTCACTCTTAAACTCACCGAAGGTTCATATTTCGGCGGTAAATTTAAGAGCCTTGAAAAGTACTTCGACTTCAGCGCTGGTGGCCGCTTCCATGTGCGCGCAAGCTACACGGTTGGTGAAAAGACCGCCGTCAGCGATTGGGCGGCAGTTGACATTTACACCCGCACCGTCGTTCGCATCAATACGCGTGAGGGCGAATTTGTTGTTCTTATGCGCGAAGACAAGGCGCCACAGACCTGCGCAAACTTTGTCACGCTTGCAAAGCGCGGCTTCTATGATCACCTTATCTTCCACCGCGTCGAAAGCAAGCCCAACTTTAAGCTCATACAGGGCGGATGCCCACACGGCGATGGTTCTGGCGACGCTGGTTACAAAATTGACTTTGAAACTAATGATCTGAAGCATGAGGCCGGAGCAGTTGCTATGGGTCTTTCTCCCGGCGATAAAAACTCCGCAGGCAGCCAGTTTTACATCTGCGTCGAGCCCACTCCAAGCCTTGACGGTCAGTACTGCGTATTCGGCTTGGTAATCGAAGGCATGGAGACCATCAAGCGCATCGGCGCTGTGCAGGTCGGCAAGGTTGAGCCCACTCGTCCAAATATCCCAGTTGAAATGTCAAAGGTTGCCGTCGAATACTGGAAGTAATTCCACTCAATTCATCACATGAAAAGGCGGGCAAAATCCCGCCTTTTTTGTTTTACCTCTGCGCAACTGCTCAGTCATTGTATTCGCAACGGTGGTAAAGCCTGATAGAATGTGCAAATGGAATTTGGAGCCTCGCACCTTGCCGCGATTCTGTTCTTCGCCCTTATACCTGTTCTGATATATCTGCTCTTCAAGCGCAGATACAGAAGGCAGGAACTGGGTACAATGACCATTCTTCTTCGCGCCTATCGCAAGATTGGCAAACTGCTTCGAATAAAAGAGATGATCTTACTTGTGCTTCGTACTGCGGCAATGCTCGCATTTCTTGCCGCGCTCCTGCAACCGCTTTTGTCTAAGGGGGCGGGTGACCGCAAAACCCACCTTGTTTTCGCTTTCGATTCATCTCTTTCAATGCGCATGAAAGTCGGCGAGACAAATCGCTTTAAGCAAGCCGTCGAGCACGCGAAGAGCACAATTGAGAGTTCGGGTCGCAATACAACCGTCTCGGTTTTTGTTTTCGACGACAAATGCCGTCCACAAGGCAGCAGCTTCATGCCAGTTACCGACGCGCTTCGGCTGCTTGACTCCCTATCCCCCGGATTCGGCGGAACAAATCCTTTTTCAATTGCTCGCCCGTTGCTTGATGAGGCAAAGCGGGCAGGCGAAATCAATGCGCGGTGCGAAGTTTTTGTGCTTTCGGATTTCGCGGTAAATTCGTGGACATCTGGTGACGGCCTTCGAGAGGCCAGCGCGAAGGAGCGTTTCACTGAGCTTTCTGATATATCTACACTTACATTTGTGGATTGTGCGCTTGGACATAAAAGCAACCGCGCAATTAATTCCATACGCCCGACACGCGGCACATTTTGTGTCGGCCTCGACACAATGCTTCACGCCGCTGTTTCATACTCATCACCTACAGGCGGCGAGACTGCTGTTGTATCGCTTGAGCGCGATAATGAGGCTTTTGGGCAAAGATCTGCAGATGTAGCCGCTGGTGAACAGGTTACATGCGCTTTTCCTGATCGCCCACTTGACGAAGGCCCCCATTACTATCGGGTCTTTGTTGAGCCAGACGAGCTTGCGGAGGATGATCAGCGTTTTCTTGCGGCAGATGTGCGAAGGAAGATTGATGTGCTGATTGTGGACGGTCGCCCTGATGCAGAGAAGTATCGTTCTGCTTCTGGATTTGCTGAAACCGCGCTTGCGCCTTCAGAGCTTCGCGATCTTTCACCACTTGCGCCGCGGGTAATCTCTTTGGCTGATCTTGAATCCGATAACATCTCTCTCCCTTCAGTCGTTATACTTTGTGACCCGCCAGCACTTTCCAAACGAGCAGGGGAGTTGCTCGCAAAATTCGTCGCTTCAGGCGGTGGACTTCTTGTAGCACTTGGGCAATCTGCGCGGCTCGATTTGATTAACGAATCGCTTGGAGGCAAAACGGGTTTTCTGCCAGCAACCCTCGTTTCAGCTCATTCAGGTGGCGACAACGACTGGCTCGGTATTGACAGACTGAACCTCCCTGAACCCTTAGAGGGTATGGGAGCGCTGTGGAAATCTGGTATGAAGCGGTTGAAGATATTCTCTTTTGTAGAGGCAACACCGCATGAGGATTCCATGGTGCTGCTGGCTCTTTCTGGCGGCAAGCCATTGCTAATATCCCGCAGTTTGGGAAAGGGCAAGTGCATGTTGTGGACTTCATCCTTCGACGGCGAGTGGACAAACCTGCCTGCATTGCCAATGTTCCCGCCCCTTTTGCACGAGCTTGTCTTCTTTCTGACCGAAAACGAGCGCGAGCGCTTAAACTTGACCGTTGGTGAGAGCATCAACCTCGCATTGCCTCTATCGGATATTGGCGGGGCTGCGACCTTATACCCACCTGAAGGCGATGAACTTGAACTTCGTCCAACGCTCGACGGTGAACCGAGGATCGAATACGGCCCCCTTACCACCCCCGGCATCTACCGTTTACAGCTTGCATCAGGAAGACTGGTGCTGCTTGCAGCAAACCCCCCGCACGAGGAAAGCGACACAGAGCCACTTACAGAGCGGGCTTTGCGTAAGCTGCTCGATGGGGTCTCTTTCAAGCTCGCCTCTATAAAATCCGCCGATTCTGTCGCTGATGAAAGACCAAAAGACCTTGTCCGTCTGCTGATTCTTATTGCGCTCGGCCTGCTAATTCTTGAAACAGTGCTTGCTTCTATCTTCAGCGCACCGCCAAAGACCGTCAATCTCGACTTTTCATCTGGGGCATTCGGCAAATGAGAAAGCGGCTGCAACTTATATCAGCAGCGGCGATACTTGCGATTATATGTTTTGTCATCGCAACTCGGCCTGACCGCCCATCCATCGTTGCCGTTGCCTATGACCCATCAGATACAGTATCAACCGACCGCTCTCGCCGCTTCCTCAAGCAGCTCGATACGCTTTCGCGAGAAGCACAAGCCGCGCAGTTCGTGCTTGAGATACTTATAGGCGAGCAGATGACATTGCGCACAGCAAGTGGCGATTTTCCTGTGGATGACAAGGGTAAAAAGCTGCTTGACAGGGTAGAGGTCTTCTATCCCTCCACCCCGCAGGTCGCTGAAAGAATGCTTAAGGAATCGGCCTGCCTGAAAGCAGTTTGGGTTGTAAGCACAGATGACTATGAAAAGCCAAAATGGGCTGAGGTTCTTTCAGGCGACAAGGTCAAAAGCAGAATTGATGGCGAACCTCTATCGTTTGAACAGATAGAAGCTGAGATCAAAAAAGTAAAGCAAAGTATCTCTAAGTTCGCTTTAGTTCGAGTTGGAAAACCCATCAACCTTCCAGATAACTGGACCTTTGCAGAGACAGAGTCCGCAGTCTTGGATAAAGACTTCGCCGTTGTTTTCGAGTCACCTCACGCCCCGCCACAAGAACGCGTGTTCGCATTCTATGCGCTTATCGGAGAGCAGAAGCCCGATGGTTTCGATCTGCTGATTCACAAGGATACTGCTACGATCGCGGCCTATATGGCGCGCCAGAACCTCGACAAAAAGAAGACGCTCACCTATGATAAACCCCCGTTTAAGATTCGCACTATATCAAATGCTGTTGCAGACTGACGATTTATAATGTATTGCGAAACAAGATGCGTGTGAGTTAGTCGAAAGCCGCGTAGCACAATCGGAGAGAAAATGAAGAAAGCACTAATCACAGGCGGCGCAGGTTTTCTTGGCTCTCATCTATGTGACCTGTTGACCTCACGCGGGATCGAAGTCGTGGTGCTCGACAACTTCAGCACCGGCCTCATGCAGAATCTCTCCACCAGCAACTCCACCGGCTTTCTTTCCGTGATAAATGGTGACTGTAGAGACCCGCTGATTGTCGAAAAGGCTATACAAAATTGCGACACCGTGTTTCACCTTGCCGCGCAGGTAGGTGTTGACCGTGTTATAGCTTCACCCCTTGACACTATTGAAATCAACACTGCATCCACAAAAATCGTTGCTGAAGCATGCCTGAGGAAAAACTGCCTGCTTATATTCTCCTCAACCTCAGAGGTGTACGGAAGAAACGAGCGGGTACCGTTTCGCGAGGATGACGATCTTGCCGTGGGTTCTCCCTTAATCAACCGCTGGTCTTACGCGGTAAGCAAGATTCTTGACGAACACTATATATGCGCAATGGTGCGCGAAAAAGGTCTTAGGGCCGTGGTGTTGAGGCTTTTCAATGCTGTGGGGCCACGGCAACGGCCAGATTTCGGCATGGTTTTACCCAAGTTCATCACCGCTGCGCGCGAAGACAGGGATTTGATCGTGTACGGCGACGGTTCGCAAAAACGCTGCTTCACCTGGTGCGGTGATACCGTTGAGGCTCTTTGTGCAGTTGTGCGATATCCGTCAGCAATTGGCAATGTGTACAATGTGGGTTCATCTGAAGAGATCTCTATCGCCGAGTTAGCCGAGAAGATTATCTCGCGCTTCAAGGGTGGTCACATAAGATTCGTGCCAGAGGAAAAGCGAGGCCCGGGATTCGCGGATATGCAACGGCGTGTACCGGATACTTCACGAATTCAATCTCTTTGTGGATGGCACTTAACACTGAATATGAATCAGATCCTCGATAGGATGTAGATAATACCGCTATTCCTCTGACTTTTCTGCATCGTTCTTCTTGGTGCGATTCTGTGGCTTATCACCTGTTTTAGTCTTAATCGGCTTTTTGTTACGAAGTTCTTCAAGCATCTTTGCTGATTGGCGAAGATCCTCTACATAATGGGCTTCGGCGGCGTTTTCAGCCGCAATTCTGCGCTTTTCAGCATAGTTCTCATATTGACCCTCCGCCCAATCAAAGGCATCCTCATGGCTGATTGTGCCCGTTCCATCAAGCACCGGCAGTTCTGTATCAATCAGAAACTTATCAAGATATACTTCCCAATCGTGCATTCTTATGTTCTGCCGCCTCATCGCACGAAATTCGGCTTGATCAAGAAACATGACTGTTATGCGGTTAAGTGTATCTATCTCCTTTTCATCAAGGTAATTCTTCGCGGTCACTATATCGCGCTTCAGCACTTTTTCGCCCTTCCATGAGGTCAAGCCCATATTCGGCTTACTTGAATCAGCGCGCTGTCTGACTATCTCCGCAGCGGTCATTCCTGTTGCAGCATAATGCATCTTGTTCTGCATCGTGGCAAAAAACATCTGGGTCTCGCGTTCACCCTCCATATAGTCGCATGCAAGTGCAAAAATCTCACGAATGCGCTGATATACGCGCGCTTCGCTCGCCCGAATGTCCCTTATGCGCGCAAGCAGTTCGTCGAAATAGTCAACTATACCAACTCTGCCCTTCAACCTCTCATCGTCAATAACAAATCCCTTGACAATATATTCACGCAACCGCGCAGTCGCCCACTGGCGGAACTTTGTCGCGACCGGCGATTTCACTCGATATCCTACCGCAAGGATCATTTCAAGACTGTAATGCTGTATCTTGCGTGTTATCTTCCGTTTACCCTCTAATCGAACTATTAAGTAATCCTTAACAGTTGCCTCTACCTTCAACTCACCCTCAGTATAGATGTTCCTCAGATGGATGTTGATGTTTGGAATCGTTGTTTGGTACAATTCTGCAATCTGGTTCTGCGTCAGCCATACAGTGTCGCCATCGAGCATCACTTGTATGTGACTTCTTCCGTCTTCAGTCTGATAGACGACTATCTCGCCACCAGGACGCGGAGCATCCATTTGATTCATGATTCACCTCAATGAGTCTATATTACGCCATCATTCAACAACGGCAAGCGACTTAGATGTCTACCGCTGCTTTTGGTTCGACACTTCGCGGCTCATGTCTGGGCATAAACACGGCTATTCGCGACGGTTTCTTATCTTGTGATATCTATTGGGTTACATCAATAACGCGCAGGTATGTATAGAGGGCGAATCACTTCGATTGGATGTCATTCTGTCAGGGAAAATTCGAGGAATAAAGGCAAAAATTAGTTCGAAATTGAAGTTGTTGTGACCCGTTGCGTCTATTTCTTCGGCTTGTCCGCCTTGCCATCTTCGTCGCTAATCATATCGAATATTGTAAAGTTGCCCATATCCGGTTCGTCTTTCCGTTCTGGTTTTGTCTGGGCAACAGGATTGCGGAGTTTGCGGTTTGTTCCGTTTGTCTTAGGGTCGGCATCTGGCATCTTGTCGGCTCCCCCTCTGAAAAACCCTGTCGTGCCTGCCGCTGCACTGCTCTCATCACCATTGCGGTGTACATAGTCGAAGTCAACAAATTCCTCAAGCTTCTCACGCTTTTTCAAAGGTTCGCCGGTTGCTGCGGTGGGCATGAACTCAAACACATCCGGTTCTATGTCCTCCACAAAAGTGTCCTCCTCCTTTGCGTGCTGCTGGGGTTTTGGTTGAGGGTTACTTTCGGGCGCTTGTCTTTCCTCAACTATTGTGGAGGCGGCAACAGCTTGTTTGCGCTCAGGGCCAAGCACAAGAAGGTATGAATAACTGCCTCCTGCACAGAATAAGGCGATCGCAAGCGTAACGGGAAACGCAAACGACAGCATAAGCGCCGCAATGAACAAATAACCTGCCGATGGTATGCGTTTTATTCCGTATCTATCTATCGGCGATGTGTTTGTGTTGGCGTTCAGCCTCGTGGCAAGGTTGTTCGCAAACGAAGAGGGGAGAATGCTGTCATCAGATATCACAGCCACACAATCGGCAAGAAGGTTGTCTTTGCCGATAACCTCCAACTCGAGCCTTGTTCCCATCACAAGCGACGACGAATCCAAGGCGCGCTTCACGGCAATCTTCCATACCGGAAAAAAGATAAACCAGAACACCAAAATCGTTAGAACTAACCATAGAGCAGCTTGGCTGAATGCCTTAAAAGCCCTTTCGCTTATCATCGTGTAAAACTGCATTGCCAGTTTGCGTGGCGATCCACCCATGCGCTCGGTGTGTGGCACCCAAAGAAAGAAGTAGAAAAGCACAGCTAAAACTACCAGAATGTTGAACACAAAGGTGAAAAACAGCACGATGTACAACGCAGGAAATACCCAGATAGGCAGTTTTGAGAGCGTAAATAGATAGACTATTCCGGTTTGAAGCATGTAGATTACAAAGAACCCGCCGATGAAGATAAACGGGGCAGCAAGGTATGTGAAAGGCGCTGATAAGACAGCAGAAAAGAAGGTCTTTTCGCTGTTAGGCGTTATAAGCGCGTTGTTAACATCAAAGGCAATCGAGGTAACTCCCCATGTCAATAACAGGAAAAGAAACGACTGACCGAAAAGGCCGATGGGGAATTCACCAGTGGGAGAGCCCGACTTGAGCGAGCGAAGCAGAAGCAAAACGGCAATTTCGAGTATTATCACCGAGACAGCAAACGCAGTAAAAAGGGCGGAGGGCTTAAACAGCACCTTCGACGCCTCGAGCGTCTTGAAGAAGTCTATCTCTGTCCGCGGTCGTAATGTCAAAATGCCTGTCTTTCTAACTCAAGTCCTTCTTTTGTGCGAGTTTGTTGTAGATAATCAAATCGTCAACACCGTTATACAGGCCCGAGGAGAGCACCAGCAAAACCTCGTCACCAAACGAGTGAAGGCGCAGATTTCCCTTTGCCATGCTTAGTTCTAATGTGCCGTTACCACCGATACTGAACGAGTCGCCGAAATACTTCGCAACTTTGTGAAGATAATAGAACGAATTAGAGATCATCTCTGCATCGAATTCCGTTGGGCATTGGGCTGCAAGAAGCATTGCATCGCGGGAGAAGATGAATGCGGCGATAATCTTTCTTTGGCGGAACACATCCTCAAGCGCTGGCACATACTCCGAGTCAGCAAATCTTCGCGACGATGGAGCAGGGGCGGGGGCCACTTTCTGTGCGCGTATTTTAGAGCCGTGTTCTACCACTTCCTCAACCGTCTCTGATGTTGTCGTCTCCTCGTTCGTCTCGCGCACTTCCTCAAGCATTTCGGTGCGCTTGTCGGGCTGAGACCCTCTAACAGGGCGCGGCATGCCGGTGTTATCAACATCCATTATCGAGCCGCACTTAGAGCAACGGAATCGAATACCGGGCTTCATGCTTCGCGCATCGAACATCGCTCCACATGCAACACATGCGATAGAGCGACCGCCCGGCACCGTCAGATACATAGAACAACCGCGGCACTTAATTCTTGTGCCCGGCTTCAGCTTTTCAACGCTGTAATCCCTGTTGCATTCTGTACAGGTTATGATCTTTGCCATTTCGTCTTTTGTCCGTTATTTACGCACGAGGGGAATCGCGCGCGGGGGAAGGCTGGGTGTAAAAAAGTCAACCGTATAAGCAAGTGATTCGAACGAATCAAGTCTGCACAATATATATGATTGCGCTTATTCTGTCAAGTTTCACGCTTTGCGTGCATTCTTTACGAAAGAAACGAGTCGAGCACACCTATCAGCGCGCCGCTTACTCCCTGCTTTGTAAAGTCGAAGTCGGTGCGCTTCTTTGTCTCGTCAATTCCATACTTACCAAGCGCAGTGCCGACTTTCCAGCTAAGCGTCCCTTCCCGATACAGCACTGCAACACGATGGCGGCGAAACTTGACAAGTGCAAGAGATAAAGCATCAATTTCAAGGTCCTCAAGCGACGGATCAGGCAATCCAATTATCACGGCACCCATCGCGCGGTCGAGTATGTTTTCTGCCTCAAAAGAGTCCATTTCGTCGTAGGTCATGCCAATCACATAAAGCGTGTTCTCAATATCGCCAGCGAGTCGCGTTAACAGGCAGTTGTCGTTGTTTGTTAAAGACACCGTTGCGCCAGTAAGATTTGAAAAATAGTCTGAAAGGTCATGCACATTGCCCAATACGATTATACACAGAACATTTGCGCGCGAGTAGAACGCCTCAGAAAGAATCCTGCCTGCCTTAGAAAGCGCCATCTCTCGCGCAACAGGCGAGTTTTGAAGTCGGCTTGCGAACTCCTCCCTGGCTTCTGGCGTTAAAATCATCCCGCTTATCTTTGCAAGTTCGACCTGCATCATCTCAACCACATCGGGCGGGAATCGTTGTATCAAGCGCGGTGCTTTGGGCTCCTCTGCTTTCTCGACAACAGCAGATTCGGGCTTCTTTTCCTCTACCTTATCATCCTCTTCAACCTCTTCTTGGATGACAAACTTCGGTACATCATTCACAGGATCATCGTCAAACAGCTCTTCTTCGTCAATCTCTGGCTCATTTGCTTTCTGTTCGATTTCGATTTCAGGTTCCGGCTGTGACTTTGGCTGTTCGTTGTATTGAAACTGCCTTACATCAACTTCATGTCCTTGTGCAAGCGTTTCAGATACAGGTTCTTCAATTTTGCTGACGGGAATCGTTACCGTCTCGTCGGCATCAGCATACGAAGGAGTTTCGATTTCTTGCTTGCCTTGCGGTTCTTGCGCAGGTTGAGCAACTTCTGGCACAACTGACGGAGTTTGAGAAGGCTCTGGCTGCCATGCGGGAGCCTGCGGTTCAACGGCAGATTGAGATTGCGTTTCTGTTGATGGTGTCTGTGCTGCATCAGGCGCGGTTGCCGGTGGTTGAGAAGCCGAGGCAGCAGGTTTGTTGGCCGCCTGCCGGGCCGAGCGACGGTTCTGAGCAGGTGTCGGCATACCTTCAATGACCGACTTCACTCGTTCAAGCTCGTTGCCGATCCACTTTATGCTGTCTTCGACCTTGCGGACTATAAGCG
Source organism: uncultured Planctomycetota bacterium (assembly GCA_964571525.1). Taxonomy (GTDB): domain Bacteria; phylum Planctomycetota; class B143-G9; order B143-G9; family B143-G9; genus CAZNBY01. The sequence goes on from CAZNBY010000001.1 coordinate 140,641, forward strand.
ATGCCTCTTCAATGTTCTCGTCTTCAAGCATCTTTTCGCCGTTTGCGATCATTGTCTCGCACTTGCCTACCGCATAGGGTATATACTTCTGCGCACCCTTTTCGATAAGCGCAGAAAACGCGGATTTGTGTCCGTCAAGCTCGCTCTTTATGGTCTGTTTGCGCGACACAGTGTAGGTGTCGAGCTTGCGCGAGAATTCGAGCAGCATGAACATCTGCGAACGCTGAATGTTCTCAGCACGAAGTTGCTCACCCTCTATGAATTCGAACCTCGCGCCAGTCGCTTTTACAAGGTTGTATATTGACTGAACTCCCTCGTCCATCTCGTCGCGTGCGAAGGACATCACGCCTTTGCGAAACCATATCTGTGTTACAGAGGGGCCGGATATAATGCGCAGAAGTCCAGTTCGGTTTGTCGTATTGAGAAGCTGCACAATGTCAGAGAACTGGCGTGGGTTAAACCGCCCGATAAGGCTCGCCTCAGAAAGCACATCCATTCGGGTCGAACGGTTCAATACTATCTGTACCTTCAGCCTTAAAAGCTCATTATTGACAGGCAGTTCGAGGTAGTCATCGGCACCAGCGTTGACAGCCTTTTCGAGTGCCGCTGCGCCCTCATCATACCCAACTAACAGCACGGGCAGGTTGCGCAGAAAGTGAGATCTTCTCACTTCGCTTGCAAGTTTGTAGCCATCGAGTTTTGGCATTGCAGTAGCAGCGATGAGAAATTCGAAACGCTCTGAGAAAAGACAATCGAGCGCGGTTTGACCATTGAGCGCTGTGCGCACAAGAAAGCCGTACGCTGATAGCGAGTGCGATGCAGACCCTAACCAAGCCGCATCGTCTGTCGCTAATAGAAGACGAGAGGATGAGTTACCGTTGACTATCATGTTGTGCATATTATAGCGATAACCTTGCAATTTGCAAACACCTTGACAACATGCGCTTGCAACAGCGCATGCGCCGAAAATTAGACAAAATCTGTGTATCGAATTGTGTCAACAGGCGTATAATACTAATGTATGGGGCCTAAATCGCCTATTACTATCGCGTTGGTAACGCTTTTGTGCGTTATCGCGGTGCAGTGTTCGTTTTACCGCTTCGCAAGCGCTTTCGAGTTCGATTGGCGTGTCTTTGTGCGGGGCAATGAACGGGCGTTGCTGCCTTCCGCGCCCTCCTCATTCGACATTCCCTCACAAGGTCTTAGTCTGACACCACAGTGTTATTGCCGAATTCTTTCGTTTAACGGAACAGCAAACGACATTGTGCGCGACTCGGTTCTGACTATTGCCACAAAAGACAAAACCGCCCCCACATCGGATCAGTGGCTTGCATACGCACTGATGCAGAATGACTTTCGCCGCCCCCCGATTGCCGGTCTTGACAGAAGCGGAGCAAATGGCCTCGCACTGCTCTTCGCTCTCAACTCAGCACCTGATCGCGATATGCTGCTTGATTCGCTCGATATGGCAAGGCTCGTAAAGTGCGACCTTATCCCTGCCTATCTATATTCATTGGGCGCGTACGGAGACCGCATCAAAGAGGCAAAGTTCAACGCTCTCGCCTCTGCGGTATCGCGTGATGACAGGGTATTTCTATACGCAATTGCGGCAAAGTACCCCGACCTTTTTGGCGAGTTTCTGCGCAAGGCGGTGAAGGAATCCCCACCGTCCGAGTCTGCCATCGCCCTTCTCGCAATCTCAAAGGCTGCCCTTCCCATTGGGCAGGAAGAGCTTGCCGAGATAATCCGCAAGATACTTCTCACAAACGACTACTGGGCAATCATGCACGCTGCGCTGGCGATGACAGCAATATATGATCCCTTCAGCACGCGCTTGTTCGAGAACTTTGTAACCAGCGACGACCTTGCCCTCGCCTCTTGTTGCGCCTTGGCAATTGGCGCAAACCTGCCTGCAGTTGATGTCGCCCGCTGGTATGGCAATGAGGGGCTTCAAGGTGTGGTGCGCGGTCATCTTGTGCTCGGTTGCGCAAAAAGGGAGGGCGCTGAGTTCGATGCTCTAATTGACGCCGCACTATCATCCTCAGAGGCAGTTTTGCGTGAACTTGGGGCAATCTCAGTGGGTCTGCGTGGCGAAAGGCTTTTTAGATTGAACGCCCTGTTTCAGGATGCGTCTTATGAAGTGAGGGCGTGCAGCGCAATTGGCGCGGGATTCCGACGCGAACGCTCGACCTTTGGAGTATTGAAGAGCTTTGTGCAGGATAAGCATCATGAAGAGCTTACCGCCATCGCCTCGTTGTTGCTCGGTGCTCGTCCGTCCGATGCAGCCGCGCGATTGCTAACAGGTGTTGATGAGTACTTGTACGAACGCGAGCGCGGCTCTGCTTTCGTCGCGCTTGGCGCAGTTTCAAAGCAGTTATTCAATGAGGCTGCACCACGCCATCTTAAATCGGCGAAAACACCATATCTACGGCGTATGATTGCAATCGGCGGGCTTCTTACCGGCGATTCGCGCTGGCTTGTTGAACTTGACAAAGCTCTGTCTGAATATGCTGAATACCGCCCATTCGGGCATCCGGTCGCGCTTCGTTTCGAGGCGCTTTCTTCGCTTGTAAACGACCCGTTCGACTATCTGCTTGAATATTGTTGGGAAAGATAGACCCTTTCTGGCGTCTAATAGACATCTCGGGGTATTTTGTGATGGAGATTCGTATGAAAAAGCTATTGTTCGCTATTGCCGTTGCGGTTTGCCTTGCCATCTCGTTTTCGACCAACGAGGTCGGTGGCGAGATGCCCAATGTAAGCCAGCTTCTTTCAGACCGCGCAGCCAATTTCAGCCCCACGCCGACGCCCCCGCTCGACTTAAACGAGCGCAGTTGGGAACGCTGGTGGCGTGGTAACCGCGCACCGTTGCTCGTTGACCTTACACCCGCATTCAAGGCACCGGTGATTGTTGACGGCCAGCCCACGCGCACACCCACAAGCTACGAAGTCTTCCCGTCAAAAAAGCCTAAGTCAATTGTCTCAGAAGACAAGGTCAATACGCTGCAGATTCTTGTGTTGCTCGGTTACGGCGGCGACTTCAAAGAGATAACACGCGAGATGGCTTTGACAGAGCTTGAAGCCCGCGGAGATAAGGCTCTTGACGAGCTTATTGAAATTGCGTCGGGCAGACAAGTGCTTGCGCCCATCGCCGGTATGTCGAGCCGCCAGCTTCGCAACTACGCCGTGCTCGCCTTAGGCGAAATCAAGTCCCCTAAAAGCTTCGATGCGCTCGTCGAGGCATTCAATAAGGGAGAGCAAGAGACTCAGTTCTTCGCCGCTATTGGTTTGGGAAGGCTTGGAGACAAACGCGCGGTCAAGGTGCTTACAGAAAATGCCGGTGCGCGCAACCAGTTCCACAGCCCCGCCGTCTGCCTCGCGCTCGGTATGCTTGGTGCGTTCGAGGGTTTCGACTTTATGAAGCAGACCTTTCAGCACGGAGGCGCAAACGAGGAGCGTCTGTTCGCGGCGCTATCTCTTGGCATGCTCGGTGCAAAAGACCCGCGCAAGACACTTATCGAAATTGTTAAAAATGGCAGCGACCCACTTGAAAAGGCCCTTGCCGGTTTTATTTATCTGTCTTTCTGCGAACCAAAGTCAAACGAACCCGCCGCTGTCGCCTCGCTGCTTGAGATTAACGACGACTTCACCCGCGTGATTACGCTAATGGGCATGGGTATATTGATGTACCGCGATAATCTCGATAGAGTTTTCGATATAGCGAAGAATATGGAGACCACGCCCGAAGTCGCAAAAGCTGCGATGCTGATGCTCGCGATGAGCAACTCAAAGGACGGCAACACGCTTCTTGTTAAACTGCGCGATTCACTGCAAGACGAGCTTAAGGCCGCCGCCGAGTTTGCGCTCGACCTGATGGAGAATAAAAAGCGCGCTAACATACTTGAAAACTGGTCGCTCGTAAAGGACAAACAGATCCGCCTGCTCATGCCATTTGTCTTGGTGCGATATTTGGGCGAGCCCGCTGTTGTGAACATGGACCGCGCGGTCAAGTTGGTACACGATTACAACCCGGGCTATCTCGCTCTTGCCTATGGATGGGCGTTTGAGGTCGGCAAACCCGCACCGATTTCCAAGGTGCTTACAGCAGAGAAAGTCGAGCATCGAGCCTGCGCAATTGCCGCACTCGCCGTTTCACGCACAAATGTCACCGTTGACATGCTTACTAAATTAGGCGTTCCCGACGGCCCCGAGCAGATGGCACTCAACCTATCGCTAAAGGCAATCGCGCCCAATATCATTCTCAAGTTCTTCCGCGACAACCCCCAGCGCGGCAATCCCCGTGTATGTGTTGGCATAGCCACAGCACTTGGCGGGCTGCAATGCGAGGGCGTGGAAGACGAGCTTGACCAATACATATCCTTCTATCACCCTGATGTGCGATGCTACGCCTACCTTGCGATGGGAAGGCTTGGCACAAAGGCCGCTGCAGATCGCCTTATCGGCAGATATGGTGCTGAAAAGCATCCGTTCGCACTCGGCAACCTTATCCTCGCTGCGGGTTTTCTGTTAAGGCAACTGCCGCAGGATAAGGATATGTTAGAGATCGTTCGGGGCGGAATGTACAACACAGCGCATGGCGAGGCACGCGCTTACGCTTCGTTGGCATGGGGCGTGTCGCACGATATCAATCGCTTCGATATGATTGGCAGCATATTCGGCACCGACCGCGACCCGCGCGTAATGTCGGCAGCGGCTCTCGCCTTTGGCCTGTCTGAGCACGAAAGCTCTGTCTTCTCACTGCGCCGTGCGCTTGAGGTTAAATCATACAAACAGGTGCGTGAGTTCGGTTGTTTCGGCCTCGGTGTGCTTAAGAACCGCGACACGCTCAATTCGCTGCTCGATATGGTGAAGGATAAGGATAATGATGTGCGCATAGCCGCCACGGTCTCAATTGGCGCAATGCGCGACAACGCCTGCAAGGGCGTGGTAAAACCGCTTGCCGAAAGCGATGGCAGCATGAGCGTGCGCCGCCTTGCCTCGGTCGGCCTTATGCTGCTTGAGGACGGATACGGTTTCGAATGCTTTATAAATTCATTCAAGGGACGCGGCGACGAGGCCATACGCGAGATGGGCTGGGTAGAGCTTACCGAGGTTTCGAACCTTTATATGCCGGTAGGTTTTAAGATTGATGACTACCTGCAAGACCTTGCCATTCCCGAGGAAGCCGAAGAAGGCACAAAGAAATAGCACTTTGCATAATTGTAAAAAACCCCGCTTTCGGCGGGGTTTTTTGTCGCTATATCGAGTTTTAACGGATCAGAACTTGATGTTGGCAAGGAAGTTATCAACCTCGGGTATGCCGCCCTGGAAGACAAGGTAACCATTTGAAGGCTCGCCCTCGGTGATATCGTGGCAGATGGGGTTCAACATGATCTTCTTAACTTCCTCGCGGTCCTCTGTCTGGCCAAGTGCCCAGCCGAGCTTCATATAGGCCGTCTCGGGCAGCATGTTCGCGCACTGCACAACGCCCAGCTCAAGAAGGTCGCGCCCCGTATCGTACACAAACATCTGCACAAAGCCCCACAGCGTCTGCACGGTCATATAAATATGCATGCCAGAGTCAACGGCGCGCTTAAGCGCGGGATTGAGCTTACGGTTCACATGCCCAAGACCCGTGCCAGCTATGATAAGTCCCTTGTAACCGTTGTCGCGCAACGAGTCAACAAGGTCGGGGTCCATGTTCGGGTAATAATATAGTATCGAGACGCGGTCGTTAAAGGTCGGCATGAGCTTCATCTTGCGGCTCTTGTCGCGCCTCTTGTAGTCGTTCTGTATTGGCTTTATCCAGTTAGGCGACACCATGCCCAGCGGCGTATCACCAATCGTGCGGAATGTAGAACGGTATGACGAGTGCATCTTGCGCACCCTTGTGCCCCTGTGCAAAAGGTCGTACTGGTCGCTTGTCGGGCCGAACATGCAAACCATCACCTCGGCAAAATCGCTCAATGCGGCGGTGCGAACAGCGTTGACCAGATTTATCGCCGCGTCGGAAGAGGGTCTGTCGCTCGACCTCTGCGAGCCCACCAACACCACCGGTACGGGCAGGTCTTGGCACATATATGTCAGAATCGAGGCCGAATAGTGCATTGTGTCAGTCCCGTGGCCGATCACAATACCATCAACATCGTTCTGTTCTATTTCGTTGTAGATCTCTTGCGCGATGACCTTCCACTGCACCGAAGACATATCTTCAGAGAATATGCCGAAGATTTTACGCGTTCTCAAATTGCATATATCGGCAAGCTCTGGCACAGCGCTGTAAAGCTCACCGGGTGAGAATGCCGGTATAACGGCACCGGTGCGATAGTCAAGGCGCGATGCGATAGTTCCGCCTGTGCCGAGCATGACAACATTGGGGCGGTTTGGCGAGTATGGGAACTCTTTTTCTGGTATCTTGTACTTGCCCTCTTTGAAGCCAGTTTCGCGAATATCAATTATGCTATTGACGGCGACACCGGTGTTGTAGCCCGTCGGCAGCTTCAACACAAGGTAACCATCTGGCGATTGCTCGGCGCGGGGCAAAATGATACCGACAAAGGTGCCTTGCATAGCGCGCACAACAACATCGCTCCAGACCTTAACGCCGAAGCGCTTCATGCACTCTATCGAGTCGCCTTTGTAACCTTTGTACAGCTCTTTTTCAGCTTGAGTTATCGTTGTCACGACATCTCCACTGTTGGGTGATGAACGGGGGCAAACCGCCATTCTACCGGCCGTTAGGGCGCGCGCAACTAAAAGCGGGGGCGGGGAAAGGGGGGAAGTGCAGCTTCCTTTGTTGACAATATAAAATCAACGCTAAAATACATTCATCAGCATGATTTCGCGTCGAAGGCTTTCTCGCACTACAGTTACGCTATACCTAAGACTGTATTTTTACACTAGTCTTAGGAATAATCTCTTACCCAAAACCGGAGATTCCAATGCAGGCCAAAGAGACTAAGCTACAAGACATGATCGAAGGTACTAAGCAATATGTGGTTCCTCTTTTCCAAAGAACATACAGTTGGTCAGAAACACATTGGGAAACCCTTTGGAAAGACATCTGCGATATCTATGAGTCTGATTCGAGAAAGAGCCACTTCATTGGTTCTATCGTAAGTATGCAGACTACATCTGTACCGCAAGGTGTATCAAAGTTCCTTCTAATCGACGGGCAGCAGCGGCTAACCACAATTTTTATCATCCTTACTCTCCTGCGGGACAAAGCGAATTCAAACAATAATACTGTATTTGCTGAAGAAATAGCAAACACATTGCTTGTTAACCCATACAAAAAAGACTACGACTATTTCAAGCTCTTGCCTACACAACACGACCGAGACAATTATAAAGATCTTATTAATGGAACACTGTCAACCTCTAACAACCGCATTTCTCGTGCATACCGCTATTTTGATAATAAATTAAAACAAACTGATTTTGACATTGAAAAGCTAAAATCAATTATTTCAAGTGACCTTTCTGTTGTCAGTATAACTCTCGACGCTGATGATAACCCATATCTTGTTTTTGAAAGCCTAAACGCAAAGGGAAGTCCTCTTACGCAGGCAGACCTGATCAGAAACTACTTGTTCATGCGGATTCATGTTAATGACCAAAACGCAATTTTTGATAAATATTGGCATCCCATGCAAACAGCATTAGACGATAAACTCACAGAGTTCATTCGCCACTATTTAATGGATAAGGGAAGCGTTATTCGTCAATCTGATGTATATTTTACCATTAAGGAGGCGGTATCTGCTGACAATGTTATTGATTACATGAAGCAAATGCATATATATTCACAATATTATAGTCGCCTGCTTAATCCTGACGAGGAACCTGAATCGTCCATAAGAAAATATCTTAAGCGTTTGAATATAATCGAGGTGACAACAGCATATCCATTTCTGCTTAGGATGTATAATTATTATGGATGCGGAACAATCAGTAGAAGTGATTTCGTCCAAATATTATCTACCACGGAGAACTATTTAATCAGGCGTCTAATTTGCCATGTCCCAACAAATCAGCTTAGTCGTATTTTCGCTTCTTTATACCCACAGATTAAAGGCATCGCTGGCCCTAATATACCAAAAGAATATGAGAGTCTTCTTGTAATGAAGCAATATCCACGAGACTCTGAGTTTCGCGCAAAATTTAAGGAATATAGATTTTACGCTGCTGGTGAGCGGGCGGCAAGGGCGAAATTGGTACTTGAATCAATAGAGAACAGCTTTGGGCATAAGGAACACATTGATTACAATAATGTTTCTATTGAGCATATCATGCCTCAGGTATTGACATCTGAATGGCGGAAGGACCTTGGTGATGAAGCACAAGATATACACAGCCTTTTGCTTCATACTATCGGCAACTTGACGCTCACAGCATATAATTCGAATCTATCAAATAGCGAGTATCCATCCAAGAAGAAGGTATATCTGCAGAGTCATCTTGAAATTAATAAGTACTTCGATGGTGTTGATGTTTGGAATAAGGAGAGCATCGAAAAGCGAGCTGATGTGCTGGCCGGAATCGCAATGAGAATCTGGCCATATTTTGGAGTTGAATTTTCTGAACAGAGTGTTACAAACACAAAACCGAAATCTGTTCGAATATTAGGTCAAATATTTGATGTCGACTCATGGCGAGATGTGCTTGAATGCACGATGAACACCGTTGCGGAGCTTGAGCCTGCGAAATTTAACCGGATAATCAGTAGCTACCCCCGATATTTTAGCAAGCATCAGGACAAGTTGAGATGCGTGCGGAAGTTAAGAAATAACCTGTTCTTAGAGGTTAACCTGTCCGCGAACGACATTCAAAGATTATGCCATCAGGCGATTCAGAGCATCGAACTCACTAGCGACGAGTGGTCCGTCGATTATGAATGAGCAACATGTTCTACGGCACAATGAGGCGGGAGGACTACAACCGGATCATCGAAGGCCAGTCTTAGTACTCTGTCAGAGTCTTTTGTCTATGAGGCTCTGCGAGGCATTTACTCGCATCAGCATCAATGCGAGGTCCAATCGCCTGAATATGCGAAATGTACTGCCACTACAACAGAGCACAGCATACTCCTGTCGGCATTTCATCCCAAGTTTGCCCTTCCAATAAACGCCCAGCCTTCTTTTTGTGAACCCCTCCCCATTGTTTGAAGAAGAACGGGACATTTGCAGCGACACACTGATCGCGTATATCCAATACCCACTTCTCTGACATTGGCCTTGCGCCTGGGCCAGATTCACCGCCAACTATCACCCAATCAATGCCTTCAAGGTTCAGGTTCGGTATCGGCCCGAGAAGGGGCTCTAAGGACAGGAATTTTAAAAACGCCCCTGTATTGCGAAGGTCGTCAATACGGTGTATGTAGTCTGCTGTTTCAACGCTCGTTCCCATCCAGATGTTGCTGGCCCAAGTCAGGGATTGGCTTAATTCGAGCGTTCTTTCCGGCCGCTTTGTCAGGATCTGAAATTGATGCCAGTGTGCCCGGTTCATTACATCGAAGGCTCGTTCGATAAACCATACCGGCACATCTGCGTGAAACAGGTCGCTCATAGAATTGACAAAGATAACCTGAGGGGTTTTCCAATGCAAAGGTAATTCGAGTGTGCGTTCGTGTATTGTAAGACGAAAGCCATTTACATAATTAGCCTGCCCCATGGCTTGCAGTCGCTTGGCCATGCGCTCGGCGTAGCAGTGTTTGCAACCTGGGCTGACTTTTGTGCAGCCGGTTACAGGATTCCAAGTGGATTCAGTCCACTCGATTGAGGACTTAGTGCCCATGGTTCTCCCCATGCCTTGCTCTGAGCGACCTCAAAAAGTGACAACCAAATACATTTTACACATTGGCTTTTGTGTTATCAACAAGCCCGATGAAAATGCCAACCTATCTTCCGAACGGCCTATATTGGGCGTTCGTGCAGGTGGAATGATTCTCATTCTGCTACTGTGTGGGCATATTACTCCGAGGGAACAAACCCCTTTGGCACAGTAAATTACCAAGTTCTGACATTCACTCTTTGTCGGCATTAACTAATGCACCAATCTCTTCCATGCATCGCTCAGCAGTCTTTAGAGCACTGGCAACTATGCGTTGATGCTCAGCGATATCGGCTTTCAGTTCCGGCGAGTCTTCCTCTTCTTTCTTTATTCGGTTAACCCATTGAGCGTACTTACTGTATGACTCTGGATACTCATCGGCAATCTGATCTATGCGTGCTTCGGAAATCGCTTTAAGTGCTTTATATTCTGCGCTTTGCGAGTACTCGTATAGGTTCCAAGGGTAGTTACCATTCATGACAAGGACTTTTTTGTACCAAGCAGATATACTGTTGTGCAGTATCATCGGTTCAACTTCAATTACTTTCGCGTCCTCTGCTGGTTCGATGCACAGAATCCCAACTGGGAACCGAGCCCCTTTATCCCTAACTCCTGAATATATTAGAACCGAGTAGAGTTTCGCCACACACTTATCGAATCTATAGAATATCGCGGGAGAGAAATACCGTTGAACGGCCTCAGCATGAGTAGCGAAAAGCGTTACCCCGTTCGTTCCCCGCAGAAACCTGTGAACTTTATCACCCGAATACTTTTGAAAGCCGTCGGTTGTGAAGTCGTATGATGTTTCATGCCCGATTTTTACTTGTTCACGCTTCCAATCAAACTGGAGCATACCGTACTTTCGGTTTATCCATTTGAAGGCGTCAAGATCTCCAAGTAGCGAAGGATGGCAACTCACATCCTTCTGCAGGCAGTCGTAGTTTCCCCTCGATAGGGAGTTTGTCGCTCCAATTATCGAAAATGCCATGGGATATACATGGTCAGACTCAATGCGAGTGTCTTGCTTACCAATAGGTGTGAAGTCTCCAAGAAAAAGACCCTCAGGAGCCTCATACTCCTCAAGCAGCTTCAGCCCAAAATCCATATTGCTGTATTTCTGCAGACATCTCTGCGTGTACATTTGCTTAATGAACAAGTCAGAGAACATGGCCTCGATCTTTGCGGGCGCAATTCCACACAGTTTCCCACCTATATTATAGAAGCACGAGAAGTATTTGCTCAGCGCTTTAAACGCTACCGGCGTCGTGGAGTATCTGTTGTATAGGAGCACGCCGATTACCTGCATCTTGATCTCAGCGGTAAGGTTATCGAAGTCCACTGTGAAAACATGCCTTTCCTCTTCAATTTCAGCAATAAAATCCCTGCTGATAAAGTCGTTTAGAAACTTTGCCAGAAGAAAGTTATCCCCTGCAAAAGCCTCGACCGGTGGCTCAACAGGAAACACCTCTTTGAAGGCAACATGCTCGCATAGCCAAAGTGAGTGCGCGATTATTGCAGGGATTCCGACCGCCTGACCGAGTGATGCTTCCCAAGCCGAAAGCCTTTTTGAAAGTGAAGTCTCGGTCTCAGGCAAGTGAGAGGTTATCTTTCGCAGTTCATCATCGAAATCGAGTTTTGCATACGGATTATCTGTGAGTAGATAATACTCACACGCCAGAGGCAACCAATAGTCTTGGTCTAAATGCCCATCATTGCATATTTCATAACTGAGTAAGTTTCTCACAAACGAGCCGCGGCTCTTCAGATGAAACAGCAGAGTTTGTCTTCTTTCACCCTCCACTGCATCAATAGCGCTAAGCAGACATAAGTCGTAGCAGAATCGAAGCCAATGCATTTTTACAGGTGGGAAGACGATCCTGCCGGGAACATTCAAGACCCCGCCATCCATATCTCGTATTGGATAGTGGCCACTGCTTATCAATTGTTCGCCAATAGAAGCGAATCGTACATGCAGGACATGGGGAGACATCTCCCTCATTTCATCAAGCGTCGCAATAGACATCTCGGCTTTCATTGCCTTGATTAGTTTCGCGACCTGTTCAATTGAAGGTCTGTCGGTAAGCGACTCGAATACAGCCAATGCACTATCCTCGGCATGCGTGTTTGACAATGCCAGTACGACACAAATGAAGGATGCAAGTACGACCCGCTTCATGCTTGAACTCCAGAAAAGGCTATGGATTTTGATAAGTCACACTCGAAGTATCCCTTGAATACCCATATGAGTCAGAGACAGTACCGGCACAATTGACCGTAAACTGATCCCACCAATTTTACACCACGATTTCACGGTTATCAACAGGTTCTAATAAGCAAATCCATCTCACAACTTACTCAAACTGGCGCAGTTTCACGGCTTGGTTACATGTTAGCGTAAGAATAGATAAAGCCGCACCCCCCAGAATGCTCATATAGATTGATATGTTACCACGCCCTTACTTGCTGCGGTTTACAAGAAACCTGTTTGCAGCAGGCATAAGTTTATATGCCTTTCTTAGAATACACCTCCCTCGCAGGTTTCCGCCAATCGTGGCTTCAATCCTCCCTACCGCAACTCCTCAAGGTGGTACTTGTCGTAAAGCTTCTGCCATGCTTCGCGAAGCTTGCCGCCGGTTGTGTCGGTGTTTTCAAGGTTTATTGCTTCTGCTCTATCGAAAATAGGCTTGTTGGCCTCGGCCTCTCTAAACTCCTTCGCGCTCCAAAGCATGTCTCTTCCGTTGGGGATGCCAGCACGGCAATACCACGCATTTAACCTGTAATATATCAGCCCGGCCTTAACCTCGCTTGCAGGTTCGTCACCCAACGGTGTAATCTCCACAACACAAGCGGCGTTGTCATGCCAGCACAGGCTGGTGACCGAATAGTAGTCTGAAAGCACATAGATGCGCCACTTAGTACGCTCGTATTTATAATATACCGCTGGCCTAAAATACTGCTTGAATAACAGGTTGCCACCCATCTTATCGAGGTTGGATATGCCATTTAGAAACCGTTCGGCCCATCCGTCTGCTATCATCTCGCCAAGCGCTTCGGGAAAGACGGGCATCGCTTTGAACGCACTGCCCACAGTGCGTGTTCCTATGCATCTTGGCGGTTCATTCTCCTCGAAGTATTTTTGCGACCATTCGTAATGATCGAGGTCAAACAGCAGGGTCTCCAATGAAATGGTCTTTGTCTCAAGTCGGCTGCCCTTAAAATCGCCGCGAATATAGAAATATTGTGGGTGCACGAAGTCCCTTTCGATCTTGGGCACCATGTTTGGATCGTACTCGACTCCGCCACAAAACCACGCCGGACCCGATTCGCCTTCCTCCACAAGCCTAAGCTTATGTGATACAGGCAGTTGTTTCGGCTTATAAAGGTAATCTAAAACCTTGTTCATAACAACCCTTGACGCTTGCATAGCTTCTGGCAACAACAGGTGTTCACGAACTGGCGAATAAAGGCCATTGCACAACATATTAGTCAGATCAGTGTTCATGCTTGACATGTTTTCCCAAATCTCATTGTCATCCATACGGGTGTAGAGCAGGTAGGATACGAGGAAGTACGCGCTTCGATTGTAACTTGACAGAACGCCTGTATTGGAGAATTGCTCAAGGATTTCATAGAAGACTTCTTTCTTTCCGTAATTGTCAACAAATGCCTTCAATGGTTGATTGAACGATGGTGGAAGCGCTTTTTCATCCAGATCTGTCACATCCTCAGGCGTGATGTTCACGAAGAACCATGACATCAACGCGATATTCATGAAAATGTTGTTTGTGTTGTCGAAGTATAGCTTCTGCCATACTTCAAGTTGATTAGCCTTGTCACCTGTAATGTTCAGTGCATCGTACAAAGGGCGGGCATTCTTATGCAACCAGTCGAGTATTTTCGTCTCGGCGAGGTATTGTCGGGCATATTTTTCGTGGTAGGGTACAAGCTCCTGTATTGATTTGAGGTACAGGAGAGGTTTGCGCTTGAAGTTATTCACCGCGTTGATGAACAAGCTGATTGAAAGATGTCGCCTTTGATCCATGTTGTCTCTTGGCGCATATTCGACCGACGGATCACATTCAAGCACCACGCGAGCAAGCGCGAACGGAAGGAATAGATTCTTGCGGGCTGGCAGAAGGAGATTTGAGTCTTTCGCCGCCTTCTCGATCCTGCGCTGATTGAAGATTTCGCGATAGATAAATTCATTGCCAAGTAATGAGCCGCCGAAAATATTACTGTACCCGTAGCCATAAGACGCCTGCTTCTCGTCAGCCGGTGCGGTAACTTGGGCGTACCTTTTCAACAGCGTGTAAAATTCTTCGCACTGTCCGTCAGTTGGCGAGTCGGGCAGCGCGTTAAAGGCCCTTTCGACCTCACTTGGCGGCAGTACATCCTTCGCAACCTCAGCCGTCACGGTAGAATAAAGAACCGCAACGCAAACAAGAAGACAGATAATCCTCACAATGCGCAACAATGCAGACTCTTTCATGTTAGCTTCTCCTATTCTTCACCCACTCAACCGTGATGCAATGCGCTTATATCTTGCTGATAATCCGTGCATATTGATCAAATATACAGTTTTTTGACACAAGTGCTGATATTAGGTTCAAAGATTGTCTGCATAACGAAATTACGCCCATATCTCCAGCTCCCCCTTCCCCGATTCTTGTTGCCAAGTTTTAGCGATAGGATACAATTACAGGGCACCCCCAAACGAGGTGGCTATGAAAATGCTCCGAACCCTTGCGCTGTCTTTCGCTCTGCTGCTCATCACTGCGGTCTCTTTGACCGTGGCCGCGGATGATGTGAAAGACCGCATCGCCTCTTTTCAGGCCATGTTCAGCAGCAACATGTCCGAAGCTGTAAAACTGCTCGCACCCATTGACGACCCGCGGCTCGTTGATGCCATCGCTACAGTCTATGGCCATGAGGATACAAAGACCCGCCAGGATCTTGAACCGCTTTATATGATGGCGGATCAGGTTATGCTTTCGGCTCGCGGCGACGCCGTGTTCGCACGAATCTACGAGCAACTTGCGCCGAAAAAACTGCAGCGCGCCCGCTTCCGCTTCATGATGGTTCTTGCAGAGCTTAAACACGCCTCAACTCTGCCGTTCGTGCTCAAAAATGTGCTCGCCGAAAAGGATGAGCAGGTGCAGCATTACATGGTTAAAGCCCTTGCGAACTACTATGAGGACGAAGCGCACGAAATGCTCTTTAAGCTTGCAAAGGATGCCCTGACTCTCAACATAAGCCGCTTTGCCGTCAACGGCCTTGCGCAGATTGAAAACAAGCGCACAACAGAGCTGCTTTGGAAACTTGTTGACGACACAAAGGCGCATGGCGCGATACGCGCAGAAGCCTTCAATATGCTCTTTATTCGCCACGATGACAATGTTGACGCAAAACTCTCGTCAGCGATTGACGATAAGGCTCCCGAAGTGCGGCTTGCTGCGATTATGATCGCTGCCGAGACCAAGCGAAGCGATCTTGCCTCCAAGATACTCGCGAGTCTTACCGCCCCCGAATGGAATGTACGCTGTGCGGCGGTACGGGCGTGCGAAAAGCTTAAAATCGAAGAATCGGTCGGGCCGCTAATTGAGCTTTGGAAGAAGGAAACCGGTCGCATCGAGGAGGATATACACAAAGCTCTGCTGGTGATAACCGGCAAGAGCTTCGGCCCCGATTGGCGGTTTTGGGAGGCTTGGTATTCAAGTCTCGACCAACCGCCCAAGGCGGCTGAAAAGCCCGGCGATTATGTATCTTACCACGGGCTTAAGACCAAATCTAAAAACATAGCCTTTGTAATAGACCGTTCCGGCAGCATGATGGAGGAGGTAAAGGCCAAGCACGACGGTTACGGTGGCGAGGGCGTTAAGGCGAAGGACGGCACCAAGCTCGCAATGGTTCAGGCCGAGCTAATCCGCGTGATAAAGTCGCTGCCTGAGGACACGCTTTTCAACATTGTCGCGTTTGAAAGCACAGTGGTGTCGTGGAAGGACATGCAGGTAAAGGCCGACAAGAAGACTAAGGAGGACGCCATAAAGTGGGTGGAAAAGCTAACTGCGAACGGCCAGACAAACATCTACGACGCGCTTGTAGAGGCGTTTGGCAGAATTACCAAGGGCGGCAAGGTCAACACCGAATACAAGACCGGCCCCGATACGATCTTCCTGCTTTCAGACGGCCTTCCCAATGTCGGTACGATCTCAAAAATGCCCGAAATTCTTGAGGCCGTTAAGCAGATGAACCGCATACGGCAGGTAACAATTCACACAATCGGCGTCGGCACGATGACAAAGATGTTCCTTGAGCCCCTTGCGCAGCAGAACGGGGGCACTTTCAAGCTGATCGCCGAATAGCGGCGAGTTGTGGCACGATAAAAAAGTCCTGCCAATCTAAAATCCATATAATGGAGCGTCAAACATTGGGAGGTGGAGTTCGCGATGAAGCGGCTGTTTCTTGTAATCGCCGTCTGTTTTATTGTCGGTGCGATGCGATTCGCACCTTGCGAAGTCGCGCCCAAACCTACCCCCACCCCCATCCCACCCCTTGAAGAACGCCTTGCAACCTATCGCAAGCTTAACGCAACAAACCCCAGTGCAGCTTTTGCCGCGCTGCAGCCGGTTGACCATGTGCAGATTGTTGATCTGCTCGCTCGCGTCTTTATGGAAAAGGGCGGCAACTACACATTTGCGACCAGCGCACTGCGCACCGCAAAGGGCGATGATGTAATTGCACGCATCAACTTCCACGCCGCAAACTCATCAACCGACGCGATAAGGCTCGGCTTCATTCTCTCGCTGCAGGCGTTGCTTCCGCCATCGTCGCTCGACATGCTCCTAAACCGCGTCTTTGCCGAAAAGGTTGACGATATTCAGAATGAGATTATCCTGACTTTGCGCAACTTCAAGACTGCAGAGAAAACCGCGGATGTTTTCGCTGTGCTCGCGACCAAGGCTCATTCAGATCGCAACAGCCGCAACGCTATCATCTCGCTCGTTACCCACGAATCGCCAAGGGCAGTCGAATTGCTGGTTTCGCTATATAACAACAGAAAGCTCTCTCCTTCCCTAAAGGCGGAGGCGCTTTTGGGATTGTACGAGCGCAAGTCGCCAGAGCTAATCGCCTGTGTTGAATCTGGCATCAACGACCGCGATATGGAAGTGCGCATCGTGGCAATGTTCATCGCCGGCGAGCTTGATTTCAGGAAATTCAGCGACAAGATAGTATCAGAGCTTTCTTCTTCAAGTTGGGAGATACGCATCGCCGCCATACGCGCGTGCGGCAAGCTGAAGATTGTCGAATCGGTGCCCCATCTGCTCAAGATTTGGAAGAAAGAGGACGGCAAGATCGGTGAAGAGATACACGCCGCACTGCTGCGCATCACCGGCAAGAGCTTTCCTCCCTATGCAAAGGTATGGATTGCGTGGTTTGAAAACCTCGAAGAACCCCTTTCCGCGGCCGAGCGCGAGGGTGAATATGTCTCCTACCACGGCATGAAGACTAAATCTAAAAACTTGTGCTTTCTTGTTGATATATCGGGCAGCATGTCTGCGAAGGCAGTTCTGCCAGACTACGCTGGCGAGGGTAAAAAGCAGGCCGAAACAACCCGCATGGAGCTTATGAAGGCCGAGCTTATCCGCGCAGTATCCGCACTTGGCAAGGATGTGTACTTCAATGTCGTGGCGTTTGAGACTAATGTGAGCAAATGGCGCCCATCACAGGTTCAGGCGACCGAGACGACCAAGTCAGAGGCCGTATCTTGGATTCGCACGCTTCAGCCCACCGGTGGCACAGAGCTGTTCAAGGGTCTTATGGAGGCCTTCGGCGAAATAGAGGGCAAGAACAACTATGTGAAACGCCCCGACACAATATTCGTGCTGTCAGACGGCACACCCAACACCGCTCCATTCAAAAACCAGCAGGAGATGCTGGCAGAAATCGCCCGCATAAACCGCGTTCGTCAGATTACGCTTCACACCATCTGCATCGGCACCGGCGGCAAGGCCTTCTTAGAGCCTCTTGCCGCGCAAAACGGCGGCATATTCAAGCTAATAGACGGCTAACCGCCCCCGCTTGCCTCGACTCACCATCCTCTCTGCATCCCAATTCATCCGCATATTGCCGTGTATTCACGCTGATCCAGCGGAGTTTTTGCAAACGGCGATACAATAGTGTATCGTATAGCAAACATCAACGGGAGCAGCGATGAGCTTTGAAACATGGAACGCCAATATTGACCCCGCTGCGGTTCTAAAGACCGCTCTCGACGGCATGAGAAACTACTTCGCCCGAAACTCATCCCGCGAACTTGCGCGCATAGAATCCGCAGTGGCAGCGGGAGAGATGACGCCCACAGACGGTTTCGCCGAGCGCACACGCGCCTTGGCCTCCGCGGCTGAGACTGAAAGGTCGCTCGAACAGAATGTGCGCCCGCGACTTGAGGCCTTTCTGACCGATCCTCATGTGCGCCGTATATCGCCTGCCGCGCTGAGCGCCATTGCTGATGCGGTTGACGATGCCCGTTGGGAGCATCTGTACGAGGCGTTTTTCAGCGATATAAAGTTCGGCACCGGCGGAATACGCGGTCGAGCCGTAATGAGCGTGGGCGACCTTCGCTCAATGGCAAGCGGTGGAATTGACGCCCCCTTTCTTCGCGGCCCCAATCTGTTCTGCGATTTGACTGTGCTGCGCCTTTCTTCCGCGGTCGCCCGTTACGCAGCCGACCACAAACTTAATTCTATCGCAATAGGCTATGATTCGCGCATCGGAGGTCGCCGTTTCGCCGAGTTAATTGCACGCCTCTTCATGCATCAGGGGCTTGCCGTTAACCTTTTCGACGAACCCTGCCCGTTCCCCGAGCTATCGTTCTCTGTCGTGCATCTCGGTGCCGATCTGGGAATATTCATATCAGCAAGCCACAACGACAAGCGCTACAACGGTTACAAGCTTACCTCTGCAACCGGCGCACAGCTCACTAACACTGAACGCGAGACAATATACCGCAACTATGTTGCCAAGGCACGGTTCGAAGATGTGCCTGACCTGCCCCCGATTGAGTCGTTTTGCGAAAAACTCACTGTGATTGGTTCGGGGCACGATTACCCCCGCTGCAAATGTGTGGACCTGCACCCGACCTACCTGAAGCACATGCGCCAGTTCATCGTTGACGAGGCATGTGCGGCTAAAAGCTCACCCACACTTAAGGTCGGTTATTGCGCTTTCTACGGTGCAGGAAGCAAGCTCGTGCCCATGCTGCTGCGCTCAACAGGTTTCAGCGACATCCGCGAGATAACGATACGCTCGATAAACATGCCAGACGGCTTTTTCCCTTGCTTCTCATACACTCAGCAGCCCGACCCGGGCGACCCATCCAGCGCGAAGATCGCTGTTGACGCTTTCATCGCAGAACATGGAAAAACCGCGTTCGATTCGATTGACATCCTTATTGGCACCGATCCTGATGCTGACAGAATGGGCGTTGTCGTTAAGGTGCCTCATTCACAGCGCGGCATATACGATGGTGAATGGACGCTGCTAAAGGCCGACGATGTTTGGGCGCTGCTGCTTTGGTATCGCTTGCGCAAGTTGGCGGATTCGCCTGAGGGAAAGGCTCTTCTGTCGAGTGGCTTCATCGCTCAATCGCATGTGACAAGCGACCTTATAAACGAAATTGCCGAAAAGTTCGGCCTTGCGCGCCTTATCACATGGGTGGGCTTCAGCCTTTTGGCCGAGGCAGTCTCGTTCGCTTGGAAGGGTGAAAACTTGACTTCGCCTTATGAATATGACCACAGGTTCTATACGACAATGCACAGCGTGAAGGATTACAAGAAGGGCGTTTCGACTGTAAATCTCGGTTGCTTTGAAGAGAGCAACGGCTTTTCTATATTAGGCTCACCGCCCTCTGCCTCAAATCCTAACGCGCTTGGTGATGGTGGCCATGTTCGTGACAAAGACGGCACACTTGCAGCTTTGCTTATCTGCGAGGTTGCCGCTTATGCAAAGAGCATTGGCAAGACCTTAATCGAGCTGCTCGATGACCTTACTATCGAGCTTGGAACCGGCCTTTATGTCAACAAATACCGCCCCGACCCGCCGGTTGGACAATATGAGGGCGTCAACGCAATCGTGCGTAAGCTGCGCCACCTTCATGCCGCTGAAGAGCTTAGAGCTATCGCGCTCCACGGCGATCTTTGCATCGCTGGATTGAAGGTTACTGGCGTTGATATCTGCGCTGGAAAAGGTAAATACGCTGCTGATCCCGACCACAACTACATCCCGCATCGCGATTGGGAGGACGCAAAAGCACGAGCCCAGTATATGCTGCCCGACGAGAACAATGATGATGATGTTCGGCGATTTATCGGCGACATGGTTGCCTTCGGCCTCCGACTCGGTGAGGACATGACCCCGTCACAGCAATATGCCTCCGCCCGCGCCTACTTCTTCGAACGCATCGCAGTGTTCCCCGAAGAAGGCATGAGGTTTTACCTCAGCGACGATCGCATGTCATTCGTCACTCTGCGTCCGTCTGGTACATCCCGCAACCTAAAGATATATGTGCAGCTAAGATCCAGTGCCACATCTCGCTCGCAGTTGGAGCTGGAGAAAAAGCGCCTGATGTGCCTTGCCGACGATGTGCTTGTGGATTTCGCCCGCCAGTTGGGCATGAAGTGGTAGTTGCAGGGAGTAGCGTCTGGGAAGTTTTCGCCGGTGCTGTTTCTCCCATAAAGAGGTATAATCATCCAACGATGATTAACTAAGGTGCGATATCTTGGCTAACTTACTTATTACGCTGGACGAATTTCGCATGAAGTTTGCTGAAATACAGCAAAGGGGATTTGTGCGCTCTGCCCGGAAAGGGGCAACTGGTGTCGGTCATACTTTGGAACAGCTGCTCGATTTAACCGAAAACAATATTGCCCTTCCCGATCTTGGAAGTGTCGAATTGAAGGCACACCGGTCAGACTCAAACAGCCTGATAACACTCTTCACCTTCAATAGAAAGGCATGGAAGACGAAGCCTATCGAAGCAGTCAGGAAATACGGAACGCCTGACGCAAATGGGCGCATGGGGCTTTATTTTACAATGTCACCATTACCAACAAGCACCGGCTTGTTTCTCTACACTTCAGAAGATACTGTATCAGTAAGGCATATTGATGGAGAGATAATAGTTGAGTGGAATCTCGAATCCCTTGTTGCGCAGTTTGTAAAAAAACTTCCAGGTCTTGTTATTGTTTCCGCAATGACTGAGGTTCGCGGCGGCATCGAGTGGTTTCACTATGTGCGCGCAAGGTTGATGACAGGCACAAATGTCAATATCATTCGCAATCAGCTTCAAAGCAACAATATATCGGTTGACTTAAGACTTCACGATCACGGAACAAGGGCACGAAACCACGGTACTGGATTTCGCACCAGAGAATCAAACCTTTCTTCATTATTCCTAAGAATCGAGGAAATCTGATGTCGCCTGATGGAACTATACACCTTCCTTTGTGGCGTGATTCCGAACAGAAGGCAAAGGATGACTGGACATTCTTAGGTTCGACAACACGCGATCATGTTCATTCCTATCACGATTATCCAGCAAGAATGATACCTCAGATTGCACAGAAACTTCTCATGCTGTATGGAAATACCGCAAAGACCCTTTTCGATCCATATTGCGGAACCGGTACCTCGCTGGTCGAAGGCGCACTTAATGGCCTGCGCGTTCTTGGAACGGATCTAAACCCTCTTGCTCGTTTGATAGCTGAGGCAAAACTCTCTACTCCTGATTGTACTGCTATCAACAACTCCGTCCAACGCTTTACAGAATTCTGCAGGTTGTCTCGATCTTCTTCTCCTTCGCATGAGATCCCAAAGGTAAAGAACCTAAACTATTGGTTTCAACACGATGTCATTGAGCAGTTATCAGCCATCCGCTTATTTATTCGAACCATCGAAGATGAAGCTATTAAGGCGTTTTTCTCAGTTGCCTTCAGCGAAACGGTACGCGAATCATCTAATACCCGAGCATCTGAGTTTAAGCTCTTCAGATTGCCTGAGGAAAAGCTGGAACACCATCATCCCGATGCATTTGTCATCATGAAATCAAAGCTTGCGCGTAATGCGGAAGGGCATAGAGCCTTCATGCGCAAAATATCCCCGCATCTTCCGATATCTCATTCGATTTTCTGCTTCAACACAGTCGAGGGAATACCTGACTACTGCATTGAACCTAACAGTGTTGACATCGTTATTACTTCCCCACCATATGGCGATTCGCGTACAACCGTTGCATACGGTCAGTACTCGCGTCTATCGTCCGAATGGCTTGATTTCGAGCTAAATGGGGATGTAGATAAGTGCTTGATGGGTGGTTCGCCAAGCGGAGAAATCACAAGATTTAATTGTGACCCTCTGGACGAAGCGATTTCTGGGATTAATCTGTCGGATGGAAAGCGAGCTGCAGATGTGTGGGCATTTTACAGCGACCTTTGTGCTTCCATATCCAATGTATCAAGCGTTGTCCGCAGTAATGGGTACGCGTGTTATGTTGTGGGGAATCGCAGAGTTAAAGGCATTACACTTCCAACAGACAGGGCAATCATCAGCTTTTTTGAGAATAACGGATTCTATCATGTTGCCACCCACCTTAGGAAGATACCGAACAAGCGCATGCCATTGCGCAACAGCCCATCCAATAAAGTCGGCGTATTAGACAATACAATGGACACTGAATATATCATTGTGATGCGAAAAGAATAGTGTCTCCGCTTGTTCGCGGATTAGTAGCTGTTGTTGACTGACATGGATTTTGCATGTTCCCATCCCCCACTCATATCGCGCAATACTTCACAAATGCCCGGTGAATCCATACTATGCGCTGAACGAACATTCTCTTAACATCTTTTTGCTGGACAGTTTTTGGCAACTGATAGAATGGAGGCGCCGCCGCCCGATATAGGTCGGCGACTTTTTCGCACGAGGGGAGAGCTTGCGTGGGTGTTGTGCCCTCCAAGCCCGCCTGAGTTCGTTTTGCCATAACAAAACCTTAGCAAAGGTAAAGCGGCTATGACGACCGGAAAAGATCACCTGATCCTGTGCATAAACCCGGGTTCGACCTCCACAAAGGTCGGGCTGTATCGCGGTGATGCACCGGTTAAGATCGCGAACATCGAGCACAAACCAGAGGATTTGAAAGGTTTCGCCCGCGTTGCCGACCAGATTGACTACCGCGCTCAACTGGTCGCAGATTTCATCACCGCATCTGGCGTGAACCCGGCAGAGATCGCGGCGGTTGTCGGTCGCGGCGGTATGATGAAGCCAATTCATGGCGGTACATATCTCGTCAACGAGGCGATGAAACTCGACCTTGCCGAATACTCAATCAAGTATTACGGCTCAGAGCATATCGCAAATATAGGCGCTGCTCTTGCCGAGCGAGTCGCCGTTAAATCTGGTGCGCTTGCGCTTGTAATTGACCCTATATCCACCGACGACTACATACCACTCACCCGAATTTCCGGTGTGCCCGAAGTCGAACGCGTTTCGCTTATGCACTCTTTGAACCTTCGCGCTAAGGCACGAAAGGCGGCAGCGAAATTGGGTGTTAAGTTTGACGAGGTCAACATGGTCGGTTGTCACCTTGGCGGCGGCATCTCTATGGCAGCCTTCGAAAAGGGCAGAGCTATAGACGCAAATCACGGGCTGTTGGGCTACGGCCCGTTTTCGCCGCAGCGCGCTGGTACGCTGGCAATCTCGGCAGTGATGGACTTCTGCTTCAGCGGAAAGTATAAGCCTTCTGACCTGATGAAAAAGTTCGGCAAGAATTCTGGTCTTATGGGCTACCTCGGCACAGACGATGGGCGCGAGGTCGGGCGAAGGATAGCGCAGGGCGACAAGGTCGCAAAACTTGTGTACGAGGCAATGGCGCTGCAGACTGCGAAGGAGATCGCCGCGCTTGCCGCAACCCTCAGCGGTGATGTCGCATGTGTGTTCCTCACCGGCGGCATCGCAAACGATGTCAAACTGACGGCATGGATCGAGCAACGAGTCAAGTTCATCGCTCCCGTCTTCATACTCCCTGGTGAGGACGAGATCGAGGCAATGGCTGAGGGAGGCTTGCGAGTTCTTAACGGCACCGATAAACCCGGTGTCTATGAGGAGGGTGACAGCCTCAAGGCTCGGTTAGAAAGTCCCGAAAAGTTTAAGGTTCTCAACACTTTATAATAGGGGGCAGGATGCTTCTTACAAGCTACGAACAAATTCGCAAGCTTGCGCGGGGTTCGCGTCGGCGCACTTTAGCCGTCGTTGAAGCCGCGGACCAAGAGGTTTTGAAGGCTTGCCGCGAGGCGCGCGACAGCGACATCGCGGACTCCATCCTCATCGGCAGAACTGCCGAGATTCAGCGCACTGCTAAGGAACACGATATTGACATCTCAGATTTCAGGATAATCGAAAGCCCGGTCGAGCGCTCGGTCGCCGCTGCCGCGAAACTTTGCACCGACGGAGAGGCCGAGATGCTTATGAAGGGGCATATCCCCACCGGCACCCTTATGAAGGGTGTGCTCGATAAGGAAAATGGTCTTCGCGTCGGCGCGATCCTATCGCATACAATGGTCGGAGAGGCCAAAAACTTCGGTCGTTTCTTGCTTCTTAGCGACGCTGGCCTCAACATCGCCCCAGATGCAGACACTCTCGCGGCGATAGTTGCCAATGCCGTCACCGTTGCGCACGCGCTTGGAATCGAAAAACCAAAAGTCGCCTGCCTTTCAGCAATCGAAGTAATCAACCCAAAAATACCATCCACCGAGCTTTGTGCTGAGATGAAGAAGCGCGGTGCAGCAGGCGCGCTTGGCGATTGTGCAGTTGACGGCCCCATCGCGCTTGACCTTGCACTAAGCCCCCACGCTGTCGAGGCGAAGGAATACCCCGATACCTCCGTTGCGGGCGGCGCGGATATTCTCATTGTCCCAGAGCTTGTTTCAGGCAATGTGTTAGGCAAATCAATGATATACCTTGCCCAGTATCGCTGCGGCGGAATCATAATCGGCGCAAAGGTCCCGATCGTGCTGCTTTCGCGGTCAGACACAAGCGAGACCAAGCTCGATTCTATCGCTTTGGCAAGTGTATTTGCAAAGTTCCATTCGGAAAAACGCTGAGGAGGAATCATGGAAAAACGCATAATGTCCGGCAACGAGGCAATAGCTCGCGGAGCCTACGAGGCTGGCGTGCATGTCGCTTCGGCATATCCGGGCACACCCAGCACCGAGATTCTCGAATACATCGGGCATCTGTATAAGGATAAGATCTACTGCGAGTGGGCGACGAACGAAAAGGTCGCGGCAGAAGTCGCAAGCGGAGCCTCTATCGCCGGTGCGCGCGCGATATGTGCGCAGAAGCATGTCGGCCTTAATGTAGCCGCTGACCCGTTCTTCTCCGTCTCCTACATCGGAGCAAAGGGCGCCCTTATATTCGTCAGCGCCGACGATCCGGGCTGCCACTCTTCGCAAAACGAGCAGGATAACAGGCACCTTGCCCGCGCGGCAAAAGTACCTTGCCTTGAACCTGCTGATGCGCAGGAGTGTAAAGACCACATCCTTGCCGCTGTCGAGCTTTCTGAAAAATACGACACCCCGATACTCGTCCGCACAACGACCCGCGTCAGCCATTCTACTGGCATCGTGGAGTTGGGTGAGCGCGTCGAGGTCTCCCCAAAGGGCTATGAACGCAACATTAAGCGCAATGTGGTGCTTCCGGCTCACGCGCGCGTGATGCATGTGGAAGTCGAAAAGCGGATCGCGACTTTCGCCGAGCTTGGCGATAATTCACAGCTTAACCGCATTGAAATGGGCGCAGACACAAGTGTGGGCTATGTAACTTCGGGCATTTCATATCAATACCTGCGCGAGGTGTATCCAAACGCCTCAGTGCTTAAGCTCGGTCTCATTTGGCCGATGCCGGTTAATTTGATTAGAAAGTTCGCCTCGATGGTTGACCGCATAATCGTCGTCGAGGAAAATGAGCCTTTTATGGAAAACGAGATCAAGGCCATGGGGATCGCCTGCGAGGGGCGCAAGTACTTCCCTGCCACCGGTGAGCTTACTCCGAATATTATCGCGCGCTGCCTTGGCGTTGCCAACTATCCCCAAAAGCGCGATGTGAAGACAACCGAAAAGATACCCAATCGCCCCCCGACGCTCTGCCCCGGCTGCCCGCATCGCGGTGTGTTCTACACGCTAAACAAACTCGACTGCAATGTTACTGGCGATATCGGTTGCTACACCCTTGGAATGCTGCCTCCCCTATCGGCTCTTCACACCTGCCAGGACATGGGCGCATCAATTTCGCACGCGCATGGTTTCGAAAAAGCGCTTGGCAAAGATATAAGCAAGAAGACCGTAGCGGTAATAGGCGACTCCACCTTCCTGCACAGCGGTGTCAGTGCCCTTATGAACGCAGTGTACAACCAGTCGAACATAACAGTGATAGTGCTGGATAACCGCATCACGGCAATGACTGGCCATCAGCACAACCCTGCATCCGGCATGACGCTTATGGGCAACCCGACTAAGGAAGTTGACCTTGTTGGCCTGTGCAAATCAATGGGCGTCGAGAGCGTGCAAGTCGCCGACCCGTTCAATCTTAAAGAGCTTAAAGAGATTATCGCAAAATCTCTTGCGTTCGAAGGCACATCGGTAGTCATAACAAAGGCACCATGCGCCCTAATTGTGCGCGATAAGAAGCCCGTCTTCAGCGTTGACGAACAGCTATGTATCGCGTGCGGCACTTGTTTGAAGGTCGCCTGTATGGCGGTCTCGCTATCTGGTTCACCGCATCCCAAGACCGGCAAAAACCGCTCTAAGATTGACCCGGTGTTGTGCGTGGGCTGCAGTGTCTGCGCTCAGGTTTGCCCCGTTGGCGCAATAAAGACAACAAGTAAGGAGGACAAATGAGCGACCGTGTAACTAATGTTCTTATCGCCGGTGTCGGCGGTCAGGGCACGATCCTTTCGTCCGACCTGCTCTCTCACGCCGCGCTTTCGCTTGGCTTTGATGTGAAGAAAAGCGAAGTTCACGGCCTTGCACAGCGTGGTGGTGCCGTTGTAACTCAGGTGCGGTTCGGCAAAAAGGTGTATTCGCCAATAATCCCCGAGGGTGCTGGCGATTTCCTTCTCGCCTTCGAGCTTGTCGAGGCCGCGCGCTATGTCAACTACCTCTCGCCCGACGCGGTGATCCTCGCTAACGACCAGCGGATTCCATCCGTTACCATCCTTGCCCGTCTCGAAACATACCCCAACGATCCTCTTGCGGGTGTGCGCGAGTCGGTTAAGGAATGCACCGTTCTGCCAGCTGCTGCCGAGGCGATGAAGCTCGGTAACCCGCGCATCGCGAATGTTATCCTCCTTGGTGCGCTCGCAAAGCGCATGAACATGGAGCATGATGCCTTCCGCAACGCGATTAAGGCTATCGTCAAGCCCAAGTTCGTCGAGTTGAACCTTAAGGCCTTCGATATCGGCCTAAGCTATTGATACCTTTCTCTTTGCTTTTCCACAAAGGGGGCGCGAGCCCCCTTTTTCACATCACTGCTTGGTATCATGCCATGCTGCGCCCCTACAAATACAATACAGAACATTATTACCGAACAATTCGGAAAACCGGTTGCCGGTTCAATTCCGACCATGATACGATCATACAAATCCGCCTTAACCAAACGCCTCAATGAGATTCGCGGCAATGCAGAAACAATACACCGAATCATTCTTTGAATCCGCAATAGAGCAGCATCTGATCTCGCATGGTTATTCGTCATGCAATCGCGGCCTATTCGACCACAACACAGCACAACGGCACCACTTTCCACATAAATTCCGTTCCCTTCAGAAACACTTGTCCGCGTACGAAGTCGAATATCAAGGCGAACAAGCCCGTTCAAACATATATCGTAGTGTATAATCTCGAATATCTTGGCACGCAAATACTCATGGGGTGATATGGTCGGCGCACAACGGTTCATCGAACTAACTTTTGTACTGACCCTGCTGATATGGCTCGCAGCGGCGGGGTGGTTCGCAAACAGATACGAAGAAAAGACGGCTCTGCGCGACAACTCGCAGCCCTACCGCCTGATGCTGTCGGATTTCAAACAGGATAGAACTTCCGACTTCGTCATCGTATCGGGCGACAAGGCTATTGGCGACACCACCATGCGCATAACAACCATGGCGTTCGGTTATTTCGAAATCTCAAACCGCTTTCGCGCGCGCCTGCAACTGCTCGGTATCGAGGCCGAATACTTCATACTCAGCACGATGATAGTAACTCCCCGATACGAGCTTGACAGTCTGAAGATGTCTTTCGAGTCCGCCGGTATGAGATATGATCTTGTCGGAAGGCGCGTGATGACAGAGAACGAGGAGGACAAGTTCTCGATTCAGTTTATGGCAGGCGATACGACTATTGCGGATTTCACGCTCGACGCGCCAAAGGACTATATGATGTCTGATACACTTATGCCGCTCTTCAAGACCACAAAACCCCAACCTGGCAAGACATGGATATCGAAGTTAATTGACCCGTTCACAAAGAAGATACGCGAGTTCAAATTCACCATGCTCGACCTCGACGAGCTTCCCGGGGGCGACGAGAACCTGATAGGTTACCCGATTCGAATGGAATACGCGAACTACACTTACATGACTTATGTGGACGATAATGGCGAGGTGCTTTGGGAGGAGGCTCCGTTCGGCATAACGCTCGTTCGCAAAGACATCGCAATACGCATGGGATTTATCGAACAGAATTGACGGCAGTAATGACGATTCCCCGGAGATTAACTTGAACATTCAAATTGAAAATGTAACCAAGCGCTATGGCGCGAAAACTGCGGTTGACAACCTTTCGCTCAGCATTCCAGAGGGCGAGGTGTACGCTTTTTTGGGGCCGAACGGTGCCGGCAAAACCACAACGATAAAGATGCTCACCGGCCTTTTAACATCAGACGAGGGCACGATTACTATCTGCGGCGAAAACATACGCGCAAAGGGCTTCGATATACGGCATAAGATATGCTATATCCCCGACGAACCTTACCTTTATGATAGGCTATCTGGTCGCGAGTTCTTAGAGTTCGTCGGCAAGCTGCACAAGCTTTCGCCCTCGATTATTGCAGAGAGGATCGAAAAGCTCGGTGGCGAGTTCGGCACATCCAACTACATAGATGAACCGGCAGGCTCTTATTCGCACGGCATGAAGCAGCGGATTGTTGTGATGGCGGGCTTGCTGCACAATCCGCGAGTGATAATTCTCGACGAGCCTATGGTGGGTTTGGACCCACGCCTTATCCGCAAGTTCAAAACGATTCTGCGCGAACGCACCCGCGACGGTGCAACTGTGTTTATGTCAACGCACAACCTTGCTGATGCCGAGGAGATGGCAGACCGAGTAGGCATAATTCACCGCGGATCGTTAATTGCTGAAGGGTCGCCGGTTGATATTGCAAACTCCAACGGCAGAAACGGCCTTGAGGAGGTATTCCTGAAGCTGACTGATGAGGAACCGGTTTGAACGAGGTAACCGCATTATTCACAATAATCAGGCAGCAAAGTGCGCGGGTTATACGCACACAGCTTCTTACTTCGCCCAAAAAGGTGATCGTCGCAACTATTTTGTGGATTATCTTCTGGGGGATTTTGTATATTCTGTTCTTTGAGGGATGGAGATTTCTAAGCCATCAGGTCTTCATTCTGCGCGAGAGCATCGCAGCGAATGTATGGGCGCTTTTCTTCTTTCCGCTTATGATAATGCTCGCGTTTTCGGCCTGCGTTATTTCGTTTTCGAGCCTCTATCAAAGCCGCGAAACTGAGTTTCTGCTCACAAATCCCATATCCGACGGCGCGGTATTTGCCCACAAGATGCGCGAGGCAATTGCATTTTCCGGTTGGGCGACCCTGTTTCTCGCACTGCCGCTCGTGCTGACATACGGCAAATTTTTCGCGACTAATTTCTGGTTCTACCCTGCCGCGTTTCTTGCCTTTGCGCCCTTTGTGGTGCTTTCTGCCTCGGTAGGAACTCTAATTGCCGTGTTTGTTGGTTTGTTTGCGCCGCGAAAGCGCAAGATATTGCTGTGGGGCGTGATAGCGCTCGCCGTCTATGGCGCATATCAGGTGTTCGAGATCTTTGTTGAGGGCAGAAAGGCAGTTGCCAACGCCGAGCAAGGCTTCTGGCTGCGCGAGGTGTTCGACCGCATAGATGTATTGCGTTCAGAGTTCATCCCCTCTGGCTGGATGGGCGAGATTATCAGCACCGCCGCAAACGGGCAGTGGGGCGATTACCTGTTCTTTCTTGTGCTGCTGACCGCAAACGCAATGCTCGTTGTGCATTTTACGCTGCTTGTGGGGGGCAGATCGCTTAGACGGGCTCATCAGCGTGTAGCGGTAACAACCGGCACAGCCAAAACGCGTGCAAACGGCCCCCTGTCGCGATTCTTGCGCACTTCTCTGTTCTTTCTTGACCCAGTTCACCGCGAGATGATACTAAAAGACCTGAAGACATTTCTCCGTTCCCCAGGCCAGTGGACGCAGTTTCTTATATTCTTCAGCCTGTTGGGCTTTTACATACTCAACCTGCGCACCTTCAACTATCATATTCGCAGTGAATACTGGCGCATGCTTATTTCGTACACCAACTTCACCGCTGTGGGGCTTGTGCTTGCGTCGTTCACCGGCAGGTTCGTGTTTCCGCTCGTCAGCCTTGAGGGCAACCGCATTTGGGTGCTTGGTCTCGCGCCGGTTTCGCGCAGAAGCATCGTTATGGCCAAGTTCTGGTTTTCGTTTTTGGGCACAGGTGTTATCTCGCTCATGCTCGTGATAGCCTCAGACCTGCTGCTCAACCTCGACCCGGCCCTGCTCGCCGTGCAGAGCATAACCATGTTGCTCATATGCTTCGGCCTTTCGGGGCTTTCGGTCGGGCTTGGCGCGCTTTACCCCAATTTCAAAGAGGACAATCCCGCGCGCATCATAAGCGGTTTCGGTGGCACGATAAACCTTGTCTTTTCACTCGCCTATGTGCTCACCACCGTGTTCGCCGTCGCTCTGCCCTTTCAGCTCGCCGAAAAGCTCTCAATGCGTCCCGCGCTTTCAACCGCTCTCGTCGGCGTCTCGATAGTAAGCTCCGCCCTGCTCGCCTACCTATGCGGCTACCTGCCGCTCCGCACCGGCATAAGGTCGTTCGAAAAGGCCGAGTTTTAGGTAGTTTGCCTTGAGTGGATCCGTATTTGTTGAATGTACTCTTGCAGGATGAAGTGTGCGCTTCTGTCAGAAAACTACAAGACTCTGAATACCTACCATATTCTGTACCGCCTGATCGTGAAGTCACCACCAAGCGCAACGAGCTCGCCGTGTTTTACATAAAAACAGGAAGAGGCAACTGGAATCTTGAATGATTCGATTACAGTGTATGTGGTTGCATTGAGTTTAAAGATATAATCGCTCTCAGAAATATGATCATCACATTTAACCGATATGTAAAGGATATTATCGTCAGTGTAGTATCCATTCATTTGTACTATTTTCTTATCAAGCAAAGTGATCTGACGGAACATATTATTCTCAAAGTCAACAACGCAGATAGGTCTTCCGTTATAAGAATCTGCGTTATTATCACAAACAAAGTCGAACACATTGAAACTATTGATAGCTACTTGCAGTTCAGAATTGCGCTTTAACTTTCTTGTAAAACCCCTTCTACCATTATTTATTACCGGATCGGATATTCCTAATAGAGACTCATGATCCATATAAGGCGACAAACAGACGACATAGTTGCCATCACATAATGTCGCCCTATAAGGAAGCACTTCTTGTTCGATGCTGAACAGAATTGAGTCAACATAAGTCATATATGTTGACTGCTTGCTGTATTGTCCAAACTCACCTTGTTCACACTGAAGGGTTGTTTCTCCGATTACAATATTTTGGCGTGTGGCTGACAGAATAGCGAGCCTTCTTCTCCAAGGGCAGTTTTTGGGTGCAGGGATATCGAGACTGTGAACAATGCGCATGTCGGGAACACTATATACATCGAGTATATACCCCTCTGTGTAAGGAGGAGTCCCAGTCAACACATACAAGCGGGCTGATTCCTGCTCAAAGAATGCCGATATGTACTTCTCAATCTCATAGGTTTCCGCTTTATCCTGCTCAATATCGTACAGCATTACAAGACCATGACAGTAGTTTTGAGGACATGCGATTATGAATCTACGCTTTACATCACACCATGCCCGGCCAACTAAGGGGGCAATCGCTCTTACATGCGATGACTTTTTTGCTGCGATGTCGTACCTTAACAGGTTATCGCCGTTCTGCATAAAGTATAGGCTCTCGTCGTTATGCAGAATCGCTTGCGCCCTAACAGAGTTTCGATCCCACACTGATACTGCACACATTAATGGATCGAATGATATCGTGTACAAAAACAAGTTGTTCCTTATCAGAATTGCGTCATGCTTCGTTGAGTAAAATGCGGGGTTCATCGGTTGGTCATACAGCGTGAAGTTGCCAACCTCTGGGAAATGATCGAACGGGATGCATGAAGACACATCCAGCATGTCGCCCGTTGCGTAGTCGTATTTAAGGTAGATTCTCTTCGATGGGCCGGCCTTCGTCGCATACTCGAAATCTAAAAACACTTCGCTGGAATCCGCTAATTGAGTAAATCCAATAATATTCTGTTTAACATCAAGCTTAGTATTATATCTGGCTTCAATGCTCTGCAGAGATATAACGCGCTGCTCATTCTCGTCTGCCCTCTTCTGAATGAGTTGATTACGCACTGTATCCTCAAAGATAATACTATTTGCAGAAATTGACACTCTGTTTATACTTCCATTTTTCGCACAATCAAAAATCGGCGTAAATTCAATACTTGGCTTCTTCCCAGTCTTATCAATACGGGTAATTTTACGAATTACATTGTTGCTGTCAACAACAAATGGAATACCGTCACTACCATAGATAATAAAGCTAAATATAGATATACCGCAAAATCCTGGCGTATCGCACTCGATAGGGGCGGTTAGTTCTGTGTTAAGAATATAAGTCTTCTTGCCGAAAATGATGTAATCATCCTCGTATGCTGCAGCCCTCCAAAAATCGTCAAACCCCTTGTGATATGTTGCTGATTTACTGATAAGATCAACAATAATATAGTAGTCGAACTGCAACAACAACGCGTGATTCTTAGATATGGCGAGGTGATGAATATTGGCGACACTCTCCCTATCTATCGGCATATTGTTATTACATAGATGTAAATAATTACCATCAACCAGTGGAATTCCCGTAGGATAGATGATCCGTTCAAGATGCGCTTTTCGTGAATATCCCATGAACAGCGCCAAAAGTGATGCGAAAAGCAATATAAGAATGACAACCCTCATTACTTGCTCCCTTGCTACTATTCCACCCTTACCTGTTTTGCCCCCCCTCTCACTCCTCCTCGGGCAGGGCGACGGTCCAAATGCGCTTAAGAGGTATCTCAGCCCGGATGTCCTCGTCGAGCTTGTCGTAGTTCGCCAGCAGGTTGTCTATCAGGTCGTTTTGATCCCACAGCCGCACCTTGAAGAAGTTCTTCACCCGCTCGTCCTTGAACGACTGCTTGAACCCACCCCAACTAACCAAAAGCCCTTGATCTGCACCGACACTCTGCATTGCGCCGATAAGTTGGTTGAGGACCGCCTTCTCTATCGGCGAGTCTTGGCTTTTGACCTGCACGCAGATGCGGGGATGGCCGAATCCAATGATACCGGGGGAAGCGACAATGTCTATTCCATGGTCTGCCCCTTTCGGGCTATTGTATGTGGTGAATCCCTGAGCCTTCAGAATTGACTCAACAAGTCGCTCCATGCCGTGACCTTTAAACTTGCTATAGATCAACCGGATAATCTGATCACGGGCAAGTTGGTCAATATTTATCTGGCTTTCTGTATCACTTATGAGTGTTTCCTTTACTTCACCCGTTGCGGTTTGGTCTCCGGGGAGCTTGAACATTTTCCGCAATCTCGCCTCAGCGTCGTTTTTCGATATTGAGCAAATAGTCATTATTGAACCTAAAGAATACAGAATATCTTGTGGTATTCTTGACCGTGGGATGTCTTTCTCAAGCCATTTCACAGTTCTGAAATGGTAGTACGGGTTCGGCCCCTTCTCGTTGTGCTTGTAGTCCCCCGTTATCTCCCCGATATAAATTGTCTTCGACTTCGTGGGCAGACAGACAAGGTCCCCAGGTGCCATCTTCTTTGAAAATGCCCATATCTGCCCCACACCAACTGTAATTTTCCCTGAGCTGAAGTCGGGATATCTCGTCTCTAACAGCTTCTGAAGATCTTCTTTTTCTTTCAACATGCTAAGGTCTTCGTGTAGATTCTCCCAAGTCAGGAAAATCTTGCTCTCGTTGATGAATTTGCTCTCGTGCTCGCCGTATTTGCCCGCGCGATTAAGCCATAATGCCATAACTCACCTCTTTGTTAAAGTGATTATTGCACCTTTTCACCTCAGCGCAATGATTATCTCCGCGCGTTTGCAGCACGCGCGTAGCTACGACGGATAAAGACTGTGTGATTCAGCAAGAGACATCCCCCCATCTTAATATTCCCCTTTGCGTGATATGCGCCCCCCGTGACTTCTCGCCCCGTTCGTGCAAATACTTCTTCTTTAACCATTCCACCGCCTTGCGGATGAGCGTGGATTCGCCCTTTGCAAGATCATCAAGGTCGTATAAGACTTCTTCGTCAGGCTCTATGCCGTTGAACTCTATGCACTTCTTTATGCCAGTTCGCGACCTTGTTGAAATGATTATCTTGCCGAGGTTGCGCGGCAGGTCTATCGTGCTCTTTTCGCTTGATGAGCCGGCAGTGGTCGTGCCAAACAGCCTTGCGCCGCATTGGTTAACCAAATCGCGCGCGTATGTCTCACCCGCCGAAAAGCAGCGCGGCGAAATAAGCACTGCAATCTTACCCTTGTAAGGCAATAGGCTGTCGAGCTTGTAACCGCCCCCACCCCCGTTGTCAGAGATGTCTATTACGAGCGATTTGATCCCCTGCATCCCCCCAAGAGACTCGCCGACCAACCCATCGGTTGCGCCCGAAAGACCTCGTATATAAATGTAACCGATGTCGTCCTCGAGCTTTTTATAACGCACTTCGCTTTGGCTCGTCTGCGCAAGGTTCGCCACCTTTGGCTGCGTTTCAGGATACATCGTGCATTTAAATGTGTTGCGGGCAGTGAAATCGTGCTTCTCGCGCCCTTGCTGAACAGTAATCTTGTGTGTGTCGTTCTGCTTGCCTTTCAATCCCCATCGCCAGATCATCATCGCCGCGCGCTGTGGGCTTGAAAATGCACCCCCATGTTCCCACAGCTTTGCGCTGGCCTCATCAAGCCACTTTAGAGCATCCTTGCCGTCTATCTTCAGCACCTTTGCCCCACACTTCGCTGGCGGATAAGTGTTCGTCATATCGTTAACGATGCACACATCGCCCTCGGCTGTCTTGCCGAAGTAAAGACCGCTGAAGTAATCAGGCTCTGCATCGGGCAGCTTGACCGCAAGATCAGAGAATCCCATGTGGCCATCGCGCAGACATTCGATGCAGTCGCCGATCAACGATATAAGCTCCTCATCGCTGTTAAGCTTCTCAGCCCGTTTCTGCCAGTCTTTTTTGCGATCGTTCCAGTCCCTGCGTATGCCCTTTAGGTCGAAAAACACATAGCTCTTTTCAAGCTGTTCGATAAGCGCTGAAGCCTCTTGCTTGCGCATCGCGGGCGTAACTTCAGATACCTTCTCTGCGCCAATGTTACCTACAATTGCACAGAATAGCGACAAGTATGCGGTTAGAGTCACAACTAAGCACGCTCGCCAAGCTTTCATAAGCACCTTCTTTTTCTCATATACCACAACGGTATGGTTTGTTTGGGGTAAGTCAATATAACTAACATAACTCTCCATCGGAGTAAGCGGTAACCTCGATTGCAAATTGTCAGAATCCCGCCTCTTTGCTCGTGCACTATCCATAATCCATATAGCAGGATATAATACTTCCATGAAGCGCGAAGCGTTGTATCTTTGCTTAGCATTCGTCTTTACCTACTTGTTGGGGACACTCGTACTACCGATGACTGAGCCTGATGAGGGCCGGTACAACGCCATTCCGTACGAGATGAACAAGAACAGCGACTATATTGTGCCGACACTTAACGAAGTGCCTTATCTCGAAAAGCCGCCACTTCACTATTACCTCACCGCGATGGTGTTTAAACTGACAGACCCCGGCCACAAAGCGGCGCGCCTTTGGCCTGTGTTCTTTACAATAATGACCGCCTTAGCGCTCTTTTTTTTCATGCGAAAAGAGGAGGGTGACGCGACTGCGGCAATAGGCTCGCTTTTCTACATCTCGTCTTTCTATTGCATCGCGCTTTCGAAGCTCAACATACTCGATATGACCTTTGGTTTTTTTGTCACGGTTACCCTGTTATGCGCTTACCGGTTTATAGAGCACAACGACCGCATATCGCTATACGCCCTGTGGGTGGCAGCTGGACTTGGTTTTTTGACAAAGGGGCTTGCCGCAATAGTGCTTCCGAGTGGGGCGGTTATAGTCTATTGCATCGTTATGCGAAAGTATTGGAAGCCATTTTCTCTGCTGCAACCGCTGCCGTTGTTGTTGTTCGCCGCGATAGTTACCCCATGGCTGTATGCTGTCGAATGCCGGGTGCCGGGTGCGCTGAAGTACTTCTTTATACACGAGCATTTTGCGCGGTTTACTTCTCCCGTACACCAGCATGAGGCTCCGTTTTATTTCTTCCTGCTCGTCATAGTCGCCGGAATGATGCCTTGGAGCGTTATATCCTTGCTCGCATTGCTTAAGAAGACGGCATGGCGAGGTTCCACGATGGTGTTTTTCGCGTGCGCCTCGGCGTTCATACTGGTCTTCTTTTCGCTTTCGTCTTCCAAGCTCATCACCTACCTTACTCCTATGTGGGCGACACTGTGCGGCATGTGCTCCATTGCGGTCGCCCGCACAGA
Source organism: uncultured Planctomycetota bacterium (assembly GCA_964571525.1). Lineage (GTDB taxonomy): Bacteria > Planctomycetota > B143-G9 > B143-G9 > B143-G9 > CAZNBY01. Next base: position 177,543 of record CAZNBY010000001.1, read on the forward strand.
TCGCGAAAACTACAGACTTGGCTTTAGCGTCGCGATAGTATGTTGGGTCTTTGCCATATCAACAATCGCGTATCCGTATTACATGATTTCTAAGTATGCTATTGATTACAATCCAAACATATCTGATGTTGTGTTAAAGTTTTTCTTATTGGCTTATGCAGGATTCATCGCGCTTCGCACGACAGGCATGGTGAAGAGCATTGTTCCTGTCGCACTTTCTTTCACAATTGTATTAACATTGTTCGCGGGTAGTTTCGGCAAGATAAACGAAAAGCAAAGGAGCAGCGAGGGCATTGCACAGGCAGTGTACCAGCAGCTTGACACGCCTGATACCCTTGCGCGCTATAAGGTAGAGTTGCAAGGGCTTGGCATGTTGACTTTCAGGCGAGTTATGGTAATCGGCCCCGCAGGTGAGATGAGTTTTGGTGCCGAGCGTCTAACAGAGACCGAACGCGCGAAGTGGTTCCCCACCGAAGAGCAATTTGCGGAGCGATGGAAGGGCAACGAAAGAATCGTTGTTGTGATGAAGCGCGAGCGTATTGACGAGTTTAAGGCGAAGTTCGGGGGCGACTTGATCTGCTCTTCCGGCAGGTATATAGCCCTTGAAAATCGCCCAAGTCCAGCGAAAGGCTTAAGAAGATGATGAAACGAAGCGATCGTCTGCCATTCTGCAGGCCGAGCATCGGTGACGAAGAAATTGCTGCAGTAACAGAGGTTTTGCGCTCTGGCTGGATCACCAGTGGAGCAAAGACCCGCGAGTTTGAACGCATGTTCGCCCAGTTCACAGGCGCGAGCCATGCAATATCGGTATCATCCGCTACCGGCGGCCTTCAGATATTGCTGGATGCGCTGGATATCGGGCCAGGCGATGAAGTGATAATGCCTACTCTCACCTTCGCGTGCGACCCAAACATGGTCGAGCTGTGCGGCGCGCGCCCGATTTTCTGCGATATTGATCCGCATACGCTGCTCTGCACGCCGCAGACCGTCGCTGATAAATTGTCCTCTCGCACTCGTGCGGTTTTGGTTGTGCATTACGCAGGTGCTCCGGTTGACCTTGATGGTATCGCCGATGTGCTGCGAGGTTCGGGCGCAATTGTGATAGAGGACTGCGCGCACGCACTTGGTACCTATTACAAGGGCGAACATGTGGGTCTTCGCAACCCGTCGTTCTTCTCGTTTCATCCGATAAAGAACATAACAACGGGCGAGGGTGGCATGATCACCACCTCTGACCCAGAGCTTTATAGATCCCTGTGCGCGCTGCGTTTTCACGGAATTGACAAGGATGCTTGGCAGCGTTATGGCGACCGCGCCACACCCGGGTACGACATGCAGGCCCCCGGCTATAAATATAACCTGACCGACGTTGCAAGCTCAATAGGCCTTGTGCAACTATCTAAGCTGCCGCGATTTAACGAAAGACGGGCACAGATAGCGATGAGCTACCGCCTTGCATTTGCAGGCAATCCTAACCTTGCTATGCAGACGGATCCCGAGTATCCTTTCGTCCACTCGAACCACCTCTCTGTCGTTATGACGCCGAATCGTGACAAGTTCGTTGAACGCCTTTCAAGTAACTTTAACATTGAGACCGGGCTGCACTTTCCGCTATGCCATCGCCTTAAATACTATGCGGAAACCTATGGCGTGCCGCACCTTCCTTCCGCTGATTTTGTTGGCGATCGTCTGATTTCATTGCCGCTATTCCCTGCAATGAGCGACGATGATGTACAATATGTTATTCGTGCAGTACAAAAGGCATGTGAGTAATGAACAAGCCACAGCTATCTGTAATTGTGCCGTGCTATAACGAACAGGATAACATCGAGAACCTTTGGGCGCGGCTTGAGCCTGTTCTTATCTCGACGAAGCTGAGATGGGAGGCGATATTCGTTGATGATGGAAGCAACGACAACACCCTATCTCTTCTGCATTCAATCGCTGACCGTTTTCCCAATAGTGTGAAGGTGGTAGAGCTTGCACATAATTCTGGCCAGCATCCTGCTGTTTTTGCTGGCATGGCGGTATCGTGTGGAGATATAGTGGTAACTCTTGATGCCGACCTGCAGAACCCGCCTGAGGAGATCCCCCGCCTGCTCGAAGCGATGTCGGCCAACGGTTGGGAGGTGGTGGGCTCGGTGCGTAAAAACCGCCACGACAACATATTCCGCAAAGCTGCTTCACGGCTCGTCGCTGGTATGGCGCGCAAGATAACCAAGGTTAAACTTAAGGACTGGGGTTCTATGCTGCGCGCATACTCACGCCCCGTTGTGAACAGGATGGTCGAGCACCCCGAGCATTCGACCTATATCCCAGCCCTTGCAACGATATACACAAAGAAGGTAGGGGAGATAACCGTAGCGCATGAGGGGCGCAACGGGCATTCAAGGTACTCGCTTGGCAGGTTGATTGATCTCTACCTCGATCTAATGACCTCGTTTTCAGACTATCCGCTTAAACTCATGTTCTATTCTGGCTTATGGCTCGCGTTTATTGGCTTTTTGCTTGCGGGTATATTGATGTATGGGCGCATAGTTTATGGCAGCGATTGGGCTGTTGAGGGCGTGTTCACCCTGTTTTCGGTGCTGTTCTTTCTTATAGGCGCGCAGTTCTTTGCGCTTGGTCTGTTAGGGCAGTACATCGTCCGCATCTACCGCGAGGTACGAAAGCGCCCGCCCTATGTAGTCAAGGATGTTTATACTGCAAATAGCGACTCTAAGCATACCGCTAATGCATCGCAACAGGATCCCTAATGGCATCGGCAGTTGTCTTTGCGTATTCCGAGTTCGGCGTTGCAGGTCTTGAGGCACTTGACCGTGCAGGCTATGACATATTGCTGCTTGTCACGCACCAGCCAGACCCGAACGAGAACATCTGGTTTAGGCTTCCCGCAGATTGGGCAGCATCACACGGCATCAAGACTATTATCGCCGAAGATATGGCTGAGTCTGAACTTATAAGCAGCTTAGACTTGCTGTCGCCCGATTTCATATTCTCGTTCTACTATCGCAACCTATTGTCCGAGGCGGTGCTTGCAGCGGCGCGACGCGGTGCTTACAACCTTCATTCGTCGCTCCTTCCTGCCTATCGCGGACGCGCACCCATTAACTGGGTGCTTGTGAACGGCGAGACAGTTACCGGCGTTACACTTCATCGCATGGTCAAGAGGGCTGATGCTGGTGATATCGTTGCGCAGCGCGCGATCCCTATTTCGATGGAAGACACCGCGCTTACGCTTACCCGCAAGGCGGTCGCTGAAGCTGCCGTTCTGCTAAATATCGCGCTTCCAAAACTCGCCGACGGCACTGCCGTTCACACTCCACAAGACATATCACGCGGGTCATATTTTGGCGCGAGAAGGCCAAAGGACGGTGAGTTTGAATGGAGCTGGAGCGCGAAGCGCATCTACAATCTTGTACGCGCGGTTACTCGCCCGTGGCCGGGAGCGTTTTGCCAACTAAAAAACGGTGAGAGTCTGATAATATGGCGCGCAGTTCCTGTCGCCGATGTCTTAAACAAAATCGGAGAGGTTCGCGAACTCGATGGGCTTGCGATTGTCCAATGCGGGGAAGGTGCACTGCGTTTGCACGAAATTGAATACAAGTCGCAAACCGCGGTGGATTGTGAAATTTCCGCATTTTTGCGCTTAAATAATCTTACGAGGTTGAAATGACAAAGGTCTTGATTCTTGGCGTAAATGGCTTCATCGGCAATCATCTCTCCCGCGCGATAATCGAGCGCACGGACTGGAAAGTCTTCGGTATGGACCTGACACACGACAGGCTCAACGGCATAAGCGATCCCCGCTTTAAGTTCGTCGAGGGCGACATAACAGTCAACAAAGAGTGGATAGAGCTTCAGATAAAGAAGTGCGACATTGTGCTGCCGCTTGTAGCGATCGCCACTCCCAAGGCTTATGTGGAACGCCCAATAGATGTTTTTGAGCTTGACTTTGAGGCCAATCTTGAGATAGTGCGGCTCTGCCTGCGTTACGGCAAGCGCCTTATCTTCCCCTCGACTTCAGAGGTGTACGGCATGTGCTCCGACACCCATTTCAGCGAAGACACAAGCAATCTTGTTACAGGCCCGATTTGTAAGGAACGCTGGATATATTCCAGCGCAAAACAGCTTCTCGACCGCGTAATCTGGGCGTACGGCAAGCACCATGGGCTTAGGTTCACTCTGTTTCGCCCGTTCAACTGGATCGGCCCACGCCTTGATTCGCTTGAGACGGCGAAAGAGGGAAGCTCGCGCGTAGTCACCCAGTTCATCGCAGATCTGCTCGACGCAAAGCCGATAGTATTAGTTGATGGCGGTCGCCAGCGCCGATGCTTCACCGACTACCGTGATGGCATTGACTGTCTTATGCGCATTCTGCAAAACGAGACATCAACCGATGGACAGATAATTAACATAGGCAACCCGAATAATGATTGCTCGATCGCTGAGCTTGCAGATAAGCTACTCAACCTCTTTTGCGCACATCCAAAGCACAAAGACGACTCAGCATACTCGAAAATCATTGAACAGCCAGCAAGCCAGTTTTACGGTGAAGGCTATCAGGATATTCTCACCCGAACGCCGAATATAAGCAAGGCGCGGATTCTGCTTGGTTGGGAGCCTCGATATAACCTTGATGAGACTTTGCAAAACACTTTGAACGCATTTATTGACGAGGTGGAGGGGGCGCGCCCGCGATGATATGGCCTGAAGGCGTAATCGGCCTTAAGGTTGATATAGATACTCGCCGCGGATGCGAAAGGGGTGTGCCTGTATTGCTCGACATGTTAGACAGGCACGGAATTAAGGCATCGTTTTTTATGAGCTGGGGGCCGGACAATTCTGGTCGCGCATTGCTGAAACTCCTCACAAATCCCCGTTTTTTTGCAAAGATGTTGCGCAGCGGCGCAGCTTCTTCTTATGGCTTTAAGACCGCCCTATACGGCGTGCTTCTGCCTGCTCCCCTGATCGGCGCTGGTCTGCCAGACATTTCCGCAAGGATAGTCAATAGCGGCCATGAACTTGAGCTTCATGCTCACGATCACCGCACATGGCAGGACACGCTGCACCGGCGTGATAGGGTGTGGGTTGACGATTGGTTCGCGCGTGCGCTTGATGCTCACACCCGCATGACAGGCAGAAGACCACGCGCCTTCGGAGCACCCGGGTGGGTTATGTCGCAGACCGCTTTAGATGCTATTGCCCCCTTGGGCTTCTCGTACCTTAGCTGCACCCGTGCATCATCCCCGTTTATACCCAGTTCGTGCGGAATACCCGAAATACCCGGCAACCTTCCGTGTGTTGAGGAGACGGGCTCATATACACCTATTCGGGATGCGGCGCTTCGCGACAGATGCGGTGTGCTTACGCTTCACGCTGAGATAGAGGGCGGCAGGTATGCCAACGCTTTCGAGCGGGATGTGCTTTCACCATTGCTCAACGCGCACATTTCGCTTGTTCCGTTGGGGCTTCTGTTTGAGCAACTCGAAGTATCCTCATTGCCAGTGCGCCCGATAAGGTCTGCCCTGCTTGCCGGTCGCGCAGACGAATGCTCTGTGTGAAAACCGTTACAGCTCTATTCGAGCTCTAATGGAAATTACAAGATGTGGTTGGAATTCGAAAGCGTAAGCAAAACGCGAGGGCGAAACGAATCAGGCCGGCATCATGTTGCCGTTCGCAAAACGCTTGCGGCATTCTTCAATATCGTGACGAACCTCTTCCTCTAACTTCTCGCCGGTTATGGCATAAGAAGGCGGCTTACCCAGTTCTTCTAGCAATCTGTACAACCGCTCGGCATGGCTCAGCATCCCGATGCGCGAGTAGCTTCGAACAACATAGCAAAGCGCCATGTGGAAATAATCGGGGCTGACCTGCTTTGTGAGCACATTTTCGACGAGTGCTGAAATAGCCTCTTGATACTGAAGTGCGCGGAATAGGTCTATTGCCTTGCGCAATTCTGCCAAGGGACGGGATTGAAACAGCCTCGCAAAGAGCGTGCTGCGCTGTTGGGCGTACATCTCCGTGAGATGCACGATCCCGTCAACATCTCTATACCATACTTTTTTGACCTGTTCCACGCGCGGCATTATATCACCGTCAGCGTTAAAGTCAATTGAGGAGCAACGCAGCGCGATTTGTGCCTTACTTGAGTTAGACATGGCGATAAACAACAAAACCCGTCGTTGGACGGGTTTTGTCGGATGAAAGGCAGAGGCGGAGAGTTGCAGCTATGAGATTCTTATCACCCAGCGGCCGGGCACCCACACGCGAACGATCCGTTCTTCCCACCATCCCGGTATGAAGCGACGGATAACGCGCTCTGGCTCGATCAGTACCACGCGCTCTTCCTCCCAACGACGACCGCTGCAGGGATCACATACCACGACGATTCTGCGCTCGTAAACCGCGGGCTTTCTCTCTTCAACCCAGTATCCTTCGTGATACACCCGTTCAATCCTGTTCTCGTAATATCCGCCTATCCAAATTCGCACTTCCCTGCGCGGTGGTTCGCAGCGACCTCTATCATCACGACCTCTGTCATCACGGCGATCGGAATGAGAGCCGCCCCTGTTGTCACGCGAGTTGCTGTGGGTCTCGGCAAACGCTGCGGGGGATATCATCACTAAAAGAACCAGAAAAGCGATTAATGAGGTTAGTTTTTTCATTGTTACCTCCTTCCTTCACCTTTTTGACGGCCATGCTAAAGTACATACCGACTTCACAACTATTAGTTGACTTATAAACCAATATGCATCCGCACATTAGCGTTTTTTCCGAAAAACCGCTGGATGCTCCGTCAAAGGCGATTTCAGCATGCCGGACAATTGCGGTTGGTCGGGTAAACAAAAAAAGGGGCGAAATCGCCCCTTTTAGACTGAGATAGTATCTGCGCGTCAATCAACCAGATCTTCACCGCAGTTCGGTATGTTTGCGTTGTCTGGCACATCCTCGACATTCACTCCACCCTTGCCGAAGTTCTGCGTCCAGAATGTATCAAACACGCCAACGCCGATCTCTGTGTGTATCTGGCTGAGCATGTTGCGGTGGTGGCCAGAGCTGTTGTACCAGCCAAGAAACGCGCCGTCAGGCCCGAACATACCGCGTGCAATGTTTTCACCGCTGCCGTCTGAGTAACCCGCATTCGCCATGCGCTTAAACGGATTGGTGCCGTCAACTGGATCCTCGTGCGCAAAGAACCCGCGCTTAGACATATTGTAAGAGTGCGTGCGCGCGGCCTTTACGATAAGCCTGTCAATGCGAAGATATGGAAGCCCCATCATCAGACGGTACTCGTTTGTAAATGTTACGACCTTCTTCTCTTCGCCGTTGCGCTTGCCGGGGATCGAAAGAAGTTCGTTGTAGTCCTTTATCTTCATCGAGAAGGTGTAAATTCTCATCTCGTTCGCATTGAGCGTTGTGTTGATGTTGATCTGGCTGTTGAGCGCTTCAAGCAGCGTGTCAAGGTCTATCATTCCCTCGCCGTGGTCGAAACCAATCAGAGTAAGGCATTCCTGAATCTCTCTTGCCCGACCAACAAGGTCACGCAATTTTGGATCATTGTTGACTACATCCTTGATAGGGGTCTTGTAGATTTCGCGAACTTTGTTGACATACTCGTCAACCGTCGGCTGACCCACAATACCGTGGTTCTCGTCGGGATAGATGTTCTTGTCGAAGATTACACGCAGAGCCTCTTTACGGCGTGCGCGAAGTTCTTCGTGAAGCTTGTCAATTGTCGTGATTGCCTTAAGCACAGGGCTTTTCTTAATTTCCTCAAGAAGCTCAGAAAGCTTGCTTGTAAGCTGTGAGATTACGAGATTCTTATCTGTATCAGCAAGCTTCTTAAGGTCTTCAAGTGCTTTTGTGCGCGCTGCTTCATCTTTATTACCAAGCGCAACGACTGCTTCATCAACTGACTCGCGCAGCTTTACGACCGCCAACTCTTCAGGTGTAAGCCACTGCTCTTTGTAAACAATAAAGCCGTCTTTCGGTAAAGGCTTTTGCGAATAACGCGCATAGATCATATCAAGCGCTGGTTTCAGCTTATCGTCTGCACGGTACGCGGCAGAAAGATTTGTTAAAGCCTCACGCCGCATATTGAACTCGAGACAGAACACAGAAAGGTCAACAAAATGGGATTTGCTCTTTGCCGCCTTCTTTTCGCGCGCCTGCATTAGGGCGTAAAGCTCACGAGGCTTATAGCTGTCCCACTTCTTGGTCATCTCGCCGCCCTGTGTGGCAAGAATCATGCCCTTGCGGTCAACTGATTTCAGCTTTCCACCAAGACCTCCACCAATATCTATGGTCTCGCCAGAGGTAAAGGTGCTTACCATCCAATCAAATATGTTTGAAAGCGATTGAATCTCTTCAATACGCGGGGTAATGCGGTTCTTAACATTCTCGTTGAGCATCGCGGCGCGATAATCTGTAAGATGCTTTATCGCCTCGGCGAACGCGTAACGCTGCACCATTCTGTCGGATTCTGATTCAGTGTACCGCTCTGGCGCGACAACGGTTGCGGTCGGAGTAACTGTGGGGTCAGGCTTTGTTGGCGCACGGCCTATTGCAGCGAGCTTCTCTTGCGCCAATTTTGTGTATTCAGGAATGCCATAGCGTTCGATGATGTTGTTTAGGCATTCCATCGCCTCCTTCATCATGTTTTCGCGAATGTAGAACTCTGCAAGGCTATAGTTGTACTCAAATTCCTCTTTCGCATCGTTCGCGTACTGAGCTATGGTTGTGTCAAGCTCTTCAAGGTAGTTTGCCCACTTCTCAGGATAGTATTGCTTGATCAGGTTTTCATAGCGCTTCTTGTAGAAGGTAAGGGTGGTTATGGCCTCGCCAAAGTAGCTGTCACGAGCTTTAGCGCGGGCCTTCCCTTTAGCTACATCGAATGAATAGGATACAGACTCTGCGATAAGGGTGGAAAATATAGGCTTAGACTCGCTCTTTCTGATAAGCGACTCATCGCGGTCTTTGTATTTTGCCTGCCAGAGCCTGTATTCAGTGTAAAGCTCGTTAAGAGCAATGGGATCATCCTTAACAATCGGTATTCTGGTCTTTATCTGCGCAAACTCGCGATACGCCTGCTCATAGACCTTCGCCCAGTCAATATCGTTTAGCTTCTGCTCGCTGTAAAGCTTTGCAGAACGAAGCTCGGCATAGTAAGGCGTGTTTATGTACGAACGCATGTAAAGCTCGGCACGGTCTATAGCGTCTTTATGCTTGTTTTGGCTTTGCAATTGCTTGACTTCTAACAATGCAGCCTTTGCCGCGGCCACATCGTATTTAGGCCCTTTATCCGATGGGCGCGTCGCGTTGATTATTATCAAACCTACTACGCCGAGCAGTATTAATCCTGCCGCGACAGCCGATATCCACTTAACGAGGTTTGTTGATTCCTCGCGACCTTCTAACATTGTCTGAAGCCGCGCGCGCCGTTGCTCAAGAACGAGCGGGTCGAGCTTCTTCTCTGGCTTTGGCTTGAGCGTTTCGGGCATAAGCGCCATGATCGTGCGCTCACCCATTGGAACAAGCTCTTCCTCCATAGCGACCGCAGAAGCCGGATTGTGAAACACCATTTCGATGTTGCCTATGCGAATCCTATCGCCATCCTTCAAGTCCTCCATCAGCGCTTGCGTTCCGTTTAGCATCGTGCCGTTTGTCGAGCCAAGGTCAACCAACTGATACTGGTCAAACACCCGCTCGATACAACAATGGCGGCGGCTGAATGCGTCGTCGTCGAATCTTAGGTCAACATCCGTTCCACGCCCGATCGCGACAATGTCTTTCTTAAGCTCGAACTTACCTTCTGCGCCGTTAAAGAAATATGTCAGGTATGCCGGTACTATTTCATCTGAGCGGGTTATCTCGCCTGTGCTTGTCAGCTTGCCAAGCTCAGTTGCGCTAACAACCTTCAGCAATGTGCTTCCAAGCCTTATTATGTCGCCGGTGCCAAGGTCGCATTCTGTAACCTTTACATCGTTGACTATAACGCCGTTCTTCGATCCTGTGTCTTTGATGTGATAACGACCATCGCGATATGATATCTCGCAGTGAGAACGCGACACATCATTGTCTTCAAGCTTAAGCTCTGACTCGCTTCCTCTACCGATTCCGATGTGGGGCTTATCAAAGCGTATTACGCGCTCGTCGTGGTCGGGCTCTTTGATCTGAAATTCGATCACGGGGCCGTCTTTCGGCTCGGTAACAGCGACAGCAAGTGCGGCGACAATTTTCGCCTGAAGCCCTGCTGGGGGTTCTACCTCGTACTTAAACGACGAGTCGAGAAGCCTGCGTTCATTCTCCAATGCCGCATAGTAATTGCGGACATTCTCGTCACGGGCGAGCAGAGACATAAGTTTAATCTGCTCGTCCGGTGCCGCATGCCCCTCAATTACAGCTTCGACCAGTCTTTTAGTCTCATCATTTAGCATATACTTCATTTCTTCTTACCCTCCAGCAACTTAGCCTGGACAACGGCGCGAAGCTCCTGTTTCGCCCTGAACAGCTTCACGCGGAAGCTGTTCTCGTTGATCCCGAATTCTTGAGCAATCTCGCTGTTCGACATATTGAATTTGTACTTGAACAGCAAGATCATCTTGTAAGATTCGTGGATCTCATCGAGCGAGTCCCACACAAGTTTTGCCAATTGGTCGTTCGATTCGCCGTCAATGGGCTCGGGGTCAGTCTGACGCTCGGACTGGGTGTCGAGCATCAGTTGACTAAGGTTGCGCCCCTTTTTCTTATAGGCATCCATACAGCGATTGTGCGCTATACGAAATAACCATGAGCTAAGGGGTTTGCTTGCATCGTATGTGTCAATGCTCTTGCACATACGAAGAAAGACATCCTGGGTTGCATCTTGAGCCTCGACCGGGTCGTTTAACCACTTGAGGCAGATGCTGTAAATCGGTCGGATGAACTTTTCTACAGCCTCGTTGAATGCTTCAGGATTACCTTGTTTCAATTCCCGCCCAAGTTCTAAATCTGATTTCTTCGACTGCTTTTCCATTATGTCATACCGCCGAGTTGTCAAAACTGCACACTTTTGGCGCGCGAATGTTATCAATGTTGTTTAAGCTGCCACGAATCCGTTCGGCCTCTTTATCGAATCCCGGGCGCCCCATAAGCGCATAAGCCGCAACTTTGCCGGCTTCTACACCAGGTTGATCGTATGCATCTATGTTCAGCAGTTCGCCTATATAAGAGACGGCCATCTGCCAAAACATCATAAGTTGTGAAACAGAGTTTTCGCTAACATCATTCATCTCAATTACGCAGTTCGGGCGGCCGCCATCTGTCAGGGCAACCATTGTGCCTATCATCTCGGCTTCGATAAGTTCATTCATTGTCCTTCCGCCGAGATAAGATAGGGCGCTTATATCGGTTGTGGGTATCTCTACCTTCGCGTTAAAGTCCTTTACCCCCACAAAGATAAAGGCCTTGTCGCGCGGACCTTCAGCGTAAAGCTGAACCTGCGAGTGCTGATCTGTCACCCCCAAAGCCTTTATTGGCGTGGGGCCGGTCTCGACCACTTTTCCTGTGCGATCGAGCTTTTTGCCAAGGCTTTCGGCCCATAGCTGGCGATACCAATCTGCAACATCGCGAAGCTGGCTCGAATATGGCATCATCACATGGTTTGTGTAACCCTTGAGAAACAGCAGGTATAGGCAGCAAGCGAGCAGCAAAGATGGATTATCAATCGTGCGGTTATGAAGCGCATAACGCGAGTAGCATCTTGCGCCTTCAAGCAGAGCCCTGATGTCCATTCCCATCATCGCAGCAGGCGCAAGTCCGACTGGAGTGAGTACCGAAAATCTGCCGCCTATCTTGGGGTGTATCTCGAATGATTTCAGCCCGTCACGCTTGACAATATCACGAAGCACGCCAGATGAGGGATCTGTAATCGGAATGATATGTTCGCGCTGGTCGAGTTTTGCGTTTTCGATCATCCTTCTGACAATCAGATACTGCGACATCGTCTCAGCGGTTGTGCCTGATTTCGATATGACAAAGAAAACGCTGCGAGCGGGATCAATTGCCTTGAACAATGCGTCAATGCAATAGGGATCAATATTATCGAGCACAAAAAGGCGCGGTATTCCGCCGCGCTGATTATTCGAAAGCGTATTGTGATATGGATGGCGTAGAGCGGTTTGTAGCGCGGTAAGACCGAGTGCGCTGCCGCCAATACCTAACACAATTACATTGTCGTACTTACCTTTGGAACTATCGGCAAGGGATAAGATTGGCGAAATATCTTGTTCGTGGACATTCAAATATGGAAGAAAACCGTCTGCGTGTTGTTTGCAGACGGCTTCAGAAGCACGCAAAGCGAGCTTACTAATTAGCTCGAGATCGTCTTCGAGCAAGGCGCGCCCAAGCCCCAACCGCCTTTCGGTGAAGTTGGTGACATCAAGCGTAAGCTTCAGACAGCGGTCCTCAGCTTGCATATTGTCTCCCCCCGCAAATAATACATAGTATAGTATACCCGTTATTGCAAGTCTGCAAGACGATAATTTGGCAGACATGTGCCCACAGTGTAATGGGCGAGTTTGTGTCTTCCTTTGGGGTTTTTGCACGCTGCGCATAAACAGACGGTATAATTTTCGTCATCAGCATTGTTGGTCTTTAGCCAATCCTGCATAATACCATGGGGGCGACATGCAGACCAAAGAACAAGGCCTTGCCTCAAGAAAGCCGTTGGACATCGTGCTTCGCGCGGTGCCGCTTCTGCTAATTGCTGCCCCCCTTTCTTATGCCATAAACACAGGGATATTCAAGCACAAGGGCGTAGCGGCGGGTCCTTATGTTACCGCTGCGGATATTGTCGTCGCTCTTCTCTTCATCGCACTCATTGTTACCCTGTTCATCGCAAAAGACATAAGGACTTTTCGCTGGCCGACCTTTCTTTCCGTCGCCCTGTTTCTGTGGTTTCTTTCGGGCATATTCAGGCGCGATATCGAAAATGTCCCTGTCGGACTCGGGCCAATGCTTAAGGAATCGCTTCAGTTCCTTGAGTATTTTGTCATCGGTTATATTGTGTTTCTAACCTCTTTGAACACAAAGCGAGCAATCGGCATCGCGCTTGATGTCCTCTGCTCGGTGCTTTCGGTCGTGGTGGCGTTTGGGCTTTATCATTATTTCTCGGGCGCAAACCCTTTCGATGTGCGAGGCACTTTTGAGAACAATGCCCAGCTTTCGGCATTTGTTGCAGTTGCTTTACCGTTGGTTATCGCAAACGCAATCGCCGCGCCCGGGCTAATGCGCAAGATATGGATGCTGCCACTTATTGCGGGTTCTTTGCTTGTGGTGTTGAATGGTTGGATGTTTGTCGGCCTTTCGATCGGCCTTATTGTGCTCTTATCACTCTACGGCAGATGGGCTGCGCTTGCTGGCACAGTTTTTCTGTTCGTGTTGGCATTGGTTTTATTCTCGGTCGCTCCGCGTAATAACGCCTCGATGCTGATCAACTCAGCGTCAATCTATCACAAAGACGACACAAAAATGGTGCCAAAGGGGGCGGAGTATCGCGATTTCGTGGTATCGGCGCGGGTTAGAAACTGGCAGGCCGCAATAAATGCCGCGGCAAGCAAACCGCTTACCGGTTATGCTCCGTCCTCATACGCTAATGCGGTAAAGGGCGAATTCTATTTTGATCCCAAATTCCCCGCTTCCACCGCCGAACCTGCCGTGTACGATATTCATGTTGACGAACCATCAAGTTTTTCATCATATATGATCTTACTTGTTGAACAGGGACTGATAGGGCTTATACTCTTTCTGCTCTTGGCGTTGACCGTAGTTCGAAACGGCGCAATTGCCGTTGCTTCGACCGGTTCGGTCGGCGCGTTGGGCAGGGGCATTCTGGCATCTGGCATTGTCTTTCTGTTTTGTGCGCATTTCACAAGTTTTCTCGAAAAGGGTCTCGCATTTACTGCGGTCTTCCTCATGGCGCTCTCGTACGCTATATATGAATACGCAAGAGGATACCGCGACGAATAACCTTACGGCGAACGGCGGAACAGAACATCGAATTTTCTGTCAAAAGGGTACTTTTGAGGTGACAGCCTATGGAATATCGCAGACGAATCGGCGAGCTTCTTTTAGATTTTGGCTTTATTAACGAAAGACAACTGGAAGAGGCTCTGCAGAGACAGAAGAAAGAGCTTGCCGGCAAAAAGATCGGCGAGATTTGCGTCGGGCTTGGTTTTGCTACTCCTGCCGATGTAACTCGTGCGCTTGCCGAGCAATTCAATCTCGAAATGGTCTTTATCGAAGACATAAAGATAAGCCAAAAGACCATCGAGAAGGTGCCGACAGAGCTTGCCCGTGAGCACAACATCATCCCTATTGACTTCTCTTCCGGCGTTCTTACTGTTGCCATGAGCGACCCGCTCGACCTCGATTCGCTCGATAAGATTGGGTTTGTTGTAAACGCACAGGTCGAGTGTGTGCTTGCTTCTCCCAACGGCATACGCGAGTCACTTGTTAGCTATTATGGTATCGCCGAACAAGAGATCATCGAGCGGATGAAGTCAAATATGTCGGGCGATGTGGATATATCTCAACGCACCGACGAGCTTGACCTGCAAGAGGGCGACGACGAGGACGCGCCGATTATCCGTTATGTTACAGGTGTCATCACAGACGCCATGCGCCAAAGAGCATCGGATATACATGTCGAGCCTATGCACGACCGTGTACGCATACGCTACCGTGTTGACGGCGTCTGCTTCGAGGCGCGTTCGGTGCCCAAGCGGCTTCAAGGCCCCCTCTCTTCGCGTATTAAGATCATGTCGGGCATGGATATTGCCGAAAAGCGTAAACCACAAGATGGCCGCATAAAGATCAAACTGCTTAATCGCGACATTGATATTCGCGTCTCTGTTCTCCCCGCCACTCAGGGCGAAAGCATAGTGATGCGTATTCTCGATAAGGAGACTTTGTTAGTAGGTCTTGAGCAACTTGGTTTTCATCCATCTGATTTCGAGGTTTTCTCGCGACTCATTCGCCGTCCTAATGGTATCATACTTGTCACAGGGCCAACAGGTTCTGGTAAGACGACGACACTATATGCCGCTCTTGCCACCCTGAACCGTCCCGATAGAAAGATTATCACGGCTGAAAACCCAGTCGAGTATCACCTTGAAGGCATTAACCAGTGCAATGTTCTGCCAAAGATAGGCTTTACATTTTCGCGAATCATCCGCGCAATGATGCGTCAGGCACCAAACATCATTCTCGTCGGCGAAATCCGCGACCTCGAAACTGCTGAAATTGCCATTCAAGCGGCTCTTACTGGCCATCTTGTCTTTTCAACCCTTCACACAAATGACGCACCGTCGGCAATCACCCGCCTTATTGACCTTGGCCTCAAGCCGTTTCTTGTTTCGTCATCAATTCAGGCTGTTATGGCGCAGCGCCTTATCCGCAAGATATGCCCTGACTGCAAACAGCCTTACGAACCCGAGTACGGCAAACTTCTTGCTGTCGGCATGACAAAGCGAGAGATCGAAGGCACCACCTTCTATCACGGAGCCGGATGCCGTTCATGCAAACAGACAGGTTATAGGGGCAGAATCGGCGTCTTTGAATTAATGGTGATGAACCACACACTTAGAGAAATGACCTTTAACGGTACAACTACCGAAAAACTGCGCGAGCAAGCTATAAACGACGGTATGCATACCCTTGTTCGCGATGGCATACGAAAGATCACGACAGGCGTTACAACCGTGGACGAGATACTTCGTGCAGCAAAGACAACCGAGTAGAGTTTGGGTACTACCATTCTTATACTAAATATGAGTTACTTTAGAATTAGAATTAAGCCCTGTAGGAACTGTAGGAATGATGCGTAAACTGCACTTAACCTCCAGTATCTCAGGCATTTGCAGCGAAGCAAGAATCTACATGCACGATTCGGTTTTCGCCTCTGTTCGTAAGGTTGATGTAGGTTATCTTCGCAGGTTTCCTACATGCCGGAAAAAGGGTTTAGGATACTCAGCAGGTATCCTACACAAACCTACAAGAGAAAATGCAGAACCTACAGGGGATGTAGGAAACTTTGTTGATAACTCTGTAAGTGCCGATGTAATAGTTACTTACAACAGAAACGCTGTACTTGGGTCATTACTGTGTCTTTTTGACAATCCCCCGAACAACTCCGAAAAGTGTCATAATGACACAGGAGAGTAAATGCCTTATTCGATTAACAAGCTATTAGATCTAACAGTTTCTGAGGGAGCGTCTGACCTTCACCTTGTAGTCAATCGCGAGCCCACTGTTCGTCTGCACGGCAAGTTGGTCGTAGCAGGCTCGACTGTGCTTACACCAGCAGAAACACTCAAATTTGCGCAAGAGCTTTGCAGCGAAGAGAAGATGAAGAGGCTTGACGAACGAGGAGGCGCAGAGTTCTCATTTGATTTCGAGGGCAAGGCGAGGTTTCGCGTATCAGCATATAAGGAGCGCGGAAATGTTTCGCTTGCAATCCGCCTTATCCCCTCAAGAATACTTTCCTTTGAGCAGATTGGTCTTCCACCTTCGATATCTTGGATACTCGAAAGGCCTCGCGGTCTCATAGTAGTTACTGGACCGACTGGATGCGGAAAGACCACTACGCTTGCCTCAATGATTGATTCGATAAACACGAATTCTGATCAGCATATTCTGACGATAGAGGACCCTATCGAGTATTATCATCCTCACAAGCAGTCAATTGTCACACAGAGGCAAGTGGGCGAGGATGTAGAATCGTTTCACGAGGCTATCATAAAGGGGCTTCGTCAAGATCCGGATGTTATGATGGTCGGCGAGATGCGCGACCTTGAGACAATGAGCGCAGCAATTACCGCTGCTGAAACCGGGCACCTTGTGTTTGCGACTCTGCACACAATAGGCGCGTCAACAACTATTTCGCGCATAATTGATGCTTTTCCGCCAGACCAACAGGAGCAGGTGCGCACACAGTTATCGCTTTCGCTTGTCGCAGTTATTACGCAGCAGTTACTGCCCAATATTGACAACACAGGCCGCCATGCGGCTTTTGAAATACTTATCATGACGAGCGCTGTCAGCCATCTGATACGCGAGAAGAAGACCTTTCGCATTGACTCCGTGATAGAAACTGGTCGCGCGATGGGCATGATGTTGCTCGACGATTCTATTTACAACCTCTGGGCTGCGGGAAAGATATCTGAAGAGACTGCGGTTCTGCGTGCGCAAGACCAAGAGGGAATGAGAAAGAAACTATACGGCGTGCCGAACGGTATCGCCAAGAAACGCTAAACGGCGGAGGCCGGTAGATATGGTAAGACTTAACAAAAAGCTCGGTGAGATTCTTCGCGACAACGGCAAGATAAGCGACGAGAACATAGAAGACGCGCTCGCGCTGCAACAAGAACGCGGTGGTGCGATTGGCGAGATACTTATTTCGCTCGGTTGCTGCAGCCGACCCGATGTTCATTACGCGCTCGGCATTCAACAGGGCATGGAAGTCGTCGAGTTAAGGTATCTTGATGTATCAAGCGATGTGCTCGACAAAATTCCCAAGTCGGTTGCAGAAATATACCGCATTATGCCGATCGCTCGCGAATCAGACGGCACCTTCGTCGTCGCGATGGCCGACCCTCAGAACCTTCACATACTCGACGACCTGCGCTTCATGCTCAATGCGGAGGTGCGCGGCGCCGTTGCGACTGAACGAGAGGTGCTCGAAGCGATAGAACGACTCTATGGCAGCGAAGGCGATACGATCGAAGACATTATTGACGCAATTTCGAAGGCCGATTCGCTCAACCTTGGAGAAGGCGATTCGCTCGACCTTGAAAGTCTTCAACGCGCAGCCGGCCAAAAGCCCATAATCGAGTTTCTGAACCTTATTCTGCTTCAAGCGATCAAGGCAAAGGCGTCAGACATCCATTTCGAACCTTTTGAGCACGAGTTCAAAGTGCGTTACCGCGTTGACGGCGTGCTTTACGAGATGACACCGCCACCAAAACACCTTGCCCTGCCGATCACATCGCGCATCAAGGTTATGTCAAACCTCGATATCTCTGAGCGAAGGCTCCCGCAGGACGGTCGCATTGACCTTGTGGTGGGTGGCAATCCGGTTGACCTCCGTGTCTCGTCACTGCCCACCATTCACGGAGAAAGTGTCGTGATGCGCGTGCTCGACCGCACTGTCGTGTCGCTTAACCTCGAGCAGCTTGGATTCACTGAACAAGAGATGAAGACCTTCCGCGACCTGCTCGACCGCCCACACGGCATCATACTCGTTACTGGGCCTACTGGTTCGGGCAAGACGACAACGCTGTACTCTGCGCTCACCGAGCTTAATTCACCCGACCTGAAGATAATCACCACCGAAGACCCCGTCGAATACGATATCGAAGGTCTGATACAGATCCCCATCAACCCCGATATTGATGTAACATTCGCTGCATGTCTTCGCTCGATTCTGCGCCACGACCCCGATGTTATCCTCGTCGGCGAAATCCGCGACCTCGAAACTGCCGATATCGCTATCGAAGCATCGCTTACCGGCCACCTCGTGTTCTCAACACTTCACACAAACGACGCGCCCACCGCCATTACCCGTCTTATTGACCTTGGCGTTGAGCCTTTCCTCATCTCCGCGACCCTTGAGGCTGTCATTGCGCAGCGACTCGTCCGACGGATCTGCACTCGATGCAAGCAACCATATTCGCCCACCCCAGAGATGCTGTTCGAACTCGGCCTAAAACCAGATGATGTTGCCGACCGCCAGTTCTACTACGGCAAGGGGTGCGAGCACTGCAACCACACAGGCTATCGAGGCAGAACGGCTATCATGGAGATGATGATAATGAACCACGAACTGCGCGAGCTGATTTCAATGTCGAAGCCCACCGAGGTCATTCGCTCTAAGGCTCTTGAATTCGGCATGCACACGCTGCGCGAGGCTGGTGTTATTAAGATATTCAACGGCGAAACGACAATAGAAGAGGTCGTGCGCGAAACGCTGTTGGAATGGTAGGTGCATAATGGAACAGAAAAAGGCCTCCCCCCTTATCTATGTTACTATCGGTGCGGTGATGTTCGCAGCGATGCTGATCGGCTTTTTCGTGCTGCTTCGCGAGACACCTGATGATGTAGTAGCAGGCTTTTTCAAATGTGGCTCCTTCGAAAAGCAGTTGATGTACCTTACTCCCGAAAGCGCATACGCATATCAGGAGTATTACACCGAGGCTGCAAGCAAGAGGTTTGTCAGCCTTGATACATTTATACGCGAATACTACAACCGCAATATACCTAAGTTGGAGAAGATCACCGGCCGCGAGCCCATCTCTTCCACCGAGATACTCTACATAACCGAGATAAAATACCCCGATGGCGAATTAGACACACAGAAGCTCGTTCTCACCAACCTAAACGGCATTTGGAAGATAGACATAAAGAAGAGCCGCGAATACTGGGATTAACAAGCAATTGTGCGAAATCCGCAACTCATATCACTAATAACCCCGGGAGACCGGGGTTTTTAATGCAATTAGCCTGCATGCCGCGCTTTTAATCGCGTATGGCAAGCTGCGGGTTCGCGCTCATGTATTGTCTCATCAACCAAAAATTGTATTTCTTTGGGTATTCTTCTCAAAAGACAACCAGCCGCAAGAAACGCGCCAGAAATGTGAAAAACGTGCCCATATTGCGCATCTCCGTGAAAAACGCGCCGGCACAGTGGCGACCGTGTATGAAACGCGGGCAATTTGAAGTGCCAGTGAAGCAAACTCGCACACGTGTTTACGGAAATCCCTTTCAAGACTTGACAAATCACGCAGAAACACGTAGTATATTACAGTATATTGACGAACATTCTCAAGTTGGTGACGATTCCTCGCGACTTGAGCCCGTTTGTTGAAACTCGTAGTTAAATACCGTATATCGGTGAGTAGATTCAAGTGGAGGCAATTGTGAGATTACAAGAGCTGTGTGCAAAGTATCCCGTCCTTTCGCTGGATGAACTGCTCAGGAATCTCGATGATGGATACTCTTCAAAGAAGCGATCCCGTGAATCGTTATTAGCTTATCACCTGCGTGAGGGGCATTTTGTACGTATTCGCCGAGGTCTATTTGCAGTAGTCCCTCCTGGTTTTACTCCTGAGGATTGTCCTATTGATCCTTACCTTATAGCAGCAAAATCGGCAGATGACGCAGTACTTGCCTACCACACTGCGCTTGAGGTTCATAGCAAAGCTCACTCTGTGTTCGGGAGATTTTTCTTTCTGAGCAATGGTTCGCTTAGACCTACACAGTTCCGAGGGTACACGTTTCAATGCGTGCAGTTCCAGAAATCTTTGCGGGTTAAGGGTAAGCAGGAATTCGCCACGACAATGGTAAACAGAGGCGGATTGTCAATCCGTGTAACCAGTCTGGAACGAACGATGGTAGATCTTCTTGACAGACCCGACTTGGGTGGTGGATGGGAGGAGGTTTGGCGGTCACTTGGATCGGTTGAATACTACGATGTTGATCTCGTAACCAGCTATGTTGCTCTGTTGAACAAGAAGACCATAGCAGCGAAGGTTGGCTACTTCTTGCAGCAACACTCAGAACAACTCATGATAGAGGATCGCAGTCTTGATTTCTTGCGCAAAATGCGTCCTAAGCAGCCACACTATATGCAGCGAGGTGAGGGAGGAAAACTGGTAAGCGAGTGGAACTTGATTGTTCCCTTTTCACTCGTAAGTAGAACGTGGGAGGAAAGCATATGAAGGTGCCTCGTGAGAATCTGATGAGCGATGCCCAAGCAATAGGTTTTCGCCCCGAAGTGCTGGAAAAGGTGATCCAGCTACTGAATCTCCTTGAGGGTTTTAACAGTCACTCTTTTCTCCGCGGGCGATGGGCTCTAAAAGGTGGTACGGCACTCAACCTTTTCTATTTTGATGTTCCACGTCTGTCGGTTGACCTTGACATAAACTATATTGGTGCTGTGGACCGAGATGTGATGATGACAGAACGCCCAAAGGTCGAGAAGGCACTTAAGGCAGTTTGTTTACGAGAAGGCATGCAAATCACACGCATGCCTGACGACTTTGCTGGGGGCAAGTGGCGACTGCGATACGACAGTTCCATAAGCGAATATGGCAATCTGGAGGTTGATCTGAACTTTATGTACAGGCTCCCCCTGTGGCCGATCACCGCACGAGACGCAACCATCGGAACTGCCAAGGCCAACCAAATACCTGTACTTGATCTTCATGAGTTGACTGCTGGCAAACTGGCAGCTCTATTTTCCCGCCAAGCCAGTCGTGACCTCTTTGATGCTTACCTGTTGTTGACTCGAGAGAATCTTGATCCTCAGAAACTTCGTCTGGGTTTCGTCGTTTACGGTGCGATGAACCGTAAGGACTGGAGAACGGCAAGAATTCAGGATGTGAGTTACGATCTCCGCGAACTAAATAATCAGTTAGTTCCAGTAATCCGGGGAGGGTTTCTTGATGGCAAAAAGACCAGTGATTGGGCAAGGAGCATGTTAGACGAATGCCAACAGGCCTTAGAAATTGTACTTCCATTGAAGACAGAGGAGATGGAGTTTCTCGACCAAATTCTTGATCACGGACAGGTTAAGCCTGAGCTTCTGACAAGTGACGAGGACATGATGAACAGAATCGCATCCCACCCGTTGCTGCAATGGAAAGCACTAAATGTCAAAAAACATAAAGGAATTTGATTTCTTTGGAGTGCGCAGTATCCCCTTCGAGTTTTCGGCGAGTCTCTGCAATAGGACGATGTCGGAAGCCCTTTTTCTATCCCTTGAAAATGTGGAACACCTTCTACCGCTTCTTGCGCTGCAGTACCGACAATTTCACGCGCTCGCGTTTCATCGCCGCCATGCCGTCGGTTCCAGGCAGTACCACACCCTGCACCGTCTCACACGGTTCGGAGTCAAGGAAAAGACAATATTCGCCGCTGGTTATGCCTTCTATCGTTCTGTCACGACGAACGATACACCGAGCAATGCAAAGAAACGCGGGTCGAGTTCTACATCAAGGTATCAAGCTAAAGCATTGATAAACGAGCAGGGAACGGTTTCATCCGTTCCCTGCTCACAATTCGATTGTCGCGTGGATACATAGGGTACCGCATGTTCTTAAGATGAAGGGGACGCAATAAGTCGTTCTATTTTCACATATACCTCACGAAGCTATCCTTATAGATGGCAATGGAGAAGGCATTTGTGTTGGCTCGGGCATTTCAATTCCATCCTCAGGTTCATTGGGAGTTCCTGTCGGCCCAATACTCAATGATGGTACAGAGGTCGTGTATGGCAGCGTATTCGTTGGTGGAAAGGTCGTGTAGAATGAGACCGGTGGTTCAGTTGTAAACGATGTCGAAGGCGGAATTGTCGGTGGAGTCGTCTCAAAGCTACGCCATGGTCCCGTCGTGTAGCCGGGATTGGGAAATACCTGACCGACCGCGCAGTTATAATTACCGGCCGCGTCTACGGTCAGGCAGTCGATTTCGAGTATCTGCATATAGCACCAGTATCCAATCTGCCTGCCAACCATTATTCTCACGGCATTATCGTTCCTATTCTTTTCCTCATATAAACCGATGGTAGTTCTTGTTTCCCTCGTGCCCGATGAATCGTGTATCGTATCACCGTCTATGCTTAATCTGGCGATATGTCTCTTTGGATCGTATTGTTCAGTCCACACCTTTCCGTAGCTCACATTATTGATATGGAAGTTGACGATATCGTCAAAGGTCGAATTGTCCTCAAGGTTTTGAATCTGGTGATGGACATCTGGCCAGTTGTGAAATCCTTGGGGATTCATCCAGCATTTCGCTTCCGTCGTGGTGTCGATTGACAGCCTGTGAAGCCATGAATCGCCCCATTCATTCTCATTATAATGACCGTTGCTCGCGCTTCTACAGATGCTTTGATTGAACGATTCGGTTACCGATCCCCCCGTTGTGGTATCCTCAAGACACGCAAGCTGCGTTCCCGCCATATCGCGGGCCATGATAAACAACCTTCTCTCCGCGGCATCGAAGAGGGCGTTCGTTGTGTAGCCGTTTTGTGATGGAACGAGAAACAGCTTCAATGCCGGGATTTTCGCATAAACGGTCTTCGCATTGCTCCCCTTTTTAAAAGTCCAACCCCATTCGGATTGATCGGTGAAATCGAAATAGCTGAAAATCTCGGAATTCTCATCCAATCCAGGGGGAAGAGAGATATCAGCGATTCTATGCGATGCATCGAGCAGACAACGGAATTCGTTGAAACGATCCTCGATATCTAATGAAAACGATTGTGGATCTATCGATTCGCTAAAGTCGAATTCGAAATAGATCGCCTTCTCGCCGTTCGCCCATCGTTTCGCACGCGCGCTGTTCGGGACGCTCTCGAAGTTGCACTTCGCAGCGTCAACAAAGTTTGCATGCCCAAAGAACAGGTTTAGGGTCTTCAATCTCATCTCACAATCCGAGCCCACATTGTAGCCTTGTTCACGACCCTGCGCATCCTTTTGGTTCTCCCAGAACGCCTCGTAAAGGCAGTATTGCTTATACAAGATTTTGTTGACGCCCACCCAAGGGGAGTAATTGATCTTCGTGACTTCATTGAGTTGCCACCAACTGTCATCGGATTCTGGGTCATACCATGTCGTCGTGGAATAGTCCCATTTCATCTGCTGTTGGAATACTGCGATTCCCTTCAGATACGGCTTGTAGTTGTCTACCATGAAGCTTTCGGACTTCTTAGTCACTGTGTGGTCGGCGATATCTTTGTATTCCGCCTCGACGTAATATGTTCCGTCGGGGAAATACGCGTATTTCGGATTATACGCCATATTGTTTGTCAGCGACGGCATTGGGGAATGCGCGGGATTCGTGTGATACGGTGGAGGTAACGATGTCTTTGGAGGAAGCCACCATGCGAGGGTGTCGTCTTCGTCCTCGTATCGGTTGTGGACACTCGAATTCCAACAGAAGTAGCGATGATTGTTGTTGAAGATAAACTCTCCGTCGGATCGGGTTTTCGAGTGAAGATTCGAAAGGATCCAATAGGAGTGGAATATATTCGTTGAAGCCCCGTTGTCGCTTGTGTCAGGATTGAACGACCATGAAAAAGGCAGAAATGGATTCGCTGTTGCGGGTGGGTCAATTTGGTCGGGATTTCGTTCAAACATGTACCCGTAGTCGCCGTTGTAATTTGGATGATACTGGATACGATTTGTCTGTGTAGGTGGGGGGAAAGTCAGTCCATAAGAATCATCGCCAATTACCGCTGAAGGAATTTTATATACCATAGCCTCGGCAAGCTTTGTCGGCCACGGCATGAAATATGATGAAGTGGGTGAGGGTACGACATGATAGATGCGATATTCGATGTTGTCAAAGCAATCGGCATTCCATCCGCCCCAGTTCGTGTACGCGTCCTGAATGACATCGATGCAGAAACCCAATGATTTTCCTCCGACCTGATCCGGATTGAAGACCGGTGTGGCTGTGCTTGTCCCGAGCGGCACATAGTACACATCACCCGCGCCATTGGCTCCACAAGAATATGCCATACTGTTGAAGGATTGCGGATATCGCCATCGCGCCTGATCCGCGCAATCAGGTCTCATGATAAAGCCATCGGAAACAACCGGCGTGACCGTCGCTGGAATCACGGATTTCAGGTAGTCCTTCATCTCATTCATCATTCCGATATTGCAGACAGCCTTCGCGATTGTGTTCGCAACTGTATTTGTAATCGTGAGTGTCACGGTAGTACCATTGGTGAAGGTCGTTGTGGTTGTAACTGTAGGAATCGCCGACAGGGCGATCGTCCTGCGGTACAAATCCACATGAAAGTGGTTTTCCTTGATGATGCCGCTTGTGGGTGGAGGATTACTCGAATTCCACCAATAGTCGCCAACAATTGCCACGGGATCGAATTGTGAGATACTGGGAATGTAATAATTGCCATTCGATAAATAAATACCAAGTGGCAGATCTGGTACTGCTACATCGTCATTGGGGTCGCTGTTATTATTCATAACTATTGCGCATCTATGCAATACTACAGCTTTTATTCCGCTATGCAGACCAGCAAGATTGGAACCGGGCAATATCGTCAGAATACCGTTTGCATTTTGAATATCTTCATGCAAGTCGAACATGCAATGTCCAATTCCACAATAAAGAGGATCCTGCGTTGGTTCATAATAGCGCGTATATACCGTTGTCTGCCCTCCGTAGATGGTTGTGACTGCAGTCAGCATTGGATTCAAGCAGATACCGAATCCAGCGTTCTTATTGCTCGGATTGTGTGTATGCGCAAGGATATCCTCATATAAAAAGATTAATCCTCCTTTTGGTGCAGGCAATACCGCGCGGCTGTAACTGCCCGCAGGCCAATTAAGAGTATTAGTCCAGTGGATGTCCACGCCCCCATGGAAATAGAAATCTGCGTTCTGTGCGACAATTCCATTATACATCTCGTTCATCACACCTGCGGGAGGCACGGCAAGCACGCGTGTATATACATAGCAAAGACAGAGGGCCAGTGAAAACGTAAAGAACACTTTCTTCATTTTAATGCCTCCTTCGGTACATCAATGCGCAGCAGCTCGCCTGAGTTGTCTATGAATATGGACTCTCCATTGAATGCATACAGCACTTTCCTGTCACCAGGGGTGATGAAATCGGCTGGAACGGTGGCACAGCAGTAAAGGCGGAACGAGACTTCGCTGAAAGGATTCGAGAAACAGTAGACAGACCGTAACATTTTACCGTTAGATGAGTAACTTCCAGTAACAATAATCAATGAGAAGATACCGCAGGTAATTCCAGCTATTACGGAGTTTTCACTGCAACGCTTGATGAATGAATTATGGAACAGCGAAAGTCGCGAGTAATCAACACAAGATGCACCGTCACTTCCGATGTATGCGCTTTGTAGGTTATTAGGAAATTCCTGATAGATTTTCACGTCTTTTGGAAACGCCCTGTCATACGGAAGAAAAGCTACCTGCTTTCCCTTTTTCATCAACGCGCTGCCGAGACAACCATCCCTTGCGACATTGGGTATCTCGACGATTTCAGGCGTGCGCAACCGTGCGTAGTGTATTCCCTCATAGGTTGCCTCCACCATGCCTGTCTTCAAGTTAATCTGCACATATCGCGACTGCGGTTTGTCTGGTACGAGGCGAGGCTTCCAGTATCGCCAGTTATCGGTAGGAAGACCAGTTTCTGGATCGTTAGATGGAGGACGAATCGCGTTACGGGGGATACCATAATTGCGGTCGTAGAACAATATGCCAGGGAAATTTGCGATCTCCTCGACATGCTCGCAACCCCAGCATTCCGTGTCGAATTTGCGTTTGAAGAAGGGCATTCGCCAGCTTTGGCCGTTGCCATCGAGAACAATAAGTTCATTTACGTTATCATCGAACAGCAGATATTTACCACCATTATATTTCTCAAAATCTTCACTTGCCCGAATCGCACTGAGGATTTGAAGACCGCTATATCCGGATATCTCTTCAACCTTATAGCTTTTATTGTTTAATAATGTTAGCCTGTAAACATATTCAACGAAGGATGTATCGTAAAATCCTTTACGATTCTGCGTTGCCAGTCCATACCATATAGTTTTATTGCTTGTAATATATGAAGATATGTTTTTCTCAAGACAGAGTTTCTTGATGTCGTCGTTAGTATTAATATTCCTATGCCACATTTTTACAAAGCACTTTGAGAATATAATATCACTTGCCGGCGTGCTGATTTTAGAATGAAAATACCATGTCCCTGGGTCAACGCTACCGTATCTGGGTTGAGTCACCCAGATCTCTGGATACGCCTTCTCTGGGTATTCCTGTTCCATCGTATAATTCGTGACCGGTATCTCGCTGCCGTCGGGGTATGAGTTCCAGCCCTCCTTCGCCATGTACCTGCCGCTCGCTGGGTATGGATATTCGCCCTTCGTCAGGTCGTAGACCTTTGTCTCGCCGAAGACCGGTTCCCACGAAATCACACAGCTCGAGATGTCCCGAAAGTCCGAAGGCTTGTAGAACATCTGCTCCTCTGCCGAGAGGCTGAGGCCGATGCAAAGGGATGACAGCAGAAACATGAAGAAGGGAATACGAGCTTTCATTTCTGCCCCTCTCTCAGTATTGTTGTTCTTGGAATTGGATAGGATGTTTTAGATGAGGGAAACTCCGTACGATTTGTAACGGGAGGGGCGGCATAATAACCTGGTGGTAATTGAACCCTTTTCGGAGAAGAAGCGTTTCTGGAATGCAGCACCATAAACAGCACAATCAATATTATAATGAGCGAACAGACAATCAAGGCTGCGATCGAGCTTTTGTTCATTCTAATGTCATCGTGGTACCCCATAACGAATTCCCTCAAAGTCTTCTGGCTATCTCTAAACTGACTGACGCACCCATTATAAACAACGGTTTCTGCGTTGTCAACAACATTCTAAGAAAACATTCCTATCTTCCGACTGGCCTATAAAGGGCGTTGCAGGAAGATATGCAGAAGAAGGCTTCTTCAACACTGAAATCGCACCACCGCCGCACGCCAACGAAAGCGACACAACTGCGAACATCAGTGTAAAGAGAACCATTCTTTTCATAACTGCTCCTTTTAAGGGTTGGTTGTTTGTCTTCACACCCATATAACTACTCTCGCGCGGATTTTCGCGAAAATTTTCGCACATTACCGATAAAGTGGTTCCCCATGCCCTACCGGGGTGTCCACCGCAATTTCCTTAGCAATCCTTCCCGTATGCCAAACCCTTACCGCATGCCATCCCATTGCCGCGCGCTTTCTTTGACGGTGGCGCAAACTCCTTTAGAATTGTCGCTCTTAACTGCTTTATTTGAGGTGCTCGTGGCGGTAAAGCTAATTGCAATGGCCGCGTATGCGGCTTTAGTTATCTACATCGGCATTGTAGGCTCGAAAAAGACAAAGTCGTTCAACGACTTCCTGTTGGGGGGAGGTTCTGTCGGGCCGTGGATGACCGCATTCTCATACGGAACGGCCTATTTTTCGGCGGTGCTGTTCATCGGTTTTGCCGGCAAAATCGGCTGGGAGTTCGGGCTGTCAGGCCTGTGGATCGCCGTAGGCAACACCTTTATTGGTATTACAGCCGTGTGGTTCCTTATGGGCAAGCGAATAAAGAACTATGCCGTTACGCATAAAGTCGCGACTATGCCAGAGCTATTGGAGCATCGGTACGGCAGCAGATTTATGAAGGGCTTTACATCGGCGGCGATATTTGTGTTCATGATTCCCTATACGGCGGCGGTCTTCATGGGGCTTAGCTACCTTTTTCAGACCACATTCGGCATGCAGTACGAGTATGTAATGCTCTTCATGGGCGTGTTCACCGCCATCTACCTGACGCTTGGCGGCTATAAGTCAATGGCGCTTATTGACATAATATTCGGCATGATCATGACGGTCGGTGTATGCGTGCTGTTCTTCTGCTGCCTTTACAAGGGTGGTGGAATGGGCGATATATTGAGTACGCTGCATGAAAGAAAGCCTGGCCTTACCGACATAATCGGGCCGCCCGGGTTCTGGCCGCTTTTCTCGCTCGTGCTACTTACCAGTATTGCACCCCTTGCCATGCCGCAACTTGTGCAAAAGTTCTACGCCATAAAGGATGAGCGCTCGATTCGTATCGGGGCGATCGCCTCAACCGTGTTCTCAATACTCGTTACCGGAGTCGCATACTTCACAGGCGCTTTAACCCGCGTGTTCGTAACACCCGAGGCGAACAAGGGCGCATTTGACGCCGCTGGCAAACCCATCTACGATTCGCTCATGCCAGAGCTATTGAACAGCGTTATACCTGAGGCTCTAACGGTTGTCATATTGCTGCTGATTCTATCTGCCTCAATGTCAACGCTCGCCGCGCTCGTGCTTATCTCTGCTTCAACCGTAACGAAGGATTTCTATGCGGGCTTTGTGAACCGCAACGCGTCCGACAGCACCCTGACGAAGCTGATGCGCTATTCGAGCGTGGCGTTCATCGTGTTAGCCATCGGTCTTGCGCTTATGCGGCCTGCCGTGATAGTTACGATTCTTGTCATTTCGTGGGGCGCACTGGCATCTGTGTTCTTAGGGCCA
Organism: uncultured Planctomycetota bacterium; assembly: GCA_964571525.1. GTDB lineage: Bacteria > Planctomycetota > B143-G9 > B143-G9 > B143-G9 > CAZNBY01. The sequence continues at coordinate 206,673 of CAZNBY010000001.1, forward strand.
TTTGCATTGGGGTTGCTGACAAAGTTCGTCAACCGAGCTGGTGCAATTGCGGGCGGAGTCGGTGGTCTAATTGTGTGCCTTTCTGCCTTTTTTATCTGGGGTGAGAAGTTTGTGCCGCAGGCCGGTGTATTGGGCATGGCGGCTTCGTTGCTTTTCACCGCTGCCTTCAGCGCGTTGATTCCCACTAAACCTTTGCAGGAGAAGAACAAATAAGCGAGGGCTCGCAACATGAACGATGACAATTCTATTTCGAACGAACCGCAGATTGAGTGCCCCGAACATAAGACCGAGCCGGAGCGCCCGCCCGCACCGCCTGTTCCCAAAGAGCCTGTTGTCGTTCTGACCGGCCTAAGGCGCAGTTATGGGACTTTCGAGGCGGTGTGCGGTGTTGACCTGACGATCTATCGTCGCGAGATATTCTCGCTTCTCGGCCCAAACGGTTCTGGCAAGACAACCACCATCCGCATGTTGATGGGGCTGCTTGCTCCCTCGGCAGGTAAGGCGACGATTCAGGGTTTCAGTTGCTTTAAAGACCGTGAAAAGGTGATGCGCCATGTCGGTTATGTGCCGGATGAACCCATCTTCTACGACTATCTGCGCGGCAGCGAGCTGATCTCGTTCTGCGCCGAGATGCGGGGTATGGATCCGCGTGCTGCTCGTACGAAGGCGCAACCAATGGCAGAACGCTTTGAGATCGCGGATGCGCTCGAAGAGTATGCTGTGAACTACTCGCGTGGCATGAAGAAAAAGCTCGCGCTGATCTGCGCCTTGCTTCACGATCCCGAAGTGCTTATACTCGACGAACCCACCAACGGGCTTGACCCATTCGCCACCCGTGCGCTGCACGATATGCTGCGTTCGCTTAGGAATGAGGGCAGGACTGTGTTCTTCAGCACTCACATACTCGATCAGGCGGAGAAGCTGAGCGACCGGGTCGGCATATTCTACAAGGGCAAACTGGCCGCGGTTGGCGAGATGTCTGAGCTTCGCGCGTCGGTCAACAGCAACAGCTCGCTCGAGGAGATTTTCTTCCTCGTGGCGGAAAGGGCGCAGGGAAGCGAGTAGAAAAGTGAATCTAAAACCACCTTCCCCACTAAAAGTCGCGCTGATAATCACACGGTACAGCTTTCTTCGCTTTGTAAACGCACTCAATGTGAAAACGAAGCCTAAGAAGGGTAAGACCAGCGGAAAGCGCGCTGGCACTCCCCGTAAGTCAAAGGTGCTTTCATTCTCCACAGTCTTGTTTACGCTGATGACGCTTTTATACGCGGGCGTGCTCTCTTATATATTCTTGACTAAAGTGCAGGTAGCTGCTGAGACGCATTTGGTCGAGAAGAGTGGAAAAATCCCAGTCAGCATCAATGTGCACTTATCACTAAATTGGTTTGAGAATGATATAAACAAGTCGAATCCTGAGCTCAGCGGCGCAGAGCGGCAAAAAGCCCGACGGGAGAGGTGCGAACGCGAAAGTCAGAATTTAAGGTCAACAGTGAGAAGTGAGATGGGCAGGGATGAATTCGAGTCGAAAGTAACGGAGCGGTATGATTTTATTGTCGAGAATTATGTGCAACATGGTGTGCAAGCGTTCGCTGAAGTAGAGGGCACATCTATTAATGTGAGTGGGCTTTATAAGAGCAAAACGCCGGTTGTGATGAGCATAATGTTCAAAATTCTCGGTCTTTTGATCGTGGTGGTATTTTCTGCGTCATTGTTTAGCCTGTTAGGAATTTTCGGCAGGGATTTGAGTGGCGAGAACTGGACGATGGAGCACCTGTTCGGCTTCCCCGTATCGGCAAAAGGGCTTTTTGCCTCGCGCATCATCGAAGGCGCATTTACAAATTTTTTCGGATGGGTCTGGCAACTGCCGTTCTATTCAGTTCTGTTTTGGCTGTTCGTCTCGCCAGTGTTAGCTTTGCCTCTTGCGCTTGTGGTTACAATCTGCTCCAACACCTTTGCTGCTTGCATTGCGGTGGTGACTGAGACATATCTCAGGCGCAATATGAGCGTATCCACGATCAAGAACATGCAAGCTGTATTCAATATACTTACGATAGGCTTCTTCTATTTCACATTCTATTTTATGATGGCAACGCCAATTCCGCGGTGGTTTGTCGGCATCGCGGACATGATCGGTTATGCTTCCATCGTGATTCCCCCTGCCGTAACCCCCCTTGTCTGGTCGAACGGTCTTTACATTCTCCCGATAATGCTGTACATACTCGGCGCGACTGTGCTGATAACAAAGGTTGCGATGCGGATTGCCAACGCGATGGTGCGCAATGGCCTTATATCAACATCGCTTTCAACTTCCGCAAAGCGCGACCACACGACAAAGCCAGTTCGTGCCTCATTTTTTACGGGGATTGTCAAAAAAGAGCTGCTGCTATTGCTTCGCGACCGGAGCCTGTTCGCACAATCAATAATAGTGCCTATCTTGATCTTCGGATTCAACCTTTTACTCAACAAAGGTATGCTTGCCGCAGCCGCCAATAACTTCAAAGCAGCGTGCGTTACCGCCTTTGGCGTGGGGGTCTATGCATCGCTCTTCGGCCCGATCCGTCTCGTCGGGTCAGAGAAGAACGCGTTCTGGATGCTCTACTCTTTTCCAGAATCCGTCGCAAATACTCTGTTCAAGAAGTCGCTTGTTTGGTGCACCATCTGTGCCGCGATCACAGCATCCGCTCTGGCTTTCTTTTCAAACTATGTACACAATATTGATGTTGAGCATATTGGATATTCTGTCCTAAGCATCATCGGTGTCTTGTTGATCTGTCTTATCGCATCCGGGCTCGCAGTTATCTCGACAGATCCATTCGAGCAGGACGAGAACAAACAGATTCGCCCTCAAAGGATGTTTCTCGTTATGATTCTTGCGGTTTTGTACGGCGCATCATTTTATGCCGATATGCCGTGGGTATCGTTTGTTATTGTTGTTCTGCTGCTCGCGCTGACGCTCGGTTTCTGGCAACGGGCGGGTGCAGAAGTGCCTTATATGCTCGACCCGACTTATGAACCTCCACCGAATATATACTTGACAGACGGTCTTCTTGCCGCCTTCTGGTTTTTCGCAGTCCAAGCGCTTACCGCAGTAATTCTTACGTATGCCGGTCAACCGGTATCCGTAGTATATGCAATATCATATTTTGTCGGTGGCGCGGTCTCTGTGATGCTTATGACCGGTGCACTGCTCAAACGAAAGGTGAAGAACCTTGCGTTTGAGCTTGGCTTGAGTTTTCGCAAGTTTCACCTTGGTAACTTCGTGCTTGATCTAATTCGCGCCGAGTTCTTGGGCTTGACTTGCGCAATATTAGGTGTCTTGTACCTGATTGGCATACAGCAGGTCGAGTTCATAAAAGACATGCTCAACACCTATAAGACACAGATGGGCACATTCAAGGATAACTTCAGCACAATACTGCTGATAACCGTCATTATGGCCCCCGTGTTCGAGGAGTTCATATTCCGAGGGCTTCTGTTCAAAAGTATGCTTAAGACCTTGGGTAAATCGAAAGCCATATTCGGCTCCGCGTTGCTTTTTGCACTTGTTCACCCAATGCTATCGTTTTTGCCGGTACTGTTGCTGGGAATCCTCGCCGCATATATGTACGATCGCACTAAACACCTTTACGCGCCAATCGTGGTGCACGCGACTTACAATTTAGTGGTTGTATGGGTATCATGAGGTGAGCCATGCCGAAAGCCTCAAGACGAATTGCTGAAATCCCGACACCAATGATACACGGGATAATGGAGCGTGCGCGACAACTCGCCGCAGAAGGACGCGATATCATATCACTCGCCCAAGCGGTGCCCGATTTCCCTGTGCCGACGGCGATACACGATCGCGTTCGCGAGCTTTGTTCGCACCCCCGCTACAATGGATACAGCCCCGACCCGGGCATTGACGAGCTTAGGCTCGCTATATCATCGCGGCTATCGGCGCGCGATAGTTGCTCGATTCAACCCGCCGAAATCCTCATAACTCCCGGTGCGAACGGCGCGTATGCCGCGCTTATTCCCGCAATCGCGGGGCAGGGCGACGAGATTATTCTGCCCTCGCCAGTCTATATGAACCACAAGATGGCAGTTCAGATTGCTGGTGCCACACCTGTCGAGGTATCCACAGACGAATCGCTAAACTACGCGCTCGATCCCAACGCGATAGAGGCGGCGATAACCGGTCGCACCGTGGCGATAACCCTTGTATCGCCCAACAATCCCACAGGCGCGGTGTACCGTCGCCCTGAGATTGAGGCCGTGGCAGAGATCGCAAAGAAGCACAACCTGTGGATTATAGCTGACGAGGTTTATGAGCATCTGATATTGGGCGACACACCACACATTGGCCTTAACAGCATCACCGCGGCTCAGGGCAGGACGGTGCTGATCGGCAGCTTTTCAAAATCCCACGGGTTGACAGGCTGGCGTTGCGGCTACCTTGCCGCGCCAGCGTCTATCATACAACAGATACTTAAGGTGCACGACACATTCTTCATCTGCGCGCCCGTGATATCGCAGCTTGCGGCGTTAGAGGCATTGAGGATCGGCACGGAGTTTCTCGAACCATACCGTGCAACACTTAGGCAGCGTCGTGATGCGCTTAGAATAGCGCTTGGGCGAATTCGGATATTACACTGGCGCGAACCTGACGGCGCTCTGTTCGCCTTTGTTAGGTACGATTACGATATGTCCCCTCAAGACCTTGCAATGGACCTATTGGAGCGCACTGGAATCGCGGTGATACCGGGTTCGGCCTTCGGCGAGGGTGGTTGCAGCCATCTGCGCATTTCGTTCGGTGCGGCATCGGTTGAACGCATTTACAGTGCGGGCGATAGGCTTAGGGAGTACTTTAAGCAATAACGCGCGTGACACTTATCTTCATGCGACAAAAAAAGGCGGGTGCAAATGCGCCCGCCTTGTGTTAATGAGGGTTGCGGATTGTTACTTCATAAACTTGTCGAGCATGGCCGCCTGTGTGCCGGTTGGGCCGTCGAACGCCCAGATGCGGCGGTCATTTTCGGTGAACAAGCCGTCTTCAGATGTAACCACACCGCTTAGCACGGAGATTGAAGTGAGCCACTGCCACGGGCGGGCGTTTAGCGCCGCTGTCACATCGTCGTTCGCATGGCTGTATGGGCTGTCCTGGAAAAGCTCGAATATCGCTACACAGCTTGAAAACACAGTCGGATGGGTGGCGATGCGGAAGTATTCTGAGCGTATATCGGCCATGATCTTGCCCTGAAGCAGCGAGAACGAGTAGTTGAATCGCTCGTTGCCGCCGATGCGTAAAATCGTATCGGGCTCGAGCTTTACGGATGAACCGTCGGCGAACTTGAAGAAGGAGTTGCTGCGTGCCCGAAGCAGTGTTCCCGGGGGCAGGGAGCCGGGTGTATCGCCGAGCAGCGCGAACTCCTTCATGTCGCCGGATTTGAACTCGACATCAAGCGCAAACGCTATGTTGGGGGGAGAGAACACGCGTTCGCATTCGTGCGAGCGAGGCACATAGAATGCAACCATGAAGGCAAGGATAGCGGCAACGGCTATACCGACAAGCGTCAAACGACGAGCGCCGACCCGCTCAAACGGTGTAGGTTCGAACATGCGACGGTTCAACGCGGGGTAGATATCAACGCCCGAAAAGTCTGGCATATCGCTGTCGCTTTCGCGCAGCTTGTCACTAATGGTCGAAAGCGATTCCATCTCGGTGTCGAACTCAGAGCTTTCGAGCCAAGACTCCACCTCACGAGCTTCTTCCTTAGAAAGCTCGCCGGCAAGGTACAAAGCTAAAAGCCTGTCTCTATTCACCGTCATTTTCGTTACCGTTCCCTTCGGGTTCTTTGTTCATTATCTTAGAGAGCTTTTTACGCGCACGGTAGATCCATATCTTGACCTCTGAGTGCGAAGCGCCGAGTATTTCAGCGATGTCTTTGTACGACAACCCCTCAATCTCGAAAAGCACAAGGGCTTTGCGCTGCCGAGCGGGGATCTGTGCCAAAGCGTCATCAAGCTCGACAAGCGCTTCTTCGAGGATAAGTTCGTCCTCGGGCCGCTTCGCTTTCGATGCCAGCACCTGATCAAGAGAGCGAGGTTCGCTCGACATATCTGCAAGCGTGTCAAACGAGATTGACGGCAACCTTTCGTAATCGCGCTTTTGTATCCGTATCATATCGAGACAGACATTCGACGCGATTTTGTAAAGAAAGGCGGCGACGCTTGCGCGTGGCTCGTACCGCGGCGCGTAACAATATACTCTGTAAAAGACCTCTTGAACAGCATCTTCCGACATTGCGTAATCGCGCAGATATCGAAAGCAGTACTTCAACAGCCGTTCCTGAAAACGACGAACTAAAGTCGCAAAGGCCGCTTGATCTCCTGCGGCAGTAAGCTTCATCAGTTCAAAGTCGTCCACAGGTATTGGCATCCTTATAACGCTCTTTTCGCAAAAAAGTTACACATTCGACGATAAATTTTGCCACGCCCGTTTCAGTTTTTTAGTCTTTATGTCAATCAAGGTCTTGCCGTAAAGCGATATCTTAAGGCGTTTGCTCTCTGAAACAAAGCCAATCTTGGCGTGCGGAATCTTTGCTAACGCTTTTGCAATCTTCTGTGCATTTTCGGGCGCAACCTCGACGAGCCAGCGAGTGTTGGATTCTGAGAACAGCAGCGTGGCGGGGTCAAGATTCCGCTCCTTTATCGGCAGTCCGCTTATGTCAATGTTTGCACCAAGCCCACCGGCAAACGCCATTTCAGCGGCTGCAACGGCAAGCCCGCCCTCGCTCAAGTCGTGCAGCGACTCGAACAATCCTTTGCGGTTGGCCTTGCCCATTGCCTTGAATATCTTCGGCGCAAGCTTTTTGGCCACATCTGGCACAACGCCGCCCGTCTGCAAACCGTGAACAAGGTGATAGTGCGAACCCGCCATCTCGTTGTGCGTAAAACCTATTATGTAAAGGAAGTTACCCGCCCGTTTAAGGTCCATAGTACGGGCGCGGTTTAGATCGTCCAACACCGCTATCGCGCTTATAAGCAGCGTTGGCGGAATCATTATTATCTCTTTGCCGGTGTTGAATGTGTTGTTAAGACTATCCTTGCCGGATATAAAGGGGGTTTCGAAAGCAAGTGAGTAATCAGAACACGCCTTCGCCGCGAGCACAAGCGCGCCCAACTGCTCTGGACGCTTTGTATCCGCCCACGAGAAATTGTCAAGTATCGCCGCACGATCAATATCGCCACCGACCGCAATTATCTGTCGTAAAGACTCATCTATGCCCGATGCGGCCATGCGGTAGGGGTCAAGGTCACCGTATCGAGGGTTCATGCCGTTTGATACTATCAATCCACGGTTTACCCCATAGCGAGGCGCGATGATCGCGGCGTCGCCTGGGCCGTCGTGCTCGATGCCAACAAGCGGTTTAAGCACACTTGTGCCCTGCACTTCGTGGTCGTATTGCCGTATAATCCATTCCTTCGACGCGATGTTTGGTGATTCAAGCAGCTTTAAAAGCGTTTCGCCGAAATCCTCATTTTCAACGGGAAGAGGAGCGATGGATTCGGGCTGTTTCCAGGTCGCTGTGCGCTTTGTTCGAGGCACCCCGTTGTGCAAAAAGTCCATATCAAGATCGCCAACCTTTGTGCCCTTATAGAACAGTTCAAGCCTTCCCGTATTGGTGAAGACACCGATAACGGTCATCTCAACGCGCTCGCGATCGCAAATCTCGCGCAATCTACCCTCATTCTCAGGCGGCACTGCCAACACCATGCGCTCTTGTGCCTCTGATATCCAAATCTCTGTGTACGAAAGCCCCTCATATTTAAGCGGAATGCCGTCGAGATTTACTGATGCGCCGCATTCAGCGCCCATCTCACCCACTGCGGACGAAAAGCCGCCCGCGCCGCAATCTGTGATCGCCGTGTATAGCCCCGCGTCGCGCGCCTGCAAGATGGCGTCGGTGAGCTTCTTCTCCTCGATTGCGTTGCCGATCTGCACTGCGCCTGATGAGATCACCTCGCTGTCTGAGGTAAGCTCAACAGAGGAGAATGTCGCGCCGTGTATGCCATCCCGTCCCGTGCGCCCACCAAGCGCAACGATCAGGTCGCCTGAGCGCGCCGCCTTCTCTGTCTTGCCGCGCGGTATTATGCCTACACTGCCACAATATACCAAAGGGTTGCCCGTGTAGCGCGGGTCGAAATAAACCGCGCCGTTTGCGGTCGGGATGCCCATGCGGTTGCCATAGTCGCGCACTCCCGAAACAACACCATCGCATACTCGCTTTGGGTGAAGAGCACCGGCAGGCACATCATCGTCTTTCATATCGAGCGGGCCGAAGCAGAATACATCGGTGTTCAATATTGGCTTTGCGCCGAGTCCTGTGCCGAGTGTATCGCGTATTACGCCGCCAATGCCGGTCCCAGCGCCACCGTAAGGCTCAAGAGCGGATGGGTGATTGTGCGTCTCGACCTTGAATGTTACATCATATTCTTCGTCGAACTCGATCACGCCCGCGTTGTCCTTAAACACCGAAACGCACCACGGCTTATTAAGCTTGTGGGTTGCCGCGGCGATTGTTGATTTCAGCAGGTTATCAACTATCTCGCCGTCAAAGTCAATTACGCCCTTCATGGTCTTATGAACGCAGTGCTCGCTCCAAGTCTGGGCAATGGATTCAAGTTCAATATCGGTTGGATTGCGTTTCTTTTCGGCGAAATGAGCCTGTACGGTCTTCATCTCCTCAAGCGAAAGCGAAAGCGTGCCCTCGCGCGATATGCGCATAAGCTCATCGTCAGATGCGTCGAGGATGTTAATTTCGTGCACATGGAAATCATAGGGGGGAGGGGTTTGCTCGTGCCAAACACTGAAGCCGCCGACTATCACACGCTCGATAACCTCGTTGGCAATTAGCTTTTTTGCAGCGTTTGCGACTGAATGCAGGTCGTATTGCCCCTGTATGTAATAGCGAGTAGAGGTGCGCACTCGCCCGCATAAATAGCCGAGATCAGACACAGCCTTGGCGACGCTTTGCTCGACTGGATCCATCACACCTGCAAGCTTTGCGACCTCGATCACCCCATAGCAGTCGGGGCAAGAGTAGATGGGGAGATTGACGGTGAAGTGCTCTGCAACAGCGTCGGCAAGAAGCTCACGCCCAAGCCTTTCGAGATGCAGTTCCTCTCCTTTTGCCGTTGAAAGATTCTCAATATGATAAACGCGGGCGATTCGAACGCTGTCTATACCCGCAATACCTTTGCTGCGAAGTGACTCAGCGAGCCTTTCGCCCTGAAGATCCGCAATCTGCGGCCTTAACGCGATCTCGTAACGGGTGAACATCGAAAACCTCCTACTTTTCGACATTATACGCGTTTAAGCGCAATTTCCCGTTAGTTTTGAATTATCGCGTTTAAATCAAGCTGCAAAGCCGATGCACGGTTCGCACACAGCGAAAGAAAGTAAGCATAACGCTCATTTGCTGGAGAGAAGGAATTCGAGAAAATCCTGCTCCATGACATCTGGTTTTATGCCGAAACATCCCTCGAATCGGGTCTTTGTGCCCTTGCCCATCACAATATCTTGAATGTACTTGTAATATGCCTTGCGATACTTGCCGTCGTTAGAATGCAGAAGATATGAGGTGAGCGCCATACCCTGAAAATATGCAAAGCGCGAATCTGGACCATACTGCCTGCCGTCAAGATTGACGAATTCTGCCAATGGCTTCAGTCCAGCCTCCTTTGCAAGCGACATTGACTGCCTGAAATGATGATTGTCACGATAACCAGCAAAGGCGACACGGTCTGCCACAATAATCACCGTCTCGCAATACGATGCCAGAGCCTCATTTATCCACGCGCCTGGTCGGTCGTAATATCTCATGCAAGGGGCGTTCATGAACTGGTGCAGAAACTGATGCGAATGTTCGTGCGCGATTAGCCAAGGCGAGAATAGATAGCCATCCGGCCCTGATCCGGCCGTGATATAGGTGTGACCAGTCATATCGGTGTAAAAAGCACCGGGGATGACCTGCCCGTTTAGCAGCATCTTGCATACCGTCGCGTAGTCTTCATAGCTCTTAAAGAGATTGATTGACAGCTTGCCGGTCGAACGGGGAGGTTTGAAGCCGGAAAACTCGCTAAGCCACGCCTCTCTAAGCGCGTCGAGAAACCTAACTAACTCCCAAGCAAGTTCGGGCGATGTGTTTGTGCGAACCTTGAAATGGGTGGTGGTTATCTCCCATGCAGTCGCCCAGTCGCTTCTTATCCTTATAACCTCGTCGCGTGGCATCCATCCCTTGCCGAAAGGCAGCAACCCCTTTTGCACATTGACGGCCTCTTCACCCGTTACCCAGCCAAGCTCGGGGCTGTATATGCGCCCCGTTGCCTTATGCCCCACCGGCTCATCGGGAAGCTCGTCGAGCAATTCCTTCGCGGCTGTTGAAAGTCCCGGCGAATACTTATCCTTTGCCCAGTTGACAAGCTCAATGCCCGCAGCGCGCACCCGTTCGATCATCTCCTTGCGCATCTGCCCCCACTGCTTGTACTTTGCCATTGCATCGGGCGGCAGGGGCGCATCGGGAATCGTGCGGGGTGTGGGACAGGGCTTTCCGTAGAACTTCGCCTTGGCCTCATCGCGCTCCGCAAACTTGTATAGCTTTGATTCAAAGCTAAAATCAGCAAGTATGCGCCATTCATCACCCTTCATTTGCCTGTACTGCGCAAGCTTTTCGCGGAACATGCTTGCCGGGTCGTTGGTTGACTCGGCAAACACTCCACCGCATATCGCCATAAGCGATATCGAAACAAGTAATACAAGCCTATTAAGTGTCTTCATCTCATAGGTTTGACGCATCAGAACCGCTTCTGTTCAATTCTATCTGGCACAATCTACCCATTTGGAAACTGCATGTATCATTGAACCGCAAAAAGCTCTCTGAGTGCTGATACAAACTCATCAATCTGAAGTTCGCGCCGGTAATATGGGCTTTCCTGTAACCGCAGAAGACCAATATCGCTTCGCGAGCTATAATACTGCTGGACAATCTGCGCTGCATGACCAACATAAGAATCTTGTGCGAATCGCTTTCGTAGTTCCAATGCTTGGTGCCATTCTTCCTCTGATGTGGTTGCTATTATCATATATAAATCAAGAGCGTGATAGCGGCCAAAGGCCTTATTTGCATCGCTCAGTCTGTCTTTGAAGGCGAACAGCTTCATCATTGAGTAAGTGAAAGTATTGGGAATCCAAACATCCGACTCATACTTATCTTTGTTGCTGAGTTGTCCAATAAGCCGAACTCTAACAAGGTGTTGTTCCAGCGTCGGAGCCTCGTTTACTGGATGGGCGTGAATGCCGACAGGTGGTTTGGGCTGAACCCGTCGGTCATCAATCCTCTTAACTCGCTCTTTTGGAAATTGCGACTTTGGAGCGGTTAGCAGGTCAATTTTCACTGCGCCCGAACTGCTTTTCCTGACAAATTGATACTTCTCTGCGCCAGGAACCACCTCATATCCCAGTCTCGACAACGCTTCCGCAAATGGCTTTAGTCTTTCAGAATTGGTCAGCAACTCGACTCGCAGAAACAGGTCAAGATCGTTTGTGGAGCGTGGTTCTGGTAGCTCATTGAGAATGGTCCGCGTTTGATGCAGTTTGATATGGTTAGCCTTCAAATACAGTCCATAACCACCACCTACAATCAGTGTTATGTCGCTTTGCTCGATTTCGAAGAGAAGATCGAGCAATGCTGTTTTGAGAAGCGTCATTGTCATGATTTAAGCTTCCTTTCTCTTTGTCACAATATATTAGACTTAATCTGAATCGCAGTCTCTTGGTCACGCTTGTCGCCAGATATAAGCTCAAGATAGGTTTGTACAGGCGATGCCCAAACAAAATCAGCATCTTGCTTACAGTCGAAAAAGGCGGTTTCATCGCTGGTCTCGATAAGCTCGAGATTTGGAAAGCGATCCGAAGAACCACGCGGTAGATTGTCAATGATACCCTCAATCTTAGGGCAATATACTTCGAGTATGTCTCCTCTTTGCATCACTGCATATTTACCTACCGAGCATCTTCCTGTTGCGCATATTGGCATACCCAGTCTCTGCGCCTCTCTTGTTATCAATGTCATAAGCGATTTAGAATCAACATCAACTTTCATTCGCTCTCTCTGTGTCGCGCGCGGTTTCTCGTAGTTTTCGGCTAATTTCTCCAACAACACATCAGCCTGCATTAGTCTTATTGTGCTATTGCGGGTTATGATCAGATCGTCTTCCAGAGACTTAAGAGCCTTAGAGACAGTCGAAAGCACCATCGCTTGCTTTTTCTGCATTTCGACGAGCAGATTTCGCCGATTTACCTCAGATAATAAGCTCTGAACCGAATCATATTCGCGCTTCGCAAAGAATGCTCGTGCAACCAAGGAGCTATTTCGCCGGTAAATGTTCTTGATGAGGGCTGAAGACGGGAAGCGGTTGCTTGCGCCAGAGCGGAATATAGAGAACCTTCCCGGTACAATGACAACTCCGTTACCGCACAAATCAACGCCGCTGATCTGCTTTTCCTGAAGCTGGTTCAACTGGCCTTCGTTAAGAAAGGAGGAGATCAGCATAGGATAATAGTCTGCGGGGAGCCTCATCGAAGCAAGGGAATTCATACCATCCCGAAAGGACTTCGGCGTGGAAAGGTATCGAAACTCCACCGCGAATAATGCTTTTAAGTCACTCCATGTCGCTTCAACAATTGCATCAAGGCGCAATTCGTCTATACACGGCTTGCTTTGCACTAATCGAAACGCGAGGGGGGGGAGTGATATTCGCCCGGATTTGAGCTGCTCAAGCATGAATGATTCGGTCGGCATTTTCCTATCTCCGCATATTTTCTTAATCAAGAAAATAATCATTTTTAGGAAAATTGCAAGCCATTTTTCCGAATCCACCCCACGAAGCGCGTACCGCTTCGCGAATTGCGACGCGCCTGATCCTTACGGCAGCTTGTACTTAATAGTCAGGTCGCCGCCCTTCGCGTCTTTCACCTTTAGCTCGACGGGATCGCCGGGTTCAAAGTTAAGCCGTACCCACACAACAAACGCGCGGGATGCGATATTTGGCGACTTGCCGTTGACCGCGACGATTATGTGGTCAGGTCTTAGACCCGCAGAATGTGCGACGCTCTTCGATGTATCCTTGCCGAAAAACGGCTTAACCGCCATTGAATCGGCGGGTATGTTAAGCTTGTTGCGCGTCTTGGCATCAACCTCCATAGGCCAAGGGAAGCCTGTCCTTGCCCCGATACCGCCCTGAGCTACGCTCGGACGCCAGCTAAGGTCGTATTCCTTCCAACCTTCCTCAAGTTTCAACTCCACGGTTGCGGGTTTATTGTCTCGTATATACACAATGCTCAACTTGGGCTTTGTTGCTGATACCATTCCAAGTGCAACGCGAAGATCTGTCGAGCTGAACAACCTGCGGCCGTTTGCGGCGCATATCACATCGCCTGCGGCTATACCTGCCTTTTCAGCTGCCGACCCCTTCTTCACAACTGCGACCTTTAAACTCTCGCCAGATGGTGTTGTGATACCAAGGTTCTCTGGATACGGCATGGTGTAGTAATCGGTCTTCTTGTTGAACTTTTTCGCGTCTATCAATGGTTGGCGATAGATCGTGTCAACAAAGTGGCAGAATAGGCAGTCCTTATCTGGCACTTCGTCGCGATGCTTCTTCTCCCATGAATCGAACCCCATCAGATCGCGAATATGTACCGCCTTGCCAGTCATTGCCGGTGGTTTGCCGTCTATCCCCCAGTCCTTTCTTCGAGCGTCGTAATGATGCGACAGCACGAGTTTGAGCGTTCGCGCAAAATCCGTGGCGGGGAAGTTTAAGTCGCGAGACGAATGCTCGTTGCCCCCATATACACCGTAGATAGCACCCTCAGGCGACATCAGCCATGCCCACCATGTCTTATCAAGGTCTTGATATTTGTCGAGCGGGAACATGCGAGTGTCAAGCTCGCGAGTGTTCTCTATTATCAACTTGACGAAATGACGAAGCGGCTCTTTGGCGGGGCCGTTATCTTCCATCATCTTTTCAACCGAGGGTATCCCCTGTATCTTTGCGCATCGCACTTCGACCAGAACCGGCGAGCCGTGCTTCTTGGCAAGATTGAATGCCTCTTCAACAAACAAAAAGACTTCTTTTTCGACAGTTGGATGTGGTTCTGGTATTTCTGCTTTAGGGAAGGCTATCTGCTCCCAGTTCGGGCCGCGCGATTCCTCCTCTGCCCTAAGCTGGGGGACGGCAGAGATTACGCACAAAGCAAGCGCAAGGCCAAGTGATATTGATAACACGAAGCGGTTCATAAGGCTCCAATCAAAGGTGTTTTGTTATTAGACGCGGTGCAGTGAGATTTGTGACAGACCAAAGCACAACACGCCGCTTAGAGCAGAAATGTTCATAAAATGCGAAAGGTAACAGAGAGCAGCAGAGCGGATCACCTCAGCAAAATCTGTGCGAGGTTGAAATAGAAGAGCAGTGTTACTACATCTGCGGAGGCAAGAACTATTGGCCCTGCCGCGACCTTTGGGTCTATCTTCAGTTTGTGTATCGCGGTTGGAATTGCCACACCAAGCAAGCATGCAGTTACAATTGAGAGAAATATGCTACAGCCTATTGCAATTGCCTCAGGCAAGTCTCCGCGCCATACTAATGCGGTCAGACCGATAATCAATCCACATCCAAGACCCAACATCAGAGATGTTGTTAATTCCTTTCGAGTAGACACAAATATCTGCTTCCACCCAACTTTTCTGCCGATAAGACCTTGAAGGGTTATCGTCATTGATTGCATACTGACGCTTTCACCAAGCGCGAGCACAACAGTCAAGAACAGTGCCAGCGCGACCACCTCACTTAAGAGAAGCTCAAACATACTTGCGATAAAAGCGCAGATTATCCCGCTACAAATGTTGCACAGCAACCATGGAAAGCGGTCTTTAAAGCTCATCCAAGCGGAGACCCTCCGCCCAAATGAGACATGAACACCGATTAGTTGAAACGCGCTATCCATCTGCTGTTTTGTAGAAGTAAGCACATCGTCGGTAAACTGGCTCAAATCAATTACACCGCGCAACTTGCTTTCACTGTCAATAACAGGTATTGCAAGAAACCTTTTGTTCAACAGCAACTCGCACGCATCAAGCACAGTGCTTGAGTCTAATACTGTGACGACTGGTGAGATCATTAATGAGCGGATGGTCGCGCTCGGGTCGCTGCCAAGCAAACGGCGAACCGGGACAACGCCAACTAACTTATCATCGCCATCCACAACATACAAATAGACGATTCTATCTGTAATGTTCATATGCCTAAACTCGACAAGAGCATCGGTAACAGAAAGGTCATCGCGCAACTTGACCATGTCAGTATGAAGGTGTTTGGTGACAGGATCGAATATGTTTTGAGAGCTAATGTTCGCCATAATTATTGTTTGCTGTTAAGGCACAAGTAAGTGTGAAGCCGATGGGATACAGACTTCATGCGCTGATTATCACCATTTAGTAAGGTTGCGCAATTCGAAACTGAATTTCTGCGATATAGTGCAAAGGGTAACACGATGATTTGCCTACTAAACCAGTATGGGCATGCATAGAAGTTGTATAGAATGAGGTAAATATGAAAGATGTATAACTTCAGCAACAAAAAACCCCCGCAAAGCGAGGGTCTTTATTTGTCATGGTGCCGAAGGAGGGACTCGAACCCACACCCACTATACGTGGACTAGGTCCTGAACCTAGCGCGTCTGCCATTCCGCCACTTCGGCTTGGGTGTAAGGGGCGTATGATATTCACTTACCCGCAGGTGTCAACCCCGTTTTTAGTTGTCCATTAGAAGCATCAGATACAATCTATATATAGACGATCGCCGGTGTTGACTTGTATGCCGACGCCATTAGCACAGGGAAAGATAAATCGCAAGGTTTCTTGCGCCATTCTTGTTTTCCCAGCGGCAGACGGCGATTCAAATAGGCGGTTCTATGACGATTTCATCCATCGTTGACAAAGAACTCGAGATCCTGCTTCGCGGCACGGTCAACATCCTCACTGTCGAGGATCTGCACGCAAAGCTAACCGCATTCCACAAGGGAGAGCGGGGGCCTCTGCGCGTTAAGCTTGGTCTCGACCCCACAAGCCCCGACCTGCACCTCGGCCATTCTGTCGTGCTGCGCAAGTGCAGGCAGTTTCAAGACTTAGGTCATAAGGTCGTTTTAATTATCGGTGACGGCACATCTGCGGTCGGCGATCCCTCTGGTCGCTCCAAGACCCGCCCCATACTCACTCGCCAAGAAATTGATGCCAACTGCAAAACCTATTTCGAGCAGGCAGGCCGAATTCTTAACCTCGACGAATCCGTGCTTGAGATAACCCATAATGGCGACTGGTTCTATCCCATGACCTTTACCGATGTGATCAAACTCGCATCCCGCATGACTGTCGCCCGCCTTCTCGAACGCGATGATTTTAAAAAGCGTTATTCTGAGGGGCAGCCTATATCTCTCCACGAGCTTATCTACCCTCTTATGCAGGGTTATGATTCTGTAATGGTTAAAGCCGATGTCGAGCTTGGAGGCACAGATCAGTTGTTCAATCTTTTGGTCGGGCGCGGCATGCAGCCGGAGTTTGGGCAAGAGGCTCAAGTGCCCATGACCTGCCCATTGCTTGTCGGGCTCGACGGCGTTCATAAGATGTCGAAATCACTCGGCAACTATGTGGCGGTGATTGACTCACCGCGTGATATGTTCGGAAAGCTCATGTCACTTCCCGATGAGCTTATGCGAAACTATTTCGAGCTTCTCACAGATATCCCTATGGATGTTATAGACAAGCTCCTTTCGGCTGAAACTCACCCCATGGAGGCGAAAAAGTCTCTCGCCGGACGGATCGTCGAATATTATTACGGTTTAGAAACCGCAAAATCTGAGCGTGAGGAGTTCGAGCGAATGTTCTCGCGGCGCGAAATCCCGCAGGATATTCCGGTGTTCGACCCCCCTCTGGCTGATGATGGTGCATATAAGATACTCGATATCGTTATGGTCACCGGTGCGGCATCTTCCAATCGTGATGCGAGAAGAATTGTGCAACAGGGCGGCTTTTCGGTTGATGGTGAAAAAGTTGACGACCCGTCAGCCCGAATCGCTCTTACAAAAGACACGGTTGTCAAAATTGGCAAGAAGATCTTTGCACGCTTCCGCGTTTAGACAATTTGAAGAGGTAGATTGTAATGCAATTCCATCGGCTTTCGATCCGATACGCAAAGACCCTATTAGAGCTTGCAACGGAAGCTGGAACGGTCGCGCAGGTGCGAACCTCGCTCGATTCAGTACAAGCAGCATTGCATGAATTAAAGGTGTTAGACGCGTATCTATCGGACCAGAAGGTGAGCCTTGAGACCCGCCATTCAGCGCTTGATGAGTTGGTGCGCGTGTTTTCGCTCGACAAACTGACCACTAACTTCCTTCGTGTGCTCATTGACCGCAGACGCTTCTTACTGTTCAACGAAATACATGCGGCATTTAAGCAGATGGCAGATAAACAAGACGGCATGGTTCTTGTTGAAGTGACAACTGCCTATCCCCTTGATGAGCGCGAACGGCAGGAGATTTCAAGGCGGTTTTCAGCGATTACTGGTGGCACGCCCACACTTTCTGAGACTATTGACAGATCATTGCTTGGCGGAGTAAGAATCGAAGTTAACAACAAGGTTTACGACTACTCGCTATCGTCGCGCATCGCGCGGCTTCGCGAAAAGCTCGTAACGCATAAGGGTTGATGAAATGAAGATAAATGCAGGCGAGATCGGCACATTATTAAAGCAGCAGATACTTCAGTACGGTCAAGAGCGGCTTCAGGTAAAAGAAAAGGGCGAGGTGATTCAGGTCGGCGACGGCGTTGCAACCTGCTCTGGTCTTGATAACTGCATGGCGAGCGAGCTGCTCGACTTCTGCTCTGATGTCTATGGCATCGCGCTGAACCTTGAACCCGATGTTGTCGGCGTTGTGTTGTTCGGCAACCACGAGATAATCAAGGAAGGTGACGAGGTTCGTCGTACAGGCCGCATCATTGAAGTTCCCGTCGGCGAGGCGATGCTCGGTCGTGTTGTCAACGCGCTCGGTCAGCCAATAGACGGCAAAGGCCCAATTGAGGCTTCGAGCTTTCGCCGAATCGAACGCATCGCGCCGGGTATCGTAAAGCGTCGCCATGTGCACCAGCCAGTCCAGACCGGTCTAAAGGCCATTGACTCGATGATACCAATTGGTCGTGGTCAACGCGAGCTTATCATCGGCGATCGCGCTGTCGGAAAGACCGCGATTGCAATTGACACAATAATCAACCAAAAGCATTCGGGCATTTATTGCATCTATGTGGCAATAGGCCAGAAGCGCTCTGCCGTGGCAAGCGTTGTTCACACACTTGAGCAGAACGGCGCGATGGATTATACAATTATTGTTTCTGCCACTGCATCAGAGGCCGCCTCAATGCAGTACATCGCCCCATATTCAGGCTGCGCCATAGGCGAGGAATTTTTGGAAAACGGCAAGCACGCCTTGATTATCTACGACGACCTCTCAAAGCACGCCGTCGCTTATCGCGAAATTTCGTTGCTGCTCCGCAGACCGCCAGGGCGCGAGGCCTACCCGGGTGATGTGTTCTACCTACATTCGCGACTGCTTGAAAGAGCCTGCAAGCTTGACGAAAAATACGGTGGCGGTTCACTTACCGCCCTGCCGATAATCGAGACAAAGCTTGGCGATGTGTCCGCTTACATTCCCACTAATGTTATTTCAATCACCGATGGCCAGATATACCTTGAGCCAGACCTATTCAACAAGGGCGTGCGTCCAGCGATTAATGTAGGTATATCGGTCTCACGCGTCGGAGGCGATGCACAGGTCAAGGCGATGAAGAGGGTGGCTGGTTCGCTGCGCCTCGACCTCGCCCAGTTCCGCGAGCTTGAAGCCTTCGCGCAGTTCGGTTCAGACCTTGACGCGGCGACCCAAAAGCAGCTCAACCGCGGTTCGAGGCTGGTTGAATTGCTTAAGCAGGGGCAGTATATACCAATGCCGGTCGAAAAGCAGGTCGCGCTTATTTTTGCGGGCACAAGCGGGTTGCTGGATGTGATACCTGTTCGCGATATCGCCCGTTTTGAGGAAAGATATCTCGACTTCCTCGAAAACCGCAGGCCGCAAATACTCGAAAAGATTAAGACAACTGGCGACATAAAAGACGACCAGCGCGCAGAGATGACCGCGGCACTAAAGGAGTTCTTAGAGACCTTCAGCGTATCGCAGGAAGTGTAACATGGCTCATCCGCGCGAGATCAAGAGACGCATTCGAAGCGTCTCTAACACAAAGCAGATAACGCGGGCGATGAAGATGGTCGCCGCCGCTAAACTGCGCCGCGTGCTTGATAAGACCATTTTTCTGCGCCCCTACACCGCGGGCGTAACACGCCTAAAAAACCATCTGCTGGAACAGGCTCCCGATTTAGCACGCCTGTATTTCGGCGACGAACGCCCCGAAAAGAAAATCGGCATTCTGTTCTTTACAGGCGACAGAGGATTGTGCGGTTCGTTCAATGTCAACCTTGCAAAAGAGTTCGAAAAGTTCGTCGCTGCCCACCCTGATTCGACCTTCTCAATATTCACCTTCGGCAAAAAGGGAAAGTCGTATATTGACAAGCGTCGCCGTAAAGCGCAAGACCTGTTCGAAATTGCTGGGCATCTTGATGACCTTATCAACCGTGTTCAGTATCCAGTGGCGCTTGAGCTGACACAAAAGGCTCTCGGCGCGTTTATTGATAAGAAGATTGACTCTTTCTATGTGGTCTTCAGCACCTATATAAACGCTATGTCGCAGCGCCCGCACGCGGTGAAACTGTGGCCACCCGAATACGATCCTCCGCAAGAACAGGACGAAGCCAAAAAGCTTGAGCACAACTACATATACGAGCCCGAAATGCGCGAGCTTGTGCGCCCGATTCTCGAGCGCTTTGTGTCTGTCAGCGTCTATTCGGCGATGCTCGAATCGGCTTCGAGCGAATATGCGGCTCGAATGGCGGCGATGGAGAACGCAACCAAGAGCGCTGAGGAGATGATTGAGGGGCTTACACTTCTTTACAACAAAGCTCGTCAGGCAAAGATCACCGACGAGATCATAGACATTGTTGGCGGCGCCGAGGCACTTCGCGCGGCCGCGCAATGATATTGGGAGAAACACAATGGAAGCACAGTTCGGCGGAAAATACGGCAGAGTTACATCGGTCATCGGACCGGTCGTGGATGTCGAGTTCGAAGTCGGCAAACTGCCCGAAATCTACTACGCTTTATTAGTCAGCTACCCAGATCAGGGCGTTGACCTTACACTCGAAGTCGCTCAGCACCTCGGCGAGAACATGGTTCGCTGCGTCGCCATGACCTCTACCGATGGCTTAACAAGGGGCATGTTGGCAAGCAATCTCGGTTCCCCCATCACCGTTCCGGTGGGCAGAGGCACCCTTGGTCGTATTATAAATGTAGTTGGCGAGCCAGTTGACGAGGTTGGTCCAGTTGAGCACGAGAAGCGCTATCCGATACACCGCCACTCGCCTGAATTATCAGACCTTATTCCGACCTCAGAGATTCTTGAGACCGGTATGAAGGTCGCCGACTTGCTCTGTCCCTATCCAAAGGGCGGTAAGGTCGGTTTGTTTGGCGGCGCGGGCGTCGGAAAGACCGTTATCGTAATGGAATTGATTCACAACATTGCCAAGCACCACGGTGGTTTCTCGGTGTTCTGCGGTGTGGGCGAGAGATCGCGTGAGGGCAATGACCTTTGGAACGAGATGAAAGAGTCTGGCGTTATCAAGAACGCCGCACTTATATACGGCCAGATGAACGAACCTCCCGGTGCCCGTCTTCGCGTCGGCCTCACAGGTCTTACCGTCGCCGAGTACTTCCGGGATGAAGAGGGGCAAGATGTGCTTCTGTTCATTGACAACATATTCAGATTTGTACAGGCCGGTTCAGAAGTATCGGCGCTGTTGGGCAGAATGCCGTCAGCGGTGGGCTATCAACCGAACCTTGCAACCGAAATGGGCGAGCTGCAGGAACGCATCACTTCTACACGCAAGGGTTCAATCACCTCTGTGCAGGCGATCTATGTTCCCGCGGACGACTACACCGACCCAGCCCCCGCGACAACATTCTCGCACCTCGATTCGACCACCAATTTGTCACGCCAGATTTCCGAAAAGGGAATCTATCCAGCCGTGGACCCATTAGCTTCCACCTCAAAGCTGCTTGATCCTCGCGTGATTGGCGAACGCCACTATAATACTGCTACGATGGTGCGACAGATACTGCAGAAATACAAAGACCTGCAGGACATCATTGCAATATTAGGCATGGACGAGCTTTCGGATAGCGACAAGCTGACTGTCGCCCGGGCAAGGCGCATTGAAAGGTTTTTAAGTCAGCCTATGCATGTCGCCGAGCAGTTCACAGGCAAGGCTGGCGTTTATGTCAAGCTCGAGGACACGATTTCGGGCTTCGAGTCCATCATAAACGGCGAATGTGACGATATGCCCGAGCAGGCTTTCTATATGGTCGGTACGCTTGACGATGCCCGCGCGAAGGCAAAACAGATGCTGGAGGCCTGACAATGGCCGTTATGAGCGTTAATCTAACATCGCCCGACAAGGTGCGCGAGTTCGACGATATCGAATTTGCGTCGTTCGATGCGATAAACGGCTCGATCGGCATACTGCCAAATCACACCGACATACTCGGCAGATTGAAGACGGGCATGCTGAAGCTGACTTCGGCGCGCGGTATTGACCTTTATGCGATTTCAGGTGGTTTTTTCGAAGTTCGCAGCGGAAAACTGACGATACTTGCTGACTCTGCAGAACGAAGCGACGAAGTTGATGTCGAAAGAGCTTTGGCGGCAAAGCGCAAGGCGGAAGAAGATATTCGCAAGGCTGATCAACAGGAATGGGCTCGTGCGCAAGCCGCTTTATTGAGAGCGTTAAACAGACTCAAAGTAGCTGGAAAACTATAAACTATGAGCAAGGCGGCCTTCGTTTTTCCGCCGATAATCGTCCTTACCGCACTTGTAATCTCAAGTGCGGCTGGTGGCTTTCCCGCACTTGTTTACCTTTTCAACCCGATTGTTTTGTCCACAGCGGCCATCATAGCCGCTGTTCTTCTTTCACTTCGATTTACACCCGACGAACTGCTTAGGTCTTCGATTCCCGTCTTCATCTGGATTGGCTGGGCAATTGCCATCGGAATGGTGTGGAACGGTCTGAGAATCGGCGGTTTTGTCGTCGAAAGCTGGATGATTCCACGGTTTTTGGGAATGGAAGACATAGTCGGAGCCCCATGGCTTAAATCCCTTTTTGCGGCCGCGGGTGCACTGTCTCTTGCCGCTGCTTTCTCCACATGTAAAATAGGGCTTACGCTTTGGGGCAGTCTTGCACTTACCGCAGGCATCGCGCTATGTGCTGCCGACTTCTCAATGTCGCTTCGCGCACCTGCCCTTGTCGTACCGGGGCGCACCGTGTCGCGTGTCTATACAATCCCCGAAGGCAAGATGATCGAGCTTCCCTTCAACTTCAGCATATCGAAGATTGAAACAACTCCGCTTGCACCACCAGAGTTACTAAAGATTTCAACGCGCTCGGGGCAGACACTGCGTAACATTGTGCTGACAAATCCAACCACATTTACCATTCCCGGAACAGATACAGTAGCGTCTGTTCTTCAAGAGAGATTCCCATGCTCGACCTCTGTGTCTCTGCGAAAGAAATCAGAGGATTTTCTCAACCCCGCGATTATAGTCTATGAATCAGAGAATGGTGGGGAATATGAGTATCCATACATCCTGTTTGGCTCGATAAGGGGCAATAACTCGGCCTTTCTGCAACGCGCAGGCAAGCCGGTGTTCTACCGTCACTATGCAGAAAAGAACGATTACGACCTGCTTTCGAAATGCAACCTTCAGTATCTTCCCTTTATAGAGATCAAGATCGCTGTGCGCGAGGGCGTCTTTACCTTGATGGCAACACCGGGGAGCAAAGCCGCAATTCCTCAGACCCATTATTCTGTCGAGGTTGCAGACGCGCAGATTGGCGACCTTGTAACGGGCGAAAAGGGCGTCGCGCGGGTGCTCGTGCATGGTCCAAAAGGCACCGAGACTTTTATGCTCAGCGAAGATACCCCGAGTCTTACCGGCAAACTCTATAAAGGCAGCCGATTAAACTACATTCACCCGCGACTTGAAGGCGAAAGCGCTAATTTTGTGCGAATCGCAAGTGCGCCCGATCGCCAACTTGCCCGTGCATGCTACATTGATGGCGTTCGCCAACCCGAGGTCAGTGCGGTAGGCGATTATTTTAAGGTTTCAAACGCATCGCTTCGCATAACTTCACCAGTGCCAGAGGCGGTATTATTTGAGGACTTGATTGAGAGCACAGGAGGCGAGGACGGTGTAAGGCTTCGTCTTGTGCGCAAAGTGCCGGTAGAAAGCAATGAAGAAGATAACACGGGCACCAAAAAAGTCGAAATGACTACAGAGACCAAAGACATTTCTCTGTCGGCTTTGATGACTACTCCAGTCGAACTTCCTCGCGAATCTGTTCTTGTCAAAGTATCGCCTCTGTTCAGCACCAGATCTGTTATGGCGCGCATCTCTGTAACACAGCGTGGTTATGCGACGCAGAAGCACTGCCTGACAAGCAGTAATGCGATCCGTGTCGGTGGATACTCCATTTCTCTTGTCGGTTATGACCGTGCATTGGGATCAGGCCTTATCATATTAGTAACCCGAAGCTTGTTCGGTGTTTGGCCGTTTATAACGATCGCGCTTGGGATTCTGCTTTTCGCCACAAATGCGGGCATGAGCCTTTACAAAGAGCTTAAAGCTGCAAGGAGCAAGGAGGATGCTCAGCAATGACGGCCTTAGTGTACGCGACATCCATCACTCTTCTACTCGCCTGCGGGTACTCGCTGTTCCGACGCCCATTTATTGGGTCTCCAATTTTCTGTGCGCTGGCGGTTATCGCCGCAACGATGGCTGCGTCAATGCTGGGCTACACAAAAAGTGTATGGACCACCGAGACATTCGATGACGCATTGTTTCTTGCCGCGGCTTGGCTGCCGTTGTGGATTGTTGCAAGCGCGCTGATATACATGTCACTATACGGCTCGATAGGGAAGATAAGCAACTCGAACGGACGGATTTGGGTTTTTTGTCTGATGTTCTCAGCAATCGCGTTGTTTTTCGCATACCGCGGCAGTGTAAGTCATCCTGTTACATCACTGCTTGACTTGTCAGTTATTGGTTGGTTCTTAGTAATAGCCGGCATGGGTGAGGGGATTGCGGCTGAGAATGTGAACTGCGCAGATTCGACCCGTCGCTTGATGTTTGCCGAATCAGCTTCTACCGCCGCACTCGGCGCTATTTTGGCCGTAATTGCATCCATTGCTAAAACTTCGACAATTTCTCTTTCTACGCCCGTCTTATCAGTAGGTCTTGTTGTCGCTGTGTTTTCGATGTCAGGCGCGATCAGAGGTGTACGCCCCAAATTTCCACACCTCACTATCATATCTCTGCTTTGGTGTGTTGCTTACGGTTTGTGGCTGGAGCATATCTAAATGGTGTCAAACCTCCAACGCTCGTTGTGGTTTCCCATCGCACTCTCTATTGTTGTGCACTTGGTGCTCATCGCCACTTTCTTTCAGCTCAAGGTGTTGGGCTGGATTTTTGCTGGTGAATCAGCCAAACGACTGCCCGAACTTCAAAAGCTCGCGCAAGATCAGGAACAACGCATTAACGAGTTCCTTAAGGATACAGCGGTTTTAGAGGTAACGGCGGTGCGCACAGAATACGGTGGTTCCCAGATTAGCGGTCTTGAAAGCTCGCGCTACGCCCCAACTGGTGAGATCTCTCTCCCCGAAAACAAAACCGAGAAAATACGCTATTTGACATCCCCAACTGGCAAGGAATCGGCTATAGAGGCAGCCGAAAAGAACGCTAATCGCCCATTGCTTCCGCCGGGCGATCCGTCCTCTCGTCCCCATTCGGCGGTTTCGAAGGATAAGGTCGGCATACCTGTAAGAGCGCTTCGCCCAGCCTTTTCGCCCGATCTGTTTCAGCGCGTTCCGATAAGTTACACGCCTCCACCGATCGAGTACGATAATTCTGTCCGCTACTCCCCGCGCGTGGCAAGCTCGCAACCCGATCTGCCAGCGCTCCCTATACTAAGTGATTCGCCCCGCATTTACCCGCTTGACGACGACCTTGATGTGAAATTAGAGATCTACCGCGACCAGTTGGAGGGCGCGGACTATTTTCGCCTTACACTGAATGTGCGCCCCGAATCCAAGCTAAAGCCTTTTTCAAAGGACAACCTCTTTCTGGTTGATGTATCGCTTTCTGTTTCGCGCGATAAGCTGAAGACCAATTTCGAATCTGTCATGCGCGCGCTCCGAAGCCTTCCCGCAGGCGACAGATACAACATTGTTTTGTTCCACCTTAAACAGGAGTCGGTGTTTCGTGAGTTCAGGCAGTTCGCCGAGGAGGATGTGAAACTGCTTGAGGAGAGGCTTGTCCGTCCTGATCGCGCTGTCTTGACTGATATATCGAACGGAATTTACCGCACGCTTGAGAAATTTCAGGCTTCGTCCGACAGACTTATGAATGTTTACATTATTTCAGACGGTATGGCGACCGCTGGAAGGGCAAGTCTTAAGGGCATAACCTCGAAATATTCGAACTCACAAACATGGCTTCATAGCCTATTCACTTACAATTCAGGGCGACCTGCAAACCTTCATCTCTTGCAGATGATAAGCTTCATGGGCAAGGGTATGCTCTATGATGCCGAAAACGAGACAGAATCGCCGATTCTTTTTGACGAATTGATGAAATCCTTCTCGCGCCCAGTGCTGCGGTCTGTTGACGCGCAGTATGTTGCACCGGCGGTTAGCGAGATTTTTCCCACCGACCTTCCCAACCTGCACCGCGACGCTCCGCTTCGTATCTACGGCAAATGCACTCAGGGCAGGGAATTTGTGCTAAGAATCAAAGGTGAGTCGGCAGATGGAGCGCGGGATATTCTTATTCGCACCGAGCTGCCCACGCCAGATCAGAACCTCCGTGAGATTGCCCGGGAATGGGCAAAAGGCAGAGTATATCAATTATTGGAAAGCTATTTTCATAAAAATGGCGGGGAAGAGGCGATGAATCAGGTGCGAACGCTAAGCGTAAGGCATGGTATCGCTTTGCCCTTCGATATTGACAAGTGAGTGCTGCTTATCGGGCGGTCGCTGGTCATTATCGTCTTTCGAATCGCTTTTGAATATACTGCGTATCTGGGCAACGGGGTCTGTGCGTCGCGGCTTAGTTGATACCACAGAGAACAACACCACAAACACAATCGCGGAAATTGCGCATCCAGCAATCAACAAGAACACTGTATTAGAAGACTGTCTTACATCACGCACTCTACGCGCACTTATTTTGTAGATCGGCACTCCTTTGCAGATGCGGCTTCTTTCGGGCAATTCTGAGAGCAAAAGCTCTCCCTCTTTTCTAAATCCCCAGTCGTTTCTTAACGAGTTGATGTAGAAGTAGGGTTCTCGCGCGTAAAGTGAATCGCGTATAAACTCAAGCTCAGAGCGCTCTTGCTTAACATTACGAAGCTGAGACTGCAACAGCGCAATCTCGGTCTTCTGCGATTGTATTGTGCGGTAGTTGCGATAAACGGCGACGGAAAAATACAGAAGGAACAGCACGGTGGCATATACCCCAAGCACCTTGATATCCAAAGTCGGCATCTGCGCCTTAATTGTGGATAGAGACATACCTGTTTTCGCGTTGTGCTGCGTGTGAAAAAAATCGGTCCGCCGAAGCGGACCGAAGTATAGCAGAATGCGCAAAATTGTCCAGTCTATTTAAGCTCGATGGGTGACTCAAAGATTGCTTCTTTGAAGTTTCTGCTCTGAGGCGAGGTAACGCGAAGCAGGTATTTGCCACGGCGGTCGCCGTATTGGTATGAGAATACAAGCCAATAATAAGGAGCAGGTTGTTCGGGTTGCGGTGGCGGTTGACCGCCAGTGTAGAATTTCAAGCCATTACAGGCTTTCTTCGTTTTCAGGTCAACTATCTCAACATTGAACGCCATCTGTTCAGCGATGAAGAATTCCTTTCTTTCACCGAACGGAGATTCGAGTGGACGCTCGACTTCCGTCAGTTTCGAACCAACATAGACTTCGCCCTTTTCGCCTTTAACATAGGGTGGTTCGCAGATGAAAACATGCGTGTTCGGGTCAATGCCATATTGCGCCATTGGATGATCAGGAGTTGGCTTCTCGCCAAATAAGAAGGTGAAAGGGCCACCCCATTCAACCGCAGTGGTGTTGTCCTTAAGCACATCGAACGGTGGGTGTTTTGCTCCGACAAACTCAGTGAGCCTGTCGAGAACGCCACGCTCGATATTGTATGTTCCGATGGGGACGATAGAGGGCTTTCCATCAGGGCGAATAACATTGAACGAACGGTCAGACTGCTTAACAACGAACACCATCGGGGCATATCTTGCCTTTGTCAGTTTGCTAAATGGGTCAATTGTGCCGGTCTCGCCGAAGAAGGGCTTATACGATAATGATGTGCCGTTCGGGTCAACATCTATCTCGACAAGGCTCTTGCCCGTGTCAACAGTGCTTGACAGATACCATCCCGCCTTTGAAGGCGCAACAATAAGGCCATCGGTGCCGAAGTCAGCGAAGTTTGCGTTGCAGTTGTCGTCAACGATCATAATCTTCTTGCCGTCAACCGTGCCTGTAACAGCCGTCGCGGTCTCATAGAACCATTGGCGTTGAACGAAACGAGGGTCAAACGATATGACGATCCAGTACTTGAGCTTCTTGCCACCCTCTTCGCGCCTGATGGCCAACTCGACGAGTTTATTATTCACAACAACTCGTGTATCCGGTGTGCCGTCAAGGTCAGTGTCAACCATGACACCCTGCTGCGAGACGCTACAGCGGATACCGCGCCCCTCGCCATTGGGTAGATCGAGGCTTGCGATGAGTTGTTTTTTCTGTCTTCCCGGTGTGAAGGTCTTATCAGCATCGGGTAGCTGAATCATCGAAAGCGAGACTTCTGAACTAACATTCTCGGCAGGCACATGAATCGGTCGTATTGTGACCGCCGCCGAAAGAAGCAGCGCAAGTACGGGGACCATGATGAATAATTTGCGCATAAAAACCTCCTCATTTCTCCAGTTTGAAATCCACAAAGCAGTCAATCTGACCAAATATCTTTGTCTTAGCCTTGATCTGTATCTTGAAAACCCCTCGTTGTTTGCCGAGGGGGATCTTAAAGGCGCCCCAGTTGCCACCCTCGTCTTGGGTGTAGCGGGTGCTTTTTGATAGTTGACTGCCATTTGGGGCGAAGCCTAAAATCTCAAACATCAAGTCCTCTGGCAGCGTTGCTCCGCCGGACTCGTACTCCTCCGGCGCATAAAAGCACACACCCGTCGAATCGAAGTATAAGAAATCGCCAGCATTCATGCATAGATTGTCAACAGGAGCCCCACCATCGTTCGTCTCGTGATAAGGCTTAGGATGAATGCAGAACGGCGCGCCCCAAACATGGGTGTAAGAGTCCATATCAACGACCTTAATCTGCGCAGGATGAAAGGGGAACACGAGCTTCTCTTCCTTGCCTTTCATTATGTATGGAAGGACCTCATCATCCACCCACTGACCCTCGCGGGGGTTGGGGCCACCTATACAACGGTCGCTTAGTCGCGTCTGCTTAAGCTCGAAATTCGCTTCTGGCACAAACCCCTTGCCCTTTGGCAGATAAATGGAAATAGAGCGCGGGTCGGGGCGCTCGCGCTCGAATGGGGTGCGAAGCACAACGAATTCAGGCTTCACAGGGCCGTTGAACTTCGATGCAAAGTCAGCTGCAACTGCTTTGCCAAGGAATGGACGGTAGCTGAAGTTCCTACCCTGCTCATCAACCTTTATCTCGTACAGCTTATTGCCGACAAGGGTGATGTTCGACAAGTATGAGCCAAATTTGTCCTTGCCTATTACTACTCCGTCGCTGCCGACCACATTCAGATAGCCGTCAACATTGTCGTCAAGAAAGGTTATCATCTGCCCTGCAATTTTGCCGACCCAATAGTAAGCGCGAGTGTAGAACCAGTGCGTTTTTATCCACTGCTTGCCGGCGTTGTCCCACACTTCCTTTGATTCGTTAAAGAAGCATATCGCAAGCGTATCCTCCCTTTCAGGGTACCTTGCCTTGATCTTGACAATTGTTCCTGACTTCGTCACGCGCGTGTCGGTCTTATCATCCCCGTTTGTGTCAACATCAACACCTGTTTTGTCCCTTCTGACAAGTATGCCGCGGTACTTTGTGCTCTTCGTTGGGTAGCCGATTGCCTCTTCAGAATAGTTCTTCTCTTTCGCGTCCTCATCGAAATCAAGCCAGCGGCCGTCTGCGTAAAACATCTTGAACTTGACAAAAGAGGCTGGTTGAAGTTCGAGCACCTCTTTTTCGGTTTTGCAGAGCACAAGCTTGAGATTCTCTGTCTTCCAGTCGTCGCCCTCTTCCGCAGCGGTAAAAAAACGACCGCTGGCGACGGATAGAAGTATAAGAATTGCAGCAAGCAGACGAAGCTTTCTCATTTTACCCTCCGAGTGTTTGACGCACGAAACCTCTCAGGAGATGTGTTCTTTTGGCTTTGACCACAGGATTATGTACGCCAGACATACGAACGCTATCAGGCCGAAGGTCGCCACGGCGTTGCCCCAGCCATAACCAATTTTCATCATTGCTGTATCGGGAGTTATCGAATACACAGTCACAAAGGGCGAAAAGCCTGCCATATAATAGCCTTTCAAGCCAAATAACTCCGCCAGCAGCATGTGAAAGAAGGGAAAACCAAGTGAAATCGCTGAGAAAAAGAAAAAGTGCAGCCTTGGAAACAGGCTGTAAAAAAGTGCCGAGGAAAGACCATAGACCGTCAGCAGGCTAAGTATCGCGGTCAGCTGCGTCTTCTCGATGTATGTTATGCGTCTAACGACAAGCAAAAAGGGTATCGTGACAAGCGCAATCAGCAGAATCGAAAGCAAAATGTGGGTTACGCTCGTTGCATCTGGATCGCCTTCTGGAGTAATAAAGACAGGTGGAACGAACAGGAAGAACGCAACTGCAGATACATTGAATACGAAAAATGTGCTGTCGAGCGAGATCGGAAAGCCGAGGGATTCGGCATATTTCGCGGCAAACAGCATGAAAAGCAGCACAACGGCAGCAAGCAAAGCCCATAACAGCGAAAGCGATAGATATATCTGAGCAGGGGTGTCACTGCTCGGTTCCAACCGCTTCAGCCAATTCTTTGGGCTTTTAAGTATCGCTATCATCAAAGGATGCTCCATAAGCACGATAGACGAGAACGAACGGTTCTGCCGTCCGTCAAGCCTTTTAGCATCATTGCATGCCGAATTTGACAAAGGTTACCATGGCAAACCTTTGTCTTACAGCGTTCTTTCTGACAAGTATAACGCAATACGCCATTTGGTCAAGGAAAGCGGCCGATATTTGCGCACGGCACTTACGCTGTTATGTCGGGTGTGCTCATCATTCGAATGCTTCGCACTTGACAATCAAGGCTAAGTAGTGAAAATCATGCCTATCCCATCCCCATTTGATCTGTGTCATTTCTTGCTTTGACTCACAGCATCTCATTTGCTCTTACCTTTTTGCTTCTTCCTTCATACTACCTTGGTCTTCTCGTGTTGATTTAACCCTTAGGAGGTTATATGCGCAGAGTATATGTTGTCGCTCTTGCAATGCTTATCGCATACATTTCTGTTGCTTGCGGAGGCTCGGGCAATCTGTCGCGCCCCACAACATTCCCTTCGCCTTCACCAAGCGCCACAGTGCCACCATCAAGCGCTCCTCCCCCAAACTTCACTATTGCTGATTTCGAAGGCACTTGGTGGCTTGAGGGTATGTATAAAACAGGCGATCTGCATCCTGGCGCCGACTTTTACATTAATGTGAACAGCATCGGCTGGATCGAAAAAGAACCTGCTGAATTTGGGCTTCTACCTCGACCAGTAGATGGAGGTTTCACGCTTACAAATGCTGACACCGGCGCCTTTAGCGGTCAGATAACTATCTTATATGCTGAACCTGATGACACTGCTGTCATTGACTTCACGGGCACATTGTCAGCCGAAAAAGACAGATTCAACATGAATTACACAGGAGGCTCCTTCCCGTTCCGGCGCGCTGATGATTTAACCGCGGAGCTTGGATCGTTCTTGATTGACACTTACAATTTTGTCGAACCGGGCGGCGTGTATGTTCTTGATGGCGTATCAATAATAACCTTCAATCCTGATGGAACTATGGGATTAACAAAGATAAGCAGCACTGTGGGACATTGGAGCCTTTTCCGCCAGAGGCTTATCTATGGCCGTCAGAATCTTGATGATGACGATGAGTATGTAAGGTTGACCGCGACGATCTTGGATGATGTACGCAAGTTGGATCAGCAAATTCTCGAACCCAGAATCAGTGGCGAATACACAGTGTTTAACGATAACGATGAAATCGGAAAAGGCAAGCTCGAAGGCCGGCAGATAAAGGAGAGTGTGGAGCTATTTGCAGCAGGTGACCTGTATTCAGACTGGACATGGTTAAACATGGATGACGGAGTTGACTATTGCAAGAACTTCAACATAAGCTCACAAGGCATTAGTGTCAACCCCAAAGCCCCAGATGGAGGAGTTGTCAACTACTTCAACCTGTACAACGGCGAATTCATGTTGACAATGATGGATGGAGACAATGAGTATAGGGTAATTGCGAATTTGTCGTACAGCAGGATGGTCGCGCATGGTGTACTTCAGTTAAATGGAGGAGAAATAGGGCGCGTGAGTCTGATAAACCAGAATCACCCGTCGTTTGATCTCAATCAGATAGAGGGGCATTGGAGTGCAGGGCTTGCGGGCGAGTATGGCATTATTGAGTACACGCCTTGCGCGGTGATTAATTTCGAGTTGAATGGCATCGGTACCGTTAATATACCTTTCCCAGAAATGATTGGCGACGCGATGTTCATTGGGCCATCCACCGTTTTGACATATATCACATGTGACCTACCTGGTACGACAACCCGGATTTACTCGATGACCGTGATTAAAGATATCGAAACCGGCAACACAAAATGCATCGTTGACAGAGAAGACGATGGCAGTTGGGACGGACTTTCCTTCATGGAAAGGTATTTGCCTCCGGTTGATAAGATGGATTTGACACAATTTGTCGGTAGCTACACATACACAAATCCTAATGGTGACAATCCAATAGACGCGGTTCTATCAAGCGGGCAAAGCTCGTTTTCCTTCATAAGAGGCCACACAGTACCACCGTTAGATATTGTATGGGTAAGCAATGAGAACTATGCATTCACATGCGATGATTTTGTTACCTTTATGGCGTTCTATACACCACCTGAGGTCGCTGAAAAGCTCGGGCGCTATCATTATTCCGACAACCTCAGCGCGTATGGCATAAGACGAAGGGCGGCGGATATTATTTATTGCGCAGGCTACAATAATTACGGGCAGCTGGGGAAAGGTGACACAGAAAACGGAATGGGAACTGTTTCAAACCTTGATCAATCCATTAAACAAAGCCCTCATGCGATGTCATGCGGTGCACGCCATACTCTGGCTTTAAAATATGACGGAACTGTTTGGGCTTGGGGTAACAATTCACTTGGTCAGCTTGGTAATGGTACAACGGACGACAGCAGTGTGCCAATTCAAGTGCCATGCCTTACCGATGTGATAGCTGTTGCGGCTGGCGGATACCATTCGATGGCGTTGAAGAAAGACGGTAAAGTCTGGATTTGGGGTTACAACGACGAGGCGCAGCTTGGCCTCGGGCCTGAATCTTACTCGTCTGTTTACACTCCCACTTTGGTTCCAAATCTTACTGATGTGATTGCGATATCAGCCTTTGGTGATTTTTGCATGGTGCTGAGGAATGATGGCACAATATGGACATGGGGTTCAAACGGTAACTATCAGCTTGGTGATGGTTCCACAAATCGCCGAAGCGGTTATCCAGTAAAGGTCATTGGATTGTCTAATGTTACTGCGATAGCCGCGGGTGACAGATTCTGCCTTGCCTTAGAGAGCGATGGTACAGTGTGGGCATGGGGATATAACGCTTATGGCACCCTTGGAAGGGGCAACTTCGACCAGTTCAATCCTGAGGGTGGCCCTCTGCAGGTATTGTATCTTAGTAACATCGTTCAGATATCCGCAAGCAGTCACTGCCTTGCACTGAATGCTAACGGCGCTGTATATGCATGGGGGAAGAATGATTTCGGGCAGCTTGGTCTCGGTTATGATGGCCTAAATATCGCTGCACCTATTAGGATAAGTGTGTTTAATGATGTCGGCTATGTCGCTGCTGGCGAGGGAGTCTCTTATGCGGTTACAGGAAATGGTCGAACTTGGTCTTGGGGCATCAACACAAACAAGAAGCTGTTCGACAATTCAGAGGGTTTTAGAAACGCGCCGCAAGTTCTCGACTCGCTTTTCTTCAAGGCATTCATCTGCTCTGGCACGGAGCACTCGTTCATTTACTGATCTTAAGCACGCCGAATTCAATCGAGGGGGCGCAATCGCGCCCCCTCTTTGTTAGGGGCAATTCACAATGTGTTGTGCTACATGTTGGATATTCCTACACACTCTACTTGATGTATGGCGCTGATATTGTCTTAAATGTCTTTACGAGGCTAAGGAATGGCTTCAAAACGCCATTGCAGAGCGATCACGCACGAACTGATTTGTTTGGCACAGCGTATGCTATCTATCAGTCAGTTGTAACAAACAAAGGAGGCAACATGAAGAAGTACCTGTTAGTTTTCGCAAGCGCACTTTTGGCTATCGGCCTGCTGTCATTCGTCGCTTCCCCGGCGTATGCAGAGTGCAAGTTCGATGGCAAGGGCAAGCAGATCAAGGAGAAAGTCGCTGAACACAAGGCTGATTGTAAGGAGAAGATTGCCGAGAAGCGTGCCGAGATCTGCGAAAAAATCCGCGAACGCGCAAAAGAGCGTCGCGAGGAGATCCGCGAGAAGCGTCAAGAGAGGCGCAAGCAGATTCGCGAAAAGCGCCAGCTCCACAAAACCGACGAGGAATAGTGCTTCGAGTCTGAAGCAAACATTGTGGACAGAATTCCCCGAACAAAAAACCCCGCATAAGGCGGGGTTTTATTGTTTCATTCAGGTATCAGAACAGATCCGGAGGCGGGTTATCAACAGGGATGGCAGGTGCCTGTGGCATGAGCTGAAGCCCCTGCGCAAAGACTGATGCCATGGTCAACAAGGTTAAGCTGAAAAAGCCGGATGATTTAATCCGCATTGCATTGCTGGTGAATCCGTACGCACAGACATAGGGTGTTAAATGCTGTAATAAAGTGTTGCGGGTTGGCACGGTTGTGGGATCGAACTCAGGCAACTGGGCGAGATAAGCCTGTACAAACGGTATCAGATTGTCATATGCAAAGCCCATTATGTTAGGCACATCTACATATACGAACATTGAAGTATCGAATCCATCCATGATTGATTTGTATGAATTGAACTTCTCGTTTTCAGACAGCTTCTTGCCTTTTTGCACGATTGCGGACTTGACTGCCCCAATCAGGCCGATGAAGAGATAGCCGTTGCACGCCGATGCCGCAAACTGCATACCAGGCATCGCCGCTGCGCCATAAGTGTATAATGTCTGCTCTTGAAACTCTGTCACAGAGACACTGCCGCCAAGCAACATGTCCAATCCGGTAAGAGCCTTTTTAATGACCTCCTCGTTCTTTACCTCTATCGCAACGAGAAACTCGGGCATAAGGAACTGCATGCTGACATATATGCCGACTTCGTTGCCAAGCGCTGGAAGAATGTCTTCCTTAAACGAAAGCATCATGTTGTTCTCATAGGCGCGAAAATTTTCTGGAATCACATCGTCGCCAAGAAGACCTTCCTCTTGCGCAAAATCAGCAAATGGAAGCGCAATGCTCGCGTAAAACATACACTCGCGAGGCATCACCTCAGCGGTCTTGCATGTCGTCTTGTGTTTTGACATCATCGCCGTCAATTTTGTGCGCTCGTTGATGTTCAGAAGTGAGTGTCCTTCCTCGATGATCTTCCCATCATCGAAGCTCATGCCTACTCCCTGCGCAAGAATAAAATCTTTGAAAAAGTTGTAGTATTTCTCCAGTATCGGCATGGTTTGTAGTAGCTGCATGGCGGGAGCCGTAAGGTCATAATACTGGATCATGTCATAGTAGAAGAAGGCGTCGGGAGAACGAACGGCCTTATAAGTCTCTACAAACTTATCATAAGTCGTGAGTGAATCCTTTGGTGGTGCCGCCATGTTGCCAAGCATCACTGTCATTGTATCTACACCAAGAGTAAGGATCGCATGCTTATCAGTCATAGCAAGACAAACACTCTCATCGTCATTCGCTTCTGCGTTTTGCTTATATACAG
Organism: uncultured Planctomycetota bacterium; assembly: GCA_964571525.1. Lineage (GTDB taxonomy): Bacteria > Planctomycetota > B143-G9 > B143-G9 > B143-G9 > CAZNBY01. Next base: position 242,283 of record CAZNBY010000001.1, read on the forward strand.
TGACCTTGGTCTCACTGATAACGCGATCGGTAACAACAAGTTCCTCTTCATCAGGCATAACAATGCCTTTGATATACTCAAGAAACTCTGTAACCGCTTGCGCTGCATCGGGCTTAATCTCTGCGATTATTATAATTCTGCTCGTTTTATCCTGTTGCGAAACCCGAGGCATGGCGATGCACATCGAGCCTTTGAATGCGAGTTGTGCCTTCTCAAACAAAGCTTCAATGCTCTTTAAGTCAAAGGTGCCAACTTCATCACCAAGCGCTTCGCTAAGCGATTCGATGAACATCTTAATCTCGGGGTCGTTGAACATTTGGATCAAGGCAGTGCTGCTGAGACGCCCGACTGTGGCTGGCACATCGCGCATCTCAAAATACGCGAATGTGTCGGCGGGGAAGTACTTCGCATAGCTGTCAGCAGGTATCTCGTCGGCTCGCGTCATGGCAAAGGAAAGCGAGAACAACACCGATAAGGCAAGCAAGGTTAACAACCGTCTTTTCATATTAACCTCCAATGAGGGGGTATATGCCGGACACCGTGGTTTCACGATGTCCGGCATCATTAATCAATCAAAAGAAAGGCGGCAAGACTGCAAGAACTCAGGCTGCCGTTAGGCGAACTTCAGAATATCTCGCCACCAGGCACATCGCCGAAAATCCCTCCGCCCATTGTCATGGCGAACTGAAGCGAAAGCGTGCCGATCATCATGCTCATGCCGCACAAAGTACCTATCGGCATCACTCCCTTTACCTTAGTATATGCGACATTGTCAGCCATGTAGCTCGACATGACAACCGGTCTGATGTATTGCGAAAACACATCAGCGGTAGGTATTATTGTCGGGTCGAACTCTGGGTTGTTAGCAAGGTACATTTGCAGAAAGGGCATTCCCTGTGAATATGCGATTTCAAAACCCCTACGAAGGTCCATAAAACCGCCTGATACGACCTTGCCGCCGCCAAGTTGCATCATCTCTGCAAAAAGTGGATTGTCCTTAATGGTGTTTGCTTGGCGCCCAATCGCGCTTTTCACCGCGTTCATCGAACCAAGAATCAGAAAATCAGAGTAGAAGGTGTAGCCAATCGCTAATCCTGGTAAGTTGATCATGTACAAGGTCTGTTCCTTGTACTGTACTTCGTTAACAGGAAGCTGAAAATTGCCGATGAGTATCTGCAGCGCATTGATGATGGCTTCTTTGTCCTTGACAGCCATGGCGAGCATGAAGTCGGGCATTATTGATTTCATATCCAAATACATGCCAAACTCTTCACCCAATGCAGCGATAATCTCGTTGCGAATGTCAACCATGAACTGCTGCTGAATTATCGCAATATAGTCCTTTATCTCGTCAGGCAGAAATTCATAGATATCATCATATAACGCCTCAGCGGGAAATATGCCGGCACCGAATAGTATCGCGTCTTTAGGCATGAGCTTTGCAGATGCAAACGAACAGGTCTTGCCCATCTGAGTCTTCATCGTGCGGAATTCGTCCGCCGACGGGATAAGAAGGACTACATCTTCCTCAATGTCCTCGCCAACAAACGATGTTCCGCCAGCGATCTTCGACATGGTCTTCTTGATCTTGTCAATCAGAAGCGTCGTATCGAACGGAGTGGGAGGCATCATTGCCATCATCTTCTGAATGGTCTCGAAGTAATTCTGATAGTCAGCGATCCAGAACATCTCAGAGCAACGCGACATCTTATATGTCTTAACAAAATCAGGTGAAGTGTAAAGCGATTCGGCGGGAGGATTCTTCAAAGCGTCAACAAGCTTCTTTATTGCGCCCATACCGAGGCCGAAAACAAGGGAATCATTGACCAACGCATAGCAGAACTGCGGTACGCGCTCATCCTCGTTTATCTTTATCGAGTTGATGGCTACTCCATCATGCTCCTCGGCGACGAACTGAAGCTCTTCAGCATTCGCCTTTGTCTTGATTAACTGCACAAGGTCTTCTATGAACTTTTTCGAATCGTCGAGACGCCCCTCTGTAAGCTCTACACCAGCGTAAAAACCGAACTCGAAGTTTTCAGCGTTGATGGGAGGAATACCGATAAAGGCGTGACCCTTGAACAGCTCGGCTGCGCGCTCAAGCATCTTCTTCACCATCTCAAGGTTCTCTTCAGCCTCGGCCATTTTGTTCCCAGGAGCAAGAGCCTTAAGAGCATTGAAGAATTCCTTTATCTGGGGATCTTGAAACATCTTGTAGATGCTTAGTTCCTTGAAGCGCTCAGATGACTTTGCAAGGTCCTGAGTCTCTAAGAAGAACAGCATGTTTGCCGGCATGAATTTGGCAAACGACTTTTCGGGTAGCTCATCGGCAGATGTTGCCGAAAAGACCGCGAACGAAAACACAAAAAGCAGGGCAAGCATTGAGAGTCGTCTTTTCATTTTTTCCTCCTCATGCGGGGGGATCTATCGTTCCGCCGCATACGAATTATACGGATTCTCACGATTTTCGGTGTATATGTAGCAAAACTCAGGCCGAATTCGTAAAAATCCGGCCTGAGCGGTAAAAGCAAAGCTGTAAAGCAGGTTAAGCTTCGTCTATCTCTTCTTCCTCTATTACTTCTTCCTCCTCAGGCTCTTCGAAGTCAGGGGGAGGCACTGCTTCTTGACCGCCAGATACAAATAAGAACATCGGCGCAAGCGCTGAAAGAAGCGATGTCGGCATGAATCCGCGGCTCTTCACAATTGCGCGATCAGGCTTTAAAGCCACCCACATCGAAAGGGGAATTAAATGCTCAAGTAAGATGTCTTTGGGCGGAATCTGCTCAAAACCCTCGCCAAACATGCCCATCTGAACAAGGTTTAGCATTGTGTCGTAAGCCGTGTTAAGCATTGCCTTCAGATCCATGTAAACAAAAACCGCTGGAGCGTCTGCTTCGGCATATGTCCAATACTTCTTTAGCTCTTCGCTTGATGCGAGGGACTTCGCCTCATCCCTGTTAATTGCCGTTTTTATTGCGAGCGCTGTGCCGGCAAACAAGTAGCCCTCATAGACCATCAAGTTCATCTGCAACATCGGCGGAGTGTTGACCAGCATGTATAACTGCTGTTCCTTGTAAGTGTATTTCTTAATGCCAAGCTGAGCTACTTCTGATATCTTATCGAGAATTCCCTTCACCGTGTCGGCATCCTTAAGCTCAATAGCGAGCGCGTACTCTACCGCCATGCTCTTATAATCACTGTATAATGCAATCTCACCACCTAATGCGGGCAGAAGCGTCTCGCTTAGCGAAGCACCAAGAAGAGCCTGAGACATATCCTCGATTTGCGCTATCATCGGAAAGCTGAGTAGCATTGGCCAGACAGTCTCAGCGGGGGGTATTGCCATTGCTGCGTAAACCTTTGCGTCAATGGGAAAGTAACGGGCTGTCTTTTTCGATACGACCTTGTTCAGAAGCTGCCCAACAACCGGCATGCCCTGCATTCCGTCCATCATAATCGAAAGCTCGTCAGCCATGTCAACACCCTCAAAGCTCATTCCGTATGCAAGCCCTTTGATCATATCGGCGAACGGGTTGTCACCGCCAATCTCGTTAAGGATTTGCTTGAAGTTTATGTAAACAGAAAGCTCACTACCCTTTACCGATTCCATTGATTTAACAAAGCCTTCGCTCTTGAAAAGCGGTGCTTGCGGTGGATTCTTAATGCCTTCGAGCACTGACTTTATCGTTTGCTCTTCGCTGGCAAAAAGAAAGCGGTTATCGGTAACTACATAATAAAGGCTCTTGTCCTCGCCCTCAGGGGTAACCTTTGTTGCTTTAGTTCCGTCAATATCAATGATCTCGCGCATAAGCTTGGGGAACTCCTCCGGCGGCACCTGAGCGATATCACTCAACCTTGCCTCGATATTATCAGCAATCGCGGCAACTTCGGCCTTTTTGCCTGCGGCGATCGTCGCTGATAGCACCATTGAAGGGGTTTCGCCCGGAAATACTGCGATCGAAAGCGGGCCGCTGAACAAGCCTTTCAGCTCCTCAGCAAAAGCCTTGATCTTCTCTGTGTCGAACTTCTGAATGTGAATATTGACACCGGGGATCTCGTCGGCTTTCTCTTTCATTGTGTCGAGGAACTTCAATAGCTCGGGATTATTTGCGAACTTGATTAGTGCGAGATTTACATATCGCTCGTAGGTCTCCACGCAGTTTGGAAACTCAACAAAAGCGAGGCAATCTTCGCCTATTACCCTTGCCAGCGAGTCTGGTGAAACCTCGGCGCGGGTGGATAATGACATCAGCACGAATACAAAAAGCAATGAGAATGCGAGCACTGTTTTCTTCAGCATAGCAAACCCCTCTGCGCGGTGCGCGTCAAAGAACCAAACTTCTGACGAACTGCATTTGAATATACGAGACAGGAAGCGAATATTACGCTGTTCGATGAAATAATCCAGCAAGTGGTCAATATACTATATGATTACCGCGAACGCCTTAACATATCCGTCGCCTCTCTTACGCCGAAAAATCTTGCAACAGCAATGTGGGTTGCCGCAAAGACACATGCTGGCACAAAGAAGCGAATTATGCGCCATGCAAGGCTGCCACCGGTGTCTCCGCCAAGTATGTATATTGTCAATAATGTAAGCGCGACTGCGGGTATTACTGCGATTATGTGGCGCGGAACCGACTTGTACATCATCCTCATCTTCAGCCACTTGAACCGCTTTCCTAACAAGAACAAAAGTATCCCCATGTTTAGATACGCGCATATTGTCGAGCTTAACGCAAGCCCTGCCTCGTTAAGAGGTGTGACCCACAAGAACAAAAGGTTGAGCGTGAAGTTCAACGCGATCATCCATCCGCCTACCTTGACAGGGGTGAGCATGTCCTTCTTTGCATAGAACGAACGGTTCACCACTAATAGCATAAATGTCGCCGGATATCCAATACCATAGCAGAAAAGCACCATAGATGTACGGGATAGGGCGTCAATGTGCGTTGTGCGGGCAAACGCGCCCCAGTTAAGTGTTAGGTCAACGGCTTGGTCGGCTAATATGCAAAATATGCCTGTCATCATTATTGCTAAGAAAAACGACAGGCGGGTCGCCTTGTGAAAGCTGACAAAATACCGGCGGTCATCATGCGCGTTTCTGCTCAGTTCTGCGATAACAACAGCCGCAATAGACATACCGATAAGCCCGAATGGGTACTGCATCAACCTTTCACCCTGGTACAGCACCGTCAACGAGCCTTCGTCAAGCACAAGAAACTGCGCCATGAGCCGATCAGCAAGCATGTTGACCTGAAACGCGCCTACTCCTATCACTGTCGCGATGTACTTGGTTACAAATCCCTTGAATTCAGGTATCTGCGGATGACCAAAGAGCCTCATGTTAATCTTGAATCCAATCTGCGAACACTTGCGCCACAACAGCCAGACAGCAAACGCGCAAGACAGAACAACCGATACGCCTAAAATAGTCAATCCGAAGCGAATATCTAACAGAAAGGCTGCTATGAACACAAAGGCTATCCAGCTTACATTCATTATCACTTGCACAAAGTTAGGCAAAAAGAATATGCCCTTTGCGTTCAATACGGCTCCCAACAGGGCGGCAGCGCAGATAAATATTGAATAGGGGGCGAGCACTCCTATATACTCACCGTAAAGCGCGATCTCATCTCCACCGAAAAATACTAAGCACGCGCACACCCCTATCGCAATAAATGTCAGCGATATGGTTATAATGCTCTGAAAGGCCATCACGCGGGATGTGAAGACACGCGCTGCGTCTGTGCCTTTAACGCGTTCTATATCTGTCATTACGGGTGTGAATGCTGACGCAAATGCTCCTTCACCTAAAAAGCGTCGAAGGAAGTTCGGAAGCATATATGCGAAGTTAAATACATCGGAGAGGTGTGTGGGGCCGATGAAATACGACCAGGCGAATTCGCGGATAAAACCTGTGATTCGCGATAGCAGAGTACCGAACGACGCACTTTGAATGCTTGCGAGCATCGAAGCGCGCCGTTTGCCATTGGGGGGTGTCTGCGAAGTGTTCGCCAAGCGTCAATTCCTCTCTTCTTGGTGAGCTTGCTGCAATAAACATCGCGACAGCTAAGCGTTTCCGCATAGCCGCCCGCACCCTTGCCAACGGATTACTGAAATCTACTTGTCGCTCTGAACCGCCTGTTGGGGCGGCTTTTGCTCAGAAATTGCCTTCTTCAAATTGAACGGGTTCTCGTATGATATAGCCTTTGTCGGGCACACATGCACACATTCGTTGCAAAGCACGCATTCTGAAATCGGGCTTCCCGGCTTGTATATCGAAATACCCTGAGGGCAACACTTTGTGCATGCGTCGCATTTAATGCACTTGTTCTGATCTACCTTTAATCTTAACAGAGAAACTCGGGAAAGCAAGCCAAGCGATGCACCGACGGGACACGCAATACGGCAGAACGGTCTTTTAAGCAGCACGAACATCATAAGGAAGACAAACAAAACTCCTAATTTGTCGTATGCCACGGTGAAACTGCTGCCTTCAAGCGAAAGACGAGGGAAATCAGGATCGTCATCAGGAACATCCGCGGGGTCCCTTCCAGCCGCCAAAATCTTCTTGCGTCTGTCGTTGTCAAGCCGAACCTGAAACGATTCAGGCGAATATTGCATGGGAATGCTTGCTTCCAATGCTCCAGCTGGGCAATAGTAGCAGTAAAAGAGCTTTCTTGAAATGAACTCCTTTGTCGGATCAAGCTGAGGTGCGGGGGTGGGTGTGGCTGGAGTCTCAATTTCGGGAATTTCATCAAGTATATCGTCAGGAGGCACTTCGTCTGGAAGCGGCTGTTCGAAGACCACCGATTCGAGCGGTTGAAGGTCGCTGAGATTCACCGTTCCACCACCGAACATCCAAGGCAGCGCGAAAACCATCAGTACAAGCGCGGCGTATTTGAAGAACCGCAGAACCGCCGGCAGTATAAGCTTGGGAGTGGGAATCATGTAAAGCAACTCTTGAAACCAGCCGAACGGGCAAGCCCAGCCGCATGTCCAACGACCGAGAAGCACCGCAGTTGTCGCAAGAACGCCAAGAGCACCGAACGCGACAATTTGCAGCGCGGCAAGATTAGCCATTACACCTACCGGGCAGCCGAATATCGCCCACGGGCAAGCCCAGCAGTTTATAACGGGCAGACAGAGCCAGCGCAACGCGAAGAATCCGGTGAATGCGAAGGAAAAGTTCAACAGCACCGCGAAGAGAATCTGTATATAGAAACGCTTCCGCGATAGGGTTCTTTTGTTTCGAAAAGACGCTGTTTTTAGCCAAAGTGGGAATTTCATAACTCTCCCAAAAGGCTGTCAAGACGCCCTAATGGCGCTTTTTTAGCACCATGTTCGGCCGTGCGTATTCGAGCACCAGTGTCTTGACACCGTAATGCCTAAAGAAGATGCGCAGTTTAGAGTTTGGCCCGCGCCCTGATACTTCTTCAACCTTGCCTGGGCCGAACTGCGCGTGTTCGATTATGTCGCCGACCTGAAACACCATCTCATCGGCTGGGGCGTTATTTTCTGCGGTTTTTTGCGACTCTGCATTCACCGCCTTATTTCGAAAGGCTCCAATGTCGAAATTCGTCAGATTCGCAATCGGGCGGGGTTGCACAGGCACGCGATTGGCAACGCCTCCGACCGATAAAAGCTCGCTTTCGCGCAGAAATCTGCTCGGGCGGGTATCTTTGTATTCGCCATAAATGCGGCGGCGCATACAGCTCGATATTGTCAAAGTCTTTCTGGCGCGGGTGATTCCGACATAGAACAACCTGCGCTCCTCTTCAAGCTGCTCATCGCTGTCGCGTGAGCGCTCGTGCGGAAGCACACTCTCCTCCAGACCCGAAAGAAAGACATGGTTGAACTCAAGCCCCTTTGCCGCGTGAAAGGTCATAAGCGTAACTGAACCGCTTGTCTCTTCAAGGTTATCAACATCGCTCACAAGCGCTATCTGCTGCAGAAAGTCCTGCAGGTCGCCCCCAATTTCGTCGTCGAAGCGAGCGGCATCGTTGACAAATTGGCCGATGTTGGCGATTTGTTCTATGTCATCCGGACGCTTTTTCGTATTGAACTGCTCACCGTATCCGGTCTTATCAAGCAGAGTGCGCATAAGCTGCGCGACCGGCTTGCGTGGCTCGTTAGAGAGGGAGTTGAGAAGATTGCAGAAGCCTTCGAGATGGAACGCAGCCCGTTTGGGAAAGCGCGAGCGGAATTCGGAATCAGCAATAAGGTCGAACACAGGGCGGTTGGTCGCAGTGGATTCCTTCTGAAGTGTATCCACGGTGGATGGGCCAATACCACGCGTCGGACGGTTGATTATGCGAAGCAGCGAAATGGAATCTGCGGGATTTACCAATACGCGCAGGTACGCAGCGATGTCTTTGATCTCCTTGCGCCGAAAGAACGCGACCGCGCCGACAAGTGCATAGGGAATCCCCGTATGAAGGCATGATTCCTCGAATGCACGCGATTGTGCGTTGACACGAAACAGAATTGCGCAGTCTGACGGTTCAGCGAAACCTGAGTTGATAAGCTCGCGAATACGACGCGCAATGCTCGATGCCTCGTCCTCTTCATCACGCGCCATCAACAGCATCGGCTTTTCGCCTTCGCCGAAGTCGCTGTACAGGTTTTTCGAATATCTAAGCTTATTGTTTGCAATAAGGTTGTTGGCGAGCTTCAGTATCGAGTTTGTTGAGCGGAAGTTCTTTGCAAGCGTTACGCGCTTCGCGTTTTTGTACTCGTTTTCAAATCCCAGTATGTTCGCAATATCGGCTCCTCTCCATCCGTAGATCGCCTGATCAGGATCACCGGTCGCGCAGATGTTACGGTCAGGGGCGCACAACAGCGACAAAAAGCGATTCTGGATGGGATTTGTATCTTGGTACTCGTCAACAAGCACCTGTTGAAAGCGGCGTCGGTAGCGTTCGAGCACCTTTGGTTCACGCTCGAATATCTCTACTGTCTTCAACAACAGATCGTCGAAGTCGAGGCTATTGGCGTTCATCAGGGCGCGATTATATGCGTTGAAAACCCTTTCGAGAACCTCATGTGGAAGATCTGATCTGGCAATTGACTCGTTGAATGAAAGCGAGCAGTTTTTAATGCGTGATACTTCGTCTGCAAGTATGCCGGGTTTATAGGTCTCAAGATCGAGCTGAAGCTCGTCGCACACATCGCGCATCAGCGATGCACGGTCTGTCTCATCAATTATCGAAAAGTTGGCATCAAAGGGGGGCAGTATATATATCTCGCGTCGCAGAATCCGCGCACAGGTGGAATGAAATGTGTACAACCACATGCGAGGGCTATCAACCCACTTCAATATGCGCTCGCGCATCTCCTTGGCTGCCTTGTTTGTAAAGGTGATGCCAAGTATCTCAAACGGCGAAACGCCCGATTCGACAAGCCATGCTACGCGCCGCGTGATTACCCTTGTTTTGCCTGAACCAGCGCCGGCGACAACTAACAGAGGCCCGCCTATGTATGTTACCGCCTCGCACTGTTCGGGTGTTAGACCTTCAAGAATTTTGTCGTTCATCAATATTATCGAGAGTGAGAGCTGAGAAAAGACTCGATTCCTTCAACTATGCCTGCGGCTGCCCGCTTTTGAAACCAATCGCCTGTCAACATGGGTTCAAGCTCAGTGTTCGATAAAAACTCGACCTCTACAAGCACTGATGGCATACGGGTATGGCGCGTAACATAGAACGACGCGTGCCGCACTCCGCGGTTAGATGTTGACCATTTGCCCTGCAGATTTGCTGCGATTGCGTTACCAAGCGAGATTGAGCGGTCAAGCCTGTCTTTTCCAAACGGATTATTGTTCGAATAATAGACTTCAAATCCCTTAACTATCGTCGCTGTGCTTGCGTTGAAGTGGATGGAAACAAAGCAATCGGGATTCACCGAGTTAGCTATTACCGCCCGTTGTTCAAGCGGAATGAACTTATCATCCGAGCGGGTCATCACGACCTTTATTCCCTTTTCGACAAGGGCAGACTGAACACGCTTTGCGACAGAGAGGTTAAGGTCTTTTTCGAACACACCAGTGCGGGGACCCACCGCGCCAGAGTCGCGTCCACCGTGGCCGGGGTCTAAAACGACCGTACCGAGCAGTGGTTTGGCCGATTGTATGGGGCGGCTGTAGGATGGAAGAGGCGAAGGTGATGTTGGTGTGAAGACGAATGAGGGTTCGGCGTAACTATATATGCTTTTTCGGTATATCGCCTGTTCGAGCAGGGCGACGACTTCGTTAGGCAGATAAAGCTCCCCCGATTTCATAACAGGGGGGCTGGATATTCGTGTCTTTGTTCCGTTAAGGGCGATGTCGGTAGAACCCACTACAACAAACAGGTCTGCATCGCCGATGAAACGAAATCCTCCGACTGCAAGGTCAGGCTCGATAGTAAGGTTGAAGATGTGGGTGATATCAAATGCTGATACAAGTCCGGTTGAAGGCGTATTGCTTTGGGGCGGGGGCGGAGAGCAAGCGCCGAGCGCAATGCACACAAAAAGCGTCACCAGCAAGGTGACGCGTCGCATAAGAGATGAAGCTCGAGCGGTTCTCTCATGTTTTTCTGCCATTTTGAAAATCCCCGATCTGAAAAGCGCGTGCTAAAGATTCCTTCATACGCTTGCCGGGCTTGAATATGACCGTTGCGCGGGAAGGCAAGGTTACGCGCTGATTCTTGCTCACGATATTAGCAATCCGCGGCTTGCGGATTACGCTTTCGAAAACCCCGAACTCGCGTATCTCGAATCTATTGCCCTTCGCAAGCTCTTCGATCATGTAATCGAATAGCTCTTGGACAATATCTTGCGCCATAGTTTTAGAAATGCCAGTAGTCTCTGCAATATGATCCGCAATCTCTCTCTTTGGAATCGTCGCCATAAACTCGCATCCTTCTGCTATTAAATTCGATTCTATACCGCTTCAGTTTGCCGTCAAGCGACTTAGCACAAATCGCACACCGTGATTTGGCGCAGCTAATTGTGCTGCAAGACATACAGTGCGATGTAAGTCGCATTCGATGGATAATGTACCACATAATACAGCTTCAGTCGAACAACTTAAGCTCATGTTCAACCAGTTCTTGGCCAGAGTACACAAATCTTGCCGAAAAGTAGCCCGATTTGAACACAAACGGCGTGAACAGCTTATCCCCTTTGTACATTGGCAGATGCTCAAGTGCGGAAATCATCGGAAAATGAACTTCACCCTCTGGGCCTTGTTTTAACGGTTCGCCGTCGTATTCAGAAAACGAATATACAAAGCACAACCATTCGGCGCCAAATGGTGAATTGCCGTAATCAGGAAAATGCAGTGAGCCCTTTGGAACGACGAGTCGCGGGCATATTCCGGTTTCTTCAAAGGTTTCGCGTATTGCAGCTGCCTCAAGCGATTCATTTTGTTTGCGCTTACCGCCGGGGGCGACAAACAAGCCGTGCATGTAGTGGCCGGGCTTGTCCTTCAGCAACATGCATGTATGCCCATCTTTGTCAAGATAGCTAAGTACACCGATCTTAAGGGTCATAATTGTCTTTGTGAAAAATGTGAACGGGATGGTAGATCGTGTGGATCAAACCTCTATTGGTGTATCCCATATTGCCTTAATCGGCGCGGCTTTTAGTATAGGCTCGATTTCAGTTTGTAAAAATCGTTCGACCTGATGCTCCGCAAGTCCAGTGTAAGCTGTGGGTTCAAGCTCCTTTTCAAGCTCGTGCTTTATCGCGTTGAAGGATGGGTCATTAGCCATTCGCTCAAACAGGTCGTTGTCAGTCGCGCCTTCAGCAAGCCTCTTTGCCGCTGCGAGGCTGTGCACCCTCAACCTTTCGTGAAGCTCTTGCCTGTCGCCACCTGCTTTAACCGCGAGCATCAACATATCCTCAGTCGCCATAAAAGGAAGTTCGCGTGCGATGTGAGCCTTTATTCTGGCAGGCGATACAAATAGACCGTCGGCGACTTCGTAGGCGATTCTCAATATCGAATCCGCAGCAAGTAATGCCTCTGGCGTCGCGATGCGTTTGTTGGATGAATCGTCGAGCGACCTTTCGAGCCATTGCGAGCTTGCCGTCAAGCTGCCATTATGCGTTAGCGTGATTAAAAAGCGCGATATGCCGCAAATTCGTTCGCATGCCATCGGGTTGCGCTTGTATGGCATGGCGGAAGAACCAACTTGATGCTCGCCAAAAGGCTCGAAGACCTCGCCCAGATGCTGAAGCAGACGGATATCGGTCGCCATCTTTGCCGCGGATTCCGCTATGCCGCACAGAACAGCGTAAACGCGCGAATCTACTTTGCGGCTGTATGTCTGACCAGAGATGATAAGTGATTTATTAAAGCCAAGAGCCTTGGCGACAGCCACATCAAGCTGCTCGACCTTATCTTGATCGCCGTCGAACAACTTAAGAACCGAGGCCTGCGTGCCGGTTGCACCCTTCATGCCCAAAAACGGAAGGTTATCACGCACATGTCTTAACTCAGCAAGATCCCAAGCGAAATCCTGCAGCCACATGCAAATTCGCTTGCCCAAAGTGGTCAACTGGGCCGGTTGAAAGTGGGTGAAGCCAAGAACCGGCAGATTCTTGTGCTGCTGCGCCTGACGCGCAAGAGCATCTATCACCGTGATCAACTCGCTCTCAATTAGATTTAATGCCTGTTTTGCGATAAGCAGGTCAGAGTTATCCATCACAAACGCGCTTGTTGCACCGAGATGAATAATAGGCTTTGCCTCGGGGCAGACTTCACCGTAAGCCCGTATATGAGCAATGACCTCGTGGCGCGTCTCTTTTTCAATCTGTGCAACACGGCCGAAATCAATATCGCTTACATGCTGCTCAAGCAATTCAACTTGGCTTGCCGAAATTGGAAGACCAAGCTCCATCTGCGCACGCGCAAGCTCGCACCAAAGCCGTCGCCAAAGCATATAGCGATTGCCATGGCTGAGCGTCTTCTGCATGGCCTTGGATGCGTAGCGCGAACTGAATGGGCTTTTGTAGCTGAATTCTTCCATTTTGGTCAGAATAAAGTGATAAGGTGGCGCGCATAGAAATTAATGCGCGCCGACCGTTCTATTCGTCGTCTTCTTCTCCGAGGAAGTAGTCGAAGTCGTCATCGTCTATATCGTCTTCCTCTTCGTCAAAATCATCTTCGTCTTCTTCCTCTTCCTCGTCTTCGTCCTCATCGAACTCGTCGAGGTCTTCGTCTTCATCTTCAAACTCTTCAAGCTCCTCCTCTTCCTCAAGAAGCTCATCAAGATCATCATCTCCATCGTCGAGAAGCTCATCGTCGTCGAGATCCTCCAGAAGGTCGTCGCCTTCCGGCATATCGTCGTCGCCGTAAGCCATTAGAAGGTTGTTGTCATCGTCACAAAACATGAATTCCTCCCAGTATTACATCGAGTCGCCTATAAATACGGTGTCGTCGAAGAAAAGCAACTAAAAAAGAAAACCCAATTAGCTTTGCACAGACTCATTTATGCACAGCCGCCTGTTGCTATTCCTCGCTTTCTGTGGGCTCGTCGTTTTCAACAGGAATCTCGGCTGGAGCAGGTTGTGGTGAAGCAACCTCAGGTTCCGTTGGTTCGTCGCCGTTTTCGGAATCCTCATCAGTTCCAGTCGAGGTAAAGCATGTTACATTTGACACGAAATCGCCGTTATCAAGCGAGATAATCCTTACGCCCTGAGTCGCACGGCCAATGCATGGAATGCCTTTTGCGGGGCAGCGGATTATCTTGCCATTGACTGTTATAACAAGCAGGTCGTCGTTGATTCCCACAGACAGAATTGAAACGACCTTGCCGTTTCGTTCGTTCGTCGAGATATTGATAACGCCCATGCTGTTGCGGTGTATGCGTCGGTACTCGTCGAAGTCTGTGCACTTGCCGTAACCCCGTTCGCATATTGTCAAAAGGTTGTCATTCTGAGTTCGGGGAACCATGCCTATCACCGTGTCGTCCCCACGAAGGCGTATGCCAGCAACTCCGTGCGCGGTGCGTCCCATCTCGCGCACTTCGCTTTCGTGGAACTTCACCGCCATGCCGTTTCGGGTTGCAATCAGTATGTCATCGTCGCCGCTTGTGATATGCACGCTGACAAGCGCATCATTTTCATCAAGGGTGATCGCATAGATACCGGCACGATTCGGACGGCTGAACTTGTTCAACGATGTCTTTTTGACGGTTCCATGACGCGTCACCATGAAAATAAAGCGTTCATCAAAATCGCGGACTGGTAGCACTGATGTGATGCGTTCGCCCGAACGAAGAGACAGCAGATTTGCTATTGAACGACCCATCGAGACACGACCGACCTGTGGTATATCGTACACCTTTAACCAATAGCATCTGCCCGTGTTGGTGAACATCAGCAGGTAGTCGTGCGTGGATGCTATGAAAAGGCTATATACAAAATCGGTCTCCTTTGTGGTCGCGCCAATAACACCCTTGCCGCCTCTGTGCTGCTTGCGGAAGCTGGTGAGGGGTTGGCGCTTTATGTAACCCTCGTATGAGATAGTTACTGCAACATCCTCTTCAGCTATAAGGTCTTCGATTTCAATATCATCTGCGGCTGCAACTATCTCTGTGCGACGGGCATCGCCGAAGCGCGTCTTCATCTCATGCACATCCTCGCGGATTATGTCATGAACAAGGTTTATATCGCCCAATATCGCGCGATAGCCTTCGATTTCTTCCTTAAGCTGGCGATATTCTTCTTCCAACTTATTGCGTTCGAGGCCTGTGAGACGGGCCAGCGTCATTTTCAATATCGCATCTGCCTGAATCGGCGACAATCCGAACCTTTGTTCAAGGGCTTTCTGTGCTTCTGGTACTGTCGCGGAAGAACGGATTATCCGTATAACCTCCTCGATGAAATCAAGCGCGATCAGTAAGCCTTCGACAATATGCGCGCGCTTTTCAGCCTTGTCGAGCAGAAACGCCGTGCGGCGCCGTATAACTTCAACACGATGATCGCGGTAAATCTCGAGCATCTGCTTAAGATCAAGCAGCTCGGGACGATTGTTGACAAGCGCGATCAGAATCATCGAGTATGTTGTTTGAAGAGGGGTGAACTTGTAAAGCTGGTTTAGTACAATCTCCTCTTCCTCGCCACGCTTCAACTCGATTACGAGCCTTATGCCCTCGCGGTCTGACTCGTCGCGGATATCCGAAATACCGTCAATGTTGCCCAATTTGAGCGAGTTGACCATGTCCTCAATTAGTTTGGTCTTAGAGAGTTGGTAGGGGATCTCTGTGACCACAAGCTGAGTCTTGCCGCCTTTCAGCTTTTCAGAATGTACTCGACCTCTGACAAGAATGCGCGAACGGCCAGTTCTATATGCCTCGACTATGCCATCACGACCGCAGATTATTCCACCCGTTGGAAAGTCAGGGCCGGTGATGTACTTTAAAAGCGCGTCAACTGATATGTCGGGGTTGTCGAGAAGAGCAAGGATCGCGTTGCAGACTTCAGTCAAGTTGTGCGGTGGGATGGAAGTCGCCATGCCAACCGCGATGCCGTCTGACCCGTTGCACAGCAGATTTGGAAACTTGCTTGGAAGCACGGTGGGCATCTTGAGGGTTTCGTCGTAGTTATACTCGAAATCCACTGTTTCCTTGTCAATGTCTTCAAGCATCATCATGGCGAAATTCGTCATGCGGGCTTCGGTATAGCGCATTGCTGCTGGCGGGTCGCCGTCTATCGAGCCGAAGTTGCCCTGACCGTCAACCAACGGATAGCGAAGGTTAAAAGGCTGAGCCATGCGCACCAGAGTCGGATATACGACCGATTCGCCGTGCGGGTGGTAATTGCCTGAGGTGTCGCCGGCGATTTTTGCACATTTGCGAAAATGTGAACGAGGCCCCAGCTTCAGCTCGTGCATCGCGTAGATGATTCGGCGTTGCGATGGTTTTAGCCCATCACGCGCATCCGGCAGTGCGCGGGATACGATTACGCTCATTGCGTAGGTCAGATACGAGTTCTTTAGCTCGTCTGCTATTGATCGGTCTGCTATATGCTGAGATACTTCAAGGTTATCCATTTTTTGCCCTTATTATGGTTAGCATAGGTGTTGCGCACGAATTAGACATCAAGGTCTGTTACATCGAGCGCATGAACCTGAATGAACTCCCGCCGAGGCTCGACCTGTGTGCCCATCAGAGTAGCAAACATGTCCTCTGCCTTAAACGCGTCTTCAATTGTTACGCGTATTAGCGTGCGCGTCTCGGGGTTCATCGTCGTCTCCCAAAGCTGCTCAGGCATCATTTCGCCCAAGCCCTTAAAGCGCTGTATATCAAGCCCCGAACGACCCCACTCGCGTATCTTGTCGAGTATTGACATAAGGTCGTGCAGCCTTGTCTCTTCTTTATCGTTAGAAAGCAGGAAGCGGGGTTCGCCCTCCTTTGGAACAAACAGGTCCTTCATCTCCCATCCCAACGATTTCAGCTTTCGCATAAGCCTTACTGCATCCTCGGTCTCATAGAATTGAACCACCCTATGCAGGTGCCCTTCAATCTCTGGTTTTGCGCCGTTCTTAGGCGTTCCGTTTTCGGCAGTCGCGGCAACACCGTTCTGACCGTTTTCAGCTTGAGCTTCGCCGTTTTTGCCGTTTCCGTTCTCAAAGCCTTCGATTCGAACACTTCTTGATAGAAGCTCTAACTCAGCGTCGTCGAGCACAAATCTGCTATCGTCTTCAAAGTAAATACGGTACTTTGGAGCCTTGCCGTTGGTCTCGCAATAAGACAGATAAGCCTTCAATGTTGTGCCACGCCGTATCAACAAGCGGCCAAGACGCTCGAATTCGACCAGAAGCGAACATAGAGCCTCCATCCGCATGCGCATCTTATCGTCCGCCTCGCGCCTTGGCTCACCGACGATGTTCAACACAACATTTTCCAGCCCCATGCGCTGCCATGATGCTTTCATAACAGCGTCGTCGAAGATGTACTCTGCTTTTCCGCGCCTAACAACTCTGTAAAGAGGAGGTTGAGCGATATATATCTTGCCCTGCTTGATAAGCTCGGGCATCTGGCGGAAGAAGAAGGTGAGAAGCAGCGTGCGGATGTGCGAGCCATCAACATCAGCATCGGTCATTATTATTATCTTGCCGTAACGAAGGCGGGTGATATCGAAATCATCCTGCCCGATACCTGTTCCAAGTGCAGAAATCAGCGTTGTGATCTCGTTGCTCTTTAAGACCTGATCAATTCGCGCCTTTTCGACATTAAGAATCTTGCCTCGCAGAGGAAGAATCGCCTGAAAGCGACGATCGCGCCCTTGCTTTGCCGAACCGCCTGCCGAATCACCTTCTACAAGGTACACTTCTGTAAGCTCATTATCGCGTGAAGAGCAATCAGATAGCTTGCCGGGAAGGCTGCCGCTGACCAAAATGCCCTTTCGCTGTATCAACTCGCGTGCCTTGCGTGCCGCTGCGCGTGCAGTTGCCGCAAGCACCGCCTTGCTGACTACTGTCTTGGCAATCTTTGGATTTTCCTCAAAATATGTCTTCAATCCTTCGTTGACAATGCTCTCGACTATACCTGAAACCTCAGAGTTGCCTAACTTTGTCTTTGTCTGACCTTCAAATTGAGGCTCGGGCACCTTCACCGAAATAACAACGGTTATGCCCTCACGCACATCGTCGCCGGAGAGGCTTGTCGCATTCTTGATATTCGCGACTTTTAAGTAATTATTTATCGAGCGTGTAAGGGCTGACTTGAAGCCGGAAAGGTGGGTGCCACCCTCGACATTGTGGATGTTGTTGGCGTAGCAGAGTATGTTCTCTGAATAACCGTCGTTGTATTGTAGCGCAACTTCAGCAGTAATATCGTTTTGCTCGCCCTTGACATAAATCGGTGTGGGATGAAGGACCTCGCGGCTCGTGTTGAGCTTCTGCACGAATTCGATTATTCCGCCCTCACTGAAGAAGACATCTTGCTTTTCGTCGCGCTCATCGGTCAAGGTAATACGAAGGCCGGGGGTAAGAAATGCAAGCTCGCGAAGCCTTGAGGCGAGAATATCGTATTTATAGACAAGCTTATCGAATATCTTCTCGTCAGGCTTGAAAGTAACCCGTGTGCCGCGTTTGCGGGTCTTTGCCCGTTGCTCAAGTGGTGTGACGGGATTGCCGCGTTCATATCGCTGCCAGTAGTGGATTCCATCTAAAAAGACCTCAACCTCAAGCCATTCGGATAGTGCATTGACGACGCTGACGCCGACTCCGTGAAGACCGCCTGAGACCTTAAATGCCTTGCGATCGAATTTACCGCCAGAATGCAGAAAGGTTAGCACGACTTGAACTGCGGGTATACCCTTTTCTTTGTGTATTCCGACTGGTATTCCACGACCGTCGTCTGTCACTGAGACAGAGCCATCGTTCAGAATCACGACATCAATGTTCTTGCAAACGCCTGCAAGAGCCTCATCAACGCTGTTATCAATAACCTCGAAAGCGAGATGGTGAAAGCCGCGCTCGAAGGTATCGCCGATGTACATGCTCGGGCGGAGACGCACGGCCTCAAGCCCTTCAAGTACTTTGATGGATTCTTCATTATACTGGTATCCATTGGACTCGGTCATATTGTATCCTCTACGAGAGTGAATCGTATATCTTTAACTTTCAGCGGATTATCGCCGTCGTTAAGCATTTTAAGAAGGTCTGCAGAGAGAAATGAAAGCTCAGATAGCAATGGGGACGAACAGACACCTATCCTTAGTGTGCCTTGGTGAAAAGACAATACTCGAGTCAACCCCATCAAGCTTTCTCCGGCGACTTCTGCCCATTTAGCATGGGCTTTTTCAAGCTTTCTTGTCTCTGCCGCCGGTGGAATCACGCGCTGCAATATGCTGCGGATGTGCTCGGGTCCGCGTTGCTTATCGGCCATAAGCGATACCTGGGCTGCATATACGCGCGTAAAACCAATGGTTCATCCTACTCATTCATGTCAGCTTTTACAACCATCGGCATAAGCACATACGCATAGGCAAACTCATCATCAGCGACTTCCATGTGAATGGCCTTTTTGTTCGATTCGAACTTGAACCTGACTGTTTCGCCCTTTACGACCTTTAGGTATTCGTTTAAAAAGGCGGGATTAAAGCCCATGCGAACTTCTTCACCGCTGTATTCTATGCCCATTGCAATTTCTGATTCGCCGACTTCAGATTGCGTTGTGCGGCAGACCAACCGCCCTTCGCTGAAATGATATGCAACGGTCTTGCTCATAGCATCGGTGAAAATCAGAGCCATTTTGTTAAGATGCGAAAATTCCTCGATGTTGATTAACGCAAGCTTAGTCAGATTTTGCGGAACAACGCCGTGGTAGTTCGGATATTCGCCCTCTACAAGCCGTCCGGCTATTACTACATCCTTTATCTTGAACAGAGCGATATTTGTATCTGAATAGAACAAAACCTTATCGTTCGAAGCTGAACGCGCAACCTCTTTCTGCACATGCTCAGCAAGGCGTATGGGCAGAATGATGCCAGACTTCGCGGCCTTTATATCTGGTGCAGACATTCTGCAAAAACCGAGCCTTCTGCCGTCTGTTGCGGCAAGTTCGATTGCGCCGTCTTCGAAAGCTATATGCACGCCGTTTATCGAGTAACGCCCTTTTTCACGCGCAGCGCAGTAAACAGTCCGATCAAGAAGTGCGAGAAACGGAGCACCATCAAGCTCGTGATAGCCGGATTCGGGAAACTTGGGTAGCGTGGGGAAGTCATCCGTCGAAAGACGGCGGAACTTGAAAACGCCCATCGCACCCGTTAAGGTCAAATTGACCTCGTCGGTGTTGAAGACCACTTCAGCATCCCTCATCTCGCGCAGAGCAGGAAGAATGCGGTCGGTTAAAAGCACAAAGTCGCCCTCGCCCTCCAGCTCGATCGGGTAATGAATACCTGTGCATACTTGATCGAGGTCGGTAGCCTCCATGAGAATCCGGTTCTCGGCGATGGTGAATTTCACGCCCTCGAGTACCAGATTGGGCGACTTAGTCGCCGCTGCCCGCGATACGACACCGAGAATGCTGAGGAATTCTTCGCGATTTACCTTGAATCTCATTTCAGGCTCCTTGTTCGTCTGTTCTTTTCATCGAGAATTCTACTGCGTACAGCCGTTATTCGCTTGCGAAGGCTGTTGTCTGTCATTATCATCTCGCCCACCCTTCGGTGAGCGTGCACTACTGTCGCATGGTCACGGCCCCCAAAAAGACCGCCTATTTCCTCAAGAGTGTAATCGGTCAGCTCACGCGCAAAGTACATGGCAACCATGCGAGGCCACGCCACAGTCTTGCGCCTTGTCTTGCCGTTCATTTCTGAACGAGAGATGCCATATTCTTCTGAAACTATCGCCTGTATCTCGTCAATCGCAGGCGCATGGTCTTCGTATGGATTCGACCCGAACAACTCGCGCAACAGCGCTGTCGTCGTCGGCTTGCCGGTCAATCGGGCAAATATGCCAAGTCGGGTCAAGGCCTCTTCGATTTGCTTGCCGTTTGACAGAAGGTCTGCCAAATGCCGCGATACTTCCTCATCGAGAGTAAGATTTACTCGTTTGGCCATCATCGAGATTATTGAAAGCTTCGTCTCGAAACTGGGAGGCTCGATCGCAACAGTGATACCACCAAGCAACCGCGATACAATGCGCTCCTCAAACCCCGATAAACGGGATGGAGGAAGCGCCGATGTTATCACGATTGGGCGATTTTTAGTCAACAGGTTGTTGAACAGGTTAAAAAACGCCTCCCGCGATGTGTTCGCCTCGACAAGTAAATGTAAGTCGTCAAAGAGCAAGGCTTCAACAATTCCAGCGTCAGTCTTTAAAACCTCAGCGGTGTAACTTGCCTGAGACTTGCCCACCGACTCGCTGAATGACTCGGCTGAAAGAAAGCATACGCGCCTTCTGCCTATCAGGCGATGTGCAAGAGCCTGCAACAAATGCGTTTTTCCAAGCCCTTCGCCAGCGATGACAAGAACCGGATTGAATTTCAGCGTCCTTGCCTCAATGCAAGAAGTCATTGCAGCGTGTGCAAGCCGATTCGATGGGCAGACCGCAAAATTCTCGAAAGTGAAATTCTCGTTGAGAACTGGCGTATGCGACGAACGCGACTTGAGCTTATACTCGTCCCTGCTTATCTTGCATGAGACTGCGCGTCCGAGCACAGTAGAAAAGGCGCCAGATAGCTTGCCAGCAAGCATTTCCGCATCCAACCAAGATGGCAAATCGTCCGCGCGAATCTTGGCGACATCGTTGCGAACACCCATGTAAATCGAAGTCGAAAGAAAAGAATGTTCGTTATCGCTGATTGTCGAACGGACAACCGCCAAAACGGCACGCCAAAGCGATTCTTTGTTCACATTCAAGCCCCAATTTTTCAGGTGTTCGCCCGATAGTCGAATTGTATGTTTTTGCCAGATTTTTCAACACCGCAACTATATATTTCGTGGCGAGAAAATGGCGATAAAAGCGCAGCATCTGCAAGCCATTCGCGCCGTCGCCAACTCTACCCGACCAACCACATTGTGAAGGTTGTATGCGCCATGCACTTCAGCGGTCAATTCGCATAGTGATTTGCATCCGCTTTCAAGCGGTTTGTACATTCAACGCTCATGTTTGCGTTTTGAACCCAGTTTTTCAAGATATCGTGTAAACTCGTATGTAACAAAACCGTAAGCCCTTTGTGGCACCAAGTCGTCTTGGAGCAGACATGAACGAACACGATAACTTCAACAAGAAGCTTGCACCTATTGTTGACTCAGCGCGCAAGCTGATGGACATGTCGAATCTTGAACCTGAACGATATATATCCGGTTACAAGGGAATTGCCGCTTACACATGCCTTTGGGTTCCTGTGGAGATATTGAGAACAGGGGGCTACCAGCCCCTTCTGCTGCGCGGTCGCGCATTGCCACCGTCGGAAGGCTCGTTCGAATGTGGACGATGCAGTGGTCTTGAAAAGTTGCTTGAATCGAATTCAATTCCCAAGCTCGCCTTTTTGGCAATCGCTGATGTCTGCAATCAGATAATGAAAACAGCCTTGCGAGTTTCGCAAAGCGCAGGGATATCGCTTTTCTACCTGCAATCACCAAAGGGGCAAAGCGAGGAAGATCTGCGGCAGTATGTACACCAACTTGGCTGGCTGCGCGAGGTTGTCTGCTCTGAGATGAGCGAGCATGACTTCGCTGTGCGTTTTGAGGAAGTTTACAAAAACCACGGCGAGCTTAGGTCTCTCTTGGCGCAGATACGCGACAGGGCGAAGATTCCTTGCGAGGTTTTCTATCTGCTTCAGGCCGCTTCAACTGTCGTACCTTATGAGCAGACCATCCCGTTGCTTAAGGAGACCGCCGAAATCTGTAATGAACTTCCTGAACTTGAAGGTGTGCGCCTTATGATGATTGGCGGCAACCTTGGTTACGATGAGTGGGATGTTGTTTCCGCGATATGCGAGGCGGGAGGCGTGATTGCCGCCGACCTTATGTGCAATTCAGGCCGTGCAACCGCGGCAAAGGGCGCAAAAAAGACAATAGATGATCTTGCAATAGAGTATTTCAACAGGCTGCCCTGCATGCCTGTCGAACCGAATCGCCGGTTTTACGATACGGTTGAGCACCTTCTGTCAGAAAAAGACATTCAAGGGGTGATTTACTATAAACCCGAAAACTGTGACTCTTATGAGCATGAACACGAACGGGTGATGTGGCGTTCGCAAAAACCCATTATGAGCCTTGACGGTGCTTTTCTGTCTCTATCGCGCAAGCAACAGGTTGAACACCTGCGTGACTTTATACGGCACTTATAGGCTATTTCAACACCCTAAACACCGCGCATTTCAAGTAAGAGCCTTCGGGGCAATACGGCGAGACAGGATGGTCTGGGCCCTGTCCTCTCATTGCAACGAGGGTCATCTCCCTTTTTGCCCTCACACCTGCTACTGCAACAGCTCTAAGAAAATCATGCGACTTTACCAGTCCAGAGCACGAGCAAGTTACAAGCAACCCGCCTGGGCGGACGAGCAACGCAGCAACCTCATTCACGCCGCTGTACTTCTTAATGCCTCGGTCAAAAGAGCTGCGATCGAGCACAAATCTGGGTGGATCAGCGATGACCACATCGAACCTAACGCCGTCGCGATATAACTCCCAAGCAAGGCCAACGGAATCGCGCTTAAATGGCATTATCAGGTTTTGAAAGCCGTTATCGCGTATGTTATCGGTTAGCGATTCGACTGCGGGTTCAGATGAATCGGTGCAGTAAATCTTTGTTGCATTTCCGTATCGTGCGGCGTTAAGTGAAAAGCCGCCGGTATAGCAGTAAAGATCGAGCATCTCTCCGAACACGAGCGACGCAACGAACTTGCGGTTTTCGCGCTGATCGAAATAGAGCATCTTGCGCTGTGCAGAGTTTATGTCAACATTGTACAAAATGCCGTTTTCGGTAACATAGAAGTTCGGTGGCATTTTGCCTCGGGTTACACCGACAGGGTGAATGAATCCCTCAATTTTCTCAAGCCTTTCGTCAGGGATCATCACAATGCCTTCCGGCGCAAAGACCTCCTCAAGAAGGTCAAGAATCATCTCGCCGTGAAAGGCAATGGCTGCGGTTGTAAATGTAACCGCAAGGTACGGACCGTACTTATCAACTATAAGGCCGGGAATACCGTCACCTTCGGCAAAAACAGCACGGTAGCAGTTAGTGTCGCTTGAAATGAAGGGTTCGCGCAACTGCTTTGCATTTTGCAGCTTGCGCCTGAACAACTCCACACTGGGCAGTTCATCTTCATCAAAGCTGTATATGCGCACCTTGACAAGCGACTTTGACGAGCTGAGACCCCAGCCGAGAAATCTCTTGTCTGGCGCAACAACACGAACTATATCGCCTGCATTAAGCTCGCAGTCAACATAGTCAATCGAGTCAAGAAAGACCCAAGGATGGCGGTTCAACAGGGGAGCGATGTTACCGCGACTGATCACTACGGTTCCGTAGGCATTGTTCATCATATTTAGTACTCTTGGTTCAATTAGGGAGCGATAAGGGGATGGGGATCATCGCCCTCTTCGAGTTCTATCTCCAGCATTTTTCCTTCGTAAAGTTTTTTGCCGACCTTGTAACCCTCGACAAAAGCCACGACCTCGAACGCAGTTCCATCAACAGGCGCGGCTGGCAAAACGAACTTTCCCTTGTCGTCGGTGTTCGCAAGGTAGTAAAACTTGTTTCTAAGCTCTTCAGACCGAACTGAGTTGAAACTATCACCCTTCACGACAATAAATACAAGCGCGCCAACAAGCTGATCGCCATCGGCGTTTCTTACATAGCCCGATATTGGCACACCGGGAGTAACAGTAATGTTGTGTATCACTGCCTGCGCCCGCCGCAACCTTGGTGGCGCCGTCGAAATTACATGCTCCTGAGGCACGAAGCCGGGAGAGAACAGCACAACTGATTTCACGATTCCCGGTGGCAAAGATGGAAGGCTGTAATCGCCACGGTTATCAGATGAGCAATAAAACGGCAGATCTTTGCCCTCCCATTCAACAAGCACAGCGAGACGCGCATCTGATACCGAAGTAGTAGAGGTTGGATCGTTTATGTGCCCCTGAAGTGTGGCGGATTGAACGGCACGAAACCGCGGTTTGTCTCCTATTGATATTACTTCATCTGCCATATAGAACTCACGCGATGCTGTGCGGACTATGAAATTGTCGCCCGCCTCGACCGGAATGCTTAAAAAGTCGAATTCTCCTTCAGCATCGGTGATAGCTTCAGCAAAATAGTCAGTCTCTTGCCCTAAAAGAATCATCGAGATCCCCGTTACAGGGTTGCCCGTGTCATAATCAACCACAAAACCCGAAAGATCGCGCTTTACTGTCTTTGGTGAGGCTGATGCTGATGTCTGTGTAGGTAACGGTTTTGCCGAAACAACCGTTGAGGCCGAAGGGGTTGTTTTCGCAATCGGCCTGTCGCTTGTGGTTATGCCCGTTGCTCGAACAGGTGGCGCAGAAGGCTCTGGAATGGGATTGATGAACATCTTGTAATACATGAATAGCACGCCCGCGGCGAGCAGAAGAAAGAACAACACAGCGAGTATGCGGCGGATAACTCTACCCATATTGTGTTCTATTGTACACAACAACATGAATGCTGCAAGGGAAAATTCGTTGACCGTATGGGTAATCCGCTACAATTTATGCACCCGAATATCGGGTACCCCGAAAGAAGTAACGGGCGAATCAGTGCACGGCAAAGACCTTTTGCGAACCACTACAGGCTCGCATTATGGTTTGTTGTCTTTTGCTGAAACAGCCCGAAGCGCTCGAAGGAGGATGCTATGTTCGATGCTGCAAAGCGTACTCTCGATGTCAAATACGCCATACGGGACATCGTTCTCGAGGCGAAGAAGGTCGAGGCAACAGGAAAAAAGGTGCTCTATTTGAATATCGGCGACCCGCTCGCCTACGACTGGGAGACGCCGCCCCACATGATAGAGGCCGTGCATCGTGCAATGCTTGACGGCCACAACGGTTATTCAGATTCGATGGGTGTTGCTGAAGCGCGCGAGGCTGTCGCAGCACAGATGCGCCGCGAGGGCATAAGCTATGTCAAGGCAAGCGATGTAATCCTCTCATCTGGAGCTTCAGAGGGCATTTCGATGGCGTTAGGCGCCATACTTGACGAGGGCGCAAATGTCCTTACCCCCTCTCCCGGTTATCCGCAATACACATCCCTTGTCAGCTTCTACCAAGCTGTGATGAACCCATATTACCTTGATGAAGAAAAGGGCTGGATACCAGACCTTGAGGATATAGAAAAGCGCATTAACTCCAAAACTCGCGCGATTATTCTTATAAACCCCAACAACCCCACAGGCTCTTGCGCAGGGCCCGAAATTGTCAAGGGGCTTATTGACATAGCCCGCCGTCACAACCTGATAATACTCTCAGATGAGATTTATCACAAGTTGTTGTTTGAGGGCGAGTTCTATTCACCCGCTCTGCACGCCGGCGAGGTTCCGGTCTTGGTGTTCAACGGTCTTTCAAAGTCATACATGGTCCCAGGCTGGCGTGTGGGTTGGATCGTTATTTGCGATCCGCTTAACAAGGCCGCAGCCATTCGCGATGCAATCGGAAAGCTCGCCCGCATGAGGCTCTGCATCAACTCGCAAGTGCAATATGCGGTAAAACCTGCCCTTGAAGGCCCACAAGACCATCTACCCGCTGTTCACCGTCGTCTGATTGAGCGCGGTAACCTTTGTGTCGAGCGGCTTAACTCGATTCCAGGCCTTTCGTGCGTCAAACCAAAGGGTGCCTTTTACGCGTTTCCAAAGATTGATCTGCCCAGCGTGAAGGATGACTACCAGTTCGTTCTTGAGCTTTTGAAGCAAGAGGGTGTGCTTTGGGTACACGGTGGTGGTTTTGGACAGAAGCCGGGCACAACGCACGGCAGAATAGTTTTCCTGCCGCCAATGGATATTCTTGCCGAAAGCATGGATCGTCTTAAGGACTTCGTCGAGCGCAATTACTTGTAGCTTCAAGTTTTCGCTGCTCTGCGCGTTTTGTGTATAATATTATGAGAAGATAATGGAAGAAAGAAAGAAGAGAGTCAGATTCACTGGTAAGCAAGCGGCGCCTGTATCCATTGCAGGTTCGCTTCTGACCGGCCAAAAGCTGGTCAGGCTCTCTTTTTTGGCCGTTGCTTTTGTCTTTGCCCTCATCATTCTCGGCTTCAAGGCGACAAGCAATCCCCTTGCTCGCTTAAGCTACGAAGACCAAGTTGCTTACTTGCAACAGCAGGGGGAAAGTGGAAACAATACCTTAGTCGAGCACCTTGTAAGACCGGGCAAAGACATAATCACGACAATGACCTATCTTAAGTTGGTAGGGGGCGAACTCAATACTGATGAACTGCGAGTCGCCTTAGAAAATGCCGTATCGCGGGAGGAGGGAGACAACTGTCTTGTCTCCCTCGCTCTTTGTCTGATGGGCAGCGAAAGTGGATTGCCAAGGTTTTTTAGATTAATCGAGACCTGCGAGTTTGGTTCAAGCAAGCACATCAAGGCGAACTTTTTCGGCCCTGAATATGCAGATAAACATCCATTGCAGCAGCATTACGAACAACCGGACGATGTTCGATGGGCCTTTGCGATAATCGAGGACTTTCTTCACCATAATTTCTGCGCAGAATCCCTGACAGAAAAGAAGCGCGTCGCGCTCGAATGGTGGCGCGATAACTCCTCAAAGACAATGATGGAATGGCAGAGGGGATTTTTAAGGTCGGCAGAGACCTTCAATCGCACTGACGCCTTCGATTTCATCCTTCGCAAATGCTGGAGACAAAGGGATAACATCCCCATGCTTATTGAAGCAATGAAGGCTGAAGAGGATAAGCCGATGCGCCGTATTATGGCGTGCAGGTTGTTTAAATTGGGTGCGACGGATTCGCTCACCGAGTTCAACGAATTCATCAAAGATGCGGTCTCTGAGCAGGAGATTTCGTCAATTCTTGCCACTATCACCATGTCTGTTGCCCTGCCCAATGATTTTTACAGCGTTGACACATGGAAGTCGGGGCGAGATGACCTTAAGACCTTTACATGGTTCAAGGACTGGTGGACGAAGAACTACGACCTGATGGTTTTCCATGAGGGTAAATGGCAGCCCAT
This sequence comes from uncultured Planctomycetota bacterium, assembly GCA_964571525.1. Taxonomy (GTDB): domain Bacteria; phylum Planctomycetota; class B143-G9; order B143-G9; family B143-G9; genus CAZNBY01. The sequence goes on from CAZNBY010000001.1 coordinate 269,933, forward strand.
TGGCGCAGCGGCAAGCGGAAAAGAAGAGAACTTATTCGACTAACGGTTGTCCAACCGAAACGAAAGCATTTGCCCTTCCCCAAAGTATAGGTTATAATTAACCACTGTACAGTTTTAACAACGGTATTTTATGCGCAGACAAAGCGGCTTTACTCTTGTCGAGCTGATGATTGTAATCTCGATTATCTCGGTGATCGCGTCAATCGCTATTCCAAATCTTCTAAGGGCGCGCAAAGGGTCGAACAGGTCGGCCGCGCTCGCGACTGTCCGCAATTTCGTCGGCGCCGCCATGTCGTTCAGCGTGGCTTCGGAACTGCAATCCTATTGGGAGTCTGACACACTCGACTTTGCCCCACACTTCTCGCATGTCGCCACCAAGGGCGGTTACCGGTACAAATATTTCTCCGATGATACCGCCAGCGACGATATTCACGAGGCTTTCCGCTTCATATATCTCGCCTATCCGGTATCGAAAAGCTCTGGCGACATGTCCTTCTACTCCGACGAATCTGGTTCAGTGTGGGAGCGAAAGGTTCAAGACGACGCGGATATGCAGATTATCAGCCTGCTCGTTCCCGATTGGAATGATAACGCAGGGCAAAACAGCAGGCTCGACAGCTTCAAGCGTCTGGGGCTTGAAACTCCATAATCACTGATTTTTCTATCTATCTCCTTCTGAATGTCGGCAATTTGCCTCTTGCCGATTCCCGCAGTTGAGATACAATACGCAAATGCATTACTGTACTGGTCCGCAGAACACGATCATCAGAGAAGCTGTTCCCGAAGACGCAAAGATATTAGGTGCAATGGGTCGGGGTGAACAATTTCATACCACCCGCATCGAGGGCGCCAAAAGCGGAGAATACAGATATTTTGTGGTGGAACGCGATGGCGAAATTGCCGGTCATGCTCTGCTTGTGTTACATCAGCCAAAAAACTGGCCGAAAATCACCCATTTGCCTCAGATGTTTGACATGTTTATTCTTCCATCTCGTCGTGGGCAAGGGCTTGGATGCGCGCTTCTTGAAGCGGTCGAGCAGTCAGCACTGACATATAATGAACCAATGCTGTGGCTTGCGGTCGAACGCGATGAGAATTCTCGCGCTTTCGAATTCTACCTTCGGCGCGGCTATCTTCCTGAACCTTCAGATGAAGCAGGCTCTTTGATCACCACATATTCAAACGGGAACATCCGCGGGCAGGGCGGATTGGTGTATCTTAGCAAGAGACTAACCTGAAACCCAATCATATATATGAATCTGATTTATGGCTGAACCTGTGCTTAAAGTAATCGGTCTGGCTGTGGAAGCCGGAGGAAAGACCCTCTTTGAAGGGCTTGACCTTACGCTTGATGCTGGACGGTTGACAGCAATTGTTGGTCCTTCTGGCTGCGGCAAGACCACCCTGCTTAGGGCAATTGCAATGCTAATCAATCCGTCTCAAGGTGAAGTGCGCCTAAGCGGTGCGTTGCCTGTTGAAATCGGATGGGTGCAATATCGGCGAAGCGTTGTCTTGATTGACCAAAGGCCGGTTTTGTTCGATTCATCTGTTGACGAAAACCTGCGAAAACCATTCACATACGCATCCGCTTCTTCTGCCTATCCTGAACAGACTGCCAGCATCCTTCTTGACGAGCTTGAAATTGGAACCGAAAGGCTTAATCAGGATGCCCGTTCTCTATCAATCGGACAACAGCAGCGGGTCTGCCTTATTCGCGCTCTTCTGGTTTCTCCAAAGGTTATGTTGCTTGACGAACCAACCAGCGCATTGGATGCCGAATCAGTTGAGACGGTTGAAGCTTGCGTAAAGCGCTTTGCGGCAAATGGTGGATGTGCCCTTGTCGTATCGCATGACCGGGCTCAGGCGGCTCGTCTTTGCGACAATATACTCGACCTTACCCCATATCTATCCTATAAACCTACTGGCGACATGAAGGGGTCATAATGAAGGGTGTAATAGAACTGAGCTATTATGATCTGCTAATTGCGTCGGTATTGGTGCTGCTGACAGGCTGTCTCAGCGTAGCGCTCAAGCTTGGTCTTGAAAAGACCATCGCAATTGCCTCTTTGAGAACGGTCGTTCAACTGCTGCTTATTGGCTTTATTCTCGAATGGCTTTTCAGCCTTAATTCATTCCTCGCGCTGATACCGGTGGTTTTTGTAATGGTCGCTGTTGCGACAAGCGAGTCTGTCAAACGGTCCTCGCGCTACTTCAAGGGTATTCATCGCCAGTCGTTTCTTTCGCTCTTTATCGTTGGTCTCACAGTGGTGTATGTTGTTACGGCGGTGATAGTCAAGGTCGAACCTTGGTGGAAACCTCAGTATCTTATTCCGCTGCTTGGCATGATTGTAGGCAACATACTAACAGGAATATCGCTTACAATTGACAACCTATTGGAGAGTTTCGCCGAACGAAGGCACGAAATTGAGATGGAGCTTTCACTTGGTGCTACATCGTGGGAAGCATCGCGCGATTCTGTTTCCGCGGCAGTGCGCAAGGGCCTTATTCCCGTGATCAATTCTATGATGGTCGTAGGGCTTGTCAGTCTTCCAGGTATGATGACGGGTCAGATACTGTCGGGGACATCGCCAGTCATGGCGGTCAAGTATCAGATTGTGGTAATGTTTATGATTGCTGCGGCAGTTTCACTTGGCAGCATAGGTATGGCTTTGCTTATATTCCGCAAGATTTTCAACGATAAGCACCAGTTGATGACCGAGCTTATATTAAAACGGGCGAAAAAAGCCAAAAAGTAGCTCGACGCACTTTATTTCAGAGGCTGAAAGCCCTCCTTAGCGGGTCGAAATCCGAGCGAATCAGCAACCGATACGCTGAAAAGCTTGATGAAATTGGCCGCTTCACGCACCTCTCCCCGCACTATTGCTCCGCTTGCGATCTTAAGCGTCAGGCGCGCAAGGGCGTCTCCAGCGCTTTCACCATCAATCGCGTACTGAGCCATGATTCCGCATCCCAAGTAGCCGGTTCTGTCAACGCAAAGGGCAACCCGCTTCGCTGCGGCTACCTTGGCGATATCGCTCATCTCGGCTTTTGTTATTCCGTCACAGGCAACGAAAAGCAGTGACTGCGGTGGCAATTCAGTTATTGCATCGCGCACCGCGCCAAGGTATTTATCCTGTGGCACATCCTTAAAAACCGAAAAAGGCGAGTTATTCGGATTGCCTGCGCCGATATAGGAGAAGAAGACATGCTCAACACCCACATTCAATTGTTGAGATAGAGTGAATAGCAAGGGCATCTCATTCAGATCGCTTTGCAGAAACAGCGCATTTGGATTCTTTTCGGCAAACTTGCGCCATGAGCTTCGTATCGGGCCCATCACAATAGGCAAGTCATCAGGCAGACTGTTAACGCCTGCCACAAGCATGCACACGATTACGCGGGCTTTTACAAAGCTCTTCCAGTTGACATCGTCGGTCGTCGAGTTGCTGGGGTAGAACTGCGTCTTTACTGGTGTCTTTTTAAACTCATCGTAACCAGAAAGCACGGAGGAAAAGGTCATGCGTGTTTCATCTCGAAACGGGTCATCTTTATATGTCAACACTACAACGGGCGCAGAAGAGAAGGCCATCACATAGATTATGGCGACCATTCCGCATAAAAGCACAAGCCCGCCAATCCCGAGCAGAAGTTTCTTCATAAGGCTCTCACATTCTTTGCGGGGGTCGCTATTTAAACCGCGCGAGCGCGCTCTTGCATACAGGATGCGTCTCGGTTCTCTCCATGTCCTTCAGCCTTGCTGCGAACTCCAGCACAAGTTTCTTTGCGTCAGCAGCGTGGCCATAGGCGATAATGGTCGTCAGCCGGATTCTCCAGTCCTCAGAAGACAAATAGGTTTCGAGCGATATTTGTGATTGTGCTGAAGCGATGCGCCCAAGTGATTCTATCAGACAGCGTTTGTGCTGTAGCATCGCGACCTTTGCCGCGTTTGCGATCTGCACTGTAGCTTTATCTCCCAAGCCCACAAGTGCGTTCTGGGCGATGCGGCGTATGATTACGCTCTTGTCGCCACAAGCTAATATGTAAAACGGTATAAGCTCGGGGTCGTCAACATTTATAAGCGCGTCTATTATCGCACGCTTGGCCGTCTCTGCAGTCTGAGGGTCGTTGTACCTTGCAAGCAATATGGGCACCACCGATTTATCCCCAAGCATTGCCATTTGTATTGCCGCGTATCGCGCAATGCGCTCGTTCGGGTCATTAAGCAAAACGCCCATCTCTGGCAGCGCCTCTTTAAGTTTAATCCACGATATGACCTGCAGAGCCTGTATTTTTAGCTCATCTGTTTTTGTGAAAAGCGTAGCAAGAGGCTTAACGCCATCCGCGCGCAGCGCGCCAAAGTACGCGGCAAAGACCTCGATTTCAAGCGAATCATCAAGAGGAAATTCTGCCATCACATCATCAATGATCGCCAGACCTCTTCGCGCAAGCTCGTTTCGAGCTTTTGTTACCATTTCCTGATACGATCCGACCGCCCACTGCCGTGCAACAAACCAAAGCTGTTTGAATGATGCGGTTGTGATGTCCTCTGGAAGCTCGACCTTCATCGGAGATTCCTCGCTCGGAGCGGGAGGCGTTACCGTTGGTGCGGCAGTTGTTATCGCACTGGGAGTCGTTTGATCTGGTTGCTTTTTTGGCTTAATAACGCACCCAGAAATTACAAGGCAGAGCAGTAAGGTTGCGAAAAAGAATAGGTGTTTCATTTCTTCGTCCCCACTTCCTCATCATCTTTATCGGGCACATCATAAGCAACGCCGTATGCATTTTTGACGCGAAGCTCGCCGTTCTTAAGCCCATCCGAATATGTGTCGCGCGGGCCACCCATGTCAATCAGAATACCTATGCTGCCGCTGTTGCGAGTCTCTGAGGCTCCGCCAATAGATGGTGAATGGTTCGCACTGTAACCATCGTATCCAGCTCCGCCATCCAAAAGGATACCTACTCCGTTCGTGTGCCCCGCGCCAATGCCGCATCCCGAGACTTGATAGTAATCGTCCCCTTCAAGATCGCATAAAAGCCCGACCGCATAGTCGTGGCTGCCGCCCACGCCCACGCCGTTTTTGCAGAAATAATGGTCGTTGCCCGATCGGTCTAAAAGAATGCCTGCCGATAAATGAATGCCGGTGCCCGCGCAGTAGTGAGTGGATGTGTATATGTCGTTCCCTCCGCCATCAACAAGAATGCCGCCGGCCAACCAGTATGACGAACCGTGCCCATAAACCTCGACCGAATAGGTGTCGTTGCCGGATGCGTCGGCAAGTATGCCGATACCCCCCGATGCGGCATCACGCATGCCAAAACCAAAACCCTGAGAAAGGCTCTGGTAGTTTGTGGGCAGCAAAGGGATGTGAAGGTATTTTCCACCAGCGAAATAGTTATCAACACCCTTGTCATCGCTCAATGCGCCTATTCCCATAGTATAGCCGAATCCCTGCGCGAACTTTGCAGCTCGATAAATATCGTTGCCTGTGTTGTCTGCCAAAAGGCCAATGCCAAACAAACCTGCCCCTTGGCAAAAGGTGTCGCCGATGTAGATGTCGTCGCCACCCAAGTTGATCAACGCGCCAATGCCGAAGATGGCCGCTCCACACGAAAAGGATGATGTTTTAAAAAAATCGTCTCCCGCGCAGTCTATCAGCACAGCAGCGCCCCCAAATGCGGCTGCAACATTAAGCCCTTTATAGGTGTCATCGCCTGCAATATCTATCAAGAATGATGCAGCAGTGTAACATCGTGACCAAAATGAATCACTTTTCAATAATCCGGCCGACATCGCCACAGACTCGTTGTAGCGGTCGTTGCCTCCGGGTTCTATTATAAACGAGTGAGTGCTGTTGTACTCGTCATTGCCATGCGAACCAAAAACAACCTCACCAAGCGGTGTTAATATGACCTTGGGATAGTGAGCAGGGAAGCCGGCTGATTGCAGGTTCGTCCTCAAAAGCACTTCCTTAAGATCATTGACATACATTATGAAGTTCTTGGACATATAGGTTATCGTCGAAAGGTCAATCTTGCCGCAAAGCTCAAGCAAGCCTGATATTCCGAGTTTTTCCAACTGAGCCTTATGTTTATCAAGCTCTTCACCTTCGTACTCAAGAAATGCTCGCAACAAGAAGACGCTCACCAATTCCCTTTCTTCACCATTAAGTTTTGAAAGCGAAGCCTCTACTGCAAGATCGAGATTGCGGGCAGACCATAAGACCCTGACAAGCGATTCATAAATGTCCTCGTGTATGAACTTCATTTCGTCGAGAGCTTTTCTCATTTCAGAGGCCTGTTCGGATTCGTATGTGCCCAGCATCTCTTGAATGCAAAGCGCTTCCGAAGGTGTTGCTGCACATGATTCGGTGTTTTCGAAATCAAGCAGCCCCCGCATGTAGCCAAGCACTGGAATTGGATTTACCGCGGCGCGGTGCATCCGTATGCCTGTCTGGTGTGCAAGCTCGGCGTTGTAAAGAGGCTCTGCCATCATACGCTCGACTGTCTTAAGCAGAAATGCGCTTCGTATCGGGAAACGGTCGAACTCAAGGTCAGCGAAAGTTAGATTCGCTGCTTCAAGCGCATACTCAAGTGCCGCCCTTTCTGCTGCATTAAACGGAGCGCGCCAATTCTTTGTGGCGTCTTCGTCAGCGCATAGCGGCACCCAAGCGAAGGTCGCCGCAAGCGCAATAAGCATTGTTAACAGGTATATCCGTCTCATAACACCACCTTATGGAAATTACTGCTATTTTACCCCAGCTTATCGCGATGACAAGGAAAGGCGTAATTCGGCAGCTCATCCCCGTGTTTTCAACCCGCAAGAGAATTCTGTTGATGACTGTGACTTTTTGCACTTTTCGTCGTTATATAGGAGAGCATGCCCATCCAGAGCCTTCCTTTTGGTCTGCTTTTCAAGATTAGAGCATTATCTCATCAACTTACAGGAGGTGATAAGTGAGAGCCCGCAAGATTACTGTTCCTACGCTTCTGGTCGTTATGGCTTTTTGTGTTTATTCCGCCGTCTGGTCGTTGCCAAGTGTTACATCGCCCAATCATCCGCAAAATCCGTTTGTTGTAAGAAATGCCGCCGTAAATGTCGAGGTTGTGAACCATCTTATTCGCACCACGATCGTGCAACAGATATTCAATGACGGCGACGAGAAAGTGCCTTGTTCGTTTGAGATTGTGTTACCAAAGGAAGCGCGAGCGTCGGCCTTCTCAGCCATTGTGGACGGAGTTGAGTACACCGGCAAAATCGTGTTGAAGAATGTCGCACGCGCGATTGTGCAAGAAGCTCAGGAGAAAGAGGTTGCGGCGGCCTATGTTGAGGAATCTAACGGCAAGCTTCGAGTCGTGCTTTCGCAGGTAAAGGCAAAGCAAGAGTTTTCCTTCCGCGTCTCGTACATTGAACAGGCGCAATACAAGTATGGCGCGTTTCATTACAACTTCGGGGTGATGAACAACAACCGCGAAATGCCAAATCCTGATATGTTCACTATGTCAATTTTATTCGATGCACCCGTCGGATTGAATTCTGTCGAATCTGACACACACAAACTGCGCGGTCAAATGGACAAGGATAAAGGAATCTTTGATGTGGAAAACATCGGTCACGCAAAGCGTGATTTCCACATGAGCTATACCCTGAACTTGCAGCCGGGAAAGCCGCACCTTATGTTAAAAGACGCAGGGAAGGAAGACCCTTACTTCTGTCTGCTTATGCTGCCTCCCGAACTTCCTCGTATAGAAAGTGGCCGTTCGACAATACTGATACTCGATAAATCAGGCTCGATGCAAGGCTCGAAATTCTCGCTTGCAGTTAAGGCTCTCGAGAAGTTCATCAACCGTCTGAATGACGAAGATCTTGTTAATGTGCATGTCTTTGATACCCAATCCTATCCATGCGCTCCATTTCCCTTCCTTGCGGATGCAATTGGAAAGAAGAAAGCTATCAAGTTCATTCAACAATTCAGCGCAAACAACGGTACTCGCTTTTTAAAGCCACTTGTTGATAGCATCAACACCCTGATGCTCGACAAACAACACATACCGGCCATTGTGCTGCTTACTGATGGAGAGGATAATGTAGATAAAGCACCCCAATTTTACGACGCTGTAAATGATGCATGCAAATTCAAAGTGCCGATCTTCACCTTTGCAATCGGTAGTAGTGTGAACTTCGCGCTGCTGCGCACATTATCAGAATACTCTGGCGCGTCGCTTGGTCATATAGTAGAGGATGAAGACATGCTTCCCGCTCTTGCTAAGATTTCTGATAAGTATGACAGGCTCTTGGCGCACAGTGTGGAACTGGAGGCAGTGTATGGTGCATGTCGCCAGCTCTATCCACAGAGGTTATGCGGAATGTACTTCGATGAACCGGTAATAATCTACGGTCGCCTTGACGACGAAAAGACCGTCAAGATGACTCTTTCTGCATACACAACACAGGGCAAGTGGCGTGAAGGATTCAACCTTTCCACGCTTGGTGAGCACTCTGATTGCGATTTTCTTGATGCGATGTGGGGCGCAAGACGCATATCCGATTTGCTCGATAGAGTTGGCATTTTCGGTGCTGACGATTTAATTAAGGAAGAGATAATTGCTCTGTCATACCGCTATTTGCTGACAAGCCCCTATACAAGCCTTGTTTTCAGCCAAGTGGAGTTTAACATCCCCGACGAGGAAGAGAAGACCGATAGGACCAAACGATATCCCCAGCAAACCGGAGTGGTGCAATCTGGTGTTCCGCAACAAAGACTGCCGTATCCTCCACCCGTGACAACTGGAGGCGGCCGCACCTGCGCCCCCAACAGTATGCCTACTTTGCCTCCCTCAAGTATAGGCATCACTCTTCCTCCAACAACAAATCTTAGTACTTCAGTTCCACGACCAACGCCTAAAAAGTCAATGATCCCCTTGTTCAACAGCAAATTAGAAATAGTAAACCGTAGAGGAAAGCCGGTTGCTGATCAGTTGAGCGCCCATGTTTACGCTTTGGCCTTCGCGGTGGGTAGTACTGCTGATGAGGATGAAGAGCCTATTGACCTTTGCGAGAAGTGGTTACTCGACAATAACGGACTTGCTAAGCTAAATCGGGCAACAGATCTTCTTGCCGCGGCCTATGGTCTTACACTAATCTGGGAGCCTTCTAAGAAAAACGAAGCGGCCAAGAAGTCATTGCTGAATGCAATTGCTAAGCTCGACGCAACTCAGATATCAAATGCCACAAAGGAGGAAATTGCTCTTTCAGCCTTCTTCTGCGCAAAGCTTGTTGAGTTCGGCGAACCGATCCCCAAGACTCTCGTCTCATCCATCAAGGCAGCGCTTCTTTCTGCGGCGTATTTCAAACCGAACGATATACCTTCAGGAAGCGGCATGACCATGATGGCAAGATGGTGCGAATGGTTCCCAATACTCGTCGCATGCGGCAAGGGATTTGGTTTCGATATGCCAGAGGAAGATAAGCTCGAATCAATGCTGCGGATAGCCGTAAACAGCCCTTTCAGTTACCATTCGATCAACCCCAATATAGCTCACATTATCTCGTATGCAATTCTGATAAGAGACAATGTGCTAAAGGGCGACTCTGTCGAACAAGCGAAGAAATCTATGGCAATGTTGGTTGAAAATGCCCAGAAGAAAATGGAAGGCGATAGAACTTCATTCGTTCACAAAATCTTGGGCGACAGGCTTAGCGACGCCCTTGCTCCATTGCTGCGATGATGCATGGAAGTCTGCCAAAAAAGGGGCCATGTGCCCCTTTTTTGTCGCCGTAATCAACACAAACGGCTGTCTTTATCTCCGTCGCCAAGAAACCATGTGATGTCCGCAAAAAAATCGTGAACATTCTGCTGAACATACGACATTATTGATAGAGCCTCATCACAGCTTGACCCCCTTAGTGCTCGATTAGCCTTGACAATGTCGTTAAAACAACTATTTAGCAGTATTCACCTTCTTAGGAGGTTGTTATGATATCGCGAAGAATCGCTCTTCCACTTTTCTTGTTTGTCTTGTTGGCAGGCACATGGTCGCTTACATGGGCGCTGCCCGCTGTCTCGTCTCCAGGAGCCGAGTTGAACCCATTTATCGTGAGGCATGCCGCTGTAAATGTCGAGGTGATTAATCACCTAATACGCACAACCGTCGTTCAACAGATATACAACGACAGCGAAAAAGATGTGCCTTGCTCGTTCGATATACCTTTGCCAGAGGGCGCAAGGGCTTCTGCCTTTTCCGCAGTTGTGGATGGCAAGGAGTATATTGGCAAGATCGTGCGTAGAAGCGTTGCGCGAAAGATTGTTGATGAAGCTCGTAAACAAAATGTCGCCGCCGCTTTTGCTGAGGAATCGGACGGCAAGCTGCATGTCGAACTTTCTCAGGTAAAGGCTAAACAAGAGTTTGCCTTCCGCATTTCTTATATTGAGCAGGCGCAATACAAGAAGGGCGCATTTCATTACTACTTCGGCGTTGTTCGTAACAATCGCGAGATGCCAAATCCCGACATGTTCACTATGTCTATCTACTTTGAAGCCACAGCAGGGCTTAAATCGGTCGAGTCAGACACACACAAGATTAACGGGCATATTGACGGCAACAAAGGCACTTACGAGGTCGAGGATATCGGCCGTGGAAAAGTGGATTTTCACATGAGCTATGTGCTCAACTTGACTCCTGGGCACCCACACATCATGCTAAAGGATGTAGCTGGAGAAGACCCTTACTTCAGCCTTTTGATGCTTCCGCCTGATATTCCTTTAATTGATAAGGGGCGTTCGATAGTGTTCATTCTCGACAAGTCAGGTTCGATGGGTGGAACCAAGTTCCCCCTTGCTGTTAAGGCTCTTGAACATTTCATCAATCGTCTTAACGATAACGACCTTGTCAATGTGCTAATCTTCGATACAACCACAGTCTCTTGTTCTCCCTTCCCATTCCTTGCTGATTCAGAGGGCAAAAAAGCGGCGATCGAGTTCACCAACAAGTATAGAGCTGGGGGCGGCACACGCTTTCTTGAACCTCTGGTAAACAGCATCAAGAGCCTTATGCTCGACAAAGAGCACATACCAGCGGTAGTTCTTCTTACAGACGGCGAGGACAATGTTGACGGGCCGCTTCAATTCGTCAATGCAGTAGATGCAATCAGCAAGTTCAAGGTGCCTATCTTTACCTTTGCAATAGGCAGCGACCTTAACTTCGCGCTGCTTCGCGCATTGGCAGAATACTCTGGTGCGTCGCTTGGCCATATAGTTAACGATGAAGACATGATTCCCGCCCTGTCAAAAGTCGCAGACAAGTTTGACAGACTATTGGCGCACAGCGTGAAAATTGAGACAGAGGGCAGTGTGGGATACCAGCGCTATCCGCTTCGCCTTTCCGGTCTCTATGCCGACGAACCTGTTGTAATATATGGTCGTCTTAATGATGCAGGGACGATAAAGATGATGATCTCTGCAAGCTCACCGTTTGGCGAATGGTTCGAGACCTTCAATCTTTCGACCTTAGGCGAGCGCACAGACTGCGATTTCCTTGATGCGATGTGGGGCGCAAAGCGCATAAGCGCGTTGATTGATCAAACGAGCATTTTTGGCGTAAAAGAGCAAGTCAAGAACGAGATCATTTCGCTTTCATATCGTTATCTTCTTACAAGCCCCTACACCAGCCTTGTTTTCAGCGAAGTCGAAATGAACATTCCGGACGAAGAACAAATCGAAGAGGAGTTAGAGGATGACGAGCGCGGTTCTTATGTCGGTGGATACACAGGCGGTAAAGGTGGCGCTCTAAGAAGAACATCGCGAGCTGGCGGAGTTGCAGCTCCAAACTCGCAAGCCCCAGCAGACTCAAAGGCAGAGGAGTCAAAAGCGCAGGATCGCGGAAAAGATAAGGCTCTGCCGATGTTCAACGATAAGTTTGAAATTGTTGACGCTCAGGGCAACTTGCTTGCCGACCAACTTCGGGCGCACCTCTACGCATTAGCGTTTTCAATTGGCAGCAAGGCTAACACAGACCAGGCACAAATAACGAATTGCTCAAAATGGCTGATGGAGCGTGGTGGTATGGATACACTCACCGACCTTGCGGATCTTCTTGCTGCCGCATATAGCCTTTCACTTATCCCGCAACCTTCAACACAGATTGAAGCGGCAAAGAAGTCGGTGCTTGATGCAATCTCCAATTACGACGCTTCGACAATAAAGAGCCTTAAGGCCGAAGCGATTGCTCTGTCCGCCTTCTTCGCTGCCAAGCTCGTTGAGTCTGGAATAGCGCTTCCGGATGCTCTTATTGCTGAGTTGAAATCAGTGTTAATCGCCACTGCGGGCTTCAGTCCGACCGACTCACCTTCAGGCAAAAACCTCGCATTCATGTCGCGTTGGCTCGAGTGGTTCCCGATCTTTGCTTCATGCGGAAAGGGTCTTGGAATAAAGATGCCACAACCGGATGCTGTAAAGACAATGCTCGAGCTTTCTACGACAAGCGCGTCACGCTCGCAGACCGTAAAACCAAACATCGCATACATTCTGGCGTTCACAAGCCATATTCGGTCTGGGCTTATTAAGGATGATGCGGCGGCAAAAGCCGCAGAGCTTGTATCGCAAGAGATAAATACCGCAAATGCAATGAAAGCTGATGCCCGTACAAGCGCGGTTCATATAGTTCTTGGGGATCGCTTCAGTGAGGCAATCAGCCCACTGTTTCGATAATACCTGATCGGTAATCAGTCTGAAAGGGGGCATATCGCCCCCTTTCTTATGCGCTGTAAATATACTAATTGACAAAAATCTAAGTTATGGTATAGTTATTATGGAGGTACAATGAACAGGTATGAGCTTGCAGGTAACATAAGACGCCTTAGAGTTGCACGGCGAATTAGCCAAAAGAAGTTGGCTCAGTTGGCGGGGCTATCGGTTCTTACAATCAAGAACATCGAGTCGAAGAAGAGTGAGCCACGCATGAGGAATCTTGAGTTCATCGCAAAAGCTCTTGGCGTGGGTTTGCATGAATTATTCCGTCCAGTACGCCTACTGAAGACAGTTCGATTTCGATCAGCTAAAAGAATGAACAAGCGCGAAAATCTTCTCGCTTCTGTCTCACTATGGCTCGATGATTTTCGATTCCTTGAAGATGTTCTTAACGACTATGTTGTGAATAGTCTGCCGGTATATAGACCTCCTTACTCCCACGAGAGTTTACCTCAGCTTGCAGCAGATTTGCGCAGGATTCTTGGTTTGTCTTCTGGGGAGCCTATTTATGATATGTGCGGCTTGCTTGAACATGCGGGCGTCAAGGTGCTTTCTATTCCTTCTTCATGCGATGGTTTCTTTGGGCTTGCGATTGGTGCTGATGACGGCGGGCCGGCGATAGTGGTGAACACCGATGCGCCAATTACTCAGGAAAGACGCATATACAGCGCAGCGCACGAGCTTGCCCACCTTGTTCTGCACCAATCTGCATTCGATGTATCGATCAAAGATGAATGTGAAATGGAGGAGAAAGAGGCAAACCTGTTTGCAAGTCACTTCCTGATGCCGCATGGTAAATTCTTGAAGGAATGGAACGAGGCCACAGGTTTGCACTGGGTAGATCGAATACTTAAAGTGAAGGGAATTTTTCGGGTCAGCTACAAAACCGCTGTCTTCAGGTTGATAGATTGTGGTCTTGCAGATCAGACAATATGGCATAAGTTTGCCTGTGATTACACTGCCCGATATGGAAAGCGCCTTGCGTACAAGACTGAACCTCAAGCGCTTCCTGAGCCTGCATTCATTGAAGACCGATTCATGAAGCTCGTTAGAACGGCAATTGAACGAGAGGAAATGACTATTGGTCGGGGAGCGGAGCTTCTACGAATCGGTATAAACGAAATGCGTGAACTTGTGCTGAACTGGAAGTAAAGAAAGTGGAAGAAGGCAAGGTATGAGGGATCTGTTGATCCTTGACGCATGTGTTTTGATTGACCTTATAAAGGCTGACAAAACCATCCTTCGACTTGTATCGAGCGAAATTGGCCAGCTTCATGTCACAAGCAGCATCGCAGCCGAAGTACACGAAGTCAGTTCTCCAAGCGAGCTTGAAGAGCTCGGGATTATTATTGTCGAACAGACCATCGAAGACGCCTTCTTGTCAGTGCAGCTCAGCAACCGGTTATCATTGCAGGACAAGCTTTGTTATCTCACCGCAAAGAGATGTGGGTACATTTGTGTTACAAACGACAAGATTCTTAGGAAGCTTTGTACCCAAGATGGTGTACCGTTATTGTGGGGTCTTGAGCTAATACTGCAACTTCATCGAAAGGGATGTATCTCTATCGAGCATGCTATAAATCTTGTTCGTAGGATAAAAGAGACAAATCCCATGCACTTCACTGCAGAATTAGTTAGTGACTTCATACGCAAACTGCACGAGAAGGGCACAGACGCATAATTTCGGAGTTCACAGTCTGAAGTGCGACTTGTGTTATAGGTAGATTCCTTCTCTCCCTCTCCCCGTATTGCTTGCAAATCGCTAAAACGAAGGATTATAGAGCGACGAAAGGCGAGACTATGCAATGGTTTGGGCATTTCGACCGAAAGGCCTTTTTGAAGAAAAGGCTCATTGAACTGAACGACGGGAAACCCGCAACCGGCAAGGTCTTCATTGACATTCCCGCCGGACCGGGAGGCTTCTCGCGCATCTTGAAAGAGCTTGGTTTCGATGTGCGGCCGTTTGACTTTCTCCCCGAAATCTTCAATGTCGAAGGCCTTAAATGCGAGTATTCGAACATGGAGGAATCCATCGCTATCGGCGATGAATCTGCTGATTTCCTTATTTGCGAAGAGGGCATAGAGCATGTCTCTGACCAGATGAAACTGCTTGCCGAGTTCAACAGAGTTCTCAAGCCCGGAGGCCGGCTGTTCATCACAACTCCAAACATTTCCTCGCTTCGATCAAAGCTCGGTTTGTTTCTAAACGAGCATATGTATCTTCGTCGCCTACCTCTTTCTGATCTTGATACAGTCCACTATTGCAACGAGACCCAGACAACCTATTTCGGTCATCTGTTTTTGCTGTCGCCCCAGCGCATGCATACAATGGCGCGGGTGAATGGATTTGGGCTTGTCAGGTTCCACGCAAACAAAGTTAACTGGCCGTCAGTTCTGCTTGGAATTCTCTGGCCGCTTCTGTTCCTTTCAAACCTTGAAGCGGCGTTATCTGAGTCGTATCGCAAGCGTAAACTGGGCTTTTCACGCGCATTCGGCGTGTACTGGGGAAAGGCGAGGATAAACATATCGCCAGCAATTCTGTTCTCTAAACACACTATTGCAGAATTTGTGAAAGAAGAGCTGCCGTCGCAGCGTATAGCGAAGCTACATCAGAAGCATGCTACTGATGTGAACAGGCTTATCGAAGAGGCAAAAAGCTGAAGTTCAGCGCGTGATTGTAACGCGAATAAGCGAATTCCCCCGCCGTGCAATCAACCGCAGGCGGTTCTCGCTTTCAAAAACCAACTTATCATCCATATTCTCGAAGATTAGCGCATCGGGCTTCTCTGTCTTGCGCGAATTTTCTGAGGAAAACCTTTCAACCGTTATATGCCGTTCGGGCGCAAGCACCTCATCATAGCTCGCAAGCTCGACATTTTCGACTATTACACAGTTGCCGTCTTTGCAGTGCAAAACATAGGCGAAGCGAGAACCTTTTGGTGAATACCGCAGCGATGATGCGTAGGGCACTGTGAATCGGCGTACCTCTGCGCCATTCAACACGAAAAAGGCATTTTCCATAAACCGCGCAAGGTACGTCAGGTTTTTACCGTCTGGCGAAAACACAGGTTCTATAACATCATGGTACTCGCCATGCATCTTTCCATTTTCAAAAACAGCTTCCATGTTCGTCATCTGGGCTATGTAAGCCATGCGACTTCCGTCTGGGCTGAAGTAAGGTTCAGACACCCTGTCGTGTGACTTCGAACGCGACTTTTCAACAACAACGAACTCCTTGTCTCCCTGTCGCGCCGCAAAACCGAATCGCTTTGAATTGCCCGAAAACACGGGCGAGCGAACAAGATCAAATGCCTCAATCTTGCCGTCAATGACCATCGAAGACTTTCCGTCCTCTTTTGTTATGGTGTATGCAAATCGGTTGCTATCGGGGCTAAAGACCATCTCAGACCGTCGGCTTGTCGTCTCCTCGCCCTTCTTGCCGTCAATCATCACAGTGTTCGGCTTCTTCGCTTCATCTCTTCCCGGTGCAAAATACGCGATGAACGCCATTCTCTTCCCGTCTGGGCTGAAGCAGATGTTCCCTGCTGCTCCTTTATGTTTGCGCTTGCCGTCAACAAACAACGCGGATTCGCCCTGCGTTATCTCGGCACACCATGCAAGCTTTGAGCCGTCAGGGCTGAATGCGATTTCAGAAACCGAAAGATACGGGCCGAACGCCGCTTCGTCCCGTATCACAAAGTAATTAGCATCCTGTACCGCGATAAAAGCGATACCTTTGTTGTCCGGGGATAATAGCAGGGATGCTGGCACAATAGCGTCATATTCCTTACTCTTAACGCCTTCAACAACGACAAGGTGCTTCTGCCAGTTGCGAGCAACATATCCGCATCTGCGCGAGTTCGCCGAAAAGCGGGGGCGATAGACCTCATCGAAAAGGTCGCCTGCCTTTCCGTCAATCACCGCTCGCATCTTGTTGTTTGTGCGCTCGACAAAGGCGACGCGGGCGCAGTCCGGGCTTACTGAGGGTATTTTATGGGCAAGCGCAGAGATGTCTATCGTGCAAATAGGCTCTTCGACGACAGGGGGTGGGGGTTCGTTCTCAGAGCCTGCAATCATGCCGAAGCACAATAGCAGCAAAGCCATAAGAATAACAGGTTGTCTCATATCTATCTCCAACCGTATGAGCAAAGGCATACGGAATTATCTGCAACTGATACGCTAAGGTAAAAAGGTATAGATATAATACACCGCAGGTGTAATTTGTCGGCGATTTTCGCAAATTTTCCAACATATTCTATGCCGTCAAATTGACCAAACACTTAATTACGGGTACAATAGGGCTGAAATGCCCTTTTATCAAGGGGAGGATCAATGCGCAATTCGCTGATTCTGTTCGGTTCGTTGCTTATCATCATGTTTGTAACCGGTTGCGGAATGTCATATTACGGCTATCGCATCACATCGAATGCCGCTGTGAGCATACCGGAAGACGCGGCTCGCTTGACGACCAATCCTTCCACTATGCGCATCTTCGTCGCATATGGCAAGGCAGGTGACGGTACGACGCAGTTCGCCGATTTTCTGCGCGCCCGCATGATATCTTCCTTGACATCAAAGGGTTTCAGCTTCACCGAAAACTCGGCAACTGCTGATTTCTACATTCACTTCTTCTGGGCAAACGACTCTTATGACTCTTCATATACCGTAACGAGCAATCGCGAGACAGCCTCGATATACGCAAGCGACGGCTCATCCGCCACAATGTATCAGCCTACCACCGAAACCGTGTACCGTGTAACCTACAAGCAGTCTTTCGATGTAAAACTGTACAATCGTTCGAACGGAGTTGTATGGGTAGGCCACTCGATGAACGAAAGCTATAAGGGCGCCGATGCACATGATGCCTACGGCAAGCTTGTTGAGGAAGCGCTCAAGTACTTCTGCGCCAATAAATAGCATGCACGAAAGGATGCACGGGGCAAATCTCGTTGACTTTTTGCCCTAAGTGCGTATAAATCGCCCAGCTATGGACGAACCCACCACCAATAGCGATGGCCGACCAGATAGCGCGCAAAACCGCACCCGAGTGTCGGCCATCGTCACCGATTTCTTAGCCTCGCCCCAATATTCAGGCGCGGAGGCGCGTGATTTCACCCGCATTCGAATAGCCTTAGAACAAAGACTCGCGCTTGAGTTCCCCGTATCAGACCTTGGTGACGCATTGACCTATACCGAAGTAGGGGCGTTTGCGCGCGATTTCGGCTCTGTGCTTCTTTTCAATGCTCTGCATCGCCCTCGTTTTCGCGCAATTCCGATCGAAAAGCGCGCCATATTTCTTCCGCACTGCCTTCAAGACCGTAAGAACTGCATCGCCGAGCAGCATGCCGGTTTCATGCGATGCGCTGTTTGCGGTTGTTGCGAAATAGGATGGCTTGTCGAGCTTGCAGTCAGCTTTGGCTATCGTGCCGACCGCATCTTTATCGTGGGCGGAGGATCGGTTATCCCTCGCATTGTAAAACGCGAAAGTGTCGAGGCCGTGATGGGGCTTGCCTGCTTTGTCGAGCTTGCATCGTACCTTGAATCCTATCGCACTGAAGAGGGGCCGTTGCCGACTCAGATGGTGCTGTTGACCAAGTGGGGATGCCACAACACCGAGTTCGACGCCGAGTTTGCTAAAGAGGTCTTTTCAGCCTCTATCCAGTCGGAGCGATAGAGTGGACCTGTTTATCATCATACTTCTGTTTGTACTATTCCTCGGAACGACCTTTTCGAGTCTCGCCGAACTTTCAATTTCATCTGTCAATCCTCTTCGAATCCGAAACCTTGCCGAAAAGGGCAGTGCCGCGGCTCGCACAGTGCTATGGATGCGCGAACACACTGACCTTATGTTCGGTACGCTGCTCGTCGCGAACACGATCATCAATGTTATAATCCCTGTTCTGATGCTGCGGTTGTTCATGCGGTTGATGACGAATTTAGAAGCTGGTTGGATTGACGCTATAGCTGTCGTTATTGCGACGGCGTTTATCTCGCTGTTAGAGATCACTGCCAAAACGATGGGCACCGCTCGAGCAGAGAAGTTTGCCCTAATGACCGCAATACCTGTAAAGTTCATACTATACATTCTGTATCCGGCGGTCTTTTTGTTCAATTTGCTGTCTAACCGCCTGTCGCGTTTGTTCGGCGTGAACCCAAAGTTCGAAGGTTATAGCACTTCGCTTGACGAGGTAAGGCTGGCCATACGGAGTGCAGCCGAACAGGGGCATGTTAACGATACAGAACATCGCATGCTGCAGAGGCTCTCGTTTTTGGGTGAATTGCAGGCAAGGCATGTACTCGTGCCGCGGTCTGATGTCGCGGCGTTTAAATCCGACCTCTCGTGCAGGGAAGTAGCTGAAAAGATCATTCACCTTCCACATTCGCGATATCTGGTGTACCGCGATTCAATGGACGACATAATTGGCATACTTCACGCACGCGACCTGCTTGAATGCCTTTCAACACAAAGCACGCATAAGTTGACAGACATATTGCATCCCGCACGGTTTGTGCCCCCAAGCGCACCGCTTGGTGAACTGCTTAAGCTAATGCGCACCGAACGCATTCAGATAGTGGTCGTTGTTGATGAATACGGCCAGACAGAGGGCATCGTTACCTTTGAAGACATTATCGAAGAGGTAATCGGTGAGATAGAGGACGAATACGATGATGATGGCGCGAGATCAACTCAACTTGAGGATGGCTCGCTTGTATTAAGCGGGCGCGAGTCTATAAGAAGCTGCAACTCTGAGTATTCGCTCGACTTGCCGTTGACCACTGTTACAATTGGCGGCCTTGTTTTAAGCGTCTTGGGCAGACTACCGAAAACGGGCGATAAGATCCGTGCAAACGGCTACGAACTTGAAGTTGTAAAAATGTCGGGCCGAAAGATTGCTCAAGTCGCTGTAAGAAAGATCGAACCTGAAGATGCTGAGACTCTCGGCGACGAGTTTGAATAATCTGTGTCGGTGGAGTAAAATGAGAACAATCCTTTTGTTATTACTAACCGCTGCCATTGCATTGACCGGATGCTCGAAGGGCAAATACGAACCTCGACCTAAGGCCGGCTTCATGCCGTTTCGCGTCGAAATAGGTGAATATGCGGTGGTTGACTCTGCTAACGCCTCGTTCGTTTATTACGAGAAGATGATCGCATCGGAACTTCTTCAGAACGCCGATGTTATCTTTGTCGGTGAGGAGCATGATCACTCAAATGGTCATATCATGGAGGCCAAGATACTCGCTGATATCGCACTACCAACTGCCCGCCCTGTTTCGCTTTCGCTCGAAATGTTCGAACGCGATGTGCAATCGACGCTCGACAGTTATCTGAAGGGTGATTTGTCTGAGGCAGACTTTCTAAAAACTTCTCGCCCTTGGGCTAACTACAATGCGGATTACCGCCCGATGGTCGAATTCGCTAAATCGCGTTCAATGCCGGTGATAGCTGCAAACATTCCACGCCCCCTTGCAATGGTTGTTGGCAAAGGAGGGGTCGAGGCAGTGCCTGAGGACTCGCGCAGCTTTGTTGCAAAGGAGCTTTTCGCCCCAGATGACGAGTATAAAACTCGCTTCATCGCGACAATGAAGGGCATTGGAGGGGCGAAAGACAAACCAGGTATGCAGATTAAGGAAGAGATGCTTGAAGCGATCTACCGCGCCCAGTGCATAAAGGACGATACGATGGCAGAGTCTATCGTCACCCACGCCAAGGCAACTGGGAGAAGGATAATCCACTATAACGGCTGTTTCCACTCTGACTACGGACTTGGAACCGCCGTGCGCGTCAAGCGGCTTGCGCCCGAACTCAAGGTTGCAATTATCCGCATTGCGCGCACAGCCGATAAGCCCGTTGAACCTTTTACCGATATGGATTTGAAGGTCGCCGACTTCATTCTGTTGTTCACAAAATGAGGCTTGGCTGAACATCGAAGCAGAACGCAAAGAAAACACTTGACAATAATGTCCTTTGTTTTATACTAACATTGCGGAAGTAGAGAAGGACAGGAGTACCCCGAACCCCAAATCCTCCTTCTCTAACCGTGCCCCCGCTTCCCCCAGGCGGGGGCTTATTGGTTTATGGGGCCGCCGATTCTGCGTTTTCGCATTGTTTCAACGCTGTTTTTCTTTAATCTTGCATACCCAAACTTTGGGTGTAAACTGAGCATACAATGAACCACGAGAACTTTGCGGATTGTTACGCGGGTGTTGTCTTCAACATGCCGCTTGACACCGTTTTCACCTACGAGATTCCTGCCCCTCTGCGTACAGGTGCGGCGAGGATAGGCTCCAGAGTGCGCGCTCCGTTCGGCAACCGTACAGAAGTGGGTTTTGTGGTCGAGACATTGCCCACTGCTCCATCCTCAACTTCATTCAAAATACGCCCTATTACCTCGCTTGTTGACCGCGAGCCGTGCATATCACCTTCAATGTTCGAACTGGCAAAGTGGATGAGTGAGTTCTATTGCTCATCACTTGGTGAATCACTCAATGCGATGTCACCACCGATAGTGATTCGAGGCGAACCTGTTCGGCACACAGTAACGCTTAACCTGCCAAAGGAAAAGCTTGCAGAGACGATAGAATCTCTTCGCATCCGAGCACCAAAACAGGCAGACGCGCTCGAGTTTATCGCAAATAACTCGCCTGTGCAGCATAGCGCGGTGCTTTCGGCCGCCCGCACTACGATGGAGTCCCTTAAGGCGATGGCGAAAAAGGGACTCATCGAGATCGAATCATCAGAGTTCGACCCTCATGCTTGGCGCACAGGCCAGGATGGAGCAAAGATTGTCGAGCTTACCCGAAATCAGCATGTCGCTGTTGAGGAGATAATCGCCGCGGTTCGGCGCCGAAGCTACTCAACATACCTTCTGCACGGCATCACCGGCAGCGGAAAGACTGAAATTTACCTCCGGGCGCTAAGCGAAGTCGTCAATTGCGGTGGAAGGGCAATTGTCCTTGTGCCAGAAATATCGCTCACTCCCCAGACAATTGCACGCTTTTCAAGCAGATTCAGCCGACTTGCCGTGCTGCACTCAGCAATGTCTGCGGGTCTTCGCAACCGTCAGTGGAATCTTGCCAAAAACGGCAAGGCCGATGTTGTAATAGGTGCTCGCTCTGCGATATTTGCACCGATTGAAAATCTTCGCCTAATCGTAGTTGACGAGGAACACGAGCCCTCTTATAAGCAAGAAAGCACGCCTCGCTACCATGCCCGCGAGGTCGCAATCATGCGCGCGTCTTGCGAAAACGCATTGGTGGTGTTAGGTTCGGCAACGCCATCGCTTGAAAGCTACGCAAACGCGATAGACGGAAAGTTCGGCTACATTCGCCTGTCAGAACGGGTGGGAGGCGGGGCATTGCCGTCGGTTGAAATAGTCAACATGATCGAAGAACGGCGCGAGTTGAAGAAGAATGTAACCCTGTCGCGGCAACTGCTTAAGCATATCGAATCGTCACTTTCAGACGGCAAGCAGGCTTTGCTGTTCTTGAATCGGCGCGGTTTTCATGTGTACGCAAAATGCGGCACTTGCGGTGCGGCATATCGCTGCCCCAACTGCGATATCACCCTTACATACCACAAAAAGACAAACATACTGCTGTGTCATTATTGCGCATTTAAGACCGCTCCAGTGGAGCGCTGCCCGCAATGCAACAGCGTTTCCATGGCATATATAGGAAGTGGAACAGAACGGATCGAGGATGTTGTTGCGAAGCACTTCCCCACTGCTCGCATTGCACGGATGGATGCCGACACAACAACAAGGCGCGATTCGCACAGCGCGATTCTTGGCGCGTTCAGGCGTGGTGAAATTGACATTTTGCTTGGCACACAGATGGTGGCAAAGGGGCTTGACTATCCAAATATAACAACAGTCGGCGTGATAGACGCTGATATATCGCTTCTTCTGCCCGATTTCCGCTCGTCTGAACGCACTTTCCAGTTGCTTGCGCAGGTGGCTGGAAGGGCTGGAAGGGGCGAATCAGCAGGTGCTGTGATTGTTCAAACCACAATGCCCCAGGCTTTTGCGGTTTGTTGCGCGACAAACCACGACTATCGCACCTTTGCGGCTAAGGAGCTTGAGCACCGCAAAGCTCTCCAATACCCACCTTATTCGAAATTGTTGCGCATAATTGTGCGAAGCGGGAACAAAACCGCCGCCTCAGACTTCATACAGACCGTGAAAGAACTTCTTTCAAAGACCGCTGGTGAGTTGGGGGTTGTAATGTTGGGGCCGTCACCTCCGCCGGTCGAAAGGCTCGAAGGATTTTATCGCTTTCATCTGCTGCTTAAATCAAGGCTCTCAAAGAACCTTGTCGCAATGGCGAAGCTGGTGCGTATCAACGCGAAACCGCCTTCCAATGTGGCTATGGTGCTCGACAACAACCCGTCATCGCTGATGTAGCAGAGTCGTTAGCGCGTATCTTTTTCGATCTGGATTTTTGCGTTTTGAACCGCAAAGCCTTGTACAATGCGCCCCAGAAAAATTTTCTGAAAATTTGCTTGCATTTTCGAATTTGGGAGGTATCTTAGGCGAAACAAAAGAGCGAGGGAACGCATCCGAATTTTTTGAACGGACTTCGACCGCTGGTCGGTTTGGGGACGCTCCGTCGGCAGGGAGCAGCACTTAACCACTATCGCATCGTCGGAGGTTTTTATCATGGTCATATGCCTTTCAGCAAACGACTTAGAAAACAAGCTTCGTGAAGTTGAGGGATACTCGCTTATCACATTCACCGCCCCTTGGTGCTCGCCGTGCAAAAGGCTCGAACCCACCGTCGAGAACCTTGCAAACGAAAAAGAGCACTTGAACATTTTCCGCATAAACATAGACGACGACCCTATTCTTGCATCGCGCTTCGGTGTGCGCTCGATTCCCAATCTCATGCTGGTTAAAGACGGAAAGCCCGTTTCTATCCATGCCGGTCGCGCATCACTCGGCGATATCAAGTCATGGCTTGAGGTTCATGGGGTGTAAAACCGCTTTTGAGAAAAGACCTTAAGGCAGTTACGGAGTTTTTCTCGACTTACGAATACTGGTAAAAGGATAACCACCTTGCGCTACAAACTTCTGCTCGCGTTGCTTGCAGTCGCTATTGTATTGGCTGCTGTCCACTTTTTCCCGTTCTGGAATGCCGTTAAGAAGCCTACCACGCCACCTCGACAGGCGACAATCATTGACCGCATCCCACACAACAGCGAATATGTGTTTGTAATTGGTGATTTCCCCCGGCTATACCAGAACTTCAAAAAAAGCTCAGTGCTTGCCCGCGTCTATGACGACCCCGACCTTGCTGACCTTCTTGAGTCGAACGGCGATGCAAGCGACGAGTTTCGAAAAATGATGAAGTCCTTTGACAGGATGTTCTCGCAGATCGAGCAAATTGCTACCTTTGGGCATCTTGGTCGTTCATACACAATCATCGAGCTTGGTGACGAGGGTGAGATCGCGTTCCGTGACACTTTAGCCTTTCTTGCAAAAACGGGTGCGTGTCAAATGGATTTTGAAGGAGATTCAGAAGCGATTTATATAGGGGCGAACAAGGAATTCTTGGCTGGCGTATTTAAGTTTTACGATAACTACTTTCTTATGGCATCAACAGAGACTGAGCTTGAGATGTTATACGACAAACCTCCCGACGGCGGGTTCGACCTGCAACTGCCCGACGGTGTCGTACACGACCTAATCGGCATCCACACCGATATTGCCACCGAGCGGAGATTTCAGTTTTTTGCTGATCTGGTGGACGGCTTCTTTGACTGGCACGCTGAGTTGC
This sequence comes from uncultured Planctomycetota bacterium, assembly GCA_964571525.1. Taxonomy (GTDB): domain Bacteria; phylum Planctomycetota; class B143-G9; order B143-G9; family B143-G9; genus CAZNBY01. The sequence continues at coordinate 294,454 of CAZNBY010000001.1, forward strand.
CACTTAACCTGAACGCTTATCCCGACGCTGTGCCGTTTCCGGCTCCCGCCCCACTTGCGGGCGACGCTACCATTGCGATATCTCTTGATAACGCTTTCTTCAAGGTTCTCTACCCTAATATTGGAGAAGCAATTTCAGCAGTTGGATCGAGCGGTGCGTTTTTAAAGAAGATCTTCGAGATGTGCAACGACCTATCAGCGAATGGTGCCGTCAGCTTCTGGGTGCCAAAGGGAACGATAGTGACGGATTACGCAATATCATTCCCCGTTCGAAGCGAGGAAGAGTTCTTGGCAAGGATGGAGGAGTTGGCTGAAGAAAAGGAACTCACAATAGGCAATAATGGCAAGACTCCATTTGTCTACTATATTAAGGATAAGAACATGCGCATCGGTCCAGAAATTGGCGGCATAAAGTACTGGACAGTTCGCAACAACTATGCTTGCCTGTCGCCTTCGCAGTTCACTATCTCCAAGTATATGCAGGATAATTGCGCAGACCTTGTTGCCTCTGACGAGGCACTCTATGCCTTCCTGTCGGTTGACTATCGCGAGCTTACAAAGATGGTCGCGCCGATGAACATAGCTTTCGCGATGACAGGCAAGAAGCTGCCCGACTGGAACCGCCTTGCAGCGATGCTCGGTCGTGATGATATGGTGCTGTACTATAAAGACGGCTTCTTTGCGAGGGGGCGCAATACATTGCCGTACGGTTTGCTGTTGCACTTATCCTTCGCCGGATATAATATGCTGGATGAACAATAAGAAAGAACTGATTCCTGCAGGAACGGTGGTGCTTCTTTCCGGCGGGCTTGATTCCCTTGTCACGCTTGCGAACTCGATTCGCAATACAGGCCGCATTGTCGGCCTGTTCTTCGACTACGGCCAGATTGCGCTTGAGGCCGAGCACAAGGCTGCTTCAGCTCAGGCACTGCATTATGATATAGAGCTTGAATGCGTAAAGCTGCCGTTTTTGCCTGCATGGTCGAACGGTGCGCTTTTCGGTGGCGCGGCGATGCCTGAACCTGACAACCTCGACGGTGCCGATGCGGTTATAAGCGCGGCTGGTGTTTGGGTCCCTGCGCGAAACGCCGTAATGCTCTCTATCGCAGCTTGCTACGCTGAAGCAAAGGGCTTTGGCTTCATTGCCATGGGCTTTAATCGCGAGGAAGGCGCGACTTTCAGCGATAACTCGTCTGAATTTGCCCGCACCGCCGATAAATTCGTAATGCTCGGTACTAATAACAAGGTCAGGCTGCTCGCACCGCTTCTCAACCTTACTAAGACCGAGATAGTTGAATCGGGCATCAGCCTATTGGCTCCGCTTCATCTCGTCTGGTCGTGCTATCGGGGCGACGACCTAATGTGCGGTGTCTGCGAATCATGCCGTCGCCTCAAACGCGCTTTGAAGGCGAATTCTGCCGCAAGTCCAGTATCATTGCAGTTTAAAAGGTGAAAACCGATGGAAAATATCGCGACCTCGCTTGAAATAAAAGTATGGAAGTGTCTGAAACGACACGCAAATCTGCTAACAAATAATGCGGCGGTGGTGGTTGCGGTCTCGGGTGGACCCGACTCAGTCGCCCTTGCGCATCTGCTCGATAGCCTTATAAAGCGCCACAAGCTATCCGCCACGCTTCATATCGCGCACTTCGATCACGCGCAAAGGGGCGAGGAGAGCACAAAAGACGCCGATTTTGTAAAGGAGATGGCTGGCAAGCTCGGTTTGCCCTATCACTACGATAGATTGTCTGAATTTGCCATGCGCAAGGGGCGTGGAATTGAGGACAACCTGCGCCGCGCTCGCTTCGGCTTTCTTATGAACATTGCGTTTCAAACTGGCGCAAAGGTGATCTTCGTCGGCCACAATTACAACGACAATATCGAGACAGTTCTTATGCGCCTTATGCGCGGCAGCAACTTACACGGCATCGCTGGTATCCGTTCGCACCGCACAATAAGCGTCGAGCTATCCGGCAGAAAAACTCAACTTCTTGTCGTCCGCCCCATGCTCGAAATAAAACGCACCGAGATTATCTCCTACCTTGATTCCCAGAAGATTAAGTACCGCATAGACTCATCGAACAACGACAACCGTTTTAAGCGCAATTGGGTGCGAAATGTGCTGTTAGATCAGATTCGCACAAACTTCAACCCCGGAATTGACGGGGTGCTGCACCGGTTCTGCGAGCAAATGCGCAACACAGAAAACTACATCAATCGCGTGGCTTCGCGCGAATTTACACAGGTTGTGACTGTTAAAGAGGAAAAGTGGCTTTCTATCCGCATTCCCGAACTGCGTGAACGGCATCCGGCAATTGCGCTTGAGATACTCAGTCGCGCGTTGTCCTCCATGCATATCGCGGGCGTAAATGATTATCGTCACATCCGCGCCGTTTATTCGCTGCTGTTCAGCAAGAAAACCGACAGCTTCTCACCGCTTCCTGATTCGCATCTTGCTGTGCGCGATGGCGACCAACTTCACTTTGTGTCAAAGGCCCGCTGGGAGGCCTATCAAAAGTCCCTTGCCGCGAAAAAGGTCGAGGCAGATTCTGAATATATCATCCCCGTTCCCGGTCAGGTGATTATTCCCAATGTAGGCGTTATAAGAACTCAGATACTGCCGTTCTATGACGATTTTATGGCGAGCTTTGTCGAGCAGAAGACTAATCTTGAGGAGTTTGTTGATGCCGACAAGCTCAGTCTTCCCCTCGTGTTTCGATATCCGAACGAGGATGACCGTTTTCAACCGCTTGGTTTTTCACGCGAGAGAAGACTATCTTCATTCCTTCGTGACGCGCGCGTTCCTCTTCACCAGCGAGACAAGATGGCCGTCATTGCTGACGCAGAGAAGATTATCTGGGTCGTTAAGATCCGTGTTTCAGAGGCGGCCAAATTTGAAGAGGGCGGCGTAACAAAGAAGATCGTGCGCATCTCGATCAAGGAAATCTGATGCCCGTTTTTAAGCTCGCCCTGTTGAACATATCTGTAAAGACCGGCGATATTGCCGACAACGCGAACCACATGCGCGAGCTGTGCAAACAGGCTGCGGATAATGGCGCTTGTGCGGCTTTTGCACCCGAACTATCCCTTACTGGTTATCCTATTGGCGAGTTTCAAAACTTCGCTCTTGAACCTGAAAGTCCACAGATTTCTGAACTTTGCTCGATTTCGAGCGAATACGGTATTGTGTTGGGATTTGGCGTGGTGCTTAAGCGTGAGGGCGTTCTGTACAATTCGTATGTTATCGCTGATGGGGATATTGTTCACCTGTTCGGCAAGCAACATCGCTGGTGGTATGGCGACTCATCCTTCGGTGTCTGGCCGTCCAATCCCGTTGTAGATATTGGTGGCGTGCGGGTCGGCGTGATGATATGCTTCGACGGCAGATTTCCAGAAATTGCGCGCGGGCTTGCGCTTTCCGGCGCGGAACTTATAGTCTGGCCTTGCTGCTGGCCTGATGCGCCTAAGAGCAATCCTGCCTACCTTGATATTATCGGCCGTGCACGAGCCTTTGAGAACCAGTGCTGGGTCGCGCTTGCCAACCGTTGCGGCTATGCAGAACGCGAACGCACTAAATACCCGGGTCGCTCGGCTCTTTTCGATCCGCTTGGCGGCAAAGAGCGGGATGCGGGCGAGACGGACGGTCTATTCATAGTGTCGCTCGATACAGATATAACACTAAGCGTGCGTGAAAAATTCGACATTTACGCCGAACGAAAGCCCGAATTGTACAAAGATATAACCTCACGGCAGGCTCCTCCTTGGTACGGGGGTGCGCAATGAGGATAGCGCGGTACGGCAAAGGCGAGTTTCTGCTAATCACTATCACACTGATTTCGGTCAGTGTAACGATGGTGCTTTGTGGTTTGCACTATGCTTTTCTGGCTATACCTGTCGGCTTCTGGTTGTTCTTTTTAAACTTTTTCCGCGATCCCGATCGCGTGCCATCCCGTTCTGAAGGCACTGTAATCTCCCCCGCGGACGGGGCGGTTACCGATATAACCGACATGACAGAGAGCGAATACATTCAGGGCGAAGCGGTAAGGTTCGGGATTTTTATGAATGTCTTCTCGGTGCATGTTAACCGCTCGCCTGTGTCGGGCACTGTCGAATATGTTAAGCACCATCCGGGCAAGTTTCTTGATGTCAGATACCCTGACGCGATTGCCGGAAACGAGCATGTTACCATCGGCATCGCATGTGACGATCCGTTTTACACAAAAATTGTGGTGAAACAGGTCGCGGGAAAGGTGGCAAGAAGAATAGTCTTTGAACCATCAATTGGTGACAGGGTTGAAAAGGGGCAGCGAATCGGCATGATTAAGCTTGGTTCACGGCTCGAAGTCTTCATTCCAAAGGGCGTCGCCTTCACTTCGCTTGTAAAGGTCGGCGATTCCGTAGCCGCGGGCAGAGACCCGCTATTGGCGGCAGATGAAAAGAGTTAGCATCATTCCTTCCTCCCTGACTCTCTGCAACCTCCTGTGCGGGCTTGGTTCGATCTGGCATGCTTCCAAGGCTCTGGCGATGTTGCATGGGGCTGAGATTAGCGGGCGGATTCAAACGGGTGAAGAATCCCTTAAGGTCGCCGCGTGGCTCATATTCTTCGGCATGGTCTTCGACTCGCTCGACGGTCAGATTGCAAGGCTTACCCGTTCTGTGTCGCAGTTTGGCAAAGAGCTTGATTCGCTTGCCGACATGATAACCTTCGGTGTCGCGCCCGCATTTCTGATCGAAGTGCTGTCGTTCAATAATGAAGGTATGTTGGGCGTGATTCACAGCCGCGAACGCATGTTATTGTCTGCTGCCTATGCGGTGTTCGCAGCGCTTCGTCTGGCAAGATACAATGTAAATGTGCCCAAATCTAAGGGCGGGGCATATTTCAGCGGTATGCCCTCACCCGCGGCGGCTGGCATACTTGCCGGGCTTATACTCGTGTACTATAGGCTTGACACGCTAAGCCCCTATATTGCCGATGTTCTAAAGCAATGGTCGCCCATAATCGCTGCGGTGCTCGGTCTGCTCATGGTAAGCGGGTTGCGTTTTCCGCACTTTGCCAACCTTGTCGTGCGCTCTAAGCTGTCTTTTCACAATATCGTGATGGTCGCCGTTGTGCTTTTATTGCTTTACATGTTCCGCGAATACATGCTGTTTTCTGGTTTTGTGGCTTATGGAATTGTAAGCCTTGCAATAGGCATTCGCCTCGCCTTCTCCAAGCAGCCTGACGAGACCGACGCCCCCCCCCAACCCAATGAGGAAGAGGGATGAAAAAGCTTATTCCCGTAATTGCCGCCGTGATAATCGCCGCTGGTTTCATTCTGGCGGGAATATTCTTTCTTCCTGAACCGCCCGCGATTCCCGATTTCACATCAAAACCACCTGTCCCCAAGAGCATCGCCCCTTCTGGAAAGCCCGCGCCTATGGGCATACCCGATCCAAAGGTTCTTGCTAATGACTTCGATGGCTTTATCGAACTTGCAAAGCCCTTGGAAAACACAAAAGGCACTTCACTTTTCTTTAATCTTGCAAAAAAGCAGTTGCTGTTCTCTGGCCAGATCTCGTGCGATTATGGCAGGCTTGAGTACTTGCTTGTTTCGCTCGGTGGCAAAGCATACGAGAGCCTTATCATGGCGCACATTTCCCCCGGCGACCTCAATGTGGGCTGCCTTGCGATTGGCGCAAAACTGCCGCCCGAATACGACTCGCGCAGATACCGTGGAGGCGAGCAGTTGCAGCCGGTATGGCCACGCTTCAAGATCGAAATTCTATACTCCAAGCGCGACGGCACAATTGTGCGCGATGGAGTGGAAAAGTACATACTGAATCAGGGCACCGAGAAGTTGATGGATGAGCAGTTGTGGGCTTACACGGGTTCGTATTTTCTTATGGACGAGGACACCGAACAGAAGCTATGGCTTGCCGATATGACCAAGAACATCTGCGCGATATTCTACGATTCATCTTGTCTGTTGCAGAACACAGACCCCGAATGGCACAATGACGACGCATATATAGTGGAAAATGAGAAATGCCCGCCTGTTGAAACAGGTGTGTTAGTGCTTATGACCCTAATTGAGGCCAAAGAATGATAGACCGACTGAAAGAGATTTTCTTTCCATGTCCGTTCAGATTCAGTTGGCCGATACCCGTATCTGTCTTTCTTTTCACCTTTCTGCTCGCGCAGGCAACACTTGTCTTCGGTTTAAAGACGACCATTCCCGATGCGAAAACATCAGCAACCATTGCAATGCTGATCGCCCATTTGGGCGCGTTTTTTGCGCCGTTTGCCTTTCTGTTAGCCTGCGCAAGGCGCGAGGCTCCACTCTCCCTTCGCCCTCTTGTCAGTGTCTTGATGAACTATGTGCTGCCCGTAACGGCAATACAGTTCATGTACGCCGCTTTCGGCGGTCAGCCTACAGCAGCGCTTGTGCACGGCTTGTATCTTGTCGGCCTTGTGTTTGCGGTTTGGGGCATAGAGACCTTTTTGCAGGTCTTAGGCGTGGTGTACGACATTCGCCGCATTATTGTGCTACTGCTGCTTGTCATAGTTGTCTGCGATGTGGTGTTGTTTAACACAGTGGTCGAAAGGGCTGGCGAGTCGCGCACAAAGATCATCAACCTGTTGCTAACCGTCAATCCCGTAATGGTCACTGCGTCCGCCTATGGCCATGACATACTTCGCGGCCCCGTTCTTTACAATCGCTCTGTAATCGGGCCTTACTACTATTATCTCTATCCATCACCGGTGTTCGTCACCTTCATATTGCTTATATTCACGCTCATCATCGGCATTGCTTCCGCAATTATTCTTATTCTCGAGGGTAAATCCCTTCGACGAAGCCCGCCTGAAGAAAAGGCTACCGAGCAGAATGCTCCGTAACATACTTTTATTCGTCTAAGTTTCAGATAACTATTGACACATACCCTTCCGCGCCTATACTTGCGACCGATATTGTGCGATTCTTGTCGGGATTTTAAGCGTTAGTTCAAGTGCAATTTAGGGTGTGTCGGTAGCAACCGATTCCTTCTGCAAAGGCAAGCGAGTTCTGCACTTCGCACCCAAGTGCGCCAGACACACTCAAGAGAGGTACTCTCTGATGAAGACCTCCTTGTCCTCACATCACTCTTCAGCGATGAGTTCTTAGAGCAGTCGGGGGTTAGAGGAATTTTTCGAAAAAAAAGTTGACAACTGTAACATCGTGGTGTAAACTGGGTGAGTTAGGTCAGAATTGTGAGGCCGACCTATGTTGGAATACAGACAATTAACTGACCCGGAAGCAGAAGTGAAGCACAGGCTGACAATCCTTTTCCTGTTTCTAATGTCCTGCACTGCGGTATTAGCTTTGGTTGAAGGGGTTCTTGTGAACCAAGAGGAACAACTTGGAGCAAACTGCATCGGCACCTTATTCATGTACTCCACTGACTCATCAGGGCAGTGGGCAGCAAACAGCCACTCTAATGATGTTACTAACAATGTGATTAGCACATCGCTTTCGTATAATATCAACCAATGGATTAATCCGACTCACGAATTTGAAGATGGTGGACTGACTGGTGGCTTTGACTGCGGAGGAGGAGTTGAACAACAGCTTCTTCCTGGCTCGTTCTCGCGGACATACAGACGAATATCATATAAGCCCGACACAACTCTTCCAGTTAATTACATTGCGTATCAGAAAGTGGGTGATATAAATGGTCATTGTACTGCGAATGCTCCATATACTATCCAATAGGCTTCTTGTATTCATGCTGCTTTTTGCCTTGTTTGCGGCGACATATTGTGAGTTGCAAGCTGAAGGCGAATCGAAGGCAGTTGTCTTGTTTAGAGCCTTGCCCGATGTATTGGGCGAGTTACCCTCTTCCGATGAGATCGCCTTTCTTAATGCTCTTGCGGAAGAGACATCTCTTGACCTACGACATCCCGTTCCTGCTTCTTTATCCTTCGTTGGTTTTTTCTCCTCCTTAGGTGTTCCCCATGACACCACAAAGAGTCTCGAGAAAGAATGTGGTGACGCCCGTATCAGGAATCCAAAAAGCAACAAGGTGCGATTGCTCGATAACGCAGTTACTTACCTTGCGCTAAATGCCCATGCAGTCAACCCAGAGGGTGACATAAAGGACTATCGCATGGATGTCGCAATGATCCAGATGCTTAGGTTTCGATATTGGCTGTTAATAGCACGACTTCAATCGGACGAATCCTTGTATTCTTATTGTGCTGCAACCATGAAACGCTTTGAACTTCTTGACCGCGAACACAATTACGAGGCATGGTTTACAGAGCGTAAGACCAAGGAAAAGGCAGCACTATTAGCAAAACTTGATAAATGCGCCACACTGACAGAAAGACTCCAAATCTGGAGTTCAAGCATTGATGCACCCAACTTGATCTCTCCCATGTATGCGGCAATATTTGAGTGGCTTTGGAATGATTTAGATGCCGATGTGGTTTTGAGAGCCGGATTGCCAGATGTGCTGGATCCGATTCATCCGTTCAATGTCAAACACTTCTGCGAGAGGTATGTTTCGCCCGATTACCTTGTTATACCTCCAGAGATGGTCGAGAAGCTTGACTACGGAGTAGACTTCAAAAAGAATACACCTATTTCTGTTCTTATGCTATATGCCTATGCGGTATTTGTTGCTGCTCCGCGAATACTAAAGGGCGAAACGCATCCCTATACACGGAATTACTTTGTACACGACAACTTCGGATTCGGAGGTAAATCCGTAGGAATGTACTTCCTTCCGCCTGATGCGATGGATAGAATAGAAAAGGTGCTAAAACCTGCATATGACTGGTGGGTCAAGGTGCATACGAACCAACGAGGACAAAGGCTAAAGGAGATAAAGCGAGGTGAGGTAGAGAATTGCTGGTTTATCGGAGGTCGAGCAACCCTTGAAGGTGATAAGGGCACAGCAATGGTGGAAACTGACCTTATATATCCTTACACAATTGTAATAGCCGGGGGCGACTACGGTTTCAACTTCACCCGGTCAGACATCAATGATAGAGTGAGCATTAGGCATGGATTCTCAGAACTGCCATGGTTCAAGTTTAAAAGGCCATACAGACCTGACAATGTTGATGATATGGAGCTGACGACTGAATGGCCGATAAACGCTGAGGTCGAGTACGATTATACACTTGAAGGCATTGCGAAAATGCGCAAAACAGACTGGTTTGCAAGGCAGAACTCCACAGAGAACAATGTCAATTGGCAGGGCATCGGAGACAATGTGGTTATGACTCATTATAGCAAAGCCATATACTACTTTTACCCGAAAGCCGAGTACCGTTTATACAGCACATGGATGTACGACAGTTACTATGATATATGGCTTCTTGAGTGCCCACAACAATTGCTTGTTGTTTTGCCCCCTGAAAATGTTCCCCCCGAAAAGGTTGTTTCGGGCGTGTTCAGAAAGAGACTCAGCACTTGGGGCTTTAAGACAGGGCTTGGCGCATTCCTTAAGTCAATGCCCTGGTATGTATACGAATTTCTGAATGCCCCTGATGGTCAGGAGCTGTGGAATTCCACCGTTAAGGCATGCGAGGAGCTTGATTCAACATGGAAAGAAAGATGGAAAACCGATATCACGAAGGCGAAAGAGAAGATGAGGGAACTTGACCTTAATGCACCAGAATAGTTACGACTATCGTAACTTGCATCATGTTATTATGGGTCAACCCTGATTCATCAGAGTTGACCCTTTTTCAATCAACAGGTTAACGGACAGCACTCCGATTGGAAATCAGAACCCCAATGCATCTTCTAACAACGCACTCCTCAGCATCCTACGGCATCGCAAACGCTGTAAGAATTGAACGCAAGCAAAAAGAGAATAAGGTGTGATATACTGTACCGATACCGAGATTAAGCTTGTACCCTCACAAGCAACAGTGCAACGCTGCTTACAAGGGCAATCAAAACGCGATTTAGCACAATGAGGCAATTATGGACAGTTTAGCTAACAACAACCGGATTCGACTAATAGCGACAGCCGTCTTTGTGGCGATCGCCAGCTTGACTGCGCTGTATGTGTGGTTGGCAGACGCACGACTGATGATAACTCACAAAGACATGTACTTCATTTATGCATCCGCTGAGAAGTACAACAAGCTGTACATATCTGATGATTATCGCTCCAAGGTGGGTAGCTCTTTTAGCCTCGATCAGTATGCAAAGGATGTGAACGATTGCCGAACACTGTTTAATGTGTTTGATTTAATCGTGCCGCAACATAAGGGGGACTATAGCAAGATAACCAGTCAAGACACTATTGAGCCTTCGGATGCAAGGTTGTTATACGATTCCCGTAACTACACATTTGTTAGCATGATATATATGATTTATTGCCTTGCAGTTATCATAATGATGGTTGCGGGCTGTCATATCAGCGCGCTGCTATGTCTTCCCTATCAGGAGATTAAAGCAAAGCTTCGCCCGGATAGCATCGGCATACGCGCAGCCTTTTTGCTTTTGCTACCAATTCCTATCATCTTTCCAAACAATCCGGTCTTCACAATCTGCATCGTTATTGCATCACTATACATTATCTTCCAGACTATCATAGAGATATATCCTCGGCTGATCAACCTAAGCAAGGGCGCGATTAAGGTCGTGACCGTGATATCTGCGATATTGGTATCCCACGGGATTGCGGTATTCGGGTGCTTCTTGTACGACTTCGCACGATACAGCGGTATTGAACCTGAAAGAGATAAGCTTGCCCTAATCTGTGTATCACTTCTTGCCGGTGTGTTGGTTGCAACCGCTGCCTCTCTGCTTGTTAGGCGCGATAAGAGCATACTACGGTCCGCGTTGATCGAAATCGCCAAATTCTGCATGTTCGCATCGGCGATTACCCTTTGCCTTTTTGCGCTGATAGACTCCCCTCTTGACATAGTAGAATACGCTGGGCTCGTCGGCTTGTATGTCAGCTATGTCTTCATTATGGGATGGAAGGGCAAGGCGAATCTTGTCGCCTGGGGGATAGGGGTTGTCCCCATTGCCGACATTGCGTACTGGTGGGTGTAGCGACAGCTTAACTTGGCGACGCTGTTTGGCACCAACGATTAGGTCTGCGGCTTGCGTGGCCTCCCTACTCCCCGTCGAACACCTGCTTGGAATATAAAGTCGTTCTCTCTCACACCGATAGATTGTGATTTCATGCGCTGAGGTTTCTTCCGCTTTGGGACATTCTCCAAAGTGACATCCTTTCCCCATGCAAGTTTTGAAATCAATAGTGCGCCTTTAATATAAGCGATAGTCCTTTCTCCCAGAGGCATTCGCTTCAGCCACCATCCATCACATAGAGCAATTGATGTTTCTTTCGCATTTGCGGGATTTCTTCTGCAGAAAGATGTCACATCCTTGGATATGTTATTGCTGGTCGTCTTCGTGTGGGAGTCGTGAAGTCGTTGAAGGAAAGAAGAGTCTTGAGCTTGTAAATAAGTGAATAAAATCTTGATACATTGCATTAAAGAGGTTGGTTCATACGTGGTGTCACCAATTCCAAGTCGATATAAGTGTTTATTTTTTCTTGTTTTTTTAAATGTGTTATAGGTTGCTTGTGAGTCTTTGCCTTTCATATTGAAAATGAGTTGCGCTTTTATTCTGTTTCTATTCCTCTTAACAAAATTCTCTTCATATAATGGCTCCGTAAGCTTTCTCCATATAAAATTAGAACATTCGTCCATGGTTGGATTGTAGTTGTATAGCTCGCAAACTCGTTTCTGAAATAGTTTATATAATTCAACAGAACTGCTGCCTTCTACTAAATCAACCCAAACCCGGTTCATGTATCCAAATATCTTATGCTCGGTTATCTCTTCATCTCTGGAAAGGACGGCTTTATGTATTGCTAAGTGGTCGCAAACAACTTGATATTGCAAAAATTTCCTCAGGATATTTTCGCAAATATTAAGGTCATATGCGGCAATTGAAAAAGAAGAAAGTAGATCCATCTTATTGACATCATGGGCGAAATATATCCTCCATGTATTGCCATCAGTTTTTACAGCAAAATATACAATATCATCAAAATCAAACATAGGAGATTCTGATATCTCGCCTTCCGATGTATCTGTGCAATAAATGAATACACGCGGCAGTCCTTTTGTATCTTTCAACACAAAATCTATATTGTGACCAGCATAAGTTAAATCTGGAATAACAACACGAGGGTTAGAACAATCCCAACCCAGCGAAGACAATAAAGGAATGATGATTCCAATCTTGATGGCTTCTTTGTTCGGGTAAAGGTCATTTTTAAGTCGGTTTCGAATCATTTGAAGAAGGTCGTTCATAGTCACCTCTCAACATGGGTCATTATATCGTTTTGCTGTGCATTTCAACTGAATTGCTAACCTCCCTACTCCCCGTCGAGCACCTGCGCAAGGGCGAAGCCCGACTTCTTGTCTTTGGCAAGGTGAACAGAAATGTACACCTTTATACCGGCTCGCCAGAGGTTCAACTTGTAGTTGGCAAGACCGGGGGCGTTGACCTGAACATGAAGCAAACGACCATGCCTTCTCGTATTCTCTATGCTCCATTCACCGCGCGTCAGTTTGTGAGCCGCATCGTTATATGTCGCCTTTACTGTTACCTTTTCAGGCCAAAGAGCGGGATTATCAAGCGCGATGACCGCCCCAATCCGCTCGCGCAATGCGGCATCCCCACGGTACATATCCCAGAACTCGGGTGAGTTCGTGTCTTTTACAGCAAGCGACCACACAGACAGCACTTTGTTGCCCTTTAGGTTATCAAGGCTGAAGGGAAGAGAACGCGGCGAGGTTGTCGCCAAAGGCTCGTAGGTAGGATCGCCGTACAGAATGCGGTTAAGCCTGCCCATTCGCATTGCATGGCTTGCGCCGTAAATCTTATCACCCTTGCCGTCTTCCACCTGAAAAAGTGGAACGCCCTTGCCGTCGGAGCTGAGATATGCCTCGACAACATCGTTCACACCACGCCGTATAGACTCGCCAAGCGATATGCCCTCCACCATTGCGCGGTAAATGTCAAGGCTCGACATGTGGCCGTGGTTCGCGCCTATTGCCGCAAGGTAGGCGGATGGGGCGCGCGCAAGCATATTAAGGCAATAGCTTTGCGAGGGCTTCATCTCATAGAAACGCGATACTCCGCTTGTCTCGCCGAAGGTCGAGACAATGTCGCCCTCAACAAGAGCCCTAAGCGGAACACCGTGATGGCAAACGCCTGTTGCGACGACAGCAGGCGCAAGACTCACACCGGTGTAGTCGGCAGCGCCGAAGCCGGGCATCTCGGGATCGTCGAGGCTATCGCGCACCTTTTGCGGATCGAACGGCCAATGCTTGTCGCGGTCCATGTTGCGCTGGTCAGAGAATAACCATGTCTTGATGGGATCTCCGCAACCGAATAGCTCGATAAGCCCCCTGTCCTTCATCTTGGCGACAACAGCCTTCAGATCATCGCGGCAGTTGGCGTTCTTATCATTGCAGGTCAGATAGATGCGTTCCTGCAAAATCTTATTTTCGGCGGCAAGTGGAGAGTGGTGCGGTGAGGGCGGCAGCACGAGCAGCTTTTCTATGCTCGACGCCACCGACACATTCAGCGCTGATGATGGCAACCCCTTTGCCTCGACATACGCCATTGAATCTAACATGCGAAGAGGGTCTTCAACGCTTGCTCCTGTAATGTAGCCGAAACCGGCATCACAGAATGGGTCATCGTCAATCTCGCACAACGCCGAAATGACCCGCCTATGCAGGTTAAAGTCGAGATAACGCGGCGATACGACTATTGCGACAGAGTCAGCCCTAAACCGGCGCACCACCGCCTTCAAATCCGCCACATCGCCATTTTCTATCGCGATCATGTCACAATTGCGATATGCTGATAGCTCATAGGCTGCCTTGCGGTATTGCATCGAACCCGGGCCAAACAGCACGACTATCATGCGGTTGTGAGACTTGCCGCCAATACCGAGCCTGTCTGCTGTAAGAACGGCCGTCGCGGCGCAACCTGAGCGTAGCGCGGCGAGCCGTGTAAGAAATGATATGTGACCGCTAACGCCCAACATCAGCGACATTGGATGCATCACGCCGTGCTTTTCGCTCGGCACAGGTGTAAGGTTCCACGCCGCGCCGCCCGCCTTTGTGCGCGTCGCGATCTGCGCAAGCCAACCAGCAACATCAACTGTATAATCCAAATACTCCTTGTTGCCGGTAAAGCGGTACATATCAAGCATAAGGTCACCGACGCCAGCGGCTCCGCAGCACAAACTTGGAGAATAGAACCTTGAACGCGCCCGGTCCTGCTTTGGAAAATACGATGCTATTAGCCATTTAGCGCCATCTTCTGCCGTTTGAAGATACTTGACATCCCCCGTTATCGAATGCAGCAGCATATAAAGCCTTGCCGTGCCCGCCACCCCATGGCACCAGCCTTCGCGCGGGCTCGCTGTTGCTTCGGGTACAGCGAACTGATGCCAGCGTGTTCCCTTTGCGTCGCGCACAGCGCATGCGTCAAGCGTGTCGGCTCCCTTTATTGCCGCATTCAGAAACTTTTCGTCTCCCGTAAACAACGCAAGCCGCGCAAGCGACCATGCCACTCCCGCCGTGCCGTGCGCAAAGCCGTTGTAGGTCTTTGTTGCGCCCTTCATGCTGAGCCAACTCCAACCCTTCTCGGTCTTATCGGCAAAAGAGATAAGATATTCACCTGCCATGCGCGCGGTGTTCAGCATAAACGCCTCACCCGTCAGTTCATACCCGCGAAGCATCGCGCAGATTATGCCGGCGTTGCCACTTATAATATCGGTGAATCCGTATTCCCATGTCGCACCATCGTTCTTTGTTTCTGCTCGGTCAGCTACCCACGATAACGCCTCAATGCCGTCCTTTGTTGCGTCGGGCAGATTCAGTATTTCGCCCGCCTCAAGCAATGCAACAGCCACACCAGATGCCCCGCTGTATAACGAGGTGGCGAATTTCGTGTGTACCTTCTCTTCCGCGTCATCCCAAGCGAACTTCCATGTAAGCTTGCCGTTATCGCGAAACGAGGCCTTACGGATTGCTTCCACCGTCTCGACCGCAAGAGCGCGGTAGGTTTCGTCACCTGTTGTGTTGTAGAGCGACAACAGGGCATGAAGCACACCCGGCGCACCAGAGTATAAGGTGAGGGTGACAAATGGGTGTTCTGCGTACTCGCGCCATTCGAGCACCTTGTTATCGCGTTTTGCGTTTGCTATAAGCCAGCTTGCGGCTTGTTTGACAAGGACTGTCTCGGGTAGGTTTTCGTCGAGTTTCGTTCGCGTGCGGGTAAGCTCAGGCGCAAGCTCTTCACCTGTCGTAATGGAGGCAAACAGCAGCGCAAAAAGCGCCAAAAGGCAGAGTATGCGTGGATAGTGCATGCTCGGCTCCTTGTGAAATGTTGTCAGTCTTATCAATAAGTCTAACCTATTGTGCGAACTTGCGCTACGAGAAAGTGTCAAGGAGCGTGTATTGATAAGCGCTTCAAGCACAAATAGCACAGCATGCTTTGTGCTTACACAGGGCAATTGCCTATGTGCGACCTTGACCGACTCTGCCAGAATGATATACTGGCACTATGCGAAAAGACACATTGCGATTAAAGGTCATATTTCTTTTTATCGCCACATCTGCATGTATTCTCGATCAGGTGACAAAGGTGCTTGTGTTCTCCTCTGTAGTAAAAGAGGATTACGAACCCATCTTCAGCGCGTTCGGGGGCTTCTTTCTAATTGAACATGCTCATAACACAGGTGCAGTGTTCGGCATCGGTCAGGGGATGAACAGCGCGTTTGCGCTCGTCAGCGTGTTGTTTCTTGTGATTATGATTCCATTTTTCTTTGTGCACTACCTTCCAACAAAGGGCACTATACTCGCCGCAATAGTGGGTGGTCTTGCATACGGCGGCGTGGCGGGAAACTTCGTTGATAGAATTTTGTTCAGCGCGGTGCGCGACTTCATCACAGTCGGGCCTTGGCCGACCTTCAACATTGCCGACTCGTGCATCTGCATTGGCGTTGCGTACTTCGCTTGGCGTGTGTTGTTTGATAAAGATATTCCTCAAGGCGCGAATAATGAACCAGTTTGATCTTAGCGTACAGATTGGCAAGCTTAAGCTCAGCAATCCTGTTATATTGGCATCCGGCACCTGCGGTTACGGAGTGGAAGTCGCCGAGTTCGTTGACCTTTCCAATATTGGCGCGGTGATACCAAAATCCGTTACCGTCGAGCCGCGCCTTGGCAACATGCCCCACCGCCTTTGGGAGACGCCTTCGGGATTGCTGAACTCGATCGGCCTTCAAAACGAGGGCTTGCATGAGTTTATCGCTGAGAAGCTGCCAAAGATTGCAAAGCTGAATTGCCCGATAATCGTCAATATAGCGGGCTTTACGCTCGACGACTTTGTTATTATGGCCGAAGCGCTGAACCCTCTTGATGCCGTTGCCGCCTTCGAGGTCAACATATCGTGCCCCAATGTGAAAAAGGGTGGAATGCAGTTCGGCGTTGACCCCCATGCAGCCGCAGAGGTAACCGCCGCGGTGCGGCGCGTTACCGACAAGACCATGATTGTCAAGCTTTCGCCAAATGTCACAGACATAACCTCAATTGCCAAGGCTGTAGAGGGCGCGGGCGCAGACTCTGTATCTCTTATCAACACCCTGTTAGGCATGGCTGTTGACGCAGAAAAGCGCAAACCGCGGCTCGGTAATGTGTTCGGCGGCCTTTCCGGTCCCGCAATAAAGCCGGTTGCGCTGCGCATGGTATATTCGGTGTCAAAAGCCGTGCGTATTCCAGTCATCGGGCTTGGTGGAATTATGACTGGTATTGACGCTGTAGAATTCATGTTGTGCGGAGCCTCGGCTGTACAGGTCGGCACCGGCACGCTAATCTCGCCGACCGCCTGCGTTGATGTGCTTAACGGCATTAAGGACTATTGCATTCGCCACAATATGAACTGTGTTGCAGATCTTACCGGCGCACTTGCCGTCTAACTTGTGGGCAGGGGATAAGTTCGCCGAAAAACCTGCCTCGGCGCAACTTTTACGCCGTTTCTCGGTTATATAAGGAGGCAATGATGAATAGATTTCACACCCTCATATTTGCCCTGTCTTTATCGTGCTTGTGCGCTGTGAGTTTTGTGCGCTCCGCAAGTGCCGATCTTGTTTACGAGAAGGATATAACCGTCTCGAAGCTCGAGGTCGCCAAAATTGACGCAACTAAGCCCGGCGGCGTTGATATCACAAAAGACGATTACGGTGTGAAGAGGGATGCGCCGAAAACTTCTTACTCGGCGCGTGTGCTGCTAAAAGACAACCTGATGAAGATGCAGTACTCAACTGGAAACACCTATTTACTCGACCTTACCGCAAAGACCATCACAAAGCTCGACCGAAAAGCCGGCACATACTCGACCCTTTCTTTTGACGACTACTTCAAGCTACGCGATATGAGCGAGGCGGAAATTCAGCGCAAACGGGCTGCAAACGCAAGAGCGCTGATTGTTGACATAAAAGCCACTCTTGATAAAGCTACCGACAAGAAGGAGCGAAAAGCTCTTGAAGAGACGCAGTTACCTCGCCTTGCAGTGTACGAGAAGATTGTGAACAACGACTATACTTATGCTTTTATCGCGTCGAAGGGGCGCAGCGAGTATTTCGAACCGAATGTATTCAACCGCTACCGCGCATACCTGGTAAATGAAAACGAGACGCGCTACATCTCCTACCTTGGCACAGATGAGGTTGCCGAGACTCCTAACAAATTCATTCCGTATCTGCGAGTCTTTATGCCGCAGGCAGCGTCACAGATAGCTAAAAGAAGCGAATTCCCCGGCTATATGAAATTTTACTATCACTTCACAAATCATTCCGTCGCTGTGCAGTTTCATGTCCGCGGTTTCTGCCGTGCAAAGCTGCCCGAAAGCCTGTTCAAGATTCCCGTCGGATATAAGCAGATAGAGGAGAAATTTGAGACAATCATCGAGGGTTTTTAACCTCATAAGGCGCATTGCATGCGGCCTTTCGCTAACTCTCCTGCTTGTCTTCGTGGTTACAACCGAGGGCGAGGAGATAAGCTCCAATTCCCTTTCCGACCGCATCGAACGCGCATCATCGCTCGTCGAAAGGGGCAATCTGACAGAAGACGAGTGGAAGTCTATATTTGAAGATCGCGATTTCGGTATCAATATACTCGCTGTGCGCAGTGTGAACGCCTCTGCCGCAAAGTTGCCTGTCGTCGGCGACGCTCTTATTAAATTCGCCTTCGAAAGCAGATTCGCCCCGCTAAGATACTACGCATGTGACGCGCTTTCAAGGTTTCTGCACGAACGCCTTATTGCCGAATGCACAATGATACTTTCGGGTGACAATCACAAGGCGGCCGTGCTCGCTCTCGACGCGCTTGGTCATGCTGACCAGAGCCTTGCCATAAAGCTGCTTGCAGATATACTCACCAAGTCGAAGCGTTCTGCACTCGTTCAGCAGGTCTTCAAAGTGCTTCTTCGCAATCCCACAAAGGCGGGGCTTGAAATGCTCTCAACCGTTGCGCACGACCGAAAAGCACCGCCTGCTCTTCGCACGCAGGCAATAGGCTCTATGCGGGTCTTTCGCTTTTCAGAGACTATTGCCGCGATGATTGACCTGCTGACCGACATAGATATCGAAGTTGTTGATGCTGCTTGGGTCGGTCTTATGGCGGTCACGGGGATTAAGCTCGACCCAGAACCCGCCTTGTGGGAGGAATGGTGGGTGCAAAATCGGGCAACTTTCAGATGGCCGCAGGATGTTGTATTTCCGCAGCTTGTATCACCCGAGGTTGAACGCGACGAGCGCGAGGAGGTGCTCGAACGCGGTTTCAAGTGGCTCATCGCGCATCAGGACGACGACGGCAGGTTCGATTCGCTCAACTACTCCAAGCACGACCCCAACCGCGAAAGTGGAACTGCCCGCAACTGGACAGATGTCTGCATGACCAGCCTCGCGGTCTTGGCTATGCTTTCGCAGGGTATAGATGAGACGCAGAAGGGTGGGCGCGAACGCGCTGAAAGCGTTGCTAAGGCCATGAAGTGGCTTGTCGCGCAGCCGAAGGAATCTGGCAACTACCGCTCGGTCAACATGACGACCTATGTGCACGAGCAGGGCGTAGCTACTTGGGCTTTAGCCGAATATGTAGCTGCAGGTCACAAGGAATATGAAAAATACATGATTGAGGCGTTCGACCGCTGCATGGCTTTCCGTGATGGTGATTTGGCATGGGGATACCCCGGTATGCTTAACAACACAACGAACTCTTGCGTTACATACTGGTATGCATGCGCCTTTGCCGCTGCCCGAAACGCAGGATACGAACTGCCCCGCGAGGGCTGGGACGGCATTGCCGACTGGTTCGACCGCGCGACTGAAGAATACAGCGGCCTTATATACAACGCAAGCGCAAAAGAACCTTCACCCGCTATGACCGCAGCGGGGCTTCTCGTCAAGTCATTTATGAAATGGAACATGTGGGATATTGTTCAGAAGAGGTCAAGCGCTGTTGTTATAAGGCGCGAAGTTGACAAGTGTTCGTATTACGACCTATATCTCTACATGCTGGCTATGTCAAGGCTCGACATGGAGATCGCACGCACATACAGCTTCATTATTACGCTTAGGTTGATTGGTTTGCAGGAGCGCGAGGGGGTATTAGCCGGATCATGGCCACCCAACCGCGATATATGGGAGACAAGCCGCCTCTATACCGCTGCGATGGCGCTCACCGCCCTCACTGTGCCAAACTCAAAGCTATCTTGCCTTCGTCCGGTAAAGCCCTAACTGGCGCAAATTAGCGATATTTTTATATTATCGTTGAAGTACTGTCGCAAACGCTACAATAAGAACCGAGTTTAACGCAAATTTGTTCGACAAATTCGGAGGCAATATGACAGTTGTTCTTACCGGTTACAATCTTACCGTTGACGATGTTGTGCGTGTTGCACGCGGTGGCGAAAAGGTAGAGCTTCATCCTGACGCCGTCGCTCGAATCGTCAAGTGCCGTGCGCTTTTAGAGGAGAAGATTGCGGCAAAAGAGATCATGTACGGGGTCAACACCGGCATCGGCGAGTTCTCCGAAGTCGTGTTGAACGAAGAGCAGACGCGCGATTTTCAAAAGTATCTTATCTACAACCACGCCGCAGGTATTGGCGACCCGCTTCCGGTTGATGTGGTGCGCGCCGCGATGCTGTCGCGCTGCAATGTCCATTCCCACGGCAATTCGGGCTGCCGGCCTGAAATCACTCAGACCTATGTCGCCATGCTCAACAAAGGTCTTACCCCTGTTGTGTGCGAAAAAGGCAGTGTTGGCGCGTGCGGCGACTTAAGCCCCATGAGCCAGATCGCCCTTACCCTTATGGGTGAAGGCGAGATATTCTATAACGGTCAGCGCATGCCTGCAAGAGCCGCTATGGAAGCCGCTGGCATACCCATTCCAGGGCTTCGCGCACGCGATGGTCTTGCCGCAATTAACGGCAGCAACATAATCTGCGGTATGGGCTGTCTGCAGATTTACGATACAGAAAGATTCCTTGTTCAGGCAGAAATAGCGGCAGCTATGACGCTTGAGGCTTTGCTCGCAAACCTTAAGCCCTATGATGAGCGGCTTCACAAGCTGCGCGGATTCAACGGCGCGGTAACGAGCGCACTCAATATTAAGAAGTGCATATCGGGCTCGGACCTTATGACCGGCGTTTTGAAGGTAAAGGTGCAGGATGCGTACAGCATGCGTTCGACACCACAGGTCATCGGCGCCGCGCGCGACGCGTTGCGTTATGCCCGTTCGCAGTTCGAGATCGAGCTTAACGGAGTCGGCGACAACCCAATCTTCCTGCCCGACGAGCGCCTAACTCTGACCGGCGCGAACTTCCAAGGTTCGCCGATTAGCGTTCCGCTCGATATGGTCGGCGCGGTGATCACGATGGTCTGCGTGCTCTCAGAGCGTCGCCTTAACCGTCTGTTGAACCCCGCGCTTAGCGTCGGGCTTCCAGCGTTCTTGACAAAGGGCGCAGGCATGTTCTCAGGCCACATGCTCAGCCAATACACCGCCGGCATGATGATTGTTGAACAGCGCATCCTATCGAATCCAAGCTGTGTACAGTCCATACCCGCGGCAGCCGATCAAGAGGACTTCGTCTCGATGGGAATGAACGCCGCACTGAAGACGCGCACCATACTTGATGATGCTTATGGCATTCTTGGTATTGAGTTCATCGCCGCGGCTCAGGCTCTTGATTTCCGCAAATTCAAGTTCGGCGCAGGTACTACCGCAGGGCATGCCGCCGTACGCAAGTTTGTCGAGCATCTTGATGTTGACCGCCCGCTCTTCCCTGATCACAACGCGATGAAGAAGGCCGTGCAGGAACGTGCTATACTCGACGCGGTGCAGGCCGCCATCGGGGAGCTTGCGCTCTACTAACCGTTTTTGCTTCTTGTTTTTCACAGTGGGGCGGCGCGGTGCTTCCGTGCCGCTCCTCTTCAATAGCAGTCAGGTGAATCAATGACCTTTATTCAGCCCCGTCGCTTTTCGGGCACACGCGACTATCTGCCCGCGGATATGATCCCACGCGAGGACATGATCAACGCGCTAAGGTGCGTCTTTGCGCAATTCGGATATGATCCGCTCGAAACTCCCGCAATCGAGTATCTTGATGTGCTCTGCGGCAAATACGGCCCCGATGCCGAAAAGCTGATATACGCGCTCGACTACAAACGCGGCACGACAGACGAAGCTGGGCTTCGTTATGACCTTACCGTGCCACTTGCGCGCCTTGCCGCAATGTCGGCAAGCGAGATCGAGTTGCCATTTCGTCGCTATCAGATTCAGACCGTCTGGCGAGCTGAACGCGCACAGGTGCGGCAGGGCAGGTATCGCGAATTCTATCAGTGCGATGTTGACTGCATCGGCGTTTCCTCTCTGTCCGCTGATGCCGAGATAATTGCTGTTGTCGTATCTGCGCTAAATGCTCTTGGTCTATCAGACGCAACAGTGCTGCTCAACCACCGTCGCCTTTTGCGCGGCATGACGCGTATTCTCGGTCTGCCACTTGAACGCGAACGCGACCTGCTACGCAGCATTGACAAATTCTCCAAAATCGGCGCTGATGGCGTTCAAAAGGAGCTTGAGGCGCAGGATTTTTCAAGCGCGCAAGCGACTGACGCAATTGGCCTGTTCGTTGGAGCATCACAATCACCCGACCCCATGGCGCATATTCTCGCAAAGGCCGGTAACGATGAGGATATTTGCACCGCCGCCGCGGAGCTTAGGGAGTTGCTCGCAATTGCAGCAGACCTTGGTGTATCAGGCTCTTCCGTGCGATTTGACCCGCTGATGGTGCGTGGCCTTGATTACTACACTGGGCCGGTTTTCGAGACCTTTCTGCCGTCACTTCCCCACATGGGGAGCCTCACCGGTGGCGGTCGGTACGACGGTCTTATCGGCATGTTCTTGGGGCGCGACATTCCCGCGGTCGGCACCACCGTCGGGCTTGATCGTATCTTTACCGCGCTTGAGCAGTTGGGGATTGTAAAGAGGCGCAATACCCGTGCGGTTGCCCTTGTTGCGTGTTTTGACGCGCAGCATTCGGGTTATGCATCGCGGGTGGCCTCTGCCCTTCGCTCATCTGGCTTGAATATCGCGGTGTATCCCGAAGCCGACAAGCTAAAAAAGCAATTCAAGTATGCTGATAAGTTGGGAGTAAGTTTTGTTGTTCTTATTGGCCCAGATGAAGCAGCATCCGACTGCGCCGTTCTTAAAGACCTTTCCCGCGGAGAACAAGTAACAGTGAGTATATGTGATCTTGCGGCGACTATTATGCAGAGGTTAGCTGAACTCAAATAAGCGAAGTAGGAACACGAAGGAAGATCGAGAAGAACCGAAAACCAAATCAGTCACCTACAAGATGAATGTCCCAAAGGCATGGGCGTCTCGCCCGTGATCTTTGGGGGGCTTTTACATTTGGCAGAATGTGCGAACTAATCCATGAAACCGCAAGACAAAACTCGGTCATTGTCCATATAGTCCATTTCGTCCATTATGTCCATAATTACGAAGTCGGCTTTATTGGCCGTTCGCAGCACGATTTTGGCAGCCTCTCTTTTCCCGGCATCTCGATCGCTTGGCAATGATGGCGTTAAGCTTGAAAATATCTTGACTTTTCTAATCCCTCGCGTACCCTATGTACGGTTTTCATCTCAATACTATGCATCACGAATTTGGATTGGAGGAAACATCAACACCCGCGCCCTCTGCCTATACCTGCTGATCGTCGCCGCATGGCGACGCGCGGTGTCGTGCGCACTGGCCGCGGCGACCAACAACTTCGATAAGACCTACGACGCGATGGGTCGGGTTGCGACTGAGACCGTATCGCCCGACGGCGGCACATGGGATTTCACAGATTACATGGTTGTGTCACCAGACTCGCAGGATCCGTATATTGGGCAAAGCAGCCTTGATCCGAATGAAATCGAAGACTGCAGGCAAATGGAAATAGAAAGAAGATGGCTCGAATCATCAAAAAGGGGGGAGAAGAAGGAATGAGGCTACTTGTTGTTGTCGCTTGCTGCACCATGCTTGTAATTGCTCTTTGCATCATTATGAGCCGAGAGTTCAAGATAAGTATGTCTGCTATTGAAGTGGATCACAAAGGATTTACTTGTCTTTGTATTAACAAGTCGTGTATAGTTCTTTACAATAAGTCCAAAGGTGCAATACGGCTTGTTAATGTGGAAGAGAGTAATATATATAAGGAATATATTTTGTCAGAGACGCCCATCGAATGTTACAGGGGATTCATATATTGTACTTATATGTGTTTTGGGAAGAAGTTCTACGCAATTTATAAATGTGAGGGAATAGAATTGAAGAAAATTATTGAAGATACTCTCGCTATTGATGATTGGTATGATAATATGTTTTATGGCGTCGGAGAAGCAGGCGATGTATGGTTTTATAATCGGATTAGTGATGACAGTTCTAAACATAGAATTATTATTCGAGATGGAGTGAGAAAGAAAAATGTAATTAATGACTTTATGGTAAATATAACACATGTTGGCGGGGACGATTATCGTTATTATGTTTGGCCATGCAAAAATGCAATTATCGCAAAGAATGATAATGAGATACATAAGTATGATGTATATTCGGGTGAGCATACAAGATATGTTTCCTATAACGAGCGAATACATCATTTCGGAATTGATTGGCCATATTATGATGTTGCATATGTAGAGATAGCCGGTTATATAATAGCGTTAGATGAGCATTTGAATGAGGTAATGAAGGTGGCAGTCGACGAAGAGTATGAACGTTGCGATGTATTTGGAATAGTCCGAAATGAACATGGAATGTTAGTAGTTGGGAAATGGGAGATATATTATTATAAAGATGAACGCAAGGTAAAAATAATATATAAAAGGAGACCAACAATGCGTCCAAAGGTTGAATTTTATGGTGATCGTGCATTGATCCTTGATGGTAATGGTAACATTGTGGAAATAAATACGCGGTTTCGTATTTTGACTTTTATGAATCTTTCTGGTGAAAAGGGTATCAAGTGTTATCGGAGGTGAAGTGAGAATCAACACGCGCTCCCTCTGTCTATGCATGCTGATCGTCGCCGCATGGCGACGGGCGGTGTTGTGCGCACTGGCCTCGGTTGACTCAAGGTGCGATTCACTATGCGCTCCCTCTGCGGTTGGTGACGAAAACTGCAGCGCCGATGTCTATAATAGCAATAGCCTCAGTTCAACCCGTTCGATAGACTGCGTGTGGCAGCTTTCGGTCATGCTCGAGATCCACGCCTGCCGTTCTTCAGCTTCTGGAGAAACCATAACTAAAAGGGTTAACGACGATGGGACAGAAACAGAAATCAATCATAATATTACGCACAATATTTCTGATTCAGCTTCTGAGGCCGCAAAAACTTCCGAGAATTCTGCAAAAACTGGTAATATTGGGGGTTATACAGGCGACATGTATCAAACAAGTTCTGGTCCGCAACCAGACAAGCGTGATTGTAACGGTCCATCACAATTCATCAGTACACCCTATTCTAAGTAGAGCGTCATGAGGAACATTACAAGACTCCTGATTCTCATATTACTTGCTTTATTGTTAATTTGCATGTTCTTGCCGTATAATAGAAAAGTCATTACTATATCAGGAAAATACCGGCTTGACAAGATGATGTTTATCTCTACCGATAGAGCTCTTGTTATTGAACCCGGAGCGGAAGTCATTTGCGATGGTGGCGGAATCGTATGTCATGGAACGGCGAGAATAGGTTCAGATGACGGCGCCGACATAGTTGTGCGAGGAGAAGGCAGCAAGGTTTTCCATGGAATATGGCTCATGAAGCTTGAGAAGACGCGAGTTTCAAATGTCTCCTTCAATGACCTTGTCCTCTCTCCCTTGCGAAGCTTTCTTGGCGTATCATTATGTAACTCCGAAGAGGATCTATTCGATTCTTTCAACGATGTATCTGAAATGGCTGATAAAGACAATATGCCTTATGTATCATGCCTAATTGCGTGTGCCGACTTGGTGGCTAACAGTATCAGAATTGAAAATATAAAAATATCGCACATGAACCCTACTAATAATATATATAAGAGTGAGGTAATCGCCGATTCATTAATATATTCATTAAGATTTGTAGGATCACGTATAACATGTAAAAACATAAAATGGCAAACGAGGTGCAGTTGCTTTATGTATTCGATCTACAGGGATGGAAATGCAAAAGATGCTGAACGAGTATTCAAAAGGGTGTATAATTCTGTTTCAATAGAGGATGTTCGGGCTGATACAGGTTTGTGGCTCTCTGAGGCTATAATTAGCGACTGCGAGTTTGCCAGTCTAATGCAATCTCACTTTGGCGTAACTTCTATCGTCAAATGCGTGTTTTGGGATGTATCGGCACTCAATTCATTAATCGTTCAGCATTCGGACCTTATAATAAGAGGATGTATTTTTAGCAATATTAGAAATGCTCGCCCGGCGACAGCTTCAAATATTACAGTTATAAGATCATCAAATCATTATTCTTGTATTATCGAGTGCTGCATATTCGAATTTTCGAAACCGCAATTGCGTGGCTGTATTCTCAGTGGGTGTGGCATCCTCAAGAATGTTGTTGTTAACTACGCGCATGATTCAGGACTTGTGTTATGTGTTAATTCGAAGCACCTTACGCCTAACGGAGAAGATGCTGACTACGAATACTGCGACGATGTCATTACTGTCGAGGACTGCATATTTACATGCAAAGGTCAATTGTCCTTCTGTGTGGCTGGAAACCAACGCTTTATCCGAATTCTTCGTTCCAGTTTTACCAGCGAGAAGGACTTAAGATTTGTGCTGCGCCATGTAAGCTGGGGAGAAGACATTGAAGAAGTGCTTGTCAAGCCTGGGTATATTAATGAATTAGAATATGAGGGTATTTCTGATCCTGAAGAGGAGGAATAGTGGTGAATACCCGAATCGCGCAGTTCGACTACGAGATGAAGAACCAGATAATTCAGGCTGGCGACTTCGACGACAATTCGCAGATTGAATGGGATTCGGCGTCTGAGTACTTTGGCGACTTCAGCACGACATACAACTACAACCGCCGCGGTATGATAAGCGACGGGACAAAGCAGGGCGCGAATACAAAAAAAGGGCGGGAATGCCCGCCCTTGGTGATGTAAAGCAAAGTTGATCAGCGGCGTTTTTGAGCCGCCTCTTTTAGCAGCTCTTTGCCGATGATGTCGCGCTGTATTTGGTTTGTGCCCTCATAGATCTGCGTGATCTTGGCATCGCGGAAGTACTTCTCGATCGGGTATTCGCGCATATAGCCGTACCCACCAAACATCTGAAGCGCATCGGTGCAGACCGACATCGCCGTGTCGGATGCGTACATCTTGCTCATGCTCGAATACTTCGCAAGATTGACCTGCTTTTTCGAGTCAACTGCCTTGGCGAGCGTGTAGGTCAAGGCGCGTGCGCACTCGATCTTAGTCGCCATATCTGCTGCCATGAACTGAAGCCCTTGATTTGCGAGCACAGGCTTGCCAAACTGAACGCGCTTGCTCGCGTAGTCAACCGCAAGGTCGAACGCGCCCTGCGCAATGCCCAGCGCCTGAGCCGCGACACCTGGGCGGCTGTAATCGAAGGTCTTCATCGTAACAAAAAAGCCGCGCCCTTCCTTGTTGAGCATGTTCTCGACGGGGATGCGGCAGTCTTCGAAGATAAGTTCGCGGGTCGCTGAGGCGCGTATGCCTAATTTGTCCTCTTTCTTGCCGAACGAGAACCCAGGCGTGCCCTTCTCGACAATAAATGCCGTTGCTCCACGCGCACCCCTGCTCTTATCTGTCATCGCGATAAACACATAGACATCAGCCTCGCCACCGTTGGTTATCCACTGCTTCAGGCCGTTGACGACGAAATAATCGCCCTCACGACGAGCCGTTGTTTTGATGTTCGAAGCGTCGCTTCCAGCCTCAGGTTCTGTTACCGCAAATGCGGCCAGCTTTTTGCCAGCGGCTATATCGGGCAGATACTTTGCCTTCTGCTCATCGGTTCCATTGAGTATGATCGGGATCGTGCCAAGCGCGGTGCCCGCAACGCTTAAGGAAATACCGCCACACACGCGGGAAAGCTGCTCGACGACAAGCACAAGCTCCATGATGCCGCCACCGAGACCACCGTATTGCTCTTCGATATAAACGCCGCAAAGGTCGGCTTCAGCGAGAATCTTGACAACTTCCCATGGAAATTGCTGCGTTTCGTCGTAATAAGCGACGAGTGGGCGAATCTTCTCTTCTGCGATCTTATACGCAAGATTGCGTATCTCTATCTGTAATTCGGTAAGGTCGTAGAGTTCGTCCATTTTATCTCCGGATATCAGCCATTGAACTCGGCGACGGCGAGACACGCATTGTGACCGCCAAAGCCGAATGAGTTCGATATTGCGAACTTAACTTTTTGCTCACGCGGGGTGTTGGGAACACAGTCAATGTCGCATTCGGGATCAGGCTCGGTGTAGTTTATCGTTGGGTGTATAACGCCGTTGCGAATCGTCTGGATTACAGCGATAAGCTCGATTGCGCCAGACGCTCCGAGCAGATGGCCTGTCATTGACTTTGTTGACGATACGGGCAGCTTTCTGCCGAAAAGCGTATTGATCGCCTGCGATTCAACGGAATCGTTGTGAGGTGTTGATGTGCCGTGCGCATTGACATAGTCAACATCATTCGGCGAGCGGTTGCTTTCGGCGATTGCGTTCTTCATTGCAAGAATTGCGCCTGCACCACCGGGAGCAGGGGCGGTGATGTGATACGCGTCGGCTGTGTGGCCGTAGCCTGTAACTTCCGCGTAAATAGTCGCACCGCGTTGCCTTGCGTGCTCAAGGTCCTCAAGCACGAACACTCCGGCACCTTCACCCATTACAAAACCGTCGCGGTTCTTGTCAAACGGACGGCTCGCTGTCTCGGGCGAATCGTTGCGAGTCGAAATTGCGCCCATGTTGCCGAATCCAGCAAGAGAAAGAGGAGTAATGCCCGCCTCGGCGCCACCGGTAACTACTGCGTCAGCATAACCATGCTTGATAGTTCGATATGCTTCGCCAATTGCATGCGCGCCAGATGCACAAGCGGAGGTTATACCATAGTTCGCGTTTCTGAATCCGAACTGAATTGCCACAAGCCCCGACGCGATGTCGAGAATCATCATGGGTATCAGCAATGGGGAGACGCGAGATGGCCCTCTTTGCACGAGCCGCGTGTGTTGAGCCTCAAGCTCCTCGATACCACCGATTCCCGAGGCGATGATGACGCCAACCCGTTCGGGATTGCATTTTTCGTGCAAGCCAGACTGCTTAACGGCGTCAATCGCAGCCGTGACAGCGTAGTGACAGTATCTGTCCATCCGCCTAAGCTCTCGGGGGTCAATATCTGGATGCGGCTTAAAGTCGTCAATCATGCAGGCGAAATGGGTCTTATGCTGGCTCGTGTCAAAGCGCGTGATGGGCTTTGCAGCCGAACGGCACGATAACAACCCGTTCCAATAGACTTCGACACCGGTTCCATAAGGAGTGACGGCGCCGATACCTGTAACAACGACTCTTCTTATGTTATTGGTCATAAGGGTCGTAATCAACTCTTCTTGGCGATGATGAAATCAACCGCGTCCTTGATCGTCTTGATGCTTTGCGCTTCATCTTCGGGGATCTGGAAGTTGAATTCGTCTTCAAGTTCCATCACGAGTTCGGCCTGATCGAGCGAATCGGCGCCTAAATCGTCCACAAAAGAGCTTGTCTCGGTGAGGGTGTCACGCCCGACGCGAAGACGCTCTGAGACGATATCCTTCACTTTTTCGAGTATTTCTTGACGAGCATTGTCCATTGTTGCCTCCTACACATGTTGAGGGGGTGCTACATTACCATTCCGCCGTCAATGTTCAGCACTTGGCCGGTGATATAGTCAGCGGATGGCGAACAGAAGAATACGACCGCGTTGGCGACATCTTCAGGGGTTCCGAGCCGCTTCAGCGGAATCATAGATACGAGCGTCTCCCGCGCTTTTTCGGGGAGTTGCTCGGTCATCTTCGTTATTATATATCCGGGGGCGACGGCATTGCAAGTAACATTGCGCGATGCAAGTTCTTTGGCGACCGATTTTGTAAAGCCAATCAAGCCGGCCTTCGACGCGGCGTAGTTCGCCTGTCCCGCGTTGCCCATCACTCCGACCACCGAGGCGATGTTGATTATTCGTCCCCAGCGGTTGCGCGTCATTCCACGAAGGCATGCCTTCGTAACTGTGAACGCGCCGGTTAGGTTGACATTCAAGACCGAAAGCCATTCGGCGTCGGTCATACGCATAAGCAAATTGTCGCGGGTTATGCCGGCATTGTTGACTATTATATCTGGCGAACCAAGCTCAGTTGTAACCGATTCAACAGCCGATGCAACGGCGGTTGAATCTGTAATATCAACCTTTACGCCAAAGGCGCGGACGCGCTTCTCGCGAATCAGCGCGCTCGCAGACTCAAGATCGCCCTCGTTCACATCAAACAGAGCAATATCTGCGCCTTGCTCAGCAAGGGCAAGTGCGACGGCAAGGCCAATGCCGCGTCCTCCGCCCGTAACCAGCGCAACTTTACCGTTTAACATCGACCCTCCACGGTGCGCATTCTACCCTTTTTTAGCCGATTGGCAACGACTAAGGCAGGCGCACCTCTTCGGCCGTGCCCTTCGATACCGCTATTAGATTGCGGTCTATTCGACGCAGAAGGCCGACTAAGACCTTCGACGGCCCAATTTCTATGTATTTCGTAACGCCCAACTCGGCAAGTTTGACAACAGAGCGGTCAAACAGCACCGAGCCTGTCAACTGGGCGATTATGTTCGCTTTTATTTGCGGGATATTAGTAACAGGTTCGGCTGATACATTTGAAACGATCGGTACGCAAGGCTCATGCCATTCAAACTTCTCAACCGCATCGGCGAGAATATCAGCGGCTGGCTTCATAAGGGGCGAATGAAAAGCACCGCTCACATTCAGCCGTATCGCCCTGACCCTTGGCAGTTGCGCCGCAAGCTTATCTGCCTCGTCCAGCGCTGATATCTGCCCGCTTATAACTATCTGTCCCGGGCTGTTGAAGTTCGCAACGCCGATTACGCCGAACTTTGATGCCTTTTCGACCACAGACAGCACATCCTCATGCGACGCGCCGATTATTGATGACATTCCACCCGGGTTTTGCAGCGCGGCCTGTTGCATCGCCTCACCGCGTATCTTAACAAGCCTGACTGTGTCTTCGAGCGAAAGCGCACCTGCCGCGCATAGAGCCGAGTATTCGCCAAGAGACAGGCCGAACATGAAATCCGGTTGGGTAAGCCGTGTTTCGCGTGCCGCTGCAAGAGCGGCAATAGAAGTTGCGACAAGTGCAGGTTGCGAGAAATTCGTCTGTGATAGCTCCTCAAGAGGTCCTTCGAAGCAGAGCTTTTTTATGGGAAGACCGCATGCAGATTCCGCACGGTCGAATACACTGCGGCAGACGGCGAAGGATTCGTATAGGTCACGACCCATCGGCACGAACTGCGCTCCTTGACCGGGGAACATATAAGCGGTTTTCGTCATCATGCCCTCGAAGTATGAAGATAATTCTGCGCGGTCATCCCGAAATCACAAGCTACCAGCGTACTACCGCCGAACCCCAGATTAGGCCACCGCCGAAGGCGCACATAGCGATGATGTCGCCCTTATTGAACACATTCTTTGTCGCGGCCTCGTGAAGCGCAATTGGCACAGATGCTGAGCTTGTGTTGCCGGTTCGCTCTATGTTAATATACACGCGTTCGGGCGGTATGCCGAGATTTCGTGCTGTTGAAAGAAGTATGCGGAAATTTGCCTGATGCGGAACCAGCCATGTAATGTCATCATTTGTCATTCCGCACTTGGATAAGGCCCGTTGAGTTGTATCGGTCATTGCGCGAACAGCGCGCTTAAAGATCGCTGAACCATCCATGTAGATCTTATGCTCGTTTCTTTCAAGCAACTCAGGTGTCAATGGCGTTTCCTGACCTCCTGCCCGAATTGTGAGAAACTCTGCCGCAGTGCCATCAGAAGCGAGATCGGTCGAGAGCAATTCTGGCATTCCCTCTTTCCAATCGGTATATAGGGCACCACCACATCCATCGCCAAAAAGAACGCAGGTCGTGCGGTCATTATTGTTCGATATGCTCGAAAGCACTTCGCATCCAAGCACGACAGCGTTTTTTACTACACCAGATGATATCATTGATGCTGCGATCTGTGTTGCACAAAGGAACCCTGAGCATGCAGCGACTACATCGAAAGCGGCTGCATTAACCGCGCCAATTTTGGCCTGTACAAAGCACGCTGTCGAGGGAAGTGGCCTGTCTGGTGTAACTGTGCCGATTATTATAAGGTCAATATCTTCAGGCTTAAGCCCTGCCTTTGCAATGCAATCCTTGGCTACCCTTGAGGCCATATCAGAGTTTGTCTCGCCCTCAGCAACCCAGTGCCGTTCCTTAATGCCGGTGCGCTCGATGATCCATGCGTCAGAGGTGTCAACTCTTTCCTCCCAATACTTATTTGTCAAAATCCTTTCAGGGAGATATGAGCCAAGTGCGGCGATGCCTACTCTTCGGGCTTCAAACATTCATCTCTCCTTCAGTTACAAGGGCGGGGGAGGTCTGCGCCATGCCCTTCACTATCTTATCGTTAACATTCTTCTCGGCGACTTCCCGCGATACGGCAAGACCATTATAAATCGCCACAGGATCACTTCTTCCATGAGCTATTATGCAGACCCCGTTGACACCGAGAAGCTGTGCGCCGCCGAAGCTCGAATAGTCCAGGCGTTTGCGCACCTTCTTGAAAGCGGGCTTAGATAGAAGGCCGCCGACAACGGTTAGGGGAGAGCTTTTTATCTCGGTTTTTATCAATTTCAACATGTATTCTATGACGCCTTCAACGGTCTTAAGCACCAAATTGCCAACAAAACCGTCGCAGACAATTACATCGGCCTTATCGAACATAAGGTCGTTGCCTTCAATATACCCAACATAATTCAGATTTGTCGCGGATATGAGATCGCGCGCGCCAGAGATCAACTTTGAACCTTTGTTTTCCTCTGACCCGATGTTGAGCAGTGCAACGCGAGGCGTCTTTTTGCCGAGTATAGCCGATGCATAAATCGAACCCATAACTGCGTAACCGAGCAGATGATCTGACTTCGCGTCAACATTAGCACCCATATCAAGCACTACTGATGCGCCTGAGATGGTGGGGAATGGAATGGCGATACCCGGGCGAATCACACCGCGAAGGGTGCGCCACCGAAGGGTTGTAGCCGCAACGCAAATTCCGGTGTTGCCTGCCGAGAAAAACGCATCCGCATTGCCTGCGGGGATGGACTCCACCGCTCGGACAACAGACGAATCCTGCTTGCGGCGAAGCGCATCAACCGGCTTATCTCCCATCTCGACTGAATTCCCGCAGGGGACAATTTCAATGTTAGCCGGTATTGCCTTACCCATTGCCTTAAAGCAATTGGCAACGGGCGCTTCCTCGCCGAAAAGCAATAGTTTGACGGCGGGATTCGCAAGCGCGAATTTATATGAACCTTCAACGACCGCGCGTGGGGCGTGGTCGCCGCCCATAGCGTCTACTGCTATGCGGGTTTGTGCCATTTTCTACGCGTCGTATTTGGGGGTGATTACTTCTTCGCCCTTGTAAGTGCCGCACTGTGGGCACACGCGATGCGCTGGCTTAAGGTTCGAGCACCTTTCACACGGTGCAAGCTGGGGCGCGGTCAATTTGATGTGCGCCGTACGGGTGTGCTTTCTCTGCTTGGACGCTCTTCTCTTTGGGTGAGCCATTGTTCAAACTCCTAAACTAACTGCGAGCCTGTATCGCGGTGATCGCCGTAAGGTCGGATATGTCTTTGGGCTTGCATCCGCGTGATAGGTCGTTAATGGGTTTTGCGAGACCCTGCAGAACAGGGCCGACCGCCTCGGCTGAACCGAGCCGTTCAGCAATTTTAGAACCGATATTGCATGCGTTAAGATCGGGGAACACGAGCACATTTGCCCGACCCGCAACTTGGCTGTTTGGAGCCTTGCGCTGTCCGATGGACGGAATAATCGCAGCGTCAAACTGCATTTCACCGTCAACAAGGATATCGGGACGGCGCCTCTTGACTTCTTCAGTCGCTGCAATGACCTTGTCAACGACCTCATGTTTTGCGCTGCCTTTTGTCGAAAACGAAAGCATCGCGACGCGAGGTTCGATGCCAAGAAGCGTTTTGGTGTTATCTGCGCAAGCGATCGCTATGTCGGCAAGCTGCATAGAATCGGGATTCGGATTTACCGATGGGTCGGCAAATACAAACACGCCGTTTGCGCCAAGCTGCTTGTTTGGATGCACGATGATGAAGAACGAGGAAACAAGGTTGCAGCCGGGCATTGTGCCAACCGAGAACAGCGCGGCGCGTATGGTATCGCCTGTCGGGCAGGCAGCGCCGGCTACCATTCCCTGCGCTGTGCCGTCATAGACAAGGTATGCGCCATAGAACATCGGGTCAAGCATCATCACGCGCGCCTTTTCAAAGGTCATACCGCGGTGTTTACGCTTTTCTGTCAATATTGACGCATACTCATCAAGCTTGGCGGGAAAGTCGGCAGGGCGATGGAGTGTTATAAGCTCCATATTCGCGCCACCATTCACAAGCTTGTCATGAATAGGTGCCCACTCGCCGACGAGATCAAGATGGGCAAAGCCCTCTCTGGTAATCTCAATAGCGGCGTCAATGGTGCGCTCGTCTGCGATTTCGGGCAGTACTACGCGCTTGATCTGCTCGGCAGCCTTTTTGCGAAAGCTTGTTAGTATGTCCATTGCAATACTCCAACAAACCTTGTTCGACCCCATCAGCAACGGGATTCGACAAGGCTGTGATAATGGTATTAAACGAACCGCGCACTGTTGTGCGAACGGTAAATTCTACAAAGTTTTGAGCAATTCTCAAGCGTTTGAGCAGCCTTGGCGATACCGACTCTTGGCTTAAATCGCATGATTTATGCGTTAAGCTGCTCGAGTCGCTTTATAAGATGCATAGGGTTGCCCTTTAGTACAACTGAGATGGGGGCAAGCTCTTTTTTGTTAAGATTGTCTGGACAGCTTTCAAATGCCCCTGTCCAGATTATTATCGGGCCTGCATAGCCAAGGGATCGAACTCCCCTTACGCTTTTCTCGCAATTCATGTCTGGCAGCATTGCGTCTAATACAAGCGCGTCAAAGTTGCCTTCTTTTTTTTTCAGCGCGTCCATTGCCTGATTGCCATTAATCGCAAGTGTTACGCTGTGACCAAGAGTCGTCAACAAGTCAACAGATACGCTTGCAACCGTCTCGTTGTCTTCAACAAGGAGTATGTGCATCGCAACTCGCTTTCTGAACAGGACTTAAGTAGAACATGCCTATTGCAATAATTCGCAATAACGATTATACGCAAACGATTTGTCAACGCAACACAAATAAGGTTTCGTCACTATTCTGCCGAAAACGAAACGCCTTCTTGACATCTGTGCGACGCGCTTAACTGGTCTGATTCGTTCTACCTTGTGCTGGTTGTATCAGGATGCGGTCTTCTTGCATGTCCAATCTCGCCGCACAAGGCCATGTGCCTGTTTGGCATTAGGGCATTACTGGCGTTTTTAGGTGTATGGCATATTCAAGAGCGTAGAATACTGTATATGACAAATCCAAATTCTGATTTCGTCCAATGCCCCAAATGCGGCTCTGTAACGAGCGAGGGTGCGGCATTCTGCCCAAAATGCGGGTACGAATTGAATCCAGAGGTGCAAGAGGAAAAGCGCCGAAAGATGGAGATGTACTCGCGAATGATGACCGGTTGCGGTTGCCTTCTTCTCGGTGTCGCAGTGTTTGTACTAATCGTCAAGATTACTTTCTGGCCGTGTATTGCACCCGTAATCCTCGTTTTGCTGCTGTTAGGCCTTATCAAAAAGGTGCAGAAGTGAAAACAAGGCTCGGGCTTGCTCTGCTTGCTGTTGTGATTGTCATCATCGCTCTTCAAGTGTATCTTGCAAGTTCAAAACGCCCGGCTATACCCAGCAATCTGTATCAGCTTTTCCCCGCGGATGTCAAGTTCGGGATCTTTGTAAATGTACCTGCGCTCTTACCATTGCTTCCGTCTGCGGCGGTCGAAAAACTACCAGAGCGGGGGCGCGCCCTTGCCTCTTCGTCAACAATATACATAGGGTGTTCAGAGGATATCGAGGACATTTATCTGATTTTAGAAGGCTCGCCACCGCTGAAGGAGATCGCGGAGCTGTTAGGGCTTGAGAAGCCCCGTAAGTCGAGTGTTGCCGGTTTTAGTGCGATTTCTTTCGAAGGCGGATGCGCCGCGATGGTGCAACCCACAACCCTGTACGCCGTGTTTGCTGAAAACGGTGCCAAAAAGCTTGCTGACGCCCTTTCTACCACGGAGACTAAGCTTGACAAGAATATCGCGAAGACCTTATCAGAGGCGACTCCCGACTCGCTAATACGGATTTGCGGCTTTCCGGGCAACAACACGCCGCAGTTGATTCCGGGAGACGAGGCGTTCATGCTGCAGATGCAGGCGCGAATATTCTCGCTGATGTTATATTCTAAGCCCGAGAAGACAATATTCGCGCGGCTCAACCTATATTTTAATGAAGCCGGAGCGCGCGACCTGATGGCAATTTCGCTGCCCAGAATGTTAGAAAGTTACGCAAAATCCTATCCTGTTCTCGCGCCACTCATCCGCAACATTCAGTACTTTCCGCAGGGCAAGAACAACAACCTTCGCATGGAACTTAGCTTTCCGGCTGGCATAATCGAGGCGTTTCTCAATCCTCCACCCGCCCCCTCACCGCTGATACCGCATATTCCAGAATTCCCACGCTGATCCTTGTGCATGCCCTGATGCGGGCAGAATATCACAATCTAATTTGCTGGTGTTTGCAAAATAAAACTTGCACAGCGCTGTTTTAGCGTTTGGAAGGTTACTGTCTTTCCATTTGCGCCTTAGCAGCGACCATCATCTCGCGTATTTCAGCGGCAAGGCGGTCGCGGCAAGAGCTTGCTGATTCTCCTTCGCGAGGAGTAAGGCTCGATGCGGGGATCGGATCAAGGACGGTGAGCTTGACCCTTCGTGGGCGGGGGAACTTCGCTTTTCTATGCAGAGCCTTATCGGCTCCGTGCAACACTACGGGAACAATCGCTGCACCAGTCTTTTGCGCAAGCCACACAAAACCGCTTTGGAATTCTCCGATGCTGCCGTCTGTTGTGCGCGTCGAGTCAGGGAAAATCAGCAGCGCGGAATTTGTTTCGAGAATTGCCACGGCTTGTTTAAGTCCAGCAAGTGCAGGACCTTCACGCTCAATTGGTATTGCGCCCAATTTGCGTATTAGCCATGCGAACAGACGATTTTTAAACAGCGTTGTGCGCGCCATATAGCGCAACTTGCGGGGCATAGAAGAACCGACAAGAACTGGATCAAGATAGGATTGATGATTAACAGCAACGACTATTGGAATGTCGAAGGGAATATCTGAATTGAATTTGGGGACGAGCCTGAAATACACAAGCATCACGAACCGCACGAACACGCGTAGCAACCGGTACGAAAAGGATGGCTTATCCAAGCGTTTTGCGGTTTCAGTTTTGCTTGCCGTATCTGTCATTTGAAATTTCGAGCAGTCGCTCGAACACCTGTTCGATTGTAAGTCCTGTTGTGTCAATAATAAGCGCGTCATCGGCGGCGCGTAATGCGCCCCAGGGCTTGTTGCGGTCGTTTTCATCGCGCGAAATTTGCTCAGCGAGCACCGTTTCAAACGATACAACGCGTCCTCGTTGCGCGAACTCAAGATGCCGCCGCCTTGCCCGTTCGACCGGAGTTGCGTCAAGAAAGAACTTCAACTGCGCGTCGGGGAACACTACCGTGCCCATATCACGGCCATCCGCGACAAGGTCGAATTTTGACGCGAATATTGCGGCCTCTGTATTTACCCTTTTGCGCACTGGAATTGACGCTGAGACCGGGGATACAAGATTTGTTACAGCGGCATCGCGGATAAGGCCGTCAACGCACTCGCCGTTGAGATAAACTGATGTTGCGCCGTCGCAAGCGGAGGCTGAGATAGGTACAGACTCAATTGCCTTGCTCCACGAGGTTGGTGTGGTGCGCTTTGTGCGAATATAGTGCAGAGCAATTGCCCTGTACAACGCGCCGCTGTCGAAGTGAACAAAACCAAGCGCTTTAGCCAAACGCCTCGCCATAGTGCTCTTGCCGCTTCCGGCTGGTCCGTCAATTGTGATTACGCGCATTATGTCACCGCTCCAGATATATATGCCGTACCCAAGTAGGGTCGGTCTTTTGGTATTCCTTGCGGAAATGTACGCCCCGTGATTCCGTTCTGGCGATTGCAGAGTCAACAACCATACGCGCGACAGTCATCATATTCTGAAGCTCCCATCCATGCGTTGAAGTGAACCTGCGATAGACCATGTAACGCGCCCAGAATTTAATCTTCGACATCGCGTCGTCCAACTTATTGGCTTCGCGCACGATTCCGACATTGCGCCACATAAGAGATTGAAGAGAGTTCGCTGCATCCTTAACATCAATGTCTATATCAGGATATGCGCTATCAACCTTTTCGCCGCTTTCGCAGACACCCAATAACAACGGTTGCGGTGGCTGCGATTGCTTTATTGCTTCCCTGCCCGCATTGTCGCCAGCGATTGAGCCAAAAACTACGCTTTCGAGCAGTGAGTTGGAGCCAAGACGGTTCGCGCCGTGGAATCCTGAAGCGGCGGCCTCTCCGCATGAATACAACCTGTTAATTGTCGTGCGCGCTTGATCGTCAATCTTTACACCGCCAATTGAATAATGTGCGCTTGGATGAACTGGTATAAGGTCGCTTGCTATATCTATATCGTACCCAGCCAGTACCTTTGATATTTGAGGGAATCGCTCTTTGACGAATTTTGCGCCAAGATGCCGCATATCGAGGAATACAGTTGAGGAATCGGTGCGTTTCTGCTCATCAAGTATCGCGCGAGATACAACATCGCGCGGTGCAAGTTCAGCAGAAGCGTGATAGCGCGGCATGAATCTCTCTTCGTGCACATTAAGCAGATAAGCTCCCTCACCCCGTGCAGCTTCTGTGATAAGAAAGCGTGGTGCGCCTGCAAGATAAAGGGTCGTTGGGTGAAACTGGATGAACTCCATGTCCTCTATCCGTGCTCCCGCACGATATGCCATGGCGACGCCATCGCCCGTGGCGGCTTCGGGATTGCTTGTCTCGCGGTAGATTCTGCATAGACCACCGGTCGCGATGATCACCGATCGGGCAGAGATTATTCGAAAGCGCCTGTCGGATGTGAATATCAATACGCCGAGGCATTGGCCTCCATCAACTAATAGGTCTATTGCAAATGTGTTTTCAAGTAGGTTTATTGCGCGCGAGGACTTCACAAAGTCAACAAGCGACCTTTCGATTTCCTTACCTGTTTGGTCTCCCATCGCATGAAGAACTCGAGTCTCTGAATGACCGCCCTCTCGTGTCAATAAGAAGTCGCCCTTGTCAGATTTGTCAAACCTTGTGCCGTATTGCACAAGCTCTGCTATGACCTTTGGCCCTTCTGTAACGACTTTTTCGACGATGTCCTGACGGCACAGCCCGTATCCTCCCTGAAGCGTGTCGCGGATGTGATCCGCAATCGTATCTTCCTGCGAATAAACACTGGCGATACCGCCCTGTGCATAGCATGTGTTGCCTTCAGATACTTCCATCTTGCTGACAACCAACACACGGCAGTATGCCGATGCTCGTATTGCGGCCATAAGCCCCGCTGCGCCACTTCCAAGAACAAGAACATCCGTCTCGATGATATCATCGCGGTCAAGATGCGGGCAGTAAAGTCGCGATGGACCGTACCGAACTATTTTACCCAGATCTGGTTTCAGACTTATTTCTTCAGCCATTGAGCTATTTCCTCGCCTGACATCATGCGGCAAAGCGGGTGAACCTTAGAGAAGGCTCGACCTGCAAGTTGCCCCTTTGCGTCTGGGAGCAGTATGAGCGGAAACTCTCTGATTGTCTCGCGCGAAGGTGCTATCTTTCCACTTATTGTGGCATTGATGCGCTCGGCAAGCACGACAGCGTCTTTATCTGCCATCTCGCCCCTGCGTAATTGGCTTTGAAGCTCTATCGCGAGTATCTCACCAAATCTTGCCCAACTGAAAAGCCCGTCGGGTTGTGTTGTAATTTCCGCGAAGATTTTGTGAAGATGGTTGCCACATGCGGTAAGTTTTTCAAGAAACTCAGGCGGCAGCGTCACATCCTCGGGCTTTTCGATGCGCGGAATATTAAAGGGTTGGACTATAAGCGGTATAAGTCCATCAGCCCCGAACTTAAAGAGAATCAGCGACGGCCATGGTGTGCCAGTAAACAGATCGGGATGATGCTGTGGATCGAGCAATATGCCGTCTCGCGTCTGGCTTAGCATCGCAAGCGTTTTGCGAACAAGAAGGTTCTCTAAAAGCGAGGCTCCGTCGCTCGACTGGTATAAACGGGTTGGACAAGGAGATATGTTGCAAAGACGCTCCATATACTCGCTTGAGTTTATACTCTTTGATGCGCAATGATGGGACAGAGCGCGTCCTGCAGGTGTGCGGGCTGTTTCAAGTGCAATTGCCAAGTTAAGCGAAGGTGAACCGACAGCATGTGTTGCGGGTGATACAGTGGAGAGTATCTCTATCGCGCCAACATACGAAACGAGCATTGTTATAACGCTGTTGGATACGATCTTTGAAAGGAACTCGCTTGTGCTCTGCGCGACCGTGCAATTGACCGAAAGATGGCTGAATGCAGATGTCTTCTGCAATGCCACCTTTGAAGATGCGGCTGAAAAGCTGTCGTGGATGCTCTCTAACACCTCAAAGGTCTTTTCGCTCGCCGAAGTTTCTTTGCGCGGGCCGGCGCCGCTCCACTGCACTTCGCCATGCTTCGCAAGTGTTGATATATTGATCGGGAAAAGCCCTTCAAGAAGCGAAAGGCAGCAGCTACCCCGCGATTCAAACGAGCTTACTGACGCTGTGAAGTCTGGCATTATATACGCAAGATGGTGACTGTGTACATCGTCGGTCGAAGCGGCGTGCAGGCTGAATCTGTCGTATGGGAAGCGCTGGTTCCACTCATCAGGGTCTGATGAAAGATCATACAGGCAGAACTCTCGCTTAAGACTCTCGATCTCTCTATATGTCCTGTCGAGAACACCAGCCGGTGTTCCGTAAAATCGTATATCGAAATGAAGTTCTGGATCATCAACGCTTTCGGATAATGTTCTGCAGAATCTCATTACACCTTCGGTGGTCGTGAATCCGACAGCAGCAATTGACACTGAACGCCCGCTCACAACTCGAGCCAGTGACTCCTTAAGATTCGAGCGAGTTGACAGCATCAGGCTGGTCTTGTCGCTCGATATGTAACGGTGCCACAAATTCATAAGCTCGCTTTGCGGTACACCGTCGGCAAGATAAAGCCCGAAGCCCGAATACGGCACATCCACAAGCACAAAATGGCGGTTTTCAGCGGTCGAAAGCACCTTGATAAACTCACTTCGCACATTCGACTCTGTCGGAGGGAAGGGAGATAAGTCGTTGGACTTGGACTTGAAGATATTTTGCCAAGCGTTCGATATTAACTGCTGATAGCCCATCTTGAATGCGATTTCGATTGGATGTGTGGGAAGCGTAAGGATTCCGATCAGCTTGTCGCCGACTGTAAGACGAATTGTCTCGATGAATAATATGTCATCGCGTATCACCTTGGCGCGGCTTTTAAGCATCTTGTCCAGAAGGTCGAGATAGCTGTTAAGATATGATACGCAAAGATTGGCTGCCGAGAGCAGATTGACTGTGGAAGGCGAACCTCCCATTCTGCGCAATTGCATTACGAGCAGTTTGCGCACCTTAATAAACTCCTCATACGCGGCATCATGCTCCAAGTCTTCGCTTTCCACAGAGGGCTTTGCCTGTGACATATCCATCTTGAACTTGTTAAGCCCTTTTACTTCCTCGAGCGATACTTTTTCAAGAGTTCTAAAGACTTCAGGAACTCGTATGAAATAGCGCGAATGGTCGGGAAGCACTATTTCTTGAACGCCATCGCCACTTGGAAATGGAACAGGATTGACCTTCGGACTGTTTTCGAGCAGCTCTGGTTTCTTGCGTTTTTGAGCCGGCTCGTGACGCATGTTGTCGTAAAGCGCGGATGAAGGGTCATTGACCGTTGGACCGTGCAACCATGTAATTCGGTTGCTGTCCTTCTTTTTCATCTCTTCGCCTGTTAGTATCAAGCCCGGCCACCAAAATGGTGCGGACCACGATGAACCGATTTGTGTGCTGTCGGCACCAAATGCGACAGCTTGTATCTGATAAACTCCGGGTTCAACGCCTTCGAGATCAAGCACGAAGCGCGAACCGCCACCCCGCATAATACGCTCTGTAACAATTACATTTTCATTCCAAACTCGGAACGCGATTGAGCCGAAAGGTACTGTGCCGTATGGCATATCCCACGATATAACTATCTCGCGCTCTGCGCGCCTGTCCCTTCCAATGCCATCGAAAGAGGCGACAAACGGTCTTTTTGTGTGGGCGGCGATTGGGCTTGACCAACGGTCAAATCCAAGCTCCTGCTTCTCTTCCACTATCTCAAGCAGCCAGAACTCTGGAAGAACGCCGTCCTTAGCGATAAAGAACTCAAGTAGCTTGGTGGCGTTCTCTTTGTCTTTCGGGCAGAGCAGAAGAACACGCTCGTTCATCGGCAGGCGAGAATGAATAAACAGCCTCGATATTCTTGCGTTTGCCGCAATTCGCGGCATGGCATTTTTGTCGTTTATGCCGAAGTCGGGAAAGGCGTTGAAATAGACCAACCCCGCGCCGAACGAAGCGTATGTGTACTTATCTGCGGCGAGCTTTTTGGCGAACATCGCCTCGCGCAGTTCCTTCTCGCGATGTGGAAAGTTGCCGGCAAACATCTCGCGCGCTTCGAAGAACAAGTTGCGTATCTTTGCGGGAGCCTTATTAATGCGGTCAACCGCATAGTCCTCTAAGAATTTCTGCAGCGGGAATTCCCGAAAAGAGTAATGTAAAAACATGTGCCTGCCGTACTCCTCGATCTTCCATGGATCGAACACCACAAGAGCCTTTATCGAAGGCGTTGTGCGGTATTCCATAACTCGCTCGACGGGAGTTATGGGCACAGTCTTTCCTGCGCGCTCTGCAATGAAGCATATCTTGTACGCCTCGCGATTCTTGCCGGTGAGCATTTTGTCAAGGTGCTGGTAGATGCCCTCAAGCACATCGCGTGTAAAGCCTGATACACGGATTCTCTGGCTGCCGACGCGTGGCACCTTGATTTCGTCATAAATCGCTGTGGCGATTTCGGGTAAAAGGTCTTTTATGGTCTTGCTGAATACATTGTTTGACATATTCAGGTCCTCTCGATTACAACATTCGGGCGGATGATGGGATTAACTGGGCGATTGAGCGGGTCAAGCACATATCCCATAAAGAAGAGGCGACGGTGGAGAATTGACAGATTCTCGCGCAATATGTCCTGCCCCGGATTGCCGCCTTTATACCTGCCGCCGATGTTGATGCCGTATCGCTGCCGCAGGAAATTACAGTAGTCCGAAAGCGCCAGCTCACGGCTCACAAAGTATTTGCCACTTGGATCCTTTGTCAGTGTGGCAAGCATGATTGTGAACCCGATGAACTTGTCGCTCAGGTAGTACATAAAGTTGCCCCTAAACGACGAAAGCAGGCCAAAACCATCGCTGTATCCCAACATGTGTTCAAGCCTGCGCGCGTAAGATGAGTCATTGCGCGGCCCAAGCACCGCTAATAGCTTTGAAATTAGTCTCATCTGTGGTTCGATGTTTGCCTCATCAAGCAAACCGAAAGACTCGCGGCGCCCTTGGCTCTCTTCCTCGGTCAGCATAAGCGATTCAGCCTCAAACCACGAGAATTGATCGGGGTGTTCAACCAGCTTCAGCAGGTCGTTGGGCTGTGGCTTTTCTTTGAAGTCCGGTTCTGCCA
Organism: uncultured Planctomycetota bacterium; assembly: GCA_964571525.1. Taxonomy (GTDB): domain Bacteria; phylum Planctomycetota; class B143-G9; order B143-G9; family B143-G9; genus CAZNBY01. Next base: position 338,158 of record CAZNBY010000001.1, read on the forward strand.
GAAACTCACGGCCATCGCTGTTAAACTGCTCAAGCTTCTTCAGCAAGGCAAGGTTGTACATGTAATTGCGGTACTTTTCTATCTTTGAGACAAATGATCGGATTGCGACTTGGCAAAGGCTTTCGAGCGATTGGTCGGATGAAGTGAATACGCCGTCAACGCAGAAGCAGCCCTTAAGGTCGCATGCATCCGGCCCAACTGGACAATTGTCGGGGCAGAAGCTGCCGCGCTTGACATAATTGTTCACTATGTTTGTGCACAGCATCTCGTATGTGGCAAGATGCAGGCCGATAAGATCTTCGAGAAACCGCACAAATGTGCCGCGGCTGAGGTTCGCGCGGTAGGCGAACATGCGCTTAAAGTCATCAATCACAAGCCTGTTAAATGCTGGGCAAAGCGAGGCGGGGCCAGTAGTATCAGGGCGCGGAGATTCGTCAAGCTCTGGCGAAAGACGGTTGGCAAGGCGTATCAGCAGTTCTTCTTCGGCGTTTTCGTCGCCCTGCGGAGAGAAGTATCTGTGAAACTCTCTTCTAAGCACTGCGTCCGAGCCGAGTATGCGAAAGAACATGTCGCTCGCACCCTCGTCATCAAAATCGCTGATGTTAAGCATCGAGGCTGTTTTGTAGTGCAGAGGATTGGGGCCAAGCACTTCACCCTCGCGTTCAAGCAAAAGGCGCTTGCCGAGCCACTTCTGCAATAGCTCATTGATTTCGGCAGTACGCTTCTTGTCGTGCTTAAGGTCGTCCATAAGGATGCTTGCCAGCTTGTCGGGAGGAAGCGATGCAAGGCGGTATTTCTGCGAACCTTCGTGTAACAGCAATACGACGCGTGAAAGCACCTTGTAAAGAGAAACGGATTTGAACCCGGGCAGGGGCAAACCCTTGTAGTTTATGTCGTAATAACGATTAAGTCTCTGTTTCATCTCTTTATCCCCTGTCCAGAATACGAACTTCGCCACCCGAAAGGCCGTATCGCTCGACTACGGCCAACTTACCGTCCTCTGTGCGTATTAAGAACGACTTCAACTGAAGCTCGCTTTCAATCTTCTCCTTAAATACGCGTAAGCGATGCTTTATTTCAGGCACATAGTCGGGCTTCTCGTGCAGCACAAAACCGCCGTAAAGAATATACTCAAGTATGTCGAGATTGATGCGAAGGTCAATGTTGGGCTTTTCGCGATGACGAAGCAGAAGGTAGCCGGGAAGGTACTCGCGGTGACCGGCGATTGCGCGCGGCAAAGGCAGCAACAGCTCAAAATCGGCATAGGGAGCACTGTAATATGTAACCAGTTGCTCGAAAGTTGAATCAAGCGAAAACTGAAAGTGCGAATCAGTAAGCGGAGTAAGACCGTCGCGGATTGATATCTGCTTAAGTATTCGGCGCGTAAGCTCAGTATCGGTCGGTTGTTCCTTCTTGGCAAGATTATCAAAAAGCTCGTAACTGCGGTAAGGGAACAGTTCTGTCCATTTAATCTGATCGCCCAACGAGTCCTCAAAGAACACGCGCCTCTTGCGCCCGTTCCGCAGGGCAAGTGTCAGCTCACGATAGCTTGCCGAACCCTCTGTATCGTGCAATGAATCGAGTAGGTCCTTTATTACTATAACAGGCAGAGAGGTGTCATCTGGTGCAAGGTCCGCCTCACATGCCATTAGAGCGTCAACTCGAGGTGAGTTCACAGCGGCGATATCTATCTCGTCAAGCAATACGCCAAAGTCACCTGAATTGCCAAATAGCCTATTGAAGTACAAGTACTTGAAGATGAATTCCGGGTCCGCTCCCGCCTTTATTATCTCATCGCAAGACAGATCTGTCACAAATGTTGATATAAGAAGCGAAACAAGATCGCGAAGAGTTAGGTGGAAAATGCGGCGATAGTGAAAGGCAGTGATAAGGCTCTTTAGACGCTCGAAGACCACCTTGCCGTTTCGCGGATCAAGCGCGCTTATATTGTAGTATATCGGGCAATAGTCAATGGCCTCGCAACCCTTGCACGGCGCCCAGAAGTTGTCTCCGCACAGCTTCGCCACCAACTTTGTATATAAGCAGCCGTCCTCAAGACCTTCCTCTCGCAGTATGTCACCGACAGGAGAACGGAAGGTGAGATCCACAACAAGCACGCCCTCCTTCAGTGCGGGGCGAGGGTCGGGGTTGGCGTCGTCTATTGCGGGTAATACACAGCGAGACAGACGGGGATATTTTTGCAGGTTGTCGTTAAGAAACTCGCGCAGATGATCGCGGTTTATAGAGAAGATGCGAAAACAGACAGGCTGATTCCATTCTTCACCCTCAAAATCCTCAAGGTTGTCCTTCAGAAGATCTTCGGGTTTCTGGTCCTCGGCTTCAAAAGTCATGCCTGCGTCATACAGCGTGCAGAAATAAACAGGATCGCCCTTTGCCGCATCAGCCCGATATTCAATCCAGTCATATCTACCGACAGGCTTTTCGGCCAGAGAAATTTCTTCGCCCATCCGCACGGATTCAAGCCACTGGATGAATTCGGTCTTTCCGTCACCAGAACAACCCGTGATAAGTACGAGTCTGTATTTTGTGGCAAGAATCTCGTCTGCCAAAAAGCGGTGCAAATAGGTCTCTACCGCCAACTCAGGCTGGTAGTTTATGCACTTATCATTTCCGCGTGGCGACGAGTGGTTGAGTCGTTGAAGTATCTGCACATTTGGATTGGTTTGCATAGGCTCTCCAAAAACAAAAAAACTCCGTCGAGGCGGAATTTAAGTGCGTTTGCGACAGTCGCCGTGCCTTGCCGTTGAGCTGCACGCCGCCGCACCCGTTGGGGTGCGTTCCAGCCGCTTTCCGTTCCTCGATGATATATATGTACATTATATTATGCTGCAAGGGGTCTTACCGTCAATTCAAAAGCAGCTTCTTACTAAGGTATAATGGAAATCCCCTCGCGTTACCCCTTTCGTGTTGCTACTTTTTCGGCGACGATCCAACATCGGCTATCTATCATATTTATGCAACGCGCCGATCTAAACGAGCACCCCCCAACGAGTTGATCAGCTAATATGCAGCAAAGAATACTATCCCGGCCTGTTTAGCCTCGTTGTAAAGCGTAGTATTGCATGGTTTGACAGAACTGCTTCAAGCAGCGTATGATTCTCGCTAATCTCCGTGTATAGCGAGATTTACGCCATTGCATAGGTTGACTTCAGCATTCAAAACCCATCACTTCACAGTGTTTATTTGCGTTTTTACAGTATGATGATACTCTTGAGATATAATGCTGTGGCGGCACGCGACTGCCCTATGCGGAGGTTGCATTGTTCTCAGGCTTTATTAAGCGGCTTGCACCGCAAAAGAGCGAAGACTTGTGCCTGCGATGCGGCCGATGTTGTCACGGCAAGGTCGAAGTAGAAGGACAAGTTTACTACACGCCCGAAATGTGCCCCTATCTCGACGAGGATTCGAGACTGTGCAGAGTGTACGATATACGGTTCGAGATATGCTCCGATTGCATCACGATCGCGGACGCTATTGAGATTGGCGCGCTCCCCGAAGACTGCCCCTATGTAGCTGAAATCCCAGACTATCGCGGCCCAAAGTCGTTTGAAGATTTGAAGGCAGAATACGGCGACGATGTCTTGGACAACCTTGAAGAGGAGAGAAATGCTCGACCGGACTGAATGGCTCACACGGGTTATTTCGCTTGCTAACATAGTTCTCGACCTTCATGGAAGCGAGATCGCGGCATCACGCAACAAAGCGTGGTACGAAGACTACATATTAAACAAAGTCGAATCTTACCTCAGGTCGTCTAATCTGATGGTAGAAGATCACCTCGACTATATCCGCCACAGCGCATGTTCGGATTTATCACCGGAACTGTGGCAAGAGGCGGAGTCTTGGCAGAGCGTGGTTTACAATGTAGCCTTCAGATGCATTTCGCACGATGTGCGCGCAATGGTAATACAGATACTCGATGGTCGCGCACCACGCCGTTCGAATCCTCTGAACACAACGGAGACCGCCCGTAATGGCGATAAAGACTGACGATGAACTTGCAATAGAGAAGACGCTTGAGGGCAATCCTGAAGGGTTCGTTGACCTCGTGCTTCGTCGTCAGGTGCCGATTATGAGGCTCTGCCATTTTGTTTGTGGTGATCTCGACACCGCCCGCAATCTTGTTAAACGCACATTTTTGGCGTTTGCCAACAAGATGGCAGACTACCGAACGCGTGGCAACATGCACACGCTTCTGATCGAACATGCTGCGACCGAGCTTTCACAATGGATTCGCCGTGGCGCACAACCAGTATCGAATGGAGATGATTACGAAGGGAAGCTGCGCGATTCCTTCTATTTTCCCGCAGAGGAACTTGCCAGACTCGAATCGAAATCGCTCGACGAAATACGCGAATACTCAGTGCGTGTGGCGTTAGTTATAAGAAAGATTCCACCCCAGCTAAAACTGGCTGCGGGGCTTAAAATATTCGAAAACCTTCCCTACGAGCGAATCGCTGTTCTGCTAAACACATCTGTCGCCGAGGTGCGAGGCTCGGTTTCTAAATTCCGCTTTGCGGTGCTGGGGAAGGACTGATGGATAGGGGCGACTGCGCAAAATTCCGCGCGATGCTTGCCGATTATGTTGACGGCGAGCTTTCACCTATCAACCGTGTTCAGTTTGAAGAACAGCACAAAGACTGCCCCGCCTGCGCGCAGAGGTTGAAGGAAATTTCCGCGTTGAGCCAGAGACTGCGCGAAGTCTTTATCAACTTCGCTCCCCCTCCTGAGCTTCTTGACGAGATCCGTGCCGGCCTGCCTGACCCCAAGCGACTGCTTGAGGTGCCTTTATTCGGCCAAATTGCCAAAGCGTTAGGTTACATTGACGACGATGCCTTAAAGGCCGCGCTTGACGAACAGTCAGAGATGCGAATGGCTGGAAACGATGAGCAGATTGGCGCGATTCTTATTCGCCATGGAAAAATGACAGAGCAGCAGGCAATGGACACGCTTAAAGTTCAGGGTGAACAGGGTTCGCCAGAGACAATAGGCGGATTTGAGATTCTTGAGCAAGTTGGGCGTGGTGGTATGGGTGTGGTGTATCGTGCCAATCAAGTCAGCCTCGACCGGATTGTGGCGGTGAAGATTCTCTATCCACGACTTGCGGTCAACCGCAAATTCGTCGAAAGTTTTCTAACAGAAGCCCATTCTGTTGCCCAATTAAGCCATCCTAACATTATCACCGGAATTGATGCTGGCGAGCAAGACAGCTTCATCTACCTCGCGATGGAGTTTGTTGACGGCCTGACTCTTAGGCAAATGCTCAAAAAACAAGGCAAGTTGAGCGAGGCACAAACAATTGATGTTGCTATTCAGGCGGCTTCGGCGCTTGAATATGCACGCAAGCAGCAGTTCATTCACCGCGACATAAAACCCGACAACATCATGATAGATAAGTCGGGAATTGCGAAGGTCTGCGATCTTGGCCTTGCAAAAAGGGGCGAGCAAGACATTTTGGCAAAAGAGGGTGAAGTCCTTGGTACTCCACACTACCTGTCGCCCGAGCAGGCATTAGGCCGCTCTGACCTTGATACGCGAACGGATATCTACTCGCTCGGAGCGACTATATACCATGCTCTTACCGGAACAACCCCGTATTCCGGTGCCTCGGCGCAAGAGATCATGCAGAAGCATGTGCGTGGTGAATTAAAACCGCCTCGTGAGATTGCCGCAGAGATCTCTGAAGGCATGGAAGCCATAATATTAAAGATGATGGCAAAGGAGCGGGATCTTCGTTATGCCACACCTGCCGATCTTCAGCGCGACCTCGAACTTCTTAAAGCTGGAAAACGCCCCGCAGCCCTTACTGAAAAACTTATCAAAGAAGGCAAGCTCGATCCAAAAGAGCTGTTGCGTCGTAAACGCTCGCCTGTTGCCACTTTTGCGGCTGTTCTATTTGTGGTCTTAGTAATTGGTTCGATTATCTGGGCATCGAAAAGCAATCGAAAGCTTCCCGTTGCACCGAGCCCGACCTTTGCGGCATTAAGCGCAAAGCCATCTGAAACATCAACGCCGACGCATACAAAGTCATTCGATCCCAGAGTACTTGAACTTGCATTGGAGAGCCTCAACAAGATAGTGCGAGAATCGCCGGATGATTATGAGAAGATACTTGCAGCCGCCTCAGAGCTTCGCACAAGTTATCCGGGTACTCCTCAGGCTCTTACCGCTTCGAATATTATCTCTAAAACCCGCGAAAAGCTCAACGCCGCTGCGCGTAAAACTCTTGAAGATATGACACAAAGGGCGCGCACTGAAATTGCAAAAGGCGACTTTAACGCCGCGCTTGCTGTGTTCGCTGATGTGCCAGAAAGCGTGAAGATATCGAGTGAATACACCAAGCTGCCTGAGCGAATCGCTGCCTTGAACAAAGAGATTGAAGAGGCTTTTAATAAGGCTCTAAAGAATGCGCATGCATTGATTGAGGCGAAGAAATTCATCGAGGCAGAGGACGCACTTGCATCATTGATACGGCTGTCACCCGTCGAAAAGGCTGGCGCAGTTCGCGCGTTATTCAACTTATGCGATACTGCCCGCGAAAAGTATGTTACCTCTGAAAGCAAACAGGCTCTTGCGGCGATTCTTGACCTTACCCTTTCGGGTGATATCGAAGCCGCAAAGCAGAAGCGCAGCAAGTTCATAGCCGATCCACTGTTTGAGGAATATAAATCAGAGTTTGAGGCGACAAGTTCTATCATCTCTCCCATCGAACGAGTAGTACGCACCTTTAACGAGCGCATGACCGAACTTGTCGGAAAGCGTGTTTCAATGAGGCTTGCAGAGGAGTTCGATGAGCGCTCATTCAAGATTAACGAGATAAAGCCCGACGGTTCACTCGATGTGATGGAATATTCATCTGGCATGCCGAAAAGACTCCTCAAACTAATCCAACTACACCCACTGACTGTTACAAAGTATGCAAAGGAACGCATGTTGCGCGCAACAACCCCTCGTGAAAAGGGCGCTGCGATGCAGGACTCTGCAATTTACCTTTTCTTCTGTGGTCAGTTCTACGATGCTGATATGGATGCTAAGGCCGCCAACGCTTTTGGCTTCTCAATTACAGATTACGCCGCTGTACAAGCACAATACAAGTCCCTTATACTTGATAGATTCGCTGTAAAAGCCCTTGCTGATTTCGATAAGATGCCAGACACAGATCCAAACGCTGTACTGCAAGTGGCAGAAAGGATACTTCGCGAGTACGCAAATTCTGTAATCATCGCTCAGAAGCGCGAGACGATCGAAAAACGGATGTCAAGCGCAAAACTACGACTCTCAGGGATACTGAGCATGTTCAAGGGCAAGATTGAGATGGTGGACTCGCGTCATTACAAATTTATATACGATTTCAGTGATGTCGCTCAAATGGAAGACTTCTCGTTTGACCCGAAGTTTTGGAAAATTGAGAAGGGTGAACTTACTGTATCAGAGGATCCGTTATACAACCATCCGCTTCACCACACGGCGTTGTTTACTGGGCCGGTTGAGGTTGTGCTCGAATATCGAAACGACCGTCCGAACTCGGTTTGCGCACGAGTCGGTGGTGTTTGGCACGGCATAAACTCTCACAACGGTTCTGCTGGCTTTGCCGAATTCTTCGACCCCGAGAAGAAATGGGACATCTTCAAGGTTAAAAATACCGGTTACGCTTTTCCCCGCACTCCGCTCTTCACCCGGGTCTCTTTCTTTACAGGCGACAGCTTTGCGCGGATGACTATTGACGGAATTGAGCTTATGACAGAGGAGAGAAAGGCGCAGACCGCAAATATCGAGATACGAGACCTTGGTTTTGCTCACTTTAAACGCATCGAGTTCATTGGTGAGCTTGATGCTGAATGGCTTGCCGAAGTTACCGATGTTATGAAGAATTTGCGCGAAAAGAAGATACAGAAAGGGTTGAACCTTCACGCTTACACCGATATATACTTCAGCAGGCTTGCCGAAAGCAAGGTAGTTAGCACAATAGACTCCGAGTTCAGCACACCACCTTCAGCCAAGATCAAGGGTAACACATGGTCGGTTAAGTACGAAGGATACATAATGATAGCACAGGATGGCGAATACGATATATCCATCTCCACCACTGCCCGTTTGCGCTTTCGAATTGATGGGTCCAGTCTTGCCGATAACCTAATGACCCGCGACGACCCAGTCCATCAGATTTCGCTAAAAGTGTCCCTTAAAAAGGGTTTGCGCAAGTTCGAGCTTATTCTCGTCAATGAAGAGAAGGGCTTCCAGCATCTTAAGATGAACATTAGCTACGGCACAGGCATACTGTCTCCTGTCGCCCCGATTATGCTGTTTAGTGATCTGCTGTAGTCTCCCTTCTCTGTACTGTCGGCTTTTTCCACACTTGTCTGTGTTGCTTCATTGCTCCGCGTATTGAATTCTCCACAACGGCCGTATTGAGCCGTTTTGCAAAATAGGCACAATTTTTGCTATATTCTGCTAAATCTATCAACAGGTGCAGATATGTCGAAAAATCAGACAAAGCTGTTGTTTGCGGTCGTGCTGTTAGTCTTAGTATCTCCGCTGATTCTTGCAGAAAAGGCTGCGGAAAAGAAAGATGGTTTTCTTTCGGCCTTTAATGTCGTTTTGAACAACGATGCTCGCGTAGTTTGCTCGTTGGATGGCAAGCTGATTGTGACTGAATACGAGATTGCTGAACGCAAAGGCTACAATCTGACGGTCAGCGGTTCGAAGAATGACGGCAAGAATCTGCAGATAAAGGGGCCTAATGGCGAGTTGAAGGGAAACGCAGGCTCTGCATCTTTTCATCCAGAAGGTCGCCTTCTTGTGTTTCAGGCTGAAGATACTTTGCTTGAGCTTCCCGAAAATCTGGCAAAGACCGCAGGTATTACTCTGCCTCGTATCGGCGTACATCATAACATCTGGGTCTTGTCGTTTGACCCGCTTAGTTACACAAAGCTTACAAGTGTGTCGAACGGTGGGGGAGCAATATCTCCTCGCTTTTCTGCCAAAGGCGATAAGCTCGCGTGGTGCGAATTGATTAACCAAGACGGCAAAACACAGCGCTGGGTCATAAAGAGCGCGGACTTTAAGGTTGATAATGGCAGTTGTTCTATATCCGACATTCGATCTCTTGCCACAAAGGGCATCGAACCAAGGTGCGTATATGGGTTTATAAACGGAGATTCAAGCATTCTATTTGGTGGAGCAAAGGAAGGCACAAAGAACCCTCAGGCGATATATACTCTCGACCTAACCTCTGGCAAGACCTCTTTGCTGACCGAAGGGGACGAATGGAACGATTGTGCACAATTATCACCGGACGGACGATACATCCTTTATTGTTCAAGCGCGGATCAGAAATTACCTGAGTATTCAACCACCACCGAGTCGCTTCTTGCCGATAATCCACTCGAAATCTGGGTAATGACAGTTGATGGTCAGCATAGAAAGAGGATATCGTCCTTTTCCGATGCAACATCCCCCGAATACGCGTTTATGAAGGAGACATCGTTTGTATCCAGCTTCTCGCTTCTTCCCGACAGCAAGACTGTTTACGCGAGTGTAAGGTTGAAGAACGGTGCAAAGAAGTGTCTGCAGTGCAATCTAAGTCCGGCAGCGTTTGATTTTCCATTCGACGCAGCCTCTTACCGCCGCAATCCCGGCCCTTACAAGACAAAAGAAATGTTGTTAGACTGGCACGATAAGAACCGCAAGCGCGATGTGCCTGTGAAAATTTACCTGCCGGTCGGTAATCAGGAGGGTGAGTCTTTCCCAATCATTATCTTCTCACACGGCGCAGGCGGGTCGCGCGAGGCATACTCTTACCTTGGAATGCACTGGTCAAGTTGGGGATTTGTAAGCGTTCATCTTCAGCATATAGGCAGTGACGATAGTGTTTGGCGTGGCAAGGCGAATCCATACAAGGCGCTTCAAGAAGCCATCGCAAAACCTGAAAACGCAATCAACCGCCCTAAGGATGTATCATTTGCCATTGATACGCTCATTGCGCTAAACAAAGCTGACGGTGAGTTTAAGGGCAAGTTTGATACTGCGCGAATAGGTATGTCGGGGCATTCATTCGGAGCCTTCACAACCCTTGTGGCAATAGGCCAGTCATCAGGCACACGGATACCCTTGTCGCTTGAGGATCCGCGCATCAAGGCGGCGGTTATACTAAGCCCTACCGTTACTGATCGGCGCGATGCGGCAGACAAGATATATGGCTCCATTCGTGTTCCGAGCCTTCACATGACAGGAACGCTCGACACAAGCTCTTTAACCCCTAACACAAAAGCCGCCGACCGTCGCATTCCATACGACAACATAAAGCTTTCGGACCAGTATCTTGTGATATTCGACGGCGGCGACCACATGGTCTTCTCGGGGCGAGGCAACCAAGAAAGAAGACCAATAGATGCTTTGTTTCAACCGCTAATCCGGCAAGGCAGCACCGTATTCTTCGAATCGTATCTAAAGGATGAACCACAATCGCGTGCATGGCTTGTGGCTGGCTCTTTCAAGGCAGTGCTCGATAAATATGCGACATTTGAGATGAAGCTGAAATAGGTGTCTGTTAATCCGATGTAGTGCCCCACTTCATGCAGAGACATGGCTTTCTGCTTATCTCCAGCTCGGCTACCGTCGAAGTTGAGATGATTTGCATACCCTTGCACCCGTTGTCTCGCTTGGCTTCAGCATTTGCCATTTTTACAATTATTATCGCTAACTGGAATTTTAGACAACAAATTCCTATAATTTACCGTCGAACACAATTCAATAGATGACAACCGCCACATTAGGGGAGGGTACTACAAATGGCCAAGAAGAAGGATGACAAGGTTGAAGTGAAGACCCTTGACCTTGCAATCAACACGATTGAAAAAGAGTACGGCAAAGGCTCGATAATGAAATTGGGTGACGGCAAGGCCGTTGATGTTGATGCCATTCCCACTGGTGCAATAGAGCTTGACCTCGCACTCGGTGTCGGTGGCCTTCCCCGCGGGCGGATAATAGAAATATACGGGCCAGAGGCATCTGGCAAGACCACGCTTGCGCTTCATTGCGTCGCAAACGCACAGAAGCGTGGCGGCACAGCCGCGTTTATTGACGCGGAGCACGCGCTTGATCCCGCCTATGCCAGAAGGATGGGTGTACGCGTCAACGATCTGCTTCTCGCACAGCCCGATTATGGCGAGCAGGCTCTCGATATCGCCGAGATACTTGTCCGTTCTAACGCCGTTGATGTGGTTGTTGTTGATTCTGTCGCCGCTCTTGTGCCCAAGGCAGAGCTTGATGGCGAGATGGGCGATCAACATGTCGGTCTGCAGGCGCGCCTTATGAGCCAGGCTCTGCGAAAGCTCACTGCCGCCATTGCCAAGAGCCGCTGCGTGATGATCTTTATAAATCAGATACGCCAGAAAATAGCAATGGGCTATGGTGCGACGGGCGACACCACCCCCGGAGGCCGCGCACTGAAGTTTTATTCAAGCGTTCGCATAGATGTGCGCCGCATTAACTCGATAAAGACCGGCGAGAAAGTAATCGGCAGCTTGGTTCGAGCCATTGTTTCAAAGAACAAGGTTGCGCCACCGTTCCGTCGCGCGGAATTCGAGATCCTATTCGATCGCGGCATCACTCACGAGGGCGCTCTGCTCAATCTCGGTGTCAAGTACGGCATTGTGCTAAAATCAGGTTCTTGGTATTCGTTCGGCGAGACTCGCCTTGGGCAGGGCTATGAAAAGTCGGTTGACTTTCTGACCGCTAACCGCGATATCGCAGAGGCAATCGAGCTTGAGATAAGGCTCAATGCTGCGGAATTCAAACCCGTTGCCACTGAAGACGAGATTGTCTATGTTCCCGAGGGCGACGAGGGCGATACGGCAGAAGAGAGCGGCAGCGAAGATTGAGCCAGACCTACGGGGTGTTTTCATAAAGATGAGTCCGCATTTTAACATTGACGATATCCCCGCTTCTGTTGTGCGGTCTGCCGAAGAGCTTTTTGCACGACGCGCTCCGCGTTCAGGTGAGCTTATCGTTCTTGGCTGTTCAAGCAGCGCGATAATTGGCAAGCCCCTTGGTTCATCAAGCAGTGACGAAGCAGGTCGCGCTGTTGTTGAATCGCTGTTAAAAGTATGCGTCTCACACGGTCTTGTGCTTGCGGTGCAGGGTTGCGAACACATCAACCGCGCGCTCGTTGTGCCAGCAAGTTATGCTGAGGAACGCGAGCTTGTGCAGGTTAATATAATCCCCATAAACGGCGCGGGAGGTGCGGCTGCATCGGCTTATTTCGCATTGCTTGGCGCGGATGGGGTTGTCGTAGAGAACCTTGGGCGCGGGGCTGACTACGGTCTCGATATTGGTGGCGTCCTTATTGGTATGCACCTTAGGCGCGACCGCGTTGCGGTGCCAGTCCACATCCCGTATTGCATCGGCTTTGCTTCAGTTAATGGCGCATTTTGCAGGCTGAAGTGGGTCGGCGGGCCAAGAACGCGGTTTGCAGACTGATTTTCATGCTCACGCAGGTCTTCATTCGTCGAAATTGCATATCACCCGCTTTAGGGCGGGTTTTGTTTTAGAATATCAGCATACTTGGAGCGATTATGAAACGGCTTACAACCGATCAAATACGGCGTTCGTATCTCGACTTCTTCAAGTCGAAGGGGCACACCGAGTGGCCGTCCGACTCCCTTATACCCGCCGATGATCCCACGCTGCTCTTCTCCGGCGCGGGCATGAACCAGTTTAAGGATATGTTCCTTGGCAAGGGAACCTTGCCCTTTTCGCGCGCAACCACCGCACAGAAATGTCTGCGCACGGGCGATCTCGACAATGTCGGGCGCACTGACTACCATCACACCTTCTTCGAGATGCTGGGCAACTTCTCCTTCGGCGACTACTTTAAGAAAGATGCGATCGAATGGGCTTTCGAATGGCTCACTTCGGTGCTTGAAGTCCCAAAGGATCGTTTGTATTTCTCTGTCTATCTTGACGATGACGAGGCTTGGGGATACTGGGAGTCAATCTGCCGCCGCAACGGTATGGACCCAGACCTGCGCATATTCAGACTTGGTGCACACGACAACTTCTGGCCAGCCGACGCGCCCACTCTCGGCCCAAACGGCCCGTGTGGGCCTTGTTCCGAGATTTTTTTCGACCAAGAGCCTTCCGGATGTCAAAACGAGCGGGTTGATATAACTGCGCCGGGCGGAAGGTTTGTCGAGATTTGGAATCTCGTCTTCACGCAATTCGACCGTGTGGGCTTTGAAAAGCTCGAACCACTGCCCCAGAAGAACATTGACACAGGTCTCGGGCTTGAGCGCATGGCAGCCGTCATGCAAGGTGTGCGCAACAACTTTGATATTGATATATTCGTGCCTCTTAAGAAGCGAATACTGGCTCAATTCTGTGATTCGCGCCCCTTTGAGTCTCTCGACGCTGTCGGCAAGCAGTGCGTGCGACGCATCGCAGACCACATACGCGCGGTTGCCTTCTGCATCTGCGATGGTGCAATGCCCTCAAATGCTGAGCGTGGTTATGTGGTCAGAAGGCTCATACGACGGGCATATCTTGATGTCTGCTATCTGACAGGCGCATACGACCGCACCGGCCTCGCCGAGATTCTGCCCACCGTCGTCGAGGTGATGGGCGGAGCTTACCCCGATCTCGAACGCCGTTTTGCCTTCACTCGCGAGATACTTTCGGGCGAGGAGGCTGATTTCATACGAACCCTGAACTCCAACGAGCGAAGGCTTCAGTCTGCATTGGCTGAGGCAACAACCGTTGATGGTGTTAAGGTCGTTTCGGGCGATACCGCCTTCAAGCTGTTCGATACATACGGCATGCCAGTTGAAGTGATGGAGGACTACTTCGACCGACTTGGCGCAGTTGTTGACCGCGAGGCGTTCAATACCGCGCTTGAATCTCGCAGAAGCATGTCGCGAGAGGGCTCTAAAATGAAGGGCGACATCTTCGACCTTGGGCCGCTTGGCAAGGCGTTCGATGTTACCACCGAGACGGTTTATCTCGGTCAGTCGGTTGTCGAGGCCGACGAGATGCGACTTCTTATGATGTTTCGCGACAACGAGCCTGTCGCATCCGCAAGCAAGGGCGATAAGGTCGTTTGTGTATTCAACCGCACGCCGTTTTATGGCGAATCTGGCGGCGAAATAGGCGATACCGGCGAGATATGGAGCAAGGTCGCAAGGTTGAAAGTAACCGACACCACCAAGATTAAAAAGGTCTTCTATCATTTCTGCGAGGTTGTAGAGGGCTGCATTGACGGTACGATCGGCAGGGGATATCCAACATTCGATGCGGTGTTCTACGGCTCAGTTGAGGTTGAAAGACGACGCGCAATAGAGCGCAACCATACCGCAACACACCTGCTTCATTATGCTCTGCGTGAAGTGTTGGGTCGGCATTGCGAACAGGCAGGTTCGCTTGTCGAGCATGGCCGCCTTCGCTTCGACTTCACACATTTCAGCCCGCTGTCGAGCGAGCAAATTTCCCGCATTGAGCGAATTGTGAACGAGAAGATCGTCGCAAATCACCCGCTTGTATGCTACACAGATACGCTTGAAAACGCCCGTAAAAGCGGCGTTATCGCCCTGTTCGGCGAGAAGTACGAAGACACCGTGCGCATAGTTGACATAGGTGGCTTCAGCAAAGAGCTTTGCGGCGGTTGCCATGTGCGCTCCACAGGTGAGATTGGTTCCCTTTCGATATTTACCGAAGAGGCTGTCGCCGCGGGCATGAGGCGCATAACTGCACTTACAGGTCTTTGCGCCGTCGAGCACGCGCGTGAGAACAGCGACGCGCTTCAGGCTGTTTCAAGCTTGCTTGGTGTTAAGTCGAGCGAGGCTTATAGCCGCATTTCAACTCTTCTCGACGAAAGCAAATCGCTTCGTTCCGACTTGCGAAAGCTGAAAGAGAAGATGCTGCGCGAGGGCTGCGCCACCGCCACAACAGAGGATATCGGCGGCATACCAGTCATCGCCCTCGACCTCGGCGAGGCAGAGCCCGACCTTCTGCGCAATGTGATGGATTCCCTTAAATCCCGCGTCGGCGAAGGTGCCATGCTGCTTGCATCGCATCGTGAGGGTGCCGTGTCGCTGCTCGTCTATGTATCCGACCCCCTCGTTGCGAAGGGCTGGAAGGCAGGCGATTTGATACGCAACGCGGCAGAGGCGGTTGGCGGTAAGGGCGGCGGAAGGCCGCAACTGGCTCAGGCGGGCGGAAAGAATCCCGATGGATTGCCCGTCGCGCTTTCCGAGTTCCGCAAGGCCGTAGCCGAAATGTGCAAACGGACTAAGCCGATTTAGTTCGGGGAGGATGTGTATCTGCTTGGAAAAATAGTAAGAATTGACAAAGGCAACGCCCATGTGGATACAGAGCAGGGCATCGTGCTCTGTGCCACGCGCGGGCGGTTAAAGCAGGGGCGCAAGACCCAGCGCAACCTCTTTGCCGTCGGCGATGATGTCGAAATCTCCGTCTCCTCGCAGTCCGGTGGCGTTATAGAGAATGTGCTCGACCGCAGGTCGAAACTGTCGCGCCCAGATGGCTTCCGCCCTGATATCGAGCACATAATGATTGCAAATGTTGACCTTATCGCCGCGATAACCTCCGTCGCAGAACCTCCCTTTCTTCCCGGCATACTCGACCGATATATCGCCGCCGCGCTTATACACGAGCTTCCCCTCCTTATTGTCGTCAATAAAACCGATATCGAGATGAGCGCCGAGACAATTTCATCGCTCGACGAGTTCCGCGCATTGGGCTGTGATATTGTGCTTACAAGCGCAGCAACGGGTGCGGGGTTAAAAGAGCTGCTTGCGCGATTGCACGACAAGACGACAGTCTTCACCGGCCACAGCGGCGTGGGCAAATCGTCGCTTCTTCGTGCGCTGATCCCCGGTTTCGAACCGGCCACAGCACCTGTATCCGAACGCTCTGGCATGGGCAAGCACACCACTACACGCGTCGAGCTTGTGCGCACAGATTTTGGCTATGTGGCCGACACGCCCGGCATTAAGGTCTTCGGAGTCTGGGGCATACCGCCCATCGAGCTTGGCTTCTTTTTCCCCGAAATAGCCCCCTACATTCACAGTTGTCGTTTCAACAATTGCTCTCACCGCACCGAGCCCGGCTGCGCAGTGAAATCCGCCGTCGCGCAGGGGGCAATATCCCGCCGCCGATATGAATCCTACATTGACATCCTCGCCGAACTTGAGGAGATGGAACGCCTCGCCAAACCCTGGTAACGGCGGGGTTGGTGTCCTTTTGTCTCTGTCATCATTGCAGCCTTCGCGTCGAAAAGACATTACAAAATATGTTGTGGACTTTGAGCAAACAGGCGATAAAAGATAGTTGAAGGTTTTCGCATTTAAGGGGAAAGAAATGGCAAAAGAGAACAATGGAGCCATACTGGGCTTCGAGCAGATACTGTGGAAGGCCGCAGATGCTCTGCGATCAAATATGGATGCAGCCGAATACAAGCATGTTGTGCTCGGTCTCATATTTCTTAAATACATCTCTGATTCGTTCGAGGCACAAAGAGAAAAGCTATTGGCTGATGTCGCTTTGGGCGCGGACCCCGAGGACCCCGATGAATACCGCGCCTATAACATATTCTGGGTGCCGCAAGAGGCGCGTTGGTCTTTGTTGAAGGACAACGCAAAAAGACCAGAGATCGGCAAGATTGTTGACAATGCGATGATCGCGATTGAACGCGACAATCCCGCTTTGAAGGGCGTACTTCCGCGCGATTATGCGCATCCCCGCCTTGACAGCGCACGCCTTGGTCAGTTGATTGACCTTATCAGCAACATCAAGCTGATTGCACAGATCGAAACTGAGGATGCAACGCAGATTGATATTCTGGGCAATGTGTTTTTGTATTTTCTCGGACAGTTCGCCTTGGCTGAAGGCAGAAAGGGCGGGCAGTTCCATACTCCCACATGCATTGTTGGTCTGCTTGTCGAAATGCTTGCGCCCTACTCAGGCAGAGTGTACGATCCCTGCTGCGGTTCGGGTGGTATGTTCGTGCAGTCTATGCGATTTGTCAAGGCTCATCAATCGGCAAATGGAAACGGCGGCAAGGCAAAGGCAGATATCAGCATCTTTGGCCAAGAATCAAACCACACCACATGGAAGCTTGCCCGTATGAACCTTGCCATTCGCGGCATAGACGGCAACCTTGGCAACGAACATGCCGACAGCTTTCATCGCGACCTGCATCCCGACCTTAAGGCTGATTTCGTGCTCGCAAACCCACCATTCAACGATTCTGACTGGCGAGGCGAACTGCTTAAAGACGATAAGCGCTGGAAGTATGGCGTGCCGCCTCCTTCAAACGCTAACTTCGCTTGGGTTCAGCACTTTATACATCATCTTGCGCCATCCGGTATGGCAGGTTTTGTGCTCGCCAATGGCTCCATGTCGTCCAATCAATCGGGCGAGGGTGAAATCCGCAAGAACATCATTGAGGCCGATCTTGTTGATTGCATGGTCGCGCTTCCCGGTCAGCTTTTCTACTCAACGCAAATACCCGTCTGCCTGTGGTTTTTAACACGAAACAAAGGATACAGCCCCATGCGCGGTTTTCGCGCCCGTCACGGCGAGACGCTGTTTATTGACGCACGCAAGCTCGGTACATTGATAGACAGGGTTCACCGCGAGTTGACAAGCGAAGACATCTGCAAAATCGCGGGCACTTATCATGCCTGGCGTGGAGATAAAGGCGGCACAATAGCCTATTCTGACATCCCCGGTTTTTGCAAAAGCGCGACCCTTGACGATATACGCAAACAGGGGCACATACTTACTCCCGGCCGCTATGTAGGCGCAGAGGAGATTCAAGAGGACGACGAGCCTTTTGAGGACAAGATGCGCCGCCTTGTCGCTGAATTAAACAAGCAGACAGAGATGGGTGCGGCTCTTGACCAAATAATCCGAGCCAATCTGGAGGACCTGGGATATGGTAAATAGTGACGAAATTCGCTGGCAGCAGAGGTTTTCGAATTTCAGCAAAGCATTCGCGCAACTTGATTCTGCTTGTGAACAAGAGCACTACTCCGATCTTGAGCGCGCCGGACTTGTTCAGATGTTCGAATTTACGATGGAGTTGGCGTGGAACACACTGAAAGACCTGTTGTTCTATGAGGGATACGATGCGAAAACCCCGAGGGATGCAATTCGCAAAGCGTTCGAGGCCGAATATCTCACCGAAGATGAGACTGAGACCTTGCTCGATGCCTTGATAAAACGCAATGTGCTGAGCCACACCTACGACGAAAAGACGGCGGCGGAGGCCGAATATCTGGTAAAGCATGTTTACACGCCTGTGTTCCGTTCCCTTTACAACCGCCTTCAAAGGAAACGGCAAGCATGACAGACGGCCTCAAGCCCAAGCATCGCGACGCGATTATCGAAAAGCTATCGTCAAGCCCTAAGGTCGAACGGATCGTTCTTTTCGGTTCGCGGGCTATGGGGACATTCACCCCTACTTCGGATGTGGACATCGCGCTATTCGGAGACAACCTCACCTTGGGCGATCAGGCTGCGTTGTCCGAAATCATATCAGAGCTGTCAATTCCCCAGCGTGTGGACCTTCTTGTTCACCATCGAATCGAAAACCAAGCCCTGCTTGAGCATATCCGCAAGCATGGCATCGAATGGTACTCCCGCAATCCGTCGCCATGTGAGACTTCGGAGATGGAGAGTGTGAATTGCTCATCGCTGCAATTTGGTGATTGTGCTGATCTTATTCGTGACACCGTCAATCCCTCTGATGTTTGTGGTCTTCCATACATTGGACTTGAGCACATCGCAGAGAATCTACTGACTTTGAGCGGTTATGGTTTCGCAGAACAAGTTACAAGCATTAAGTATCGTTTCAAGAAAGGTGACATTCTCTTCGGCAAACTTAGACCCTACTTTCGAAAAGTGATAATTGCGCCTTTTGATGGTATTTGCTCGACTGACATATGGGTTGTTAGACCAAAAGATGCCGTAGATTCAAGGTTTCTTTTCTATTTAATGTCATCTCCTGACTTCATTGAAGTATCATCGCGAGCATCTGAGGGAACTCGAATGCCGCGTGCAAAATGGGAATTTCTTGCCCAAATGAATGTGGTGCTCCCTTCTCTCAAAGTACAACGGGCCATTGCCCACATTCTCGGTTCACTTGACGACAAGATAGAGCTAAATCGCAGGATGAACAAGACATTGGAGGATATGGCGCGGGCAATATACAAGAGCTGGTTTGTTGATTTCGACCCAGTTCGCGCCAAGGCCGAGGGGCGTGACCCCAATCTGCCTCCCCACATCGCCTCGCTCTTCCCCGACTCCTTCGAGGACTCTGAATTAGGGCCGATCCCGAAGGGTTGGAGGGTGGGAAGCGTAGGTGATCACTTTCGTCTAACAATGGGGCAGTCACCACCCGGCAGCACTTACAACGAGACAGGAGAAGGAATACCATTTTACCAAGGGCGGACTGACTTTGGATTCCGATTCCCATCGCGCCGAGTATTCTGCAC
This sequence comes from uncultured Planctomycetota bacterium, assembly GCA_964571525.1. Lineage (GTDB taxonomy): Bacteria > Planctomycetota > B143-G9 > B143-G9 > B143-G9 > CAZNBY01. The sequence continues at coordinate 357,690 of CAZNBY010000001.1, forward strand.
TGCACCAACCCGCTTTGCGGAAAAAGGAGACACACTTGTCAGTGTTCGCGCACCTGTTGGTGATGTAAACATTGCGATCGAAAAGTGCTCTGTAGGGCGTGGTGTTGCAGCGATTCGGCATAGATGTGGTAGCCGATCTTATACCTACTACACCATGCATCATCTTAGAGAACACTTCCGGCAGTTTGATGCTGTAGGTACAGTCTTTGGATGTATCAATAAAACCGATTTTGAACGTCTTCCTTTCGTTGTCCCAGTGCCAGATACTCTTGTCGAATTTGACCGAATTGTATCATTGCTTGATGATCGCCTTGAAATCAATGAACATCAGTCGTTTATTATGGCAAGTATCCGAGATTCAGTATTGCCCAAGATGATATCAGGCGAGTTGAGGTTGCAGGACGCGAAGAGGTTTGTTGGAGGTATGCGTGATGGCAAAGAAAGCAAGAGTTAGACGATTATTTTCCATTCAAGCAGAGCTTCTCGCAAAGTCTCGAGAATCTGCATTAGCCGCAGTCCAGATTTTTAATAGCCCATTAATTACCTTTAAATCAGAAATTTTTATAGTATTAATGAATATTGCGTGGACATATTTATTGCATTCATACTATCGAGAGAAAAAGATCGAATACAGATACTTTCAAATGAAAGGGAGTAAGCGCGTTTTTAGTAAAACAAAATCAGGAGCATATAAGCGTTGGGAGTTGGAAAGATGTCTCAATGAGCAACAATCTCCCCTTGATATACATACCTCGAACAATCTGCGTTTTTTAATTGGTATTAGACACGAAATCGAACACCAAATGACTACGCGGATTGATACATCCCTGAGTGCAAAATTTCAGGCCTGCTGCCTTAACTACAATGATTATGTAAAAAAGCTTTTTGGTGCCAAATTTGGCATTGATAAGTATCTGTCGTTTAGCCTTCAGTTCTCATCCATTTCACGCGAAAACGAAAAAGCTTTACTATTGCTGGAAGAAATGCCGTTTCATATTAAGGAATTCATCGGGGATTTTGAGAGAGAACTATCTTATGAGGAATTCAATGACCATAGATTTGCATATCGCTTGTTGTTTGTTCCTAAAACTGTAAACAGGAGAGGGCAGGCTGACAAAGTTATAGAATTCGTTAAAGCTGAATCGCAATTTGCTCAGGATGTAAATAGAGCATATACTGTCATCAAGGAAACAGAGCGTCCTAAGTACCTTCCAAACACAATTGTGAGAATGATGAAGGATGATGGATACGAGAAATTCACAATGAAATGTCATACAGAACTTTGGCAATCGGAAGATGCGAAGAATATGGCAAAGGGTTATGGTGTTAAAATCCTGAAACAGTGGTATTGGTATGATAATTGGGTTAACTACGTGAAGAATCACTGCATGCAGAATGCTTCAAAATACAGGATGAACCCATGAGCATAGCCTACACCGAATCTGAGCTTGAGAAAGCCGCGCTTGCTTGGTTTGAGAGCATCGGCTACGCGGTTTTGAACGGCCCTCAAATTGCTCCCGGTGAACCCGCTGCCGAACGAACCGCATACAATCAGGTTGTGCTTGAACGCCGACTTATAGAGTCTCTACGCCGCTTCAACCCGGGCATTCCCACATCTGCGATTGACGATGCTTTTTGGAAATTGATACACCCAAATTCACCCTCGCTGGTTGAAAACAACCGCACAATTCACAAATACATCACCAGCGGTGTGCCGGTTGAATACCAGCGACCTGACGGCTCGATCTGTGGCGACCTTGTGCGCATTTTCGACTACGACGAACCCGAAAACAACGACTTTGTCGCCGTAAATCAGTTCACTGTTGTTGAGGATAAGCAAGAACGAAGGCCGGATATTGTTATATTTGTAAACGGTCTGCCGCTTGCCGTCATCGAGTTGAAGAATCCCGCAGACGAGGAAGCTGATATATGGAGGGCTTTCAATCAGCTTCAGACTTACAAGCATCAGATACCCTCTTTGTTTGTTTACAACGAAGCGATGGTGATCTCTGATGGTTCTAAGGCAAGGGTCGGCACAATTACTGCAGATCGAGAGTGGTACTTGCCTTGGCGTACTATAGAGGGCGATCAGACATCGCCCGACTTGCTGCCGCAGATACAAGTGATGATCTTGGGCATGTTTGACAAAGACCGGTTTCTCGACATGATACGGCATTTCATCCTATTCGAGGATTACGGCGACGGAAAACCGATTAAGAAAATGGCGGGCTATCACCAATACGCCGCTGTCAACTGCGCTTTAGATAGAACCGAAATTGCGTGCAATGTAAAGGGTGACAGAAAGATAGGCGTGATATGGCACACGCAAGGGTCTGGTAAAAGCCTAACGATGGCTTTTTTTGCGGCTCGTCTCGTGCAGCACCCAGCGATGGCAAACCCGACCATTGTAATGGTTACAGACAGAAACGATCTTGATAACCAACTTTTCGGCACCTTCTCACGATGCAGCGACATTTTGCGACAAAAGCCGATTCAAGCCGAAAACCGTTCACACCTTCGCTCGCTGCTCCGCACAGAATCCGGTGGCATCATTTTCACAACAATACAAAAGTTCCTTACCTTCGATAGTGAGGATAAGCACCCACAGCTTTCTGACAGAACGAACATTGTCGTGATCGCTGACGAGGCGCATAGAAGCCAATATGATTTTCTTGAAGGCCATGCACTTCGCATGCGTGAGGCACTTCCAAATGCCTCATTTGTGGGCTTTACAGGCACGCCGATAGAGCTGCGCGACAAGAACACTCGCTTTGTTTTCGGCGATTATATCAGCATATACGATATTGAGAGAGCTGTGCGTGATGGCGCGACTGTTACGATTTTTTACGAAAGTCGCCTTGCTCGCCTGTCGCTCAATGAAGCTGAAAAGCCAAAGATTGACGCAGATTTCGATGAGGTTACCGAATGCGAGGAAGTGGAGCATAAGGAGATGCTGAAGAGCAAATGGGCGCAGCTTGAATCGGTTGTCGGCGCAGAGAAGAGAATTGCCCAAATCGCGCAGGATATTGTCACACACTTCGAGACAAGGCTCGAAGCAATGCAGGGCAAGGCCATGATTGTCTGCATGAGCCGCCGTATCTGCGTTGACCTTTATAAGGCGATAGCAAAGATACGCCCAAGCTGGCATAATGCCGAAGACGGCAAGGGCATGTTGAAGATTGTGATGACGGGTTCAGCAGCAGATCCGTTGGAATGGCAAGACCATATACGCAACAAGCAAAAGCGAGAGGATCTGGCGAAAAGATTCAAAGACCCAAATGACCCGTTTCAAGTTGCAATAGTGCGCGATATGTGGCTGACGGGCTTTGATGTACCATGTTTGCACACGATGTATGTTGACAAGCCAATGCGCGGTCATGGCCTTATGCAGGCAATTGCGCGTGTAAACAGAGTTTTCAAAGACAAACCCGGTGGCCTTGTAGTTGACTATATTGGCCTTGCTGATCATCTTAAGTATGCCCTTGCAAACTACACAGAAAACGGGGGAAAGGGCGAAACGGCGATTTATCAAGAAAAAGCGGTGGAGTTGCTTCAAGAAGCATACGAGAACTGCTGCGAGATGTTCATGGGATTCGATTGGTCGAAATGGAAATCGAGAGATTCTGCGGAAAGGCTTCAAACAATCACTGCCGCGCAAGACTTTGTGTTGAAACAGAACGAAGGGAAGAAACGCTTCTTTCAGTTCATTACCGCCTTATCGAGTTCGTTCGCTCTTGCTGTGCCTCATGAATACGCATTGCAGATTCGCGAAGATGTCATTTTCTTTCAAACCGTAAAGGCTGTGCTTGCAAAAAGCTTGCACGGAAACCGTCCCGAGACAGACGCTTTGGAGCAAGCGATACGCCAGATAGTATCGCGCGCAATAACCTCCGACGAGGTAATTGATGTCTTCGCCGCTTCGGGGTTAAACAAACCCAATATCTCGATTCTTTCTGACGAATTTCTCGCCGAGGTGCGCGGACTATCGTACAAAAGCCTGTCTGTCGAGATGCTGCGAAAGATTCTTGAGGGTGAGATCAGAATTCTGAGCAAGAAGAACCTTGTGCTGTCGCGGACTTTTTCAGAGATGCTCGAAAGCATAATAACGAAGTACATGAACCGAACTGTCGAGACAGTTAAGGTGATCGAGGAGATGATTGAGCTTGCAAAGGAGATGCGCGAGGCAAGCAAGCGCGGCGAAAAGCTCAAACTCAATGAGGATGAGCTTGCCTTCTACGATGCTCTTGAGGTCAATGACAGCGCGGTGAAGATATTGGGTGACGACAGCCTTCGCACAATTGCTCGCGAGCTTGCAGACTCCATTCGAAATAATGTCACGATAGACTGGAGCATTCGCGAATCGGTAAGAGCGAAGATGCGGGTACACATAAAACGAATACTGAAGAAATACGGTTACCCACCAGACAAGCAAGCCAAAGCAACTGACATTGTACTTGAACAGGCGGCTCTGATGTGCAAGGAATGGGTAGCAGCCTAACACTAATACCTTTCGCGTTGACAATTGCATTCAACAGTCTTGTGTAGAGTGCTTTTCCCCTACCTCCCATAGTACTCTTGGATTGAGCGGACGGATGGCTTGCCGTGCCGCAGCGTTTCAATCGCCCGGCAAACCGCGTTCGCACCGCTTATAGTCGTTGTATAGGGTATGTTGTACGCCAAGGCCGCGCGGCGGATCAGATAACCGTCCCGCGATGCGCCCCGCCCCTTGCCGGTGTTCACTATCAACTGCACCGAGTCGGCTCGTATTGCGTCGAGGATGTGCGGATAGCCCATTGATATCTTGTTAACCGTGGTACACTTTATTCCGCAGGCATCGAAATACCGCGCCGTACCCCCTGTTGCGAGCACTTCGAAACCAAGCGACGAAAGGGATTTTGCCACCCGAGCCGCGGCGGGCTTATCCTTATCCATAACGCTTATAAAGACCGTGCCCGATACGGGCAAGTTCTGCCCCGCGCCCAACTGTGACTTGGCGAACGCGGCGCCGAAATCGGGAGCAATGCCCATCACCTCGCCCGTTGACTTCATCTCAGGCCCAAGCAGAGTGTCGGCATTGGGAAATCGGTTGAACGGCATAACAGACTCCTTAACGCACACATAGCGTGGCGGCGTGATGTCGCGGCAATAGCCAAGCTCGGCGAGCGTATTGCCTAACATGACCTTTGTTGCCAGCTTTGCAAGCGGCACACCTGTCGCCTTGCTGACGAACGGCACCGTTCGCGATGCTCGCGGATTCGCCTCTAATACAAACAGCTTGCCGTTCTGCACCGCGTATTGAACATTCATCAGCCCCACCACCCCAAGGGATTTGGCCATCGCCTTTGTCGCGCACTTAATCTCCTCAATCAACTCGTTCGACAGTGTCTGAGGCGGCAGAACGCAGGCCGAATCGCCAGAGTGCACGCCCGCGGCTTCTATATGCTCCATTATGCCGCCGATAAGCGTGTTTGTGCCGTCTGAGATGGAGTCAACATCAACCTCTATCGCGTCCTCTAAAAACCTGTCTATAAGCACCGGTCTACCGGGGGAGACATCAAACGCCATGCGAACAAAGGCTTCAAGTTCATCGGGTTCATACACGATCTTCATCGCGCGGCCGCCCAACACAAAGGACGGGCGCACCAACACCGGATAGCCTATCCGTGCCGCCGCTGTTATTGCCTCCTCCAATGTTGTTACGGTGTCGTTAGCGGGTGAATTGAGTGCAAGCGACTGAATCATATCGTTAAACAGCTTTCTATCCTCGGCTCGTGCAATGTTTTCGGCGCTTGTGCCCAATATCCATACCCCTGCCGAGCTAAGCGCGGCCGCAAGGTTGAGCGGCGTCTGTCCGCCAAACTGCACTATTACGCCCATCGGCCTTTCAAGCTCTATTATGTGCATCACATCTTCCTTGGTAAGAGGTTCGAAGTAGAGCTTTTCAGATGTGTCGTAGTCGGTGCTTACTGTCTCGGGATTGCTGTTCACCATTATGCTCTCGACACCCTCCTCGGCGAGCGCAAACGACGCGTGAACACAGCAGTAATCGAACTCGATTCCCTGCCCGATTCTGTTTGGCCCGCCGCCGATTATCATCACCTTCTTACGGTCACTCGGCCGTGCCTCACATTCCGATTCGTATGTTGAATAGTAATAAGGGGTCTTGGCCTGAAACTCGGCTGCGCAGGTGTCAACTAACTTGTATGTGGGATTTATACATAGTGATTTGCGGTACTGCGCCACTTCATCCTCTGTCGAGGCGGTAAGGTTCGCAATCTGCCGGTCTGAAAACCCCCATTCTTTCATCCTTCTCAGCAATTCTGCCGAAAGAGGCCTTGGCGATGCTGCGCAGATGTTCTCCATCTCAACTATCTGACCTATTTGGCGCAAGAACCAAGGGTCAATGCCGGTAAATTGCGATATTTGCTGCTCAGTCATCCCCGCATTCAAGGCGTGACGGATGTAGAAAATGCGGTGCGAGTTAGGCAGTTTGAGCATGCGTTCGATATCGAACAGCGATAACGCTCCGCCGGTAGGCTTTCCATCTGCGCCAAGCCCGATGCAACCCGTCTCAAGCGAGCGCAATCCCTTTTGTAACGCCTCCTTGAATGTTCGTCCGATTGACATTACCTCGCCCACCGACTTCATCGAGGTGGAGAGGCTGTCTGTCGTGTCGGGAAATTTTTCGAACGCAAAGCGTGGAATTTTTACAACGCAGTAATCCAATGCTGGTTCAAACGCCGCTGTTGTCTGGCCGGTGATGTCGTTGGTTATCTCGTCGAGCGTGAAGCCTACCGCTAAAAGCGCAGCAATCTTTGCGATGGGAAATCCTGTTGCTTTTGATGCAAGAGCCGAGCTTCGTGATACGCGCGGATTAACCTCGACGACAAGCATCTCTCCGTTTTGCGGATTTATTGCGAACTGCACATTTGACCCGCCCGTGTCAACACCAATCTCGCGCATGATTGCTATTGCCGCGTTGCGCATACGCTGATATTCGCGGTCAGAAAGTGTCTGTGCGGGCGCGACTGTGATGCTATCGCCGGTGTGTACGCCCATCGGGTCAAGGTTCTCAATAGAGCAGACTATCACGACATTATCCTTCTTGTCGCGCATTACTTCCAACTCGTACTCCTTCCAGCCTATCACTGATTCTTCGATTTGTATCTGGTGTATCAGGCTCGCTTCAAGTCCTGCTGAAGCGATCTGCACAAAATCGTCAATATTGCCGGCAATACCGCCACCCGAACCGCCCAAGGTGAACGCGGGGCGGATTATCAGCGGGTATCCGATGCTTAATGCAATTTCACGCGCCTCATCAAGGGTCGTGGCGATGCCGCTTTTCGCCATCTTCAGACCAATCCGCGCGATCGCCTGCCGAAACAAGTCTCGATTCTCTGCCTTACGGATTGCATCGAGCGATGCGCCGATCAACTCGACCCCGAATTTCTGCAGCACGCCCAAGCGGTCAACTTCTATCGCTGTGTTAAGACCAGTCTGACCGCCGAGTGTCGGCAAAAGCGCATCAGGCCGCTCCTTAGCGATTATATCGGCAACAACATGCGCTGTAACGGGTTCTATATAAGTGCGGTCGGCGACATCGGGATCGGTCATAATAGTCGCGGGATTGCTGTTCACCAGCACTACCTCGTACCCCTCTCTTTTAAGAGCCTTGCACGCCTGTGTGCCCGAATAGTCAAACTCGCAGGCCTGCCCAATCACAATTGGCCCCGCGCCGATTATTAGAATTTTCTTTATATCTGTTCGCCTTGGCATATTTGGTCTCTCCCATGGCGTGCGGTTTATCTTCGCACACCTTTATTCATGCGTAATAGCACGATATGAAACTACTGAGTAAATCGGATTACAGGCTCGCCGCTGCTAATACCGGTTCCATCGCGCTAACGATCTTCGCTGAAGTGGATTCGACCATCCTGCGAAATTCATCAAACAGGTGGTGTGCGTCGTGTGGTCCAGGTGAGGCTTCGGGATGAAACTGCACCGCAAGAAGTGGAAGGTGTTTGTGGCGAAAGCCTTCCACGGTGTTGTCGTTTAGATTGATATGCGTGATCTCAATGTCTTGGGGATTAAGGCTTTCGCGGTTCACCGCGAAACCGTGGTTCTGCGAAGTTATCTCGATTCTGCCGGTTCTCAGGTCTTTCACCGGCTGATTGCCGCCCCTGTGCCCGAATTTCAGCTTGTAGGTGCTGCCCTCCAACGCAAGCGCAAGCAACTGATGCCCCATGCAGATGCCGAATATTGGCCGATAGCCGATTAGCTGCCTTATGCAATTTATTGCACCTGTGGCGGGTTCTGGATCCCCAGGGCCGTTTGACAGGAATATTCCATCTGGATTAAGCGCTCGGACCGTTGCTGAATCAGTATCGGCTGGCAGCACAATGATTTCAAATCCCGTTTCCTCAAGGCAGCGAAGAATGTTATGTTTGATGCCGAAATCAAAGACAGCGACCGAAGGTCTTTCGCCTTGATATTGCCAAACATTCGTATCAGGGTTGTTGAGTGATTTATCAATGCTTTGTCTGATACCATTTGCCCACCGATATGGTGACCTTGACGAAGCGGCACATGATAGGTTTCTGCCCTGCATTGAAGGAACAGCGCGTGCCTTTTCGACGCAGGAGGCGGGATCAAGGTCGGTTGTCGAAATATAGGCTCGCAAGGCTCCATGCTGTCGTATGTGTAGGGTGAGCGCGCGCGTATCAAGCCCCTCTATGCCCATCTTTCCGTGCCGACAAAGGAAATTCGCCAACGGCTCTATGGAACGGAAGTTGCTTGGGATTTGCTGGTACTCCTTTACGATGATCGCCTCGGCGTGTATTGACGCAGACTCCATATCCTCTGAAGTAACGCCATAGTTGCCGATTAACGGGTAAGTCATTGTAACCATCTGACCGCAATAGGAAGGATCGCTAAGTATCTCTTGATAACCGAACATGCTTGTATTGAAAACCATCTCGCCGCTGGCCTCTCCAGAACCTGTGAACGAGCGGCAGGGGAAGACACGACCGTCTTCAAGTGCGAGCATTGCGCGCATATCTGAACCTTTCTGTTGATTTTGCTGGGAAATTGTCTGGTGAAAAAAATGATGAAGGGACTACATCATGCAGAACGGCGCCGTTAGAGGTAATTTCTTGCGGCATCTTTCTGCAACTCCGACTGGTTTCTGAAGCAGAAAAGGGAAATTTTGAGCAAAAAAAAAGGCGCCAAAACGGCGCCTTCGGGCAATACGGCCAATTTAGTATCTCCGGTCGGGGTCCGACCATTACAGCAACTCCTTGGTTTTCGAAATGCGATTGACTGACATGTTACTGACTCCCGCTCGATTGTGCCGCGTTTTGTTGCGGCAGTTCGAATGTTGCTGTTCTTCACCCGTACCGCACCAGTCGCATACTTATTGCGAAATTAGGCGCGGCCTTTATGCACAGCCAGAGTGCGACGCAGAAATCGGCGCAAACAACTATGGTATGTACTGGGTGTTCGTGTGCAGATATGCAGGTTTAGACAGATAGTCCCCGTAAACCACAGACAGCACGATATGCCTCTTGCGGTGTTGGCGCGCATCCGTTGAGCCTTGAATGCTTAAGGTGAGCCTAAACGCCATTTAAACGAAGACAAAGAACGGTCTGACAACTGCCTTAGACTCTGCAATCTAACGGCTGATATCATACAAAAAGGGACGGACTTGTCAATTCAGCGACATCGTAATTTCAAATTTCCGGCCGAAAAGGGGCGCAAATTTGCCAAGGGGTCTTTATGCATACGCGAATCCTATCATTTTTGATTGGGATTACGCCGGAAATCAGGCAAATGTGCGCGATAATTTGCCTAACGAAGGCAGGCAATACCGAGTCTGTGACTGACAATATTGCTATATCGTGTCAACAGGTTTGTTGAATGATGCAGCCGAATCGAATATCGGGCGTATTGCGAACTTGCCTTCTTTGTTGATAAAGCCGTACTTCTCGCCGATTCGCACCGGCGCGAGTCCACACCTGAATTCTGTAGCGTCGTCGAACTGCTCCTTGATGACAACATCACCCAACTTGTTTATGTAACCGTACATACCGTCTCTTTTAAATCTGCTTAATCCTTCGCAAAAGCGCCCATGACAATCCGAGAATGGTGGAATCACAAGCTCACCGGTTCTATTGATGAATCCCCATTTTTCATCATCAGGCGGGCTTGCGCATGCAAGTCCCTCCGAGAACTTGCTGACATTTCCAAACTTAGGTTCGATCACAAAATTACCGCTTTTATCAATGTAACCGGCATTTCCATCGTATCCCTCGCGCGGTCTTACGCCCGCAACGCCTTCCGAGAAAGGCAAAAACTGCACATATTGGTGCTCAATGACCAGTTTGCCCTTCTTGTCAATGTATCCACCGCCTTTGTCTTTAAGATAAACGCCTGCAAGACCCTCGCTGTAACTGTACGCGCAATCGTATTCTAACAGCGCAATAATCTCTGCATTCATGTTCATTATTCCCCACGCATCATCCTTCATGAACACAAAGCAATTCTCACGGATGCACTCCATCCATTGTGTTCCTGGTGGCATATAGAATTTCCCTTTCATATCTAAGATGCCCCATAGCCCATCGTACATTACGGGGGCATAACCCTCAGAAAACTCCTGCGCACCAGCAAATACTGGCTCAATGACAAAACTGCCAGCGGTGTCAATGTAACCCCACAAACCGTCAACACAAACGGGAGCAATGCCTTCCAAGTCCTCAATATTCTTGCTGCAGTGTGCGCCTGTTTCGACGAAGGTCTTTTCGCGCATCGCATCCTGTATGAGCGGGATAATCAGTTTTCTTATGATGGATCCAAGCAGCATTAGTGCTTCCTTCTAAAGTGTTGACTCAAGATCATTGAAGGGGCCTGCATCGGTGAATTTTGCTGGTATTACTATCTTGCCTGTGGTGTCAATGAAGCTATAAAGGCCATCTGTCATCACTGCGGCAAGGCCTTTTGAAAAATCGTATGCATTCTGAAAAGAGCATGGGATTACAAACTCGCCGACGGGATTGATATAGCCATACTTGCCGCCAATCTTGACGGCGCAAAGACCATTGTTGAAGGCTCTGAAGCTTTCGACATCATCTATCTGAAATAGAACATGCATATCCATATCGAAAGCGATTATCGAGTCCTCGATACCGCAGACAGAAATTTCGCTGACAAACTGACCCAAAGTGTCAAATTCAGTTTTCACGCGGTAGAGCCAATGGCCTTCATTGTCAACGACATGCAAGTCGCTATCGTCTTTATACTTCACCCACATTCTGCCATTAAAGCATGTTGACGCAAAAGACAACCGAGGTCCAATCACGAATTTCGATTCCTTGTTGATGACGCCGCCCTGATTCATGACTACAACTGCCGCAAGACCTTCGCTGAATCTTTTGGCACTTTTAAACCTTGGCGTAATGCTCCATTCCCCTATTCGGTCAATATATCCATACGAACCTTTCTTTACTGCTGGGCGATAAGTGTTGTAAATGGTTGCAAAAGCAACGCCTTCGAAGAACAGCGAAGCCTCGTCAAACACTGGCTTTATCGCAATGTCTCCGTGCTTATTCATAAAGCCTATCTTGCCGTCAATTGAGATACGAGATAGCCCTTCGGAAAAGGCCGTCACATCCTTAAAAGGTGTTTCCATCACAACTTCGCCATGCGTGTCAATGAAGCACTCCTTACCTTTGTAAGTTACCGGTGCAATGGCTTCGCCGTTCTTGATCTCACGCAAGACCTTCGCCTTTGGCTTGAACAAATTGCTGATGATTTCCATCTGTTTCCTCGCGAATTTTGCAGAGTAATAATATGCGCAGGTTTTACATGTCAATTGAGAGCGTGACTCAGCCATTATACAGGAGTGCAGATTAGGCGAATTTGCCTAAAGACACAAATTCTCTGCACTCTGAGTATATTCAGTGCATCATGATGTGTCGGACAAATGGCTACGGTTTCTTCAATTTAAGCCGATATTTCACTATTCGGTTTGACACGCCAACATAAAGGTAACCTGCTGCGTCAATTCCGATACCGGTTGCGTCAGCGTTTAGGTTTGATGGCGGTCTCATGCTTGTAAACGGTTGCTGTTCTGTCGCCTGCGGAAAGCTTGTCCACGAATACACATGCCTGCCTTCGGGTGTAAAGACTGAGATGCGCCGGTTTATTCGATCGGTGATGAATATCAGCATCGTGCCAGTATCAATTGCCATGTCCCACGGGTATAAGAATTGACCCTCTGCTCTGCCTGCGCCTCCCCATTTGCGCACAAGCTTTCCATCTCGCGTCAGTACGACTACAGAATGCAGATTGCCATCAAGAACATATACATAACCATCTGGCGCAAGAGAAACTGCGCGTGGAAAATTTAGAATTCCAATGCCTATATCTCCCTTTCTGACCGGTTTTTCGCCGGTTATGTTCCATACCGATATCTTGCTTGAAAGGGATTCTGTGACGAACATCAACCCCTCGTTCTCGTCAATGGCGATGTCAGAAGGCCACATAAAACCACTGGTATATACTGGCGCGTATTTCTCGTCAACAGATGGTTTGTTCAGTCCAGCCTTCTTATACACACACCGCTTTGTTAGCTCTATATCCCATGCCGATATCCTTCCACCGAGTATTCCGCCACCACCTCCGGTTGTAAGGTAGTCAGAGATATAGGCCTTATTGCGAACACGGTCAACTGCAGCGGCCATTGGAAAGTAAAGGTAATCCCAAAAACCGCCCCAAAATACAGGCGGTAGATTTTCATCAGCGGGATGGAATATTGTCGCGCTGCAGACATGAAAATGAGGCGAGATAACAAGACCTTCAGGTGTAACTGCCATTCTCCCACTTGGGCTTGCACCGTATGAAGCACCCGTGTTTGTCGCTGGATCGCGTGCATAATTCTGCCATTCGCTGATGTATTCAACCTTATTTGGGTCGGCGGGAATATCTGTGAATTCTGCCATTGCGGCAGGATCCTTAGAACCAAGCTCGCCTGAAATGGTTGATTCGCGCAATGCGTGAAGGTTGCCGTTCTGTTCGATAAAAACTATAGGGCTTTTCCCCAGCCAACCGACTCCCATTATTGTGATGGGAGAATCGGCTGCATATATCGCACCGACGCCGTCAACAAACACATCAAAACCAGCGCGGCTCGTCACAGTGAAGAATCCGCTGTCTGGATTCGGTGATGCAAACCACGAAGGTATATACTGGATTGCCGATTTGACCTGTGCGATCGGCGCAGCTTCATCAAAACGCATTTTCTTCGAATCGAGGTTCATACGCACAAGATTTGAACCTGACTCGGCAAACAAGACGATTTGCCCCTTATTGTCGCGATTCAGTGAATATGTATAGTGGTTGATGTTAGCGTTAAAAAGCGGAGCGAACTCTCCATCCGCCGACCAGCCCTTTTCAGTAAATCGCAATAGGGCGTTTTTCGCATAATCAAACTCCGCTCCTGTCCAAATAGGGCTTTTTCCGCTTTTTGTGTAGCGGAAAACTATAAGCCACTTGTCCTTATCGAGAAAGGCGACACGGGGGTATTCACAATCATCAGAATCCGATTTGCTACCAAGGAAGAACTCGTGCGAATAGTCCTTGTGCTCGGTCCAACCGTCCTTTCCCCACAGTTTCCAGCTTCCTTCCTTTTCGGTTGGGGAATACAGGTTTGCGATAAGGTGCTTTTTCGATCCGAGCGTAAAATGCGTCATAATCAACAGACCGCGACCCGTGCCGTCTTGGCTGAAATCCCATCCGGCACCTGTGCCTCCCCACGAATTGAACAATGGGCGTGATTTATCCTTGCCATATTCGCGCCCTCCCTTCCATTGCACCATATCGTCTTTGCGAAAGACCATCTCGTGCAGGTTGCCATGTATGTCGAGCACCATATTTGATGACGATGTGCTGCAATCGGCAATCGCGCGAATTGGGCTGCCTTTGTCCCCGTTGATGAATTTGAGGCTCTTGAAGCTGAAAAGGCCGTCGAATGCTGATTTTACGGGCACAGTGTGGTCTTCTGTCCATCCCGAGATACCCAGTACCTCCCACATCTTCCGTTTGGTGTTAAAGCGCCCCATTCCCCAGCCAAGGTCGTCGGTGGGAAATGTGAATACAAAATTGCCTTCGTCGTCTGAAAAGGAATATGTTGGTTTGCGTAACCAAGATGTCTCAGCGAGCCTTGAATCTCCGTTCAGCCTGTTGCCTCGGTTGACAAGCTTCCATTCCTTTTCTACTCCAGTTGCGAATGGTTGCAGATCAAAGCGACGGGCGCGCTTCTCTCCTTCCCCTTCGTCCTTGATTGGCACAAGAGATAGAAGATAGCGATTCCCCGCCGCAAGACCTTCAAGCTTATGCGATGTGATTGATGACGGGAATGAACCGAGCAGCTTAACGCTTTCCCGCTCGTAAATTCTTATAAGTGTCGGCATTGCGCCCGTGATGTTAATGTTTGATATAACGCAGTAATCTCGGCCTTTTTCGGTAACCTCTGCTGTGATTCTCGTATCGAGTTCAACGGTCGGCCCTACAAGTCGGCCTGTTCCCTGTGCTATGCTCAACTTCCCCGTATTGATCGTGCCCATTGCAGATACTTCAAGGTTTTCAGCCTCTCCCAATTCGACAGGCAATAGCACCTCGAATTGACCGCGGGGCAAGGTCACATCATCCCTGCGCGCCATGCCGGTTTTCTGCCACGAAACGCGAAGGCCAGACAACGAGTTTTCTGCGCCTCCAGCATCTATCCTTACAAGCACGCCAAGGTCATGAGCCGTGCATTCAACGGTCAAGACTTCAGCAAGAACCATCGAGCCTGTAACAGCAAAACAGGATAGCATCACAAAGAGTAAGAACAGTCTTTTCATCAAATCTCCCGCATGAGCGCGGATTTGCGCGGCAGCAAAGGCTAACAGAGAAGCGCCGTGTCACGCTATAGGTGACACCACTATACTATTCGACGCTGGAACGCCCATTTTTGCTCTTATCCATTCTCAAAGCAAGTTCTATTTCCGCGATGCAAAGACCTCTTCCCTTGCCGGTAAGAGGATACCACCGCACTTTTGCTTCATCGCAGATGCTTCTAAGGTCACGACCCAAATTAGTCCGCAGATAATGGCTGATTATTACTGCGTGAATTTTCGACCTGCTCAGCATGCTCTTCACTTTCTCAGAATATGGCTTCCAGTTCGATTCCCAACCTGTCCTTATGAACTCGAGTTCAACATTCGGATACTTCTCCTTGATCTTAGTCGTTATTGCTTCTTCTTGTCTTGCTTGCGTTTCTGCGCCTCCGACAACAATCAGTTTCGCCTTACGGTTGTCTTTAACAGGTTCTTCCCCAGCAATAACTGCTAACTTTTCTGACCGAGCGGTGTGCTGTTGCAATCTGCTTTCTTCGCTTGTGCAGTCAAAGGTCGGCCCCAATATTTTCATCTGCTCAAGGTATGATCCTGCCTCATCCAAGTTCTGCGATACACGAAGCCAGAAAAGCTTGCGATATGTTTCAATTGCCGATATCAAGTCACCATTCATCTCGTACATCCGCGCGAGAGCATATTTTGCATAACTCTCTTCCAGTATGCCCATGTAGTTTCTGTCGGATTTTAGGAACTCTATGTACTTACCTCTTACAGATTCGTTTCCAATGGCTGCATCCTCGAAAGCTCCGACAAGATCTTGAGCGCGCTCACCTTGCCCGGATTGGCTAAAATACTGCGCAAGGTCTGATAGACTCTCCCAATCGTCTATTGTCGCTTTGCCACTGAGAAACCTGTCAGAGTATAACTCGCGAAGCATCGAGTACTCTGGGTTGAGGCGAAGTGTCTCATTCTTCGAGTATTCGTCGAGAATTTCAGGAAAATGCAGTTTTAGAAGAGTCATCAACCTTTCGGTGAAGTTACCGCTGCTTTTTAACGGGTTTTGAAAAGCTTCTATGATAAGCCACTGAGGCCATTGTGCATAAGGGGGTAGAGTCTTTTCGTTGTGAAGATAGTCTGTCGCATTTTCGAATTGCTCTGTCTGTTCACTCAGGAAGATGGAGAGCGCGTAGTACAGCTTAAGTTTTGGAAGAACCTCAGTCTGCATGTATATGTCTGATAGCCTGCACGCTCCTTCATAGGCCGCTTTTAGGTATTTATAGGTCTCTTCTTTTGACCGTGAACCAGCATCTAAAAGGCCGTGAACACCTAATATGTAGTTCGCATTGATTTGTTTTTCCTCCGAATACGATAGTGCGTCTATGAATAAGTCTAATCCCATTTCGATGTTCTTAATCCGCTCCTTGGTCGCCTCTTTATCTGTGGGTATATCCGCATCGCATAACCACCTGAAGCCTCCCTTGGAAAGGCCAATATCTGTAAGGGTATCAGAATAGTCCGCTCCAAGCATGTCAACTGGAAGACTTTTGAATATTGCGACTGCGTTATCGAAATTCCCTTCACCCTTAAGACACTGTGCTTCTCGCCTTCTGACATCAACAATGAACTTGTTGTCAACAGGCAAACCGAAGTTCTTGGCCACTTCTATTGCATCTATGAGCTTGTATATATAACGCTTTGCATCTTCAAGTTTCTTTCTCCTATACTGCTTTGCCGCATTATTCAACAACTCTCTTCGAAAGCTGTCTTCGCAGACCGCCAACACTGTCTTGTCAAGGGTTTCCATCGCCTCAAGGTGGTTCTCAGTCTTCATAAGAGCCTTATAGAAGATCGGCACGAAAATTACGCCCGCGGAAATTCCTTCACAGGTGCTGTACATGTCAGCTATTTCGGTTTTTCTGTCTTGAAACAGCTTGGAAATCTTATCGTCTCTGCTTTGCTCTGCGAGCGCGCAGACATATCCAGCGAGCGCCCAGCTCTTCGCTTTGATGTTCGCGTTCTCGCTTAGTTCCTTTGGCTCGCTGTCTTTCAATCCGTAATGATAGCCCACATGAAAGTATGTTCTCACGCGAGAAGCGTTGAGAGAGCGGATTTCTTCAATCAGCTTACCCATGTCTTCTGTTTGCATTGTGCCAAATATATACGCATGCGAGCATCTACACTGCTCGACAATAAGCTCATCGAGCAATGTAAATGCTGCTCGGCCGTACTTTGTTTCTGGCGATATCAGGTTCTCCTTTTTTTCGCGCGCCCTAAACTGATCCTCATTATCCGTCTGATCGGCCTTCTCTGGCGTTTTGGGGCCAGACAGAGGTATATGCAATTGCTTCAAAGCGAACAGTTTTTGCTGCTCATCGGCAGGAATATCTGACTTAAGAGTTCGAACAACATGCGAAGTGTCAGGCATAAGCACAAAACTATCACTTGTGCCTGATGCATCGAAACTGGCCTTCAATGCCGGTTCTGATTGAGTTTCGGGATGCCGTGTTGTACCGCTTGACTGACTATTCTCATGCAGCGGTTCTAAGGGCTCAGCGCTTCTGACTGACAAGTTTGCAGGTTGTTTGTCCGCAAGAGATGGATCGCCAACTTCACGCAGTAGCTCATACAAATCGTTGTAGAGCCTTGCCAGATCGCCACTATTCACCCAAGCAAGCGATGCAAACAAGAATTTAGCAGATTGGCGCCCAAGCTTATCTTCGGCCTCTCTTGCGGCTTTCAAGCAGATTTCTGGTGCAAAATTGTGTTTCAAATCGTCCTTTATCTGCCCAGATTCGTGCGCAATGTTAAGAATGTTCAATAAGCTGCAAAGGGCTTCATTACGGCAATGCCTTACAAAGTCCTGCACGAAAATTGTGCACGAGCGTTTGAACAGTGGGTTCACAGAATGTCGTATGAACTTATCGAGAATCTCTTCTTTTCGAAATCCCGCGACAGATTTTTCGCGCGTTTTTAGTTTCTGCGCAACAGCAGCGACCATCGCTTTTCTCGCTGTCTCACCTTTCTCAGAAAACATGAACTCAAGTATCTCGGCCTTCAATGTCGAATCGCAAAGCTCAAAAAAGGTAGGTTTGAAGCCAATCTCTGACATGTCGCATCCTCCAGTTTCTTGTTCCAACGCACTTGTCACAACTTGAGAACAGCAATAATACCTGATTAGTCCGCCAGTTTCAAGCCGGTTGACTTTGCGACTTCGGATTTTTTTGACAAGTGCTTGCAATGAAAAAAAGGCGTGATATAATGTCATCGGATTGCTTACGGGTGAACGAGGGGTGTAACCTTTGGCGTAAGGTAAGAAATTGAGCCTACGGACCAAGACCATATTAGTACTGCTGGCCACTGTAACATGCCTACTCTTGGCATTCTACTTAATTGGGCGGTTCGAGATATCGAGCTACACGCGCGAATACTTGGATGTCGTTGCAACAGAGAAGGCATCTGAGGTTAGAAACACTCTTAAGAATAGCATTGAAACGGTCAAACATGTCGCAAAGGTCTTTGCCACAAGACCAGATGTGAGCAATTTTTTCGCTGATCCATCTTCTGCCAACTTTCCTCCCGCTGACTTGCCTAAGCAACTTCTTGATGTCTATGGACTTCATTTTGTTATGCTGCTTGATAAGCAGGGTAGATCAATATATGAATGGGCATATGATTTTAATAAAGAAAAAGAAGTGAAGTTTCCCAATAGGCTTAATTATTATGTGTTTAACCCTGATGGACTGCTGGCGACCTATAGTATTCACGATGATATGGGTGGTTTTTTAATGTGCGAATTGGGTCCTGTTCGATTTGCCTTTATCCCAATATTCGACTTCAAAAAGGCGGAACATCATCTGACTAACGATGACATTAACGGTTATATATTTGTTGGTGAGGAGGTGTTTCATCATAAGATTACACCTTTTGGATTATTTTTTCCGAGTGATTATGGCATTGCTTATTCTGCGGGACGAGATGGAATAGCAAGTTCTTGTCGTGACTATGAGGAAATGTTAAAGGGGGCAGAATTTACGCATTATTATGAGAATTCTGATGAAGGTAAATGCATGAAGATTGTAATGAGTGTGTACGATGCGTTCCAAAATAAATGTTTTTATGTTCATCTTAAAATAAATGACTATACAGTGTTTAGAAACGGCGTACTCATATTATATATGTTTATGCAGTGTCTTGCTGGTCTTGCAATTGGATTTGTTCTATTATTGATTCTTGACAAACTGGTGCTAAACCGCCTGTCCAACCTAAAGCAACAGATGTCGCGCCTTGGTGGCTCTGGCGACCTATCGGAACGAGTATCGTATGACGGAAGAGATGAGATTTCCAGTGTATCGAAGGCTGCAAATAGAATGTTGGACGACATTGAAGTGACAGTTGCTGCGAAGATGGAAGCTGAACGGCAGTTGTTTGCGACGCAGCAACGCCTCGCTACGGTTGTTAACGGTGTATCTGATATGGTGTACTACTTTCCAAAGGAAGGCGCACCTGAATTCTTCAACGATACATGCGAACAGATAACCGGATACAAAAAGGATGAGTTTGTTGCCAATCCCAACCTAATTCTCGAGATATTGCATCCTGATGACAAGGACATGTTCTCTGGACTCCATATGTGCTATACGGCTGATAAGGCAAGCATGAATCTTGATTACAGGATAGTTAGCAAGGATGGCGAGGTAAAATGGCTTTACTCGCTGCGCGTGCCGAGTTTTGGACCAGGCAACGGTATAGTCGGTTTCAATGTTATTGACCGTGACATCACTGAAAGGAAGCACGCCGAGGAAACAATTCGCGCGAGTGAGGAGCAACACAGAAAGCTCTTCGAGTC
Source organism: uncultured Planctomycetota bacterium (assembly GCA_964571525.1). Classification (GTDB taxonomy): domain Bacteria; phylum Planctomycetota; class B143-G9; order B143-G9; family B143-G9; genus CAZNBY01. The sequence goes on from CAZNBY010000001.1 coordinate 377,430, forward strand.
AAGCCCCGATGGCATTGCAATCTCAGACCTTGATGGTCGCGTCGAAAACGCCAATGATGCTCTTGTTGACATGCTCGGATACAATCTTAATGATCTGCGCAAAAAGACGCTGAAGCAGATCACACCTGAGAAATGGCATTCCAACATAGACGATGCGATGAAGAAGATTCAGGCTGGTGAGAAGTATGTCTTTTATGAGAAAGAGATATTGAAAAAGAACGGCGAGCTATTGCCTGTTGGTGTGACGGTTTGGTTCTACCTTGATGCCGCTTGTAACCCCACAAAGATAGGCACATTTATCAAAGACCTTACACTTATCAAAAAGGCTGAGACGGAGAGGCTTGAGCTTGAGGAGCAGATGCGCCATTCGCAGAAGCTTGAGAGCCTTGGTGTCTTGGCAGGTGGAATTGCCCACGACTTCAACAACCTGCTTACAGGCATCATTGGCAATGCGAATCTTGCCGCAACAAAGCTGCATCCCGCATCTCCGGTAGTGAACCACATAGTGAATATTGAGACAACCGCTTCGCGCGCTGCGGAGCTATGCAAACAGATGCTTGCGTATTCCGGCAAGGGCAAATTTGAGATCAAGGCGATTGACCTTAACGCCACTGTGCGCGATATTACACAGCTTCTTTCTGTCTCGATATCAAAGAAGGCTCAAATCCGTTATAACTTTACCTCGGGCTATATGATGGTTGACGCAGATGTATCGCAAATGCGTCAAGTACTTATGAACCTGATAACAAATGCTTCTGAGGCTCTTGGTGAAAACACTGGTCTTATAACAATCGCCACGGGCATAAACAACTGCGACGAGGAGTATCTTAATCGCTACTTTGCAAAAGAGAACCTGAAGCCTGGGCAATATGTCTTCTTGAGTGTTACAGACACCGGATGCGGAATGGACTCAGAGACGATGAACAAGATATTCGACCCATTCTTTTCGACAAAATTTACCGGTCGTGGCCTTGGGCTTGCCGCTGTGTTAGGCATTATAAAAGGCCACAAAGGCGCAATCCGTGTATATAGTGAACTGGGTAAAGGCACGACTTTCAAGATATTGCTGCCTAAATCAAATGTACAGGCTCCCGAGATTGAGGCAGTTGTGGTTGACAACACAAAATGGACTGCCTCAGGCACGGTTCTTGTAGCTGACGACGACCCATTTGTGCGCGAAGTGGTTGTAACAATGTTCGAGGACCTTGGGTTCACAGTCATAACCGCCTCTGATGGAGCTGTTGCAGTTGAGAAGTTCCGCCGCAACGCGAGCAGCATCAACCTTGTTATGCTCGACCTCACGATGCCTAAGATGAGCGGCGACGAGGTCTTTCATGAGATCAAGCGCGTCAACCCGGGCGTCAATGTGATTCTTACAAGCGGCTATAACGAGCAGGAGTCGGTGCGCGCTTTTGCAGGAAAGGGCCTTGCTGGCTTTATACAAAAGCCTTTTCAGTTCAACGAGCTTCGTGCGAAGATTCGCGCTGTGGTTGATAAATAATTCCCAAAATCCAATGAGATTGTATATGACTTCAAAGAAAAGGGGGCGTTACCGCCCCCTTTATCATAGTTAAAATGTTAGGCTTTACTTTTTTGAAAAATCGTCGATAGAGAATGTTATGTTTAAGTATTCATTTTCATTAGATATTTCTTCGCCATCCTTATGTATTTGCTTGCTTCCTATTCCATAAAGAAATATTTTAAGATTGCATTTTCCTTTCTTCTTATCCGAGGCTTTATCATTGATTATTTTAATGCTATCTGCGTCGAGATATGTCTCTATTTCCTTCCCTTTTTCGCTTTTTGGAAAGTGTTCTTTAATGACTTTTGTTAGATCAGGTCCTGTTCCTTCACCTTTATCAGGATAATCCTTGAACTTCTTGCTTGATTCACCAGTTACTGTAGCCTCAATTTTGCTTATAAACAGGCAAAATGAAGCTCTGTACTTGACATTAAGTGCAAATGTTATCTTGACAAGTGGTGCATCCTCCACAGGCACGAATTCGCACATAAAGCTGCCGGTTGGGTACAGGTCGCGTCCCCTCAGCTTCGTACCGACTGATGCGACTGACCTTTGGTTGTTATAGTAGGATGTAGGCGACTCATATTGTGTTGCTGAGATTGCGTTGTACAACAGATTTTCCCTCTTGTTGTTTGTCTGAACATCGCGGGATGAGAGCATTGCCTTACCGCTTCCATATTCGTTACCAAGCCAGTCGCCGTTATCGGTCCTTGATCCTGTTGTACCGAACAAGGAGCGGCTAACGCCGGTGAATGACCATGTAACAGTTCCCGTTGCATCTGACTGAATCGCCTGATAGCGCGATGCGAATCCCGTTGTCTGCACAGCCATAGATCCCCAGCCGTCGTAATGAACCGTGTAGGGGCCGACATTCGTCTTGCGGGCGGTTGTCTCCTCATATTCGGTTAGCGACATGCCCGACGCGAAGTCATTGAAGAACGCCTGCTCCCAAATCCAGCTCGAATCGTTATCCCAGCTCGATGTATCAAGAATATCGGTGCGCGCATCGCCGACATTTCTCATATCCATCTTGTGGTAGTAGAACTTTCTGCCATTGATGTCAGCACAGGTGTTGAAGCCGAACGCAGACTTTGTCACAAGGGTCTTCGAAGTGGCCTTTATGCTGACCGGCGCGACGACGCGAGGTGAAAAAGCAGCTTTGCCAGATAAAAGCGAAGATTTTACCATCTGCTCTTCCTCAACAGTCAAGACAGTCTTCACTATCTTAACATTGCCGATATCGTAGCCGTAATACACTTCCTTGTTGCCGTTCGTATCGGTATACCGCACCATGTTGTTCTTCCAGTCGTACTTGTAGTTCTCGATGTTAGTTCCGTCGTTCTTTATGCGCAGATTACCGTTGTTATCGTAGGTGTAATTCGTGGTTATGCCGTTGGATTGCGACTGTGTGATACGACCGAGGCCGTTGTACGAGTATGTCGTGTTTACGCCGTTTTCGGTCTTTGCCGTGCGGCTCTTCATGCCGTCATAGCCATATGACTTATTGTAGCTGTTATTGCCAGTTCGAACCTCAGTCGAAATCAGGTTCTGATTATTATATGTATAATCGGTGTAGTAGTTGCCAAAGTATCCCGATGCCGAGTCCCAGTTTATCTGTGAATTGTCGTTGTATGTGTACGCCTTGCTTCCCATCAGGGTGTTGTTCGAGTCGCGTATCTCCTGATACGATAGGCGGTTGTCCGTATCGTAAGTGTAGTTGTCCGTCAGGCCATTTGGCGATGTCTTCGTCGTCATGTTGCCCGCGGGATCGTAGCCGATGTTTGTCGTCTGGTTGTTCGTCACATCCGTCACAGTCTTAGTCTGATAAACATCGTCATAGACCGTCACCGTCTCCATGCCCGAAAAATCCCGCGTGTATGTCATGCGGTTCTTCTTGTCGTACCCGAACTCTGCGTACAACATGCCACCAGGCGGCACAGTCGGCCATGAGGGCATATATTGCCCCTCAAGCGTCTTGCGACGAAGCGCGTCGTATACGAACTCTTTGTTCACTTCCGGAGAGGTATAATACGACATATCGCCGCGCAGCGTGTAGTTGATTGTCGTCGAGGATGCACTATTCGAATTAAGCGGCGCGGGATGCGAGATCTGAGACGCCTTGTTCATGTTGTTGTAGGTGAACCCGACCGTGTTGCCGTTGCGGTCAATATAATAATCGAGCCTGCCCGCGGTATCGTAGAAGTTAAGGTGCGTGTTGTTCAGCGGGTCGGTGATCGCTGTCGGATTGCCCAACGCATCGCGGGTGTATGAGGTTGTGTAGAGCGTCTGGCCGCCATCCGGCGATACCGTCTCCGTCGCAACCCGACCCATCGCGTCGTAGGTCTTATCGAAGTTGTTCGCCGCCGCGTCGGTCGTCTGCGTGCACCAGCCCTTAGAATTATATGTATAGGCCGTCGTGTTGTTCTCGCCGTCCGTCTCTGTCGAAACATTGCCGTTCGGGTCGTAGCTCTTTGTGAATGTCGCCCCCGACGGCTTCACAACCTGCCAGTTGCGGTTCATCATGTCGTAATCAAAGCTCGTCGTGTTGTTAAGCGGGTCGGTGGAGTATATAAGGTTGCCCTGCGCGTCGTACCGCTTCGTCGTCATCGAATGAATCGCGTTCGGGTCGGGCTTGTAGTAGTCGGTCGTCGCAACAAGGCCGCGCGGGTCGTATGTAGTCTCGGAAACACACCCCTCGCCGTCCGTGAACGATACCGTGCGCCCGTTCTCGTCGTAGGCAACAACATGCTGATACTCGTAGGGCATGCCGTACGCGTAGGTCGTGCGCCAAACGCGGTTGCGAACATCGTACTCAAAGCGCGTGTCCGCGCCCTCCTCGTCAACCGTGCGCGTAACATTGCCCGCAAGGTCGTACTCGTATGTGAAAACGCCGTTATCGGGCTTCGTTATCGTCGAGACCTGCCCCTGCCTTGTGTACGAATAGACGACGGTGTTCGACCACGCATCCGTAACTGTCAGACGGTTGCCCTCGCCGTCGTAGCCGATCTCCTCAACAAGCCGATTGTACGCATTGCGAGTGCGCACAAGCCTGTTCATCCCGTCGTAGAAGTAACGGGTTATCGCACCGAGCCTGTCCGTAACGGTCTTCGTGTTGCCGTTGTAATCGTATGTCCATGTCGTCGTGTTGTCGGGCGCGGGAAGGGGCGCAACCTCGGTCTCGCGCCGGTTCATCTCGTCGTAAGTATATGTCGTAGTGTAGTTGCGCTTGTCTGTGTACGATGTCAGGTTGCCGTTTGCATCGTAAACGCGCAGATCGGAGTTGTTGTACGGGTCGGTCTCTGACAAGAGCCTTCCCAGCCCATCATACGAATATGTCGTCAGGTTGCCGCGGTTGTCGTAGCTGTGCGTCGTGTTAGAATCCGCGTCGTAACGGCATTCGTCGTTCACATAGGTGTAGTTGCCGATCAGGTCGAACGCAAGTTCGTATGTCTTGGTGCGGCGGTCCCACGCGTCGTACTCGTACTGCTTTGTGTATAGTGAGGTCGCGTTGGCTATGTTGTATGCGTAAGTTACGCCGTCTGTGTATGTTAGTGTGTTTCCGTTGGCGTCGTAGGTCCAGCGCTCCTGCGCG
>CAZNBY010000002.1:0-290816 GCA_964571525.1 uncultured Planctomycetota bacterium
TGGACAAAGCAGCCCATTCTGCTGCATCCGGCAGAAACCAACTTGAAGACATACTCGCACCGCATCGTCGCATCATAGCCGACCTTGGGCTTGATCCCCATCCCTTTTATAGTATGTTCGAGCTTCTGCGTGCCGAGCTTGAGTCTGTTGCAATGCAAGGTGAGTTAACCCCACAGAAGAAAGACTACATCCATTCCTTTGGCGAACGCATTTCTGTCAGAATTCTTGCCGCATTACTAAACAAGAACGGTCTCAGCGCGACTGCTTACGAAGCCGGCGATGCCGGAATGATAACGGATGCAAATTTCGGATGTGCTTGCCCATTGCCAGAATCAAAGCAAGCCATACGCAATTGGCTCGCTTCCTTTTCTTTTTCAGAAGTTATCCCAATTGTGACCGGTTACATTGGAAAGACAGAAAATGGAGTGATGACTACCATTGGACGAGGCGGAAGCGATATGACTGCCGCGTTGTATGCGGCCGCTCTTGGCGCGTCTGAGCTTCAGATTTGGACCGATGTGACAGGAGTTATGACCGCTGATCCCCGTCTTGTGCCCACTGCTCGCACAATAGACACTCTTTCGTTTGACGAGGCATCAGAGATGGCTTTTCGCGGCGCAAAGGTGCTGCATAAAGACACTTTGCGGCCTGTGCGTGAAGCCGGAATACCCGTTCGTGTCTTGAACTCCTTTCACCCTCTTGATATGGGCACAATGATTGTTGAAAAGTCACATGAACGCGGTGTGAAATGCTGTACATCACAGCATGACCTTATTGTCTGGAGCTTTATCGAGGAATACGGCAACCCACGCAATCGAAGTCTTCGCGATGCTTTGAATGTTTTCGAGAGATTTGCGATGCCGGTTCAGCTAATGTCGTCTTCTGAATCCGGTTTCGCAATTGTTACACCTTACTTGCCCGAATATTCTGTCGCTCTTGCGGCACTTGCGGAGTTTTCGCGAGTATCGGTCAGTAGAGGATACGCACTTGTTTCACTTGTCGGCGAAGATTGCTGCAGAAATGATCAAATAGAGATCGCGTGCAATGCTATGAAAGCCGCAGAAGTCGAGTGGAAAATAGTACTTAGCAGCGCAACAGGGCGCAGCTTTTCGTTTATTATGCGAGAGAATCTACTCTCTACCGCAGTGCGCGCACTTCACGCAGTATTCTGCCGTTGATGCGGAAATCATCTGCGATAGCTGAACCTCCGATACCGACTGAAGTTGACATATTGGCGCTTTTGTGCAACTGTCTTCTTTGGATTCGGCTCTGAGCTTTGTTGATCCGTTGTTGGTCCAGTGCCTGCTGGCAATTCAGATATCCTTCTTCGACATTCTTGTTCGAGAGCAGAAAATCCGATGGCTGTGAACTTCTCTATTGCGCGGTCGTAGACAAGTTTTGAATCGGCGTATTTTTCCTGCGATTCAAAGACGATACCGATGTACAGGTATGCAAGGCCGAGTATCTCAGGTGTATCAGATATTTTGCGGCTTGCGTGAAATGCTCGTGATTCCAAAGTAGTCTGATGAGATTTGAGCTGCGCAATCCCCTTAGTCGCAATCTCTCGTGACTTCGGAGTTGATGCCATTGCTTGTTTTATGGCCATATTAAGAAAGTCTGAAGCATCATGAAAGTCGCCGCTTTCGATGCAAACAACTGCAAGGTCGCAAAGAGTCGCAATGTCGCGCTTGTAGAACTCAAGCGCGTTTGCATAGAATCCGCGCGCCTCTTCAAGCTCCCTTTTTCTATAATAGCATGACGCAAGGTTTCGATATGCGCGGAAGAGAATTTTGTCGTCTGAGGATGTTTCGATGACACGATAGAACTCGGTTATCGCTGACCGCATATCGCCAAGGTTCTTTGTCGCTATTCCCAGCCCAAGCTGCGACCAAGGCATAGCGATACCATATGATAATGCGTGCTTAAACGAATCCCGAGCCATACCATATTGTCCCATCTCAAGAAAAGCGTGTCCCATCAACTCGTGTGCGAGTGGAAACCTCTCATAGTACTTCAATGCGTTTCGGTATTCATCAAGTTGCAGTTCGAAATTCCTATCTTTTCCCCAGATATCACCGCGTATAAGACACGCTATGGCTCTTAATTCATCATCATTAGTGCCAATAACCTTCAAAGCCTCATCAACGAGCTTTGTAGCCTGTGAGTTCTGCCCAAGCTCAATTTCACAGGCAGCAAGGATGAGTATTATGTCGGGGTCATCGGTATAGAACAATAAGCCTGCCTCTGCATGAGCCTTGGCGTGAGTGATATTGCCCTCATTCAGGGCGATTCGACACGGTACACGGAACATAAGAGGCGACTCCTCAATGACTCCAGATGCAAGAGCGTCGTTTATCTTCTGAAGTTTCTTCTGAGCGCCATCTGAGTCGTTTTTAAAGTACGCCGTGCGCAGTGCGTCTCGGTACATGTCATCAAGAGAGTACTTGGCCATTATCCCTCCTCGCAAGCAAGCTTGCAGATTATGCGGTTCAACCGCGTGGATGGAACTTTCGGTGCGATTCTTTCAAACGCTTCTTGTCAATGTGCGTGTAAATCTCGGTTGTTGCGATGTTAGCATGCCCCAACAACTCCTGCACACCACGAAGATCCGCACCTCCCTTAAGAAGTTCAGTTGCGAACGAATGCCGAAGTGTGTGGGGTGATACAGCTTTCTTTACACCCGATAATGCTGCCAATTTCTGTATGATCTTAAATATCGCGTGTCTGTCGAGCCTGTTTCCGTATCTACTTAGTAAGACATAATCTTTTGACAGCTCATTCCTCAAGTGCGTATACTCGCCTTCGATGTAGCTCTTAACTGCAATGGCTGCTTTCTCGCCGAGTGGTACTACGCGTTCTTTTGAGCCTTTCCCCAGTACTCGAATTACTCCTGTATTGAGCTTGATTCTGCCAATTCTGAGATCAGAAAGCTCAGAGACGCGAAGCCCGCACCCGTAAAGAAGCTCGACGATCATTGTGTCGCGTTGCGGATAACGCGTGCCAGTCTCTGTCACTGATGACAGAAGCCTTGTCATTTCATCATCAGATAAAACAGAAGGAAGGTACTTACCGAGCTTCGGAGCTTCAATGAAGGAGGCAGGATCTGCGGGCAGCTTTCTCTCTGTGAATAGGTAACGGTGAAATACCCTAATCGTGGACGCTCTTCGCTCAATGGTTTTGCTTGATAAGTTGTTCTGCTCACAGAAGTGAAGATACCTGCGTATGTCGTCAGAAGTAACAGCGCTGAGTTCGGATATTCCTTGCTTTGCGAGATAGTCAGCATAATCAGCAAGGTCATTCTGATATGCAGCAAGAGTGTTCTTCGATAAGGCGCAGTCAACCGCAGCGTAGTAGATAAATGCGTTGAAATGCTCTTTGTTCAAAAAGCGCGTCTCCCTTTCGATATAGACGAATCATGTAGCGTGAAAACCGCTTCCGAAATCAGAAGATAACCACCGAGCATCAACGGTATTTGACTCCCTGTCAATTCTACCATACAGATGTGATTTTGCACGATGAATGACTTTGTTGCGAACGAAATCAGACCAAATAACCTAACAATGCTACTGTCACATAGACTATGGTGCCATCAGGGGGAAACTTCAGTCCCTCCAGCGTCTTCGCCTTGATGCTTATTGCAGAAGGACTAAGGCCGAGACATGAAGCCAAATTAAGCGTCATTTCTTCGCTCTTTGGCGCAATCTTTGGTCTATCACAATGAACAACAACATCAATATTGATGATATGCAGTCTGCTCGCAATCTTCGTCGCCTGTTTGAGTAGATCCATCGAGTCCGCGTTTCCATAGGATGGGTCAGTATCAGGAAAGTGCCTGCCAATATCTCCGTTGCAGGTGGCTCCCAGAATCGCGTCAATCAGTGCGTGAACAACGGCATCACCATCTGAATGAGATACAGGGCCGAGTCCTTCTGCATTATGAAAAGCTATTCCACCTAATATCAAAGGTCGTCCATTGTTTTCAAGGCGATGGATATCTGTACCGAAACCGATTCTAAGGTCTGTAAGCGCTATTTCCATATCACCTCCGCGGTAAGTGCTTCTTCGGCGTCTTTTGCAATTTCCTGATATCGTTCAAGCTCTGCAGGATCATTGAGTGAATCTGGAATTGTGACCTGAATAATAAGCGTTGTTGTATCGTCATTCTTTTCCAATTTACTGCTTAGCTTAATCGAGTGCGATTCAGCGATGTAATTGTGGAACCTCTCATGTAGTGATAGTTCCCATGTACTCGAATATTGCAGTGTCAGCGTCAGATTGCCTACCCAGACCGGTGTGAATTTGCTGTTCTTCCAGACGATGCCAGACAGATCGAAGTCGGTTGGAATTGCTCTTATCCGTTTTGCCATGTCTCCTGATGCTCTGAATAAGCGTGTAAAGGATGCGTTGATAAACACCTCAGAACCGTAGTAATTGCTCACGCAAGGGATTCTTGGATGCGCATTAACCCCACTATTGGCCTTCATTAGATAATCGCACGCTAACCTTATCAGGAAGTTGCTGCGTTCAATTCCAAATCCTTTTTTTGCACGGATAAGCAGATTCTCACCGACATCACCTGCATACACAATCTTAAGCCCGATGGAGTATGGCAGTGGAGCTGTTCTATCGGGCTTAACCTCCATCGAAAAGCTCATCGTGTTCTGGCGTTGGAAACCGTGGAATACCGTGAACTTAGGGTCATCATCTCTTAATGATAGAGCAAAACCCGGCTTGAAGTGATGTGAAACCGTGTCCTTAATGTAGAAGGGTGAACTAAAGCGGATGAAGAGTGGATTGCCATTCTCTTCAAAAAGAGCACAAAAGGAAGTAGTTAGTATTGGGCAGAAGAAGGCATCTTCTGCCTTAGGAACTGCCCATGGGAAAGCGGACTCTTCTGCGAGTACAAAGAAGCGGAGGTTGTCCCCAATTCCATGTTTTTCGGCAAATGCGGCAAAGATTATAGCGAACTCGAATGCAGTTGCTTCTTTGTTATCGAATGTGTTTGTTGCAGTCGATGGGGAAAGCAGGGCAGAAACTGGTGTCTTCTTAACCCATATGATGTCGCGCAGGCAATTGAAGAGGGAGACAGCAATCTCTCTCTTGTTCTTTCCGTCTGCTTTAAAATCTTTGATTGTTGGCAACACACTTGCTTTAGACTTGAACTCAATCTCAATGCGTTGAGCAAACTCCTTGTTGGTCAAAGTTGTCCAGCCAATAGAGGGCAGGGGAGAGCAGGGGAGGCTGTTGTACACAAACGGTGACTCGTTGTAGAACAGGATTCCATTGTTCTGCACCATAACTCGCATGTCTTCCGAGCACCAAGATGAAAGTGTGCCGGAATCGCATTTGAGGAAATATCTGTACTCAATCAATGGTACTCCGATCGTAACGACCGGAATGAAGTCAAAAGCATATGGTTCGTATGCTGCCCAGTTCGACCGCTCCACAAGCGTGTTCAGAATGACGATATCACCTCGCTCAGCATTGCTTATTTCGACAGAGTTACCCGCAATGCTAAGTGATTCGGTTCTACCACTGCTTCTTCTTAGGGTGCATACTGATTTGCCAAGCATAACAGAGAAATCAGACCATTCCTTGATACCAACCGGTATAACGAGTTTGCTTTTTTGTGTGTTGACCAAGTAGATTCGAATAACGCTGCCAGTTAGTACACCACGATCAGAGACCCTTAGGTTGAAGCGGTTTGTCAGAAGAATGACACCTTCTTTTGCCTCAATGCCGTGCGCTCGTTCGCATAAGACCTTTAATTCATCGTCAGATACAGTCTGTTCGGGAACCACTTCGGATTCTTCTTGAAGAGCCTGAAGCAGCGTTCTAAGGTGTGGGTAATCAGTATCCAACGATAGGGCGTTTTGCCATGCCTTTATGCACATCAGTTTGTCGCCAGACTTAAGATGCAACTCACCGGATATTGCCCAGAACTGCGCTACCCAGTGATAGTGTTTACACAATTGGTTTGATAGTGAAATTGCCGAAGGAATGTTGTTTTGTTCCACAAGCAGTGAAATTTGCATCTCAATATGGGGGACAGGAAAGAGAGTGCGTTCTGCAAGTAATTGGGATATTCCTAATCGGTTTTCGACTGGAGTGCTGGGATTTGCAGCAATCTCAGCAAGCAGATTCGGCATAAATGGCCAGTTAACAAGCTGACTTGCGACTGCTTGATAGTCCTCAGCTTTTCTTATCCTGTGAGTCAATTCAATCAATACTTCAGGAGAATAACCCGCATCTCTGCCTCTATTTTGCAGCATTACAAAATGGACTGCTTCACTTGAAGCATCCAACACTGTGCGAATCCAACCGGTCGTGTGGTTCGCGTGTTCCTTCAAGCATTCTTCGTCGTATTTCTTCCAGCCTTCAATGTTCAATGTAGCTAACCAATCGGCAACCAAAGGGGAGTTATATTGACGAGAAGCTTGCTTTATGAAGTCAAGTGGGGGAGGGCGCCTTAAAGAAATCAGCCTGTTAGCGGAAAGAAGGGATTTCAGATCATCAAGTCTCAGGTTCCTTAGGTGCTCTTTCGCTAATGTATCAAGAGTGCAGTCGTTGTTAGGAAAGAAGAGACTGAGGTCGTCGCTTGAGGACAGAAACCGAGAGTCATGCGAAAGAGCAATCCCTTCTTTTAGTGAACTGTCTGCATGCAGTTCTTCAGGTTTGGGCTCGAGAATATCAAGCGCTAATGGGCGACCTGCCCCATCCAGAAACGAGAAAAATACGCTGGAAAGCGACTGGGCCGGAATCAGCACAAAAATGGTGTGAGTCCCTGCCTTTAAGTTAGAAATGCGTATGCAATTATTGGCTGATGTGGGCGAAATGCCATCAGCAGAATTGGTGAACATCGTCGGCTCAAGTAGATAATTCCTGCCTTCTTTAAGCATAAAGGGCCAGACATCGAAATACAGAAGTGATCGAGATTCGATTGCAATATTCAGCCAAAGGTCATTGACATCCTCTTGAACAGAAAAAGAAAAGCCGATTGGTATGTGGCAATTTGACTTAAGCCGATCCCGTGCAGCGGCTGAGAACGGCGAGAAAGCGCAATTTCTTAAAGTAATCGGCATCAGACGATTGCCGAAAACTGACGGAATAGCATCGCAAGGAACTGCATGGTCACCGTCTCGAAATGGGGGGACTATTACTGGCGGAAGTGACCATAAACTGCCTATTCTGCCTGAGAGTCTAACGCATTCATCTGCTTGCGAATCATTTTCGAGCCGAGCATACTGAGATATACGGAAGTCGTTAAATGCAATATTTGCAAAATGTGTTGAGGAATGTGCAGCTGAGGCTCGCTCGAATCGCGCCATTATCGTTGCAAGCTGAGCTCGGTTCAAGCCCTCGCATCCGAAGGAAAGTGCAGATAAAGCGAGAAGCGCTTCGCGTTCATTTGCGCAGGTTTCCAGCATCTTGCACGCAATATCGGCAAGGGCAGGGTAGTTTTTCGAAAGCAAGGCATTGCGAATATTTGCATCCAAAAATGCATCCCTATGGTCTTCTGTCTCTGCCTTGCCCACACAAATAGACAAGAGCATTATTGCAAGCAGAAGTATTAGGCCGCAAATCCTGTTCATTCCTACCTCAAAAGTCTTGAAATCAGCTAAAAGCTCGTATAATACATGGCGTTTAAGTTTGACCATCGCTTTCGAACCCCAAACAACGAAAGGTATGTGAGGCCGAATGATAAAAGTTGACGCTCGCGATAGAGAGCCCCTTGATAAGCTACTCAAGCGGTTCAAAAAGATGTGCGAAAAAGAAGGTCTTTCAAAAGACATCAAGAAGTGCTCTGTTTTCGAAAAGCCCAGTGAACGCAAAGCCCGCAAGAGCCGCAGTCGCAAGCGATAATCTCGGCATCCACACTCAATCTACGGGGCAGGATTTTCCTGCCCCTTCTTTTTTGCGCGATCCTTCATCAGATTCTCACTTATATCAAGCATATTAGCGCCTGGGGACTCTTCAAGACCCAATCTTTGAGCACATAGTGACAGATAGAACGCAGTGCCTGGGAGTCCAGCGCTCAGATTCGAATTGAAGAGCGATATTGACTTCTGATAGTCTCGGGCATTATATGCTGCAATTGCATCGCATTCGGCAACACAGAATTCCTTCTGTTGTTTGCTCATTAACCCTGCCTTCTCGGCATCTTCAATCAGCTTCCGAGTGATCCGAAGAGTCTCGTCAGAGTGGATAGTGTCCAGCAACGAGCTTATGTTAGTGAACATGCTGGGAATTATGTCTCCCGCTTCAGAAGGTATTGGAATGAGCAGCGAAGCGCGCTTAATCGTTAACTGACCGAACTGGGCTTCATCCAAAGCTGCATCAAAGCGATATGAATACGCTAATCCTGATTGTCCTTCGGTTTGAAGGATATCTGCAAGCGCGCTGTATAGGTCTGCAAGAGGAATTGGGAAAACTGGCTTGCCACTTCTTCCAATATACAGGTCAAACTCTGTACCAGCGGGTTTAATCGAAGATAGCCCGTAAATTGTAATCGCGGCATCGTTGTCCTGAAAAGGTTCGTGGTAATCAACTGAAAGCTTCTCTATGCCGAGATAGAATAATCGTGCCGAGTTCATATAGTTGATGGAGTTGTCCAAGGCAAGTTTCATCATTGAAGCGCGGAGGGTTGTCTCATACAGTGCCTTCCAGTCCTTCTTGGGGTCTACTGATGCAAGGTGCTCGACTATCGAATCTCTCTCCTCAAACATCACAAAGTCAACCGAATCGTCGAGCGAGAATATCTTCCACGCGTTATCGTTATCATAGGAGACTATCTTCGCACGAATCCTCTCTACATACATCTGCGCAAAGTAAGCGCTTGGCCAATTGCAGTACGCGAAAAGCACGATTGCAGAGACAACCGTTAACCACAAGAAGTATCTGAAAATTCTAACGCGAATCCGAAACTTCATCAAACCCCCGAGATTGAGGTAAGGTCGCAAGTCAGATTGTTAATGATAACAGCATATCGTTGTTCTTCAACTCGACCGTGTCTCCTCAGCGTATCTTCACTTTTTTGATGGAATGGATGGAAGGAAAGGGTGAGCTTAATGGTTCGGCTTGACAACCGCATGATTGAGTTAAAATTTCTGAGAGCAATAGCTGGGCATATCCATAACAGGGCGAATTTTGCGGGGCTATTAATGCACAACATAATATATATTATCAGACATTGCACATATGGAGATAAACCCACCAGTTTCGTTATCAAGCCGATTCTGAGCTTGTTGCCCCCTTCTCTTCATTCGTTGTTATCGCAGCAGCACTCATATCTCTTAGCTAAGATTGAAGGATGAAATGACACAATCGCGAATGTTTCTGTTCGCTTTTTTTCTGATAGCTGCTTTGTTCGTTGTGAAGCTCTTCCATCTTCAGATAGTGCTCAGCGATGAGTTGAAGCAATCTGCATATTCACGATCCGTTCGTACTGTTTACACATCCGGCTCGCGTGGCCGCCTTCTCGACAGAAATGGCGTGATAATCTCTGCCAACAAGACATCATTCGATCTTGCCGTTGTCTTCGCACAAGCTTCCTTTGTCGGGTTTGATGCAAATTGGTATCGAAGGAAGCTGTCTCGTCTTTATACAGAGCTATCCGATGACTTTCTCGATGAGCAACAGAGGAATTCAATAAGAAATGAGCTTAATAGAAACCGGCTCATTCTTGGAAGGCTCTTCGCGCAATCTCCCACAGTTACCGATGTTGCCATGTCAACCTCTGTTTCGCCAAGTGCTTTGGCTGAATCTCTTACAAAAGCATTTCTTGAGGTTTGCAGAGGATGGCATTATCCTTGGAGTCCGGTCATTGTGATAAGAGGGATAGACCAGTCTGCTGCGGTTGATATTGTGACCTTCTCTCGCCGTTTCTATGGATGGGAGATTACAACTTCCCTTCGTCGCGTTTATCCGTGGAATGAGGCTCTATTTCATGTTACAGGATATCTGAAGATGCCAACTCCAGAGCAGATTGATCTGCTCTCTTCGAACGGTATGATTCCAAATTTCATCACTTTGAATGAGGTAGACTACGATTACCTTCAAAGCACGAATTCGCTTCTTGACAACTATGTGGGTGTTGCGGGCATAGAGAGGCGTTTCGAGAACACCCTTCGAGGCGAGTCAGGAATTCGAAAGACTGTCTATCTACCCGAGACTGCTGACCGTGTTCTGCTTGAAAAACCAGCGAAGAATGGTGCTGACTTGTCCTTATCGCTCGACATTCGGTTTCAACATTTGGCATATCGTTCGATCGTCGAGTCAGGATTCAAAGGTGCAGCGATTGTTATGGACTGCCAAACCGGCGAGATCCTCGCAATGGCCAGCAATCCCTCCACATCCCCAGATACATTAATGGGTGTGCTTACAAAAGAAGAAGCAAACGCCTTGTTCTCATCCGAAGATGCTCCTCTTATTAACCGAGCGATTTCTGGTGAGTATCCTCTGGGTTCGGTATTTAAAATCGTGATGGCTGTTGCAGGTTTGGAAGAGGAAGCAATTTCGGACGGCACTGTGTTTGAATGCGAGGGTACTATTTCTGCCGAGGGAAGACAATATCGTTGTTATCGCAGAAACATACACGGCAAGGTAACGCTTTCTGATGCCTTGAAGTCTTCGTGCAACATCTTCTTCTACAGGCTCTCTGAGCTTCTGCAGCCACACCAAATCTACCACTGGGGAAGCGTATTCGGCCTTGGGAGGCAAACCGAGATCGAATTGCCATTCGAAAGGCAGGGGAATTTACCATATGGAAGTGACAGGACAAGATGGGGGCTTGGCAAGAAGTATCACATCTCAATTGGCCAAGAGAAGCTGCTTGTTACACCTGTGCAAGTCGCAAGGATAATTGCGGCAGTTGCAAATGGTGGATATCTTGTCCGCCCTACTCTTCTCAAGACTTCGATGCATCCAAATAGAACAAAGCTGAATATATCAGAAGACACAATCGTTTCGATTCGAAACGGACTGTGGCGAGTTTTGAATGAAAGAGGTGGAACAGCTTTTTCATCACGCCTTCCAATTGGTATCGAGTGGGCAGGCAAAACCGGTTCTGCAGAGATTGGAGGGGATAACGAAACGCATTCGTGGTTTGCAGGATATGCACCTGCGGACAAACCCAAGTATGTCTTTGTTGTGTTATGCGAGCGAGCGGGATCTGGCGGCGAAACAGCCGCACCTGTTACCGCGCAAATCATCGAGGGAGTATTCTCACTTGATGACATTCGCAAGGCTATTGAATAGCAAATCAAAGCAGTTTTCAGATTGAGAATTCGATCAGTACAGTTGTCCCTTCGTTAAGAACTGTTGAAATGCTGACCTGACCGTTGCTAAGAGTCACAAGCTTCTTAACTAAGGCAAGCCCAAGCCCAAGCTTGTTGCGACGGGCAAGGGTATAGAATGGTTGCCAAATCTTATCAAGATGCTCGTCAGGAATTCCCGTGCCAGTATCCTTTACCCACACAGATATTTTGTCAGAAGTTCCCGACATACCGAGTTCAACTTTCTTAGCCCCCCTGCTCCGCTCTGTCGCTTCTAACGCATTGTCAAGAAGCTCAAATATTACACGCCTAAACCTCTCAGGGTCAATCTCAATAAACATAGGGGCATCGGGCAAGGCAAGTATCATCTCGATGCTGGCCTTTTCGAATTTTGGTTGGTATTCTGCGGATGTCTCGATAAGAATGCTCTTCACATCCGTTCTTGCTGGCATCAGGTGAATATCGTCAGAGATAAGATCATGCAGAGAAGAAATCAACTTGCGCACATTCTCTGCCGCGGAAAGAATGCTGCGAACTCGTCTCAAATCCTTCTCGTTTATCGCGCGGCTGTTTTCTAACAACACCGCGAATCCAAGAATTGCGCTGATCGGGTTGTTGACATCGTGAATTATCCTGTAAACGGCATTGCCTACGGCCGTAAGGCTCTGTTTTTCGATCATCTCCTTTTGGAAATGGAACACATTGAACACATTGACGATATTTGAGACGACAATGCGACCAAGCAGTTGAGCATTAGTTGATTCCATGCCTGTCTTGGGAAGTTCAAGAAGTATCGCGCCCTGCCCTCCAGCAAGCCTCAGCGGAAGAAGCAAGAGGCCGTCTTTGGGAAACATGACATCCTCAGGTAGATGCTCAAGCCAATCAGAAGCGCCGTCAATCGCCTTACCGCTCAACAATAGGTCAAGGTTTGCACCTCTCTCTGGGCGAAATGCAAGAACACCATCTCTTGCATCGAAAAAACCAGCGATCATTTTTAACAGGCCGCGAAGCAGGTCAGCCTCGCTTTCAGCCTCGATTCGCATTGATGAAAACAGCTTCAGCAAGTTCTCAAGGTAGTTGCGATACTCTCGTTCCCGGTTTCTTAGATTCCATTTGTCTGTCAGCGAATGGGCAAGCTGCCGAATTTCATCTGGATCAAAGGGTTTTTTAAGGTACAGCAACTTGCTTGCATCTGTAACCGCCGAAATTATGCTGTTGCGATCGCGGTCAGAGTACGCGGTTACCATCACTATTTCAATATCGGGATCGGCTTTTCTGATCTGTGCAGCGGTCTCGACTCCATCCCAACCGGGGGGCATACGAATATCAATGAATGCGACTGCAAAAGGCTTACCGTCGTTTCTGGCGTTGACAGCCATCTCAAATCCGTCGCGCCCTTGCGATGCGAAGAAAAGACTGAACTTTGGAAGGTCGTCTTTAGATTGAGATGTTGTCTTGAAAAGCTCCTTTTCAAGCTCGTCGAGCTTGGAGAAGGTTGTGTCCTTTTCAGGTGCAAGTATCTTCTTGTAGTCTTCGCGGATTGCAGAATCATCGTCAATGATGAGAATTCTTCTGTTGTCCAATTCTACCTCCGAAGCTGCGAAAGTTCCTTCTTTATCGAGTCGAGGTCCCTCATGGCTTTTGGTATTTTCAACTGCCTGTAATACAACGCACCAGTTTCTTCGACCTTTATCTTAAGTCTTATCGTGTCCGCTGTCTCAGGCAGATTCGTTAGTTCATCATTCACTGCTCTTACCAAGTTGCGTGTCCATCGTGTCCGCGCAACATCGCGAAAGACATCAAGCAGCTTTTCGGGGGGAATTGCAGGCCAGCAGGCCTTGTCCGAAAGGTCGGCGCTGATGTCCTCCGCATCACGAATTGATGCAATCACATGATGCATAACGGCTGTTGAGTCCTCGCTTTGTCGCCATATAGCAAGAGTTAGACCAAGCCGGTTCTGCAGCCTTGTGAATGTCCCATCAATGCTTTCAGATAGTTGAGTCTCAAACATCTTTTCTGCTTTTGCATAGCGCCCCTCAGCAAGGGCAATAACCGCGCTGAAATCTGTGCTTGGATCGCGGGATGTGTAATACCAAGCGTATAGTGCGAGCACAAGCAATACGGAAAGGGATATTATCGAAAAAAGGTTGGTGTACTGCCTTCGTATTGGTCCAAGCGACTTCGAGAACTTCACCGTTGATGGAGTTACATCCTTCACATCAATGACAATTACCGAAACATTGTCCTTAGCGTTTTTTGAGACTGCAAGGTCAACAAGCTTCCTGGCAGCTGTCTCTGAGTTAGACTCTGACTCAAGTATCTCGGAAATCTCAGTGTATGCAAGCTCGTTAGACAGACCGTCTGAACAAAGCAGAAACCTGTCGCCGTTTCTCAAGTTCTCCATACCGATATCTGGTGATATGGTTGCTTGTGTTCCCATGACCTTTGTAAGGGTAGAACGAAACGCACGATTGGCATTAGTAGTTACTTCGGGTTCATTTTCTCTCATGCGCTCCCAGAGAGTATGGTCTATTGTCAACTGCTGAAGGCGACCACTTCTCATTCGATAGCATCTCGAGTCGCCAACACTGCCAAGGAGCAATCTATCGCCAAAAAACCATGCACACACAAGAGTGGAACCCATTCGCTGAGCGTGTTTTTGTTCAGATTGAAGAGAGAAAATGTGAGCGTTTACATCAACTATCGCCTTGCGCAATAGGTCGTCTATGTTCGCATCAACGGATACAGAAATCGAGCGAAGGCGTTCATACAATTGGCGTACGGTTAGTGCCGACGCTTCGGCACCACCTTGATGACCTCCCATACCATCGGCAAGAATGTATAACCCAAGAGCACGATCCATATAGATCGCATCCTCGTTTCTTGGCCGCGTCGGTCCGGTTTCGCTTATACCTGACGCATCAACCTTCATATGGTAATTATATGCTGAAAAAAGTCAGAAACAAGCTAAGTACGAAAAAAGAGTGAAATTCATCGTTGTACCTCATCCCCTCTTTAAACTCGCCGACTTCGCGCGTGACAGTCTCGTCGCTTTGCATCACAGCTAACTTCGCTTGTGCTTGCAGAACTTAGCGAATTCTCAAGGTTTTCGTCGAGCGGTTTGTTTGCGCGTCATTTTTTTCTTGACAGATTGGGGCTTCGGGCTATTATGGATAGAACCTGAAATGGGAGGGTTTAATGAGGCGCATTTCCCTACTTGCTGTAGTTGTGTTCTGCCTATTCGCCTTGAGCCTTGTTGGCCCGCTGACTAACGCCGGCGGTGAAGAGAAGCTCTGGACGCTGAAGTACCAGCTTCTTGCTCCATATCACTTTGTTGTTGAGAAAATCGTTCCTGTCGAGAATCCCGACAACCCCGATTTACCCAAGCTCGAAAAAGTGTACGAAACCTATTGGTATCAAGTTCTTTACATTAAGAACCCGCTAAAGGAACAGGTTTCGGTCCCATTTAACGCTGTTCTTCTTGTTGATACGGAAAAGACCGTTCGTAATCCAAAGAACGGCAATATCATTGATGTTTCGAAGCTAATGCCGGGTTTTGCGGATGAAGGCCCGAACTATGTGATAGACGAGGCTACCAATGAAAAGCTCGTCATCCCCGGTAAAGCCTATCGTCCGCTGTATGAGCCGATAGTTCGTGACAAGATCATAGAGCGCATTGCCAACACAAAGGTGCGCGAGAAGAAGTTCATCAACACTTTCCGTAATTCTGAACCCATTGCCCTTGCTCCGATGAAGGTCTATACCGATTACCTCGACATGTCAAAGCCCATGGAGGCTGAGGAAGTCCGTCAGGTCATATTGATCTTCAAAGGGCTTGATCCGGGATTCGATCGCCTCAAATTCCGTTACGGTGGTATCACAAACGAGTTTGTCGAGCAGGGTTCCGAAGAGACAGAAGACAAGAAGATATTCCGCAAGCTCCTTACTTCTGAATACTATCGCCCTGGTGACGAGTTTGCCACAGCAGACACAAACCCAGAGGAAATTGATATCTTCCATCTTGAACGCGATGAGTGGATCCTCGAACCCATCAGCTAATAGCCTATCTATTCAAATCAAAACCCCCGCACCTGCGGGGGTTTTTTTGTTCATGAGCGAAACTCAGGTATATTATTGCGATGCAGAAAAAACTACGCCACTTCAAGGCTCTTAAAAAGACAAATCCATTTGTGGAATGGGTTGTGCGCAATGCTTACATCATTTTTGTTTGCGCGCTGTCGTTCTTTGGTGCCATTTTTCTTCTGATTGTGATGAATTGGCTGACCATCTCTGCATACATCAATTCATACCGTCTGGACGCCATCTACTTACCTCGTGTCGAGCAGGCATACAACAATCTGCTTAATCTCGATGAGTACGCTGTTCGTGTCATATCGAAACAGGCTCCTTATGAGCCTGACAATGAGCTGTTCGCAAAGAAGATGAGCATACTTGAGACGCTTCGCAGGCTTGACACTGTTCCTGTTGATGCTCAAGTGAAGTACTTTTACATGGGTATGACAAAAAACGATTGGGAAACCACCGTAGCATCCATGCGGGCAGTGACACGAATCGGTCGCCCCGCCCTTCCCTATGTACTCAAAATGCTTAAATCTGGTTTGCCATTGTTCGAGTATTGCTCGTTATGCATCTTAGCCGAAATTGGCGATTCCAGCATTGCTGACGATATTCTTCCCTTTGCGTACAGCAAAGAGCCTAACATACTGAAAAAGGCTCTCTGGGCTCTCGACCGTACGAATGGGGCAATGGCGAAAAGAGAAGCGGTTGTCGCAATCCTTTCATCAGAAGATTATCGTGAATATGACGAAGAGCTGAAGGAGTACTCCTCGCGCCTTCTTTCTAAGCTATCTTCACCTGAGCTTGACAAACGCATGCTTATGCTTCTTGAGGATGGAAGACCCTTTGAGATAAGAATGGCCGCAGGCTATCTTGCCCTTTCTAAAGACATGCAGTTAGTTCAAGATACATTTGATAAAGCAACAGAGGTGTTTTTTGAGGAGGATGCACGCCTCCAGTTTCTTAACTGCCTCCGTGACAGACGAGACGATCCATCTGTCCAGGAATTCGCCTTGAACGCTCTTAAGAATCCAGAAAACGGGCTGGGACGCTATATAGCGAACCAGATACTCGTTCTGTCAAAACTCGACGATGACAAATTAGCACAGATCAAACTGTTAGTTGCGCCAAACACTGATCGCGCAGTTGCTTGGGATGCTGCTATAGTGCTATGCTATCAGGGTGATGAGTCATCATATTCTGTTCTTGAAGAGGCTATTCGCAGTTCAAGCGAGTTTCCCGAGCTTTCTCGCGCTTCACGCCAAGCTGCGATTGCACTTGGTGAAACCCAATCTAATCGCGCATTAGAGATCTTGACCAAAATCGCAAATGAAGGTGAATTAGTGGCGCGAATTCGCGCAATTCAATGGGGATTGCGCATATATGGAATCAATGAAGGTGATTGGCGCATGGCGGCTGAGGCGAAGGTTGTGTACGGAGTACTGAAGAAGATTGCTGAAGATGTCAACGAACCTCTTGAAGTAAGGGGATTTGCAAACAAGGCGATGCAGGAAATTGTAACACGCCCGGGAGCTACTACTGGACCCGCGGTAGTAGCTTACGACCTTGGTGTATGGCGTATGCCCTTGTTTACCGGTAAAGGAAAGCACATTAACGAGCTTATACGACAGAATATTGGCGTGAACTACTTCTCATTCCCCCCTATTGACTTCGATAGGCGAAAAGAGGGATAGATACGCTGAGACATGTGTCTGTAAATGAAAAAGGGAGCCGAAGCTCCCTTAATTTTTGGCGGAGAGACGGGGATTCGAACCCCGGGTACCTTGGAAGGTACACACGGTTTCCAACCGTGCCCGTTCGGCCGCTCCGGCATCTCTCCAAAGAAGACACGAATTCTAACCCACTATGAACAATGGTCAACTCAACATAGTTCAATAAGGGAATGCAGGCAAAACAAGTGAACTGATATATGCCTCTGCGGCATGGCTCGCAATTGCTCCATCACCAACCGCAGTCGCGACCTGTCTAAAGTTCCCCGACCTCACATCTCCCGCGGCAAACACACCCGGTACATTTGTACAGGTATGCGTGTCTGTAAGGATGAAACCTTGCTCGTCGGTTTTGAGAACCTCAAAACCCTTGATCGCGGTCTTTGGCAACAAACCGATGAAGATAAAGACGCCAAGGCAGTCGAGCTTCTTCGATTTACCAGTGGTTTTATCATGTAACTTAACAGCGACTATTCCATCTCCGTTTCCGATCAACTCTTCAACGGTGCAGTTAAGCTCAAATCGTATATTGCTTTTTGCTAATACACGCTCTTGCAGAAGCTTTTCTCCGCGAAACTCATTCCTGCGATGGATGATGGTCACTGTCTTGCCGAATTTTGCGAGGAATAGAGCCTCTTGCAGTGCCGAATCTCCCCCTCCGACAACAGCAATATTCCTGTCTCGGTACAAAGGCCCATCGCACGTCGCACAATATGATACTCCGCGAGAATAGTACTCATCTTCTCCCGGAACACCTATCTTGCGCGGTTCAGTACCAACTGATACAAGAACCGAATACGCAAAGAACTCTCGCTTACCTGATTGCACTATCTTTATGGGATGAGTCAGCGACACTGAGTCGGCACCGCCAGAGAACAATTGAGCACCAAATCGCTCTGCTTGTTTCTTCATCCTAATTGCAAGCTCATAACCACCGATTGGTTCCTCGAATCCTGGATAGTTTTCTATCTCATCAGTCTTCGTCATTAACCCGCCAATCACCATCTGTTCGAGCATGAGTACTGTAAGATTACCTCTTGCTGCATATATTGCTGTTGTCATTCCAGCAGGGCCAGCACCAACTATCAACAAATCGTAGTTTGCGCGTTCACCCTCGATGTCTTTCTGCAGTACAAACTTGGCAATATCCGCGGGAGTAGGCGAGAGTAATACGCGGTTCTCAGAAACATAAAGCAGGTTGCGAGTCTCTCCGCATAACGACTTAGAGTACTGCGCAGCTCTTTCGTCACCATCGCACTCTTTCAAATCGAACTCGATTTGCTCTTCGCGAAGATACGCAATAGACTCGTCGTCTTTCTTGTTGAATCTCAAGAATGTCAACATATCGCACTCCTTAGATATTTCTGTTCACTTAGAAGTTGATTGATGCCGTTGAAATTCTGAAGCCGCAAGCCCTGCGACCGCACCCTGCCCCACTGCATAAGCTATTTGCCTAAGCCCGCCTGTGCAATCCCCTGCCGCAAATACGCCCCTTACGCTTGTGGAACAGTCTGCAGCATTAACAGATATATAGCCACGATCTGTCCGCAGTCCGAGTTTTTTTGCCAAATCCCCCGTCCTCGGTTCATCAATTGCAAGAAAGACTCCGTCACACTCGATAAAAGAGCCATCTTCTAATCTGATACCTTCAGCAAATAGATGGCCTTCTATCGCGCTTACAGTTGCTGATATAAGCTCCACACCGCTGTCCGAGAGCCTGGTTTGCAATTCGCTGCTTATCGAAAACTGCCTGTCATGTGAGTACACGCGGACTTTTTTAGCAAGCCGTGCGAGCACAAGAGCCTCACCCGCTGCGTAATCGCCTGCTCCAATCACAACTACCGACAAACCCTTATAACTATTGGCATCGCACACGGCACAGCTCGAGACATTCTTGTTCTTAAATCTGTCTATTCCAGCAATCTTTGGATCGCGGCTCTTTTCGGCACCAAGAGCCAGAATCAGAGCTTTGGCAGAATATTCGCGTTTGCTTGTGTAAACCGTGTGTGCGCCTGTGTTCCTTATATACCCCAAAACTGTATCGGAGATAAAGTTAACCCCAAGCCTTTTTACCTGTTGAACACCGTTCTCATACAATTGGCGGCCAGAAATAGGGTTCGGAAAGCCGTAGTAATTCTCGATGGTATAACTTACAAGCCTTGGTTCAGTGCCAATAAGACATGTCTTTGAACCGTTTCGAACAGAATATATAGCGGAGCTAACCCCCGCTGGGCCAGCGCCGATAACCAGCACATCGAAATCAGACATGTTAGAACTGCCGTTTGCAGATAATTATCTTCTCGCCTTCGACCTTCCAGTTGAACTTAGTGTTTGCCAATACATCATCAAGCACAACCTGAAGTCTTGTCCTGTTTGCCGTATACCAGACCTTAGGCATTGACTTTGGATCTGTGCCAAGTTCGAACCAAAGGTCTGCCCCAGTGAACTTCTTGCATATCGCCATGCAGGTGTCAAGCTCATATCCCTTGGCTTCAAAGCTAATCTGAATCGAAAGCCACTTGCTTACCTTTGGAGGAAATTCGACTTTTTTCGTCTCCTCTGCGGTTGCAGCAGCGAAGATAAATGCGAATACAAAGGCCAAGAAGACCACTGTTGCGACAGATCTATTCATGCAAGCCTCCGATATGAATCTGGGATGGCAGAAAAACAAGATAACACACACCAAATCTTAGTGCTGATGAGCAAGATGTCAACCAAACGCCAAGTTCCAGCAAAGTATCGCGCTATTACTGCGGATTACCCGAATGTAAAGGGGAAAAGATCATCGTCATGAATGGGAACTTCATCCGAAATATTATCGTCGCTCACGCCCCCATCGTCTTTCTTGTTCTCGCCAACCGAGTACACAAGCTTGTTTTCCCTGCTATAGCGCAAGGGTTTTCCATCGAACTCGTCGAGGGGAACAGAGCCAAGAATGTCGGCAACTGGGGTCAAGGAGTCTGGTAGAAAACCATTGTCATCAAAATGTGCTTTCAGGACCAGCGTTATGAGCGTGACATTGAGAGTATTATTGTAGCGAGCTCTCTGACTAAAGATGCTCGGAATGGATGGCAGTACCAACGAGTAAAGTAATTCTCCGAACATATTGCCGGAGAAGAACATTGCAATCGTGCTTTTCTTCTTGAACGAGGGAAGGTCATTATCGGCAAGTGCATAGAATGGCTTATCGCCAATGTTATAGCAATTCTGATAGAAAGAGCGGAAGGCCTCTGCTGTTGTGTTTGGCTTGAAGTACATTCCCAACAAAAGCCGGTGGAACCAGCCCCGTATGCCGAATTGCGTAAGGTCAATCCTGTCATCTGCAAGGTCTTTCAAAAAGCCGTTGATCAGTGCGTATTCGCCTGCAAACGAGGATTTCATGCCGACACCATCATCATGATATTTCGCAAGTTCTTTGCATATTGATGTAAGCTTAATCGCATCAAAAGCCGGAGAGTTGGCGAAGTTACGAAGTGTATCAAGGGCAAACAACTTCACTACATTTCCAACAAGATAAACGATTAGCACATCTGCATTGCGCGAAACCATGTCGCCAAATCGAAGAGTGTCAAAGACAACTGAAAGGGCTTTCTCTTGTTCGCCTGCATTGAAAAACGACTTCGCCCGTATTTGATTGATTCGCGCAATGTCTCTCCATGTGGATAGATAAGGCATTTCATCCGAAAAGCTTGATATTTCAGGCGTCTTAAGAAAATCGCATGAAAGACCTGTGGAATAGAGCGCGTAGGACTCTGTATTATTCGAAAGCACCTCGTTAGCAAGCTCGTCGTCCCATTCCTCATCGTTTAAGAATTTGGTGAACCTATCATCTTCATCTGGATACCAACGGACTTTTCCGGCCTGGTCGAAAAACTCGAATCCGTTAGATCCAACCGGCAATGTGCGTGTGTCAGTTAGCTTCTCATTAGGTGCTTTTGAATCGGGTAGAAACGCGATAACGACCAAGACAAGCAAGATGATACCTATGAAGGAAATGACTGATATTACGAACGTCTTTGTCGCGCGATTCATATTGCCACCTGTGCTTTGTAGATCTTCACTACAATAGACGGATTTGGTTCTATTAGGTTTCAAGTCGTATGGTATGACTTGCGATGTCAGGCGGGAGACTCAATGAGTAAAGAACTGGGTGCTGAGACATGCAGAAGTCAAGCACCGATGCCACCTCGTCGGATGAAAGCGTGGCGAGCAGGTCCTCACTGAAAAGCTTGGGTGGAAAGTTGCAGTATATCGGATTAAGAACGATGGCAAGAGATGAATTAATTGATGAGAATCCAAACAATGACTTTCCGATAATATCACGACGCATAAGCTCTACATCATCCTTGTTCCTGTTAAGCAGTTTTTGCCGTTCTTCGACTACTTTGCAGATCTGCTTGAAAAGCTCTTCTGGACGAAATGACTGCGCGTGTACAGCCACATACCCATGCTCAATGTCAAAGTACTCAGATGTGTCCAGTGTCCCTTCTGCAAGTCCTTCGTCAATTGCATGAGACATAAATTCAGACATATCTCCAAACAGCAAATCGATACCTATTGGCAGACATAGTTTGGTTAGTGTTCTTTGCTTCAGGTCGTTTAGAGGAGGCATAGAGAAGCGAATTCCCGCGGATAAGAAAGGTAGCGCGAGATTCTCAGCATTATCAATGGAGGAACTGCCCACGCAGTTTGAAACGAATGATATTCGTCTTGATGATGTTTGCTTGCGCTTAAGGTTCATCGCCCTTGATTCGACGGTTTGATAGAAGTCCTCGGGATCCAAATCCCCAACAGCAACAAAATGCATGTTGTCGGGCGCATAGAAAATCTGATAGATGTCCCTAAGAACTTGTGTGTCAAGCAGTTTTATCGAGGATTCATCTCCTGTGAGATCCCGCGACAGGTTGCACGGGCCATACAGCGAGTTTCGTAGAATCAGGTGATTCTGCCAATATGGTGAATCGAGCGTCTCGAAATGCTCAGCGAGAATTATGCCTCGCTCTTGCTCAACCACTGATTCAGGAATAGTTGATGCAAACACGATGTCGAGCAGTGAATTCAGGTTAAGGTCGAAATCAACCGTCGAGGAAAAATAGTACGAAGTCGAGTTCATGTCAGTCTCGGCGTTGCACTCGCCTCCTCGCTGCGATATGATATCCCCAAGATTAGAACCGTTGTTTTTAAAGAGTATGTGTTCGAGGTAATGTGCGGCTCCTGCCGGAATTTCCTTGATTGTTCCATTACATTCATAGGCATCAATACCGCCACCGAACGAAACAACGACTCCTGCGGCTTTCGCGTAGAACCCACTTCGCGGGCACACTGTGTAACGAGCGCCAGATTCGCCTATTCTGTAGAAAAAGTCGAACCCAAGCAGCTTCGATCTGCGTTTTGTCCAAGACATTTTAGAGAGTGATCTCGCTCTGAATCGCTGCGATCGCGTCCCGTGCGATTTCAAGAAACTGGTCATGCTCGATTCCAAGAGCCTCAACTGATGTTATCGCATCCCTGTTCACATTTCGCGCAAAGCTCTTGTCTTTCAGTTTCTTCTTGATGGATTTGACAGGTATCGCCGATACATCCTTGTCTGGGCGTACTAAGACACAAGCCACGATGATACCAGTCACTGTTTCGGCAGGTATAAGAGCTTTTTCGATTGTTGTTTGTGGTTGAGGTGAACCGTTATACTCCCAGTTGTGGCGCGAGATAGCCGATATGATATCAGGTGCAAGATCTGTTTTGGCAAGTATCTCAGCGGTGATAAGGCCGTGTTTCTCAGGATTTTCTTTGCACTTTTCCCAGTCAAGGTCATGGAGCAAACCGCATACGCCCCATTTATCAACATCCTCACCGAGTTTCAGTGCCAAGGCTCGCATTACGGCTTCGGCTTCGAGCGCGTGCGAGATATTGGCAGGTTCGTGAACATGCGTTTTCAAAAGCTCGAAAGCAGCTTCTCTGTTCATTTTTTTCTACCTGAGTTGTTTGGGTCAATATAGTACTTCTCGGCTTCGTCGGGAGAGAATGCGGCAACTTCAATCTGTCGTGATTCTCCACCTACCACCGTGACGATTATTCTAACCGGTGTTGTCGGAATAGGCGAAAGATATCGTGCTACAATCCGTGCGGCTATCTCATCCGAAACAGGTTGGTTTGTTTTCGGGATACAGGCCGTTGGGCCAGCAAGCTCTTCGACCTTTAACAGAATGTCGCCTTCTTTTGCGAGATTCGTTATCGCTTCGTTCTCCGCTTCGAATTTTCCGATTATCATGCGGATTCCGGGAGCAAGCCGAAATTGGCGACCGACCTTTAAATACTCGACATCGCGTACAGACATATCGGGATTATCGGCAAGAGCCTCACGAAGTCTGTTTGCAAAATGAGTCTCAGTTAGCTTGCATCCGCCAGCGGGTTCGCGGTACGACTTTATACCGAGTCTCTTTGCAAGCTCGATTTGCCGTCTGCGAGCCCTTCCAGAAATATCAAGCAGCAAATCTCTGTTCACTCTTCCATCGCGTTCGACAAGTGTTGCCTTCATCAATCTTGCGCAAAGCGGGCGAAGAAGCAAGTCTGGATAACCTGAATCATCAGCAACCATCCTTAGCATCTTAGGATTTTGTGAGAACGGCCGTTGCCCTAACACTTCGCCGGTAAATATGAAGTCGTATCCCAACCTTTCCATTTCTTGTCCCGCCAGTTTTACCATCATCGCATGGCAGTCTGGGCAGGGATTCATGTGCTTTCCATACCCATGCGGAGGGTTCTTCACCATTTCGAAATGGATCTCAGAGATGTCCTTGACAATCAGTTCAATACCGAGATCTTGCGCTGCGGATATTGCCCCCTGAGCTCCGAAGAAAGGAGAAACGAAGGAAATACCGACGACAGTTATGCCCTGCTCCATTAGAAGACGAGCCGCCAGAATGCTGTCAAGCCCGCCCGACAACAAACCTATGCCTGTGACCATTAAAACTGCTTTCTTAAACGAGTATTGGGGATTTTGAGTTCTTTGCGATACTTAGTAATAGTGCGGCGCGATATGGGGATGTTCCGGGCCTTTAGTCTTTTTTCAATTGCGGCATCGCTGAGTGGCTTTGACTTGTCTTCTGATTCGACTATCCTCTTCAGCTCTTCTTTGACGGTCTCATCTGAGATGGTTGCCCCTAAATCGTTGCTATAACCGCTTGTAAACAACTCACGAAGCGGAATAATCCCCTGTGGGCAGTCAACATGCTTTTTGTTAACCGCGCGCGAGATTATGCTGACATCTACCCCAAGCTGATCAGCCATGTCCTTCATCAATAATGGTTTCAGATGATAACGGCCCTTGAGAAAGAAGTCCTTCTGCGCAACTGCGACGGCCTTAGCGACACGCAGCAATGTGCTTTCGCGGTGCTTTATTGCACTCAGCAACCATTTAGCAGACTCCCTATTGCCCTCGATAAACTCCTTGTTCTCCTTTGTCATTTCTTGCCTGTTCAATCTTTGAAGAAGCCTGTTGTTGATCCTAACACGGGGCAACATGTTCTTGCTCAGGCTAACTTCAAGCTCGCCATGAATCTCCTTGATAATAACATCTGCTTGAACATAGTGTGTAGGTTCTGAATCAAAGGCAACACCAGGGGCTGGGTCAAGGTTCTTCTTTATTACATTGACCGCGTGATTGACCCGTTCGAGGGAGATGTTTAGTATTGAGGCAATCTCAGGTAGCTTATTTGCTGCAATAAGGTTGAGATGATGCTTGATTATTTGACGCTCGATTTCATGCTCGCCTTCCATGCGATCAAGTTGCAGAAGCAAGCACTCAATGACATTTGAGGCTCCAATACCTGCGGGATCGAGAGTTCGAAGAATCCGCAACGACTCATCAATATCTTCAACAGATGCATCTAAAAGGGGCGCAAATTCAGGCTCAAGCTCTTCATTTTGCAGCCGGTGTTTCAGATGTTCGACCAGTTCCCTGTGATCCGAAATCAGATAACCGCGTCTGTCGAGAGAGCTTGCAAGGACATGTATCACAGTGAACAATGGCAAAGGAAGATCCATCAACCTTGCTTGCTGCATTATGTGTTCAAACAAAGAGCATGATGGGGCAGCAGTGTTCTGCATGGCCGCTGATTTTGGATCTTCTTCTGAGTCTGAAACAGTGCTTCGAGAAGGCCGATAATCGCTGTATTCCTCCTCTTGAGCGTTTAATATCTCCTTTGTATCTTCGAGCTTTCGTTGCTGGATATCCTCAACAGAGCCTTCGATGATCATCTCTCCCTGCTCAGGAAACTCAGGTTCTAACGAGACGCGTTGCTCAACCTCTTCAAGCAAAGGATTCTTCAGCAGCTCTTCTTCGATTCTCTCGCGAAGCTCAATCAATGGGATATGCAAAATCTCAATCGTTTGATACATTTGAGGCGACATTTGAAGCTTCTGCAGCATCTTCTGCTGAGGCTTCAACTGCATTTCCATCGCCATCAGAATCCCTGCCTTCCTTTGATAGCCGCATCAAGATTAGTCTTTGCCGCAAACTCGATTTCTGTGCCGACCGGTAGTCCGCGAGCAAGTCGGCTTATGTTAACTCCGGTGCCGCGCAGCAATTCAGCAATATAATGGGCTGTTGCGTCTCCTTCAGTGGTCGGATTAGTCGCGAAGATAATCTCTTTGATAACACCAGAACGGGCGCGTGCAATCAGAGAGTCAATGTTAAGGTCTTCTGGTCCAATTCCGTTCAATGGAGATATATGCCCACCAAGTACATGGAACTTACCACGATACTCCACCGAATTATCGAGCACTGCAAGGTCTTTGGGAGTTTCGACAACGCAGACAATCTCGTCACTGCGTTTTGCATCTCGACAGACTGGGCAGGGTGACTCCTCACACAGATTGAAGCATATCTCGCAGGGGATAATTTTCTCGCGCACTGCCTTAATAGCGTCCGAAAGAGATATTGCGTACTCCTCGTCGCAGTTAAGCAGATAGAAGGCAAGTCGCTCTGCGGTTTTACGCCCGATTCCGGGCAATTCGCCGAGCCTGTCAATCAGATTAAGGACAATCGGCGAATATGTTGCCATTAGAACATCCCAGGCAGTCCAAGTCCGCCGGTGATCTTCTTTACTTCCTCTTGCGCCATTTGTTCAGCCTTCTCCATTGCTGATGAAACCGCCGCAAGAATTAGATCTTCGAGCATCTCCACATCGTCAGGAGAGACTACACTCGGATCTATTGTGAGCTTGACAAGCTGTTTGCCGCCATTGACATACGCCGTAACCATACCGCCACCGGCGCTTGCGTCAACAACACGCTTCTTAAGCTCCTCCTGCATTGCGAGGACATCCTTCTGCATTTTCTGTGCCTGGCGTAAAATCGCGTTAAAGTCTGCCATGTTATCTCCACTAAGTCATTCTAATTCGTCTTTTGGTCGAACATCGCTGATCATCGCACCCGGAAAAAGATCAAGCGCTTCAGCGATTATAGGGTTAGACTTGACCTGATTTATATCAAGCAAGTGCTTTTCTGGTAAGGATGGAACAACAATTTCCACCGAAAACCCAAGTTTGGATGCATTCTGCTCTTCAAAGTCACGAATCAGCCTTTTTGCGCCTTCGGAAAGACGGGCTCGAGATCTAAGTATCAACTTTCCGTTGCTCAGCGATGTATCAACATGGCCAAGTTCGTGTTTGTCAGCATCGGGCGCATTCACTTGCTTCAAGTAACTATACCACAACTCATCAGGATTCGGTTTTCGCGCTGCTGAAGCTGGCTGGAATTGTGATGCTGCTTGCTGTTCAGTTGAAGATTGTTCCGTCTTTCTTGTCTCTGGCAGTTGTTTCGAAACCACTATATTCCCTGTTTGCACCGCGCTTTGCTGTTGCAGAGATTCGGAAGTACGGGTATCAGATAGACCGAGCCCGCCCAAATCACCTCTTGCTTCAGCCTTCAATATCTCAGAACCGGTTTTTCCCAAGGCCTTCAATACATCACTGATATCGAAAATATCGCCAATATGAGCCATCCGCACTATGGCAATCTCAAACGGAATACGCCCTGCGCTATCCTCTTTTAAGAATGGGCGTGCCCACCAAGCATAGTTCATCATCATCATGATCTTTGTGAATGAAAGCGAAGAGATGTGCGGGTCGCGGATGGCATCCTCAGTCAGCCATCCAGAGAGAAGCTCACCAGGATTCTTGCATTCCTTTATCAACATGCAGTCGCGCAGGTATTCAACAAGCTGGTCAAGAACTTCAAGTGTGTCGCGTCCGGCATCAAGAATAGAATTAAGAGCCAACAAAGCGCGTTCAGTGTCGCCTGACGCACAGCCAGCGACAAG
Source organism: uncultured Planctomycetota bacterium (assembly GCA_964571525.1). GTDB lineage: Bacteria > Planctomycetota > B143-G9 > B143-G9 > B143-G9 > CAZNBY01. The sequence goes on from CAZNBY010000002.1 coordinate 27,402, forward strand.
ATTGCGTAATTTATCGGGTGAGACCGCCCCCAACACAAGTTGAACATCCGAAAGCTCAATTTTACCGGTTGAGAACGAGAAAAGCTGTTCGAGAACTGAAATCGAGTCGCGAAGACCGCCACGCGCATATCGTGCTACTGATATCAAGGCGTCATCCGAAATCTCGAAACCTTCTGATTTTGCGATGGATGCGAGCTGCGCTGAAATATCTGCTGTGGTCAGTCGAGAAAAATCGAATCGCTGGCAACGGGAGAGGATGGTTGCAGGAATACGCTCAGGTTCAGTTGTACAGAATACGAATTTGACATACTCGGGTGGTTCTTCAAGAGTTTTTAGAAGCGCGTTGAAGGCCTCGCGGGTGAGCATGTGGACTTCGTCAATGATGTAAATCTTGTTCTCTGAATGAGCGGGTCGAAATGCAGCGTTTTCGCGAAGGTTTCTTATATCGTCAATGCCTCTGTTAGAAGCGGCATCCATCTCAATGACATCAATATCATCGCCCTCTGCAATCGCCTGACAAACAGAGCATTTGCAGCAAGGTTCAAGTTCAACACGATTCGGGCAGTTCAGTGTTTTCGCGAAAATTCGTGCTGCAGATGTCTTGCCGACTCCACGCGAGCCGCAGAATAAATAGGCATGAGCGATTCTCTTGGATGATATTGCGTTCAAAAGGGTTTTAACAACATGCTTCTGACCAACAACATCAGAGAATCTTAAGGGGCGGTATCTTCTTGCTAAGACTTTGTAGCTCATTTTCACCAAAAACACCGTGCAGCCGCCTTCGACCGTAGGATACGAGGGCATCGCCGAGAGTTAGCTCCAGTTCGGCTGCCCCACGGCACACGAGCGCTATGCTTATGGCTGCTTCCTTCCGGACCTGACCAGGTTCACATAGTCCCGTTGCATGGGACCAAACTTTCATCACCACTTTTCGGTTAAGCGCACTTGCTCCGCGGGCCTCAGGCGGCATTCAGCCCCGCTATGGCGGATTTCGGGTACAGGGAGCCGCCATGTCCCCGCTTAGCACGGCTTATTGTTAAACAATTCTCGAACTTGGATTATAGGTGCTTATCTAATCGGAACAACTCATTAGCCGAATTGCAGATTATCTTGACAACAGCAAAGAAGCCGTTCGCGGCAAGTTCTTGTGGATTCTACAAAGTGGCGCCGTCGTATAGCTTCCAATTTGACGGCAGCTTTCCCTTTAACTCCGCGGCGCTATCGGCAAACAGTGGATTGATCTCGATTGAGCAAACAGGCTCCCCATTGTTGTCTGTCTGAACTTCTACCCCAGCCTGAAGAAGCCAATTGCTCCACATACGCAATAACGACCTTCGCACTGTATTAGGCGAATCAGGACCGACAGCGTTCTTAAGAGGCGAAAACTCTTCTTCACGAGGCACTTCCATGACGGTTACACGGCCTGCGTGTGCCATTATATCGAAGATGAAGCGTTCAAACTTGATGACCTCGACATCCTCGCCATGCCATGTCCGATGCTTCTTTAAGGCATAATGATATGGAAGCTGGTGGTCAGCATTAAAGAAATTGTCGAGAAAAGGAAGGCTGAAGACATGAATTGCTGTGTTACCTGCATGGTATCGCAAGCGACCGTCTTTTCGCCGTTCACAGAGTTGCTCTGGTGTCATGTCGCTGTATTCGATTATGCCTGGCTTGTTACCAATATACCCAACAATTCCGACCTTCTCATCAGGGTTGACCTTTTCGACAACCTTTGTGCCAATATCAGATTTCCTTAGATTGTGGTAACCAATAAATGCAGGATCGCATATCCGAACAAGAGGATTATCCACTTGGAAGTAGAACAATTCCTCATACCCGCCATCAAGAAGTTTTCGCACGATTTGAGCATCTCGAAGCGCGTCAAGTGCGCCACCGTGTCCATTAGGTGATACAAGAATCTTACCCGGTTCATCAACAACAAGCTTCCCCCACAAATCAACCGAGGGAAGCACCCTTTGCACAAGAAATGAAACAGTTGAGGGATCAAGGCCAAAGTAGTTAAAAGCTGTGAAATACGCCCGCGTCTCCTCATCATTATCAGGGCTTGTCATTATGAACAGCGGTATGCTGCGGCCGAATGTACCGCGTAAGTTGAGCAGCTTAAGTGCAAATATCTCGAACAGCGAACGACCGGTTACCGGATAGATTGGAAATGTCCCCTTTGGCCCCGGCAAACCGAGTCTTGTCCCCTGCCCTCCGGCAACAAGAAACGCTGCGACTTTGCCGGCACGAAGCAATTCCTCTCCACGATTTACTGCCCTTCGAAAGTCTGCGAACTCCTTGTCTGACTGGGGTTGCCTGATTGTCTCAGCAGGGCGAAATTCGCCTCTCTCTGTCTTTTCTCGCGACTGGTAATCATCCACAAGATCGTCAAGCTCATTTAGGTCAATTGCCTTTAGTTGGGCAAGAAAGGCTGTTTGAGCGGCTTCATCAAGCGCATCGAACCCCACAAAAACATGCTCTTGTCCGTACTCCTTATACTGCGCTAAAAGAGATGCATATTGCAGTTCATTGACCATTTGCTATCCCTTCTTGAACAACAACACAAGCAAGACAAACAACACCAAAGCCAGAAGAGCCGCCCCGCCGATTAAAAAGTACAGCATGTAACCACGAAGCTTGTTAACTTCTTCCTCAAGCTTCTCTATTGTCTCGGTCTGCGTTCTGTCTTTTTCGCGTGATGTCTTAAGCGCACGCACTATGACCGAACTACCTTTCGGGAGCTTCTCTTTCTCGAGATTCTTGTTTGTACGAAATAGAGAAAGGTCGTTCATTATCTCTTCAGGTGCTTGATATCTGTCTTCAATATTGCGGGCTGTCATTTTCTCGACGATTGCACAAAGCTCATCGGGGATATCAGGGTTGATTTTCTTCGGCGATGGGATTCCCTTAACAAGATGAGCACGCATCACTGTCGAGCCCGATCCATCAAACGGAGCTGAACCGGTCAACATATGCCAAAAAGTCGCGCCAAGCGAATAGATATCGCTTCGGATGTCAATATCCGTTTTCCCTTGCGCTTGCTCGGGTGATATGTAGTCGGGGGTTCCCAGCACCATGCCGGGCTCGGTGGTGATGGTTTCTGTTTTTGGTTTTACGAAGCCGAAATCCATCAGCTTTGCCTTACCCTTGCTATCTATCATTATGTTGCCGGGCTTTATGTCACGATGGACAATCTTGTATTGCCACAAATAGTCAAGGGCACGGGTGATCTGATAGATAGTATCAACGGCAAAGTCAATGCTTAGAGGGCCTTCTTTGTTTATGACATCATCAATTGTCCTGCCCTGAACAAGTTCCATAGAGAAGTATAGCCTTCCCTTATCCTTGCCGACATCGAAGACCTGGACAAGGTTCTCATGGTTAAGCTTGCCAAGAAGTCTCGCTTCGAGCAAGAATCTGCGTTTGAACTCCTCATCGAAATTCCATCGTGGGTGCAAGAGCTTTAATGCGACCTCGCGCCCCATTGAAAGCTGAACTGCTCGATAGACAACACCCAAACCGCCTTCGCCAAGTTTGCCAATAATCTGATAGCCACCGACACGGTGTTGTTCATTCTTCTTATCTTTAATGTATCTTTCAGTCGCAAGAAACAGTGCACGAGCCTGATCAGTGTCAAGTATTTTCTCGTCAACAAGAAACCGCATCAGTTTCAGCTCGGGATCATCCTCTCGCTTGACGGTAAACATAGCCAGAGCACGGTTGATGTCCTGCTTAGTTGTGAACTTGTTCTGAACAGCAAGTTCAGCGAATTGCCTATCAAAAGATGAAATTTCGTCTTCTATGTCCATAAACTAACCGCAATATGGCATGAAAGTGTCTTCGCTTGCACCGCAAACCGGGCAAGGGTTGGTTGGTTTGGAGGAATATACCACATAACCGCATGTGATGCATTCCCAAGAATCTACATTGTAAGCATCAAAGTACTCGATATCGAGATTGCACAACGGGCATGATTGTGGTGGGTGGTCGCCACGATGCACATAGCCACAGTTGACGCACTGCCATGCCTCTACATCTCCGTCTGCGATAAGTTTCTTCAGTCGTTCCATACCAACAGGCGCAGGGCTTGAAGGCTTCACAATGGGTTGTGCGTCTGCAATTTCGCCCTTTACAGCTTCTCTTCCGACTTTCAACGCTAAGATAGTTCTGCCAAGGCGCTCTCCAAGTAAATAAGCCGATTTGAGGCTCGATTCCGAAAGCTCATGCTTGTTCGCATCGCTTATTTCAGCCTTTGCGCCAAGAAAACAACCTTCGCTTATGAACTGCCGAGGAAATGGAGGCAGACCAATCATGATCATTCCATGGGCAAAAAGTGGCATCATTAAAGTCAGAAGAGCTGTTTCAGATCCGCCATGATACTGGCCGGATGCAGTGAATACGCAAGCTGGCCGCCCTCTTAACGCGCCTTGCATCCAAAGAGGTTTGAGTTTTCTAAAGAAGTCTTTCATACCGCTCGACATTGTGCCGTAGTGGTTCGGTGTGCCAAATGCGTATGCGTCGGACTCAAGCATATCAGAAAGCGATACATCAGTCGCGCGACGGACATCAGCGTTGACATGTCTCACACTACCCGCGCCACGCGCTATCTCTTCAGCCAACTTCTTCGTCGCACCTTTTTCGGTATCGTAAATCACTAAAACACGGCAACTTTCCATTCATATCCCCTTTGTGATTAAGCCGAGTATATGAGCAAGCGAATGTGGAATGCTGCGAAGAGCATCATTCTCTGCTAATTATAGCAGTCTGTTTGAAAAACTCGGTGAATTAGTCGCATTCGTCATTCTGGGGCGCGAGTTTTTCGATTGTTCCTGACAGTCGTTTTGATGCAATATCCTCCGCGACTGTGAAGGAGCTAATGTGAATGAATGTTCATTCGCATAATTAGCATGTATGCCTTACGGTGCCTTACATACGAGATGCTCATCTAAGGTGTTTCCTAACATAACTCTGACAGAGTCAGACCTGAAGCAAAAACTTGTCTGCGTCGTAATCCGTGCTATAATGTGAATGTACATTCACATAGGGGTCTTATGGTTGAGAAACTCGATAGCGAAATTCGTAAGGAACAGATCGCCCGAGCAGCCTTATCTCTGATAGGCGAACAAGGGCTGTCGCGTCTTAGCATGACATCGCTCGCAAAGCGAGTGGGCATAGTGCCGTCTGCCATCTATCGTCATTTTAAGAACAAAGATGAGATCATTGCAAGCACTTTTGATCTTCTCCGAGCACAGATGCAAGCAAATCTTGAGCTGATACAAGATGAACCAGATCCTGTCGAGAAACTTCACATGCTTCTTCTGCAGCACGCTAAGATAATCAGGGAGAATCTTAATCTACCGCGCTTCATATTTTCTGAGGATGTCTTCTGTGGTGATCAATGGCGACGAAAAACCCTTCACAAGATATTTGAAGGCTATTTGGGGCAAATCTCACGGATCTTCGAACAGGGTCAGAAGACGGGGCGGATACAGAACCTGTCTGACCCCAAGACTCTAACAATCATGTTTATCGGTTTGTTTCAACCTTCAGCTTTATTATGGCATCTCAGCCGCGGGGAGTTCGACGCAACAAAGCAGATTGAAAGGTCTTGGAAGATATTCTCCGCTGCAATCACTGAACAATCAGATGTGCATAGTAAGTCGAGAAGGGAGGCAAAGTGAAGAAGCTGATTCCTGTATTGGTGATTCTTGGCATTGCAGTGGGTGTTTACATCGGTGTCTTCAAGAACGGCAAAGATTCGCTTGACCCAAATCTCCTGACGATCTCAGGAAACATTGAGGCGACCGAGACTGCGCTGTCTTTCAAAATATCAGGTATTGTAACTGCGCGCAATACAAGCGAAGGAAAGATTGTCAAGGCAGGCGATGTGATTGCGACGCTTGATACAAGTGAAATTGAAGCGGAAATTACCATCCGAGAAGCGGAAATTGCCGCTGCCGAAGCCACACTTGCAGAGGTATCTGCCCCTTCAAGAACAGAGGAAATCGAAGCACAAAAAGCAGTTATTGATCAGGCACGCGCAGCGCGAAATGAGCTTGTATTGGGCGCACGCGACGAAGAAATTGCCGCCGCAAAGGCTGCTTTAGATCGGCTTACCGCCGAACTTGAGAGACTTACCATCGAATACAATCGAATAAGTGATTTGTTATCTACCGGAGCAGCGACACAGCGAGATTTCGACAATGCAAAGTCGGCGGTTAAGATTGCCAAAGCAGCATGCGATGAAGCTGAACAAAGGCTTAGACTTTTGCAAGCTGGCCCTCGAAAAGAGTCTGTTGAAAAGGCAGATGCGTTAATCAGACAAGCAGAGCAAAGGCTCGTTTTGCTATTGAATGGAACAAGGGCGGAGACAATTGAAGCTGTCCGCGCGAAGATCAATACCGCACAAGCAGCGCTTGCTCATGCAAAGGTAAAACTTGCTCTTCATACCCTCCTCTCTCCGGTAAGCGGAATTGTGCTCATCGAGTCAACAGAGGTCGGTGAGTTCGTCTCACCGGGAACACCAATTGTGACGATTGCCGACCTATCCACAGTCCGACTGCGTTGTTACATTCCAGAAAACCAACTTGGTAGAGTTAAGCTCGGTATGAAAGTGCAGGTCAAGACTGACACATGGCCAGACAAGTTGTATGAGGGTACAGTTTCATATATCTCCCCTGAGGCGGAGTTTACGCCCAAGAATATACAAACTCAGAAAGAGCGTGTAAAGCTCGTTTATCGAATCACTATCATACTTCCCAATCCAGATAACGAGCTTAAAGCCGGGATGCCAGCGGATGTAATGATTCGTTTTTAGCAGATAAGGTCAATTACAGCAATGATTACTGCCCGATCAGTATCTAAAAGCTTCAACAGCACAATTGCTGTGCATTCGATTGACCTTTCAGTCGAAAAGGGAGAAGTGTTCGGTCTTGTCGGCCCAGATGGTGCAGGCAAGACGACCACAATGAGAATGCTTGCCTCGATTATGCATCCTGATTCTGGGAGGATCTTCATTGATGGTTTGGATACAATTTCCCAGTCTGAACAGGTTAAGGAACACATTGGATACATGAGTCAGAGGTTCGGTCTCTATCCTGATTTGACAGTGATGGAGAACATAGATTTCTACGCAGATATCTATGGTGTGAGCCGACGAGACAGAACAGATAGAATCGAACGGCTGCTTTCATTCAGTAATCTTACACCTTTCAAAAAACGGCAAGCCGGTAAGCTCTCGGGCGGAATGAAGCAAAAGCTTGGCCTCGCATGTGCCCTTGTGCATACTCCGCGCGTGCTACTGCTTGATGAACCTACTAATGGCGTTGATCCAGTATCCCGTCGCGATTTCTGGCGAATACTCAACTCGTTGTTAAAAGACGGTGTAACAATCTTCGTATCCACTGCTTATCTTGATGAAGCTGAGCGATGCACAAGGGTTGCATTGATGAATAAGGGAAGAATCGTCGCGTGCGATTCTCCTGCTAATATAAAGTCAAAGATGGCGAACAAGCTCATCGAATTGAAGTGCGAGAACATCCGTGCCGCTGCTCGATTGCTTGAAGCAGAAGGCCTGAAATCAGGTTTGTTTGGTGATAGAATACACATCGCATGTCATGAGCTGTCACCTTGCGAGGAGGATGTCAAAACGATACTGGCTCGCGCAGGTTTTAAGAAAGTTGAGTTCCGGCAGATTGAACCCTCTCTTGAGGATGTGTTTCTAAGTTTCCTCGATACGGCCAATGAAGGAGTTAATAGAGCTTGAACGACGATTCCTTTGCCGTTATCACTTCTGATCTTGTCAAGCAATTCGGGGGTTTTACCGCCGTTAACAAAGTAACGCTGTCGGTACGAAAGGGAGAGATATTCGGATTTCTTGGACCTAACGGTGCAGGTAAATCAACGACAATAAGAATGCTGTGCGGGCTTCTCAAACCTACTTCTGGCTCTGGCACTGTCGCGGGTTTCGATATAAACCGTCAGACCGAGAAGATCAAATCTCACATCGGTTACATGAGCCAGAAATTCTCGCTGTATGACGACCTTACAGTGGAGGAGAACATTGATTTTTACAGTGGAATATACCGTGTTCCGCGCAACAAGAAGAGAGCAAGAAAAGAATGGGCGCTCGTTACTGCTGGGTTAAGCGAACATGCTCATGCGAGAACAGCATCACTTGCTGGAGGGTGGAAACAGAGGCTCGCACTTGGCTGTGCTCTTTTGCACGAACCTCCAATCGTCTTTCTTGATGAGCCGACATCTGGAGTTGACCCTATAAGCAGGCGTTCATTCTGGCGTTTGATATACTCACTTTCTGAACAGGGCGTAACTGTATTTGTAACAACTCACTATATGGAGGAAGCTGAGTATTGCGATAGGCTGGGCATGATATATGCGGGTGGATTGGTCGCACTTGGAAGCCCAGATGAGCTGAAGAAAAATAGCATTTCGGGCACGATTATAGAGTTGCAGGTCGAGAGACCTTACGACTCGATAGAAAAGATACTCACTATCTCTGGTGTAATAGATGCTGCGGTGTATGGGGCTTGCATCCACGCGATTGTCGAACACGATAAGCTCAATCTTGCCGATTTCTGTAAAAAAGCCGGAGCATTAGATATCGGCAAAGTTAGCGCGAGAGTGGTAGCTCCGTCTCTTGAAGATGTCTTTGTATCTCTTGTAGAAAGCAGAGACAGGAAGTCTGAGAAGAAGGAGCACAAGGCATGAACCTACTAAGGACATACTCAATCTCTAAAAAGGAATTCATTCACATCTTTCGCGACCCGCGCAGCCTTTTAATGGGGATTGCAATACCAATGCTCATGCTTCTGCTCTTCGGTTATGCTTTGTCACTTGATGTTGACGATATCCCATTCATTGTGATTGATGAAGACAACTCTCCTGCAAGTAGGGAGTTTGTCGCAGCTTTTGACGGATCGCCATACTTCACACTGATTGGAAGGGCAGAGAATTACGGTCAAGTCGAGCGTTCGATTGATATGGGACAGGCGATGATGGCGCTTGTAATACAGCCGGGATTCGAGGGAGATCTATCTGGTTCGACCACGGCTCGTGTACATATGTTAGTTGACGGAAGCGACTCGAGAACCGCCACGATTGCAATAAGCTACGCAGAAGCCATTTCAATGATGCAATCTGCCAAGATCTCAGCTTCGATTCGGGCGAAGTCTGGTACTGCAAACCTTAACCTGCCCGTTGACCTTAAGATGCGGGTTTGGTACAACTCTGACATGCAGTCGCGCAACTACATCATCCCGGGTCTTATTGCCGTACTGATGATGGTTATTGCAGCGCTGTTAACCTCACTCACTATCGCGCGTGAATGGGAAACCGGAACGATGGAACAGCTCATCTCAACTCCTGTGAAGCGGCTTGAGCTTATTGTCGGCAAACTAACTCCCTATTTCTGCATCGGCTTGTTAGATGTAATCATCGCAATGTTCATGGCAAAGTATCTGTTCGACACTCCGTTGCGTGGAAATCCTGCAATCGTTCTGTGTGCGTCTGGTGTCTTCTTGTTCGGTGCTTTATCTCTTGGAATACTGATAAGCGTTGTCGCAAAAGCGCAATTGCTCGCAACTCAGTTTGCTCTGATCACCACATTCCTCCCCGCATTTCTTCTATCTGGCTTCATGTTCGATATCTCGAACATGCCAAGGGTAATTCAGATTGTTACCCATATTGTGCCCGCACGATACTTAATAACGATACTGCGAGCAGTCTATATGAAGGGTGTCGGCATAGAGTTAGTATTGGTCGAGGCAGTATTTCTTACGGCCTTTGGATTGATTGTGTTTACTATTGCAAATCTGGCCTTTAAGAAGAGGTTGACCTGATGTTCGAGCGGCTGACGAGCATACTCATCAAGGAGTTCAAACAAGCATTTCGCGATCCGCGAATGAGGGCTGTTATCATCCTTGTTCCAATTGTGCAGTCTCTCGTATTTGGTTTCGCTGTATCAACCGATGTTAGGGAGATAAAAACTGCAATATATGACCTTGACAACAGCGTTCAGAGCCGCGAGATTACTGCCCTGCTCTCTGGTTCCGGTTACTTTTATATCGTCTTTCGGGCAGAGAATGAATTGGAATCTACCCTTGTTCTCGACAAGGGAATTGCTAAGGCTCTGTTCAGGTTTCCAGTCGGCTTTGGCGCCGATATACTGTCAGGAAAAAGTGCACCCTTGGCGCTGCTTCTCGACGGCACCGATTCAACAACAGCCAGTATAGTGCTCAGTTATACAAACAAGATTATTCAGGGTTACAACACGAGGGTTGTGATGAGCACGCTTGAGAGAAAGGGTGCTGTTAGACCGGAAACCGATAAGATCAATCTTATAACCCGTGCGTGGTTTAACGAGAATCTTCTCAGCCGCAACTTCTTCGTGCCGGGTGTTATCGCATTGCTTGTGATGATAGTAACACTGATGTTATCTGCAATGGCAATTGTGCGCGAAAAAGAGATAGGTACTATCGAGCAGATTATGGTAACGCCTATATCGCAGTTCGAATTCATACTTGGTAAGACGATTCCGTTCGCAGTAATTGGGTTTGTCAATGTGCTGTTAATTTCGGTGATTGCTGTGACTGTATTCAGCATACCCTTGCTTGGAAGCCTTCCCCTGCTCTTCTTCTCGACTGCTCTATACTTGCTCAGCACACTTGGGCTTGGATTGTTCCTTTCGACAGTTAGCAGCACCCAGCAACAAGCAATGATGTCAACATTCTTCGTATTCTTCCCAGCGGTGCTTCTTTCTGGGTTCATCTTCCCGATAGCGAATATGCCTGAATTCGTGCAATATGTAACCTATATCAATCCTCTACGGTATTTCTTGGTCATCGTGAGAGGAATATTTCTCAAGGGTGTGGGATTCGAAATCCTGTGGCCGCAGTTGCTGGGACTTGCGGTTCTCGGCATAGTACTTATGTCGCTTGCAGTATCGAGGTTCAAAAAGACAACCTCATAAGGTAAGCCAACATAGCCTTGCAGCGTTTATAACAAAAGCATAATACTACTCTAACGAACCGTGATAGAATAACGGTAAATCTGAACCGGAGACAACATGACAGGAAAGCCCAAAATCCTCGTACTTTGTACTGGCAACTCAGCCCGAAGCCAAATGGCCGAGGCATTCTTCAGAATATATGCCGACGATATTTTCGAAGTCCACAGCGCAGGACTCGAGCCTTCAGTGGTCAACCCATTCACAATAAAGGTAATGACAGAGATCGGCTATGACATGTCTTCGCATCGCTCAAAGGGCGTTGAAGAATATTTGGGGAAAATGGTGTTCGCCTATGTAATAACTGTCTGCTCGGCTGCCGACACTCTCTGCCCAACTGTATTTCCAGGTGCGCTAAATCGCTTACATTGGCCGTTTGATGATCCCGCGGCATTCGTCGGGTCTGACGATAATAAGCTCGAAGTCTTTCGCAAAGTGCGCAACCAAATCGAGGAAAAGATCAAATTCTGGGTTAACGAATACCGAGAAACAGAATTGTAGCCTGCTCCATTATTGCCGTTCTCTGCGGGTCGGAAGCAGCAGAATAACAGGTAATATTACGAATAGGAACACTATAAGCACCGCTGCAAGACCATAAAACAGGCTGGAAGAGGAGCGCATCTTTGCAGTAAGGGTGCATTCCTTAAGCAAGGGAAGCACATAAACATATCCGTTGAATGAGCCGAACACCAATGCCGATTGATCACCAGCCTGCAATGCCGCTGGCGACCCCCATACCGTTTCACCTTTGCTGACCTTATCCCATATCGGATTGCCGGTAAAATAAGAAGTCAACACCCTTCCGCTACGCGCGTCAATCACATACAAATGGTTGTCGAGCGACGCGACTGCAACACAGGGATCGTTGTTTGTTATGAAAAAGCAGGGAGCTGAATATACCTCGCCTCCCAAGTAACGACTCCAAAGCATCTCACCGTCTGATGCACGAAACGAGTAGAGCTTATAGTCATGTGATCCAGCAAACACTACATTCTCCCCATTCACTATTGCAACACACGCTGTGTTGTCTATCCAGTTACCTGCCATGCGCTTCCATTCCTCACTTCCCGTTCTTGCATTTAGTGCCACAAGATTGCCGAATTTCGAGCCTATGAACAAGTTTGGATTATCTTTGTCTGCTTCTAACACCGGAGAACCAAGCACCTCGTTTGCCATTTGATAGTTCCATGCGCGAACTGGCTTCTCGCCAGATACATCTATCGCTTGTACCAAACCTTTGCGGGCAACAAGAAATACATACGGTTTACCGTTAATAAACCTTCCGACCGGCGAACTTACAGGCCCTTGACTCACTTCGAGCTTCCATAAAACGCGTCCAAGCTTCTTGTCGAGTGCTATAAGCAGACCTTTCTGTTCGTTGCGCGCAAGAGCCTTATCATAGGCGAAACAGCAAACATATAGCTTGTCATCGAGAATCAGAGGCGAAGAAAGCTCACAATCACCGAGCGTATTCGTCGGTTGGATAAGTTCCCTTGTCCACAATCTTGCACCATTCGATGCAAAATGTGCGTACAGAGTGCGGTCCGACGATGTCCAGTACACAACATCCCTTTCAGCAATCCTGCCAATTACCGGAGTTGATGAAATCTCACCGTTTGTAAGTTTGAACCATACACGCTCTTTCGAAACGATATCAAGTGCGTGTAATGTTGAGTCGTAACCGCCGATGAATGCCATAGGTATGCCGTCAATTACTGCAATAGCAGGCGAACCCCAAACTGGTCTGCCAGTTTTATACCTTCGGTCGGTTCGCCTAACAAAGTGCCATTCATCAATAATGGAGTCTTGGGGATTCCATACACATAATGCATCACCGGCAACGCTTCTCCTTTCCTGCGGCCACTGGTCTGTTTCACTAACAGCAATCTGGGCGGTTGCTAAGGTGAAAAGCAGCATTAAAGCAATAGTCTTTATCTTCCGCAAGCGGAACCCCAACTCTCTTGCAACTCAATTGCTTTCACTGGGCATGAATCAACACATTTAAGGCACATGTGGCACTCATGCGAGTCAATGCGCCCCATCTTTATTGCCTCGACGCCGCAAACCTCATCGCACTTTCCGCACTTAATACACTTGTCCTGATGGGTAACCAGTTTGCGTACGCTGTTTTTCGATGCCCAAGATATTGCCTCTCGCCAAGGGCAGAGATAACGGCACCAAACATGGGGGATCGCTAAAGCAGCCAACACAACCATAACTGTCGAAAGAAACGAAGCAGGATCATAGACCTTGCTGAAGCCAAAATGCACAGGCGATGTTATTCGGAGGCTCGCTATTGCACCTAAAACGATTATGAAAAACGAGATAATCCGCAAGCGACGAAGCCTGCCGTCCCAGGCTGCCATACGCCAGCAGAGTATTAGAAGGATTATCACAAGAACCTCAGACCAATAGATGCTTGCATCCTCGACAAAGAAGATTCGGGTTGTAGAAAGGTAAAGCATCCATCCAGCAAAAACTATCACTATTGCGATTACGGCAATCAACATGCGAGGTGAAAAGGGATAGCCAGATTTCATGCGCTTGATCTGTGCCTTTCGGTTTAGCATGCCGACGAATTCCTGCAATGCGCCTGTCGGACAGATCCACCCGCAGAACATTGGACCGAATATCATTGATGTTACAAGCACCGTAACAGGAACTGAGCAATAATACAACGCGACTATATTCTCGCGCCCTATCTCATTAAGCCCCCGATGGAAGTTGCGTATCATTCCAAATACGCCAAGGCAAGTGAAGACCACAAAGATGAATATTACTATTCCGAATATTTGATTCAGATGCCTGTAAAACTGCCTACGGTGGACCGGAACGATTATCGGTGTGATTGCTAACAAACCAAGTGCAAGGATCGTTAGAAGCTCAACATAGCTACCCTCAAGACCTGACAGAGCCTTATCGAACAGCTTTATATTCGAAGATGCGTACTCGATGAAGTTTGATATCGTATCAAGCATAATCAAAGGTCTCTGAGAGGACGATTGGTGAAGGAATAACAACTGATACGCTCATGCCGATTGTAAGTCTATCTGCCTGTTCTCGCAGAAGCTGAACTGACAGGCAGTGTGCCTTATGGACAATCTCTATATCTGCGACGAGTCCATTTGGCGAAATCGAATCTACCCTCCAATCCCCTTCCCCAATGTTGTTTAGCTTTATATGCTCTGGAGGAAATCGAACAAGACCAGTACCCGTCTGAGTCTCAGCGCTTTCGAAATCGCCAAATGGAGTACGAAACACTGAGGCGCCACCGACTGATACAACTGTAACCCTATGGATGTTCTTCACACCTAAGAAGTTCGCAACCTTTATGCTATTTGGATGGGCGAGCAGGTTATTGAATGAACCCGCTTGCTCTATTCGACCATCAAACATAACCGCGCAATTAGTATTTAGTCTATTGGCTTCATCCCTATCATGGGTGACATGAATGGTCGCGGTACCAAGCCTATCGTGAAGTTTGCGCAAGAAGTCTGCGGTCTCATCTCTTGCTGGTTTGTCGAGCATTCCAAGAGGTTCATCAAGTAAGAGCACAAGCGGATTTGTTGCAAGTGCGCGAGCTAATGCAACTCTCTTTGCCTCGCCACCAGATAGGTTATTTGGCATTCGATTCAGAAGAGATGAAATGTCAAGCATTTGAGCAAGTTCGTGTATCCTTTCCGTTGCTTGTTCGGGTTGTGTGCTGTATCGAACTCCAAACTCGATATTCTTCAGCACGCTCAGATGGGGAAACAGCGATGCATTCTGAGGAACATAGGCGACACGGCGAAGATGGCATGGTAAGTCAGATGCATGTGTGCCATTTATAAAGACAGAACCTGAATGAGGCTCGATAAGGCCAGCAACAACCTTTAACAATGTTGTCTTGCCACAGCCACTCGGTCCCATTAACACAAGATATTCGCCATCTGCTACATCAAGCGAAAGGTCTTGAAACTCAAACACACCAAGCTTAAGTCGAATGTTCTGAATAGACAAAAGCGTTTTCATAGCCTCGCCTCTGTCGGGTTTGCAGTCGGCAGAAACCTGATCGCCGATTGCAGCAGAAAGAACATTGCTAACGAAAACAGGATCAGAAGCGCAACGAGTGGGCCTGTTTCAACAAGCCCCACACTGTTGAATCTGTTGAACGCCGCAACTGGGGCGGTCTCTGGAGTGGGTGCGATTATTACTACCGCACCGAACTCGCCCGCTGCGCGCGCCCAAGCAAGCACAGCACCGACCATTACGCCTTTTGAAGCGAGGGGTAACGCAATTCGCCAGAACGCGCTTCGAGGTGGTGCACCAAGAGTTTGAGCAACCTGTTCAAGCTCAAATGGTACCGCGTCAAAAGCCGAAATGGACGCTTTTATCAGAAACGGCATTGATACGAAGACCTGCGCAATGATAATTCCAATCGTCGTTCCATCAATAGGAACGCCAAACACCTCGAAGAACATATTACCAAGAAATTGGTTTCGACCAAAGACTGTAAGCAATGCAATACCTGCCGCAGACTGTGGGATGATGATCGGAAGGTCAATAAGCGAGAGGATTAATATCTTGCCTGTAAACTGCAGTCGGCTTATCGCATACGCCAAGGGAACGCCAAGAAGCATCAAGATTACAGTCGAAACGGTCGCAGTTTTTATTGTCGTCAGCAGGGCCGAAATGATGCGGGGATCGCGAAGCATTGCCTCGATATTGTGCAAATCCTCGTTCATCGCACCCACGATTACAGGCAGCAGCACAAGGAACATCAACGACAGACCTGTACCCAAGAATACAAGGGCAATAGGTGATTTCAGTGCCCCTTTTGCCCTGAACAAAGCAGTCAAAATGATGAAGGAAATGATAAGAGATTCCCAAGCATAAGGCTGGAAGAAGGTGAAGCTGAGAGTTATCGCCCAGAAATATGAAAGCAGTCGCAGACTTCGGGCGCAGGCTGCAAGCCCCATTAGAAATAGCAAGAAAAGGGCCTCGGCATTATCGAGCAACACAATGAATATGAAGAACAATACAAAGTAGCTTACTACAAACGAATACCAGTATCGTACTGGCAAGTGCTCATTGATACGAATTCCTACATACAAGATTAGGAGATTCACTAACAGGACAGCACCGCTTGTGAGGGAATCAGGAGCAAGTCTTTGCCCTATTATCATATGCAGCGCAATGATCGCCATTGACGCAGTGCCAAGCAACATGTCTCCCTTTGCTCTTAGCACGAGGATGCAAGCAACAATGTTTGCAAAAAGAAGAAGCAGGTTGAACAACTCAAAGGGGTCAATAATCCCAAAAACGCCAAGAAGAATGTGCGCGAGGGAATGAAGCAGAAGCAACCCCAAAGGCATCGCTCTTGTATTGATGATAACCCGCGCAAAATTCTGCATTGTACTATGTCACTGCCAAACGGTTTTCACTACAAAGCCCCTGCAACAATGATGTCAGGGAATAAGGTATCGAATAAATTAACGGAGAAGTGGCTTTTGTCGCCGAAAAAACGAATCGGGCGAATCAGCCTAAATCCACAAAGCTCGATCTCCCTCGCCTTTCTTGTGAACATGAACTCCACAAAACGCATTGCAAGCTCTGCACTTGCGTTCCGGTTCGGGATCGTCGCAGTCCATGCAATTAGTTCGCCCTTGCGTGTAATCACCTCACGAGAGCCCGCTTTTAGGGCATCGAATGATATTTCTGCGTCAGAATAATCTTGCATTGGTGAGCCTAAGGAAATTCTCGGGTCAAGTTCGATGTACCGAATATCTGCTGCGATGCATGTTGAGCGATATGAGAACGCGTAGTCAATCTCACCTGTCTTCAACAAGGGAATCAGGCGGGCTACATCGTCAACAACAGGCTCACATTTTTTTCGCAGAGTATCAAATATTCCTTGCGATCCTATTTTTTCTGCAAGTTTCCAGACAATCATCGAGCGATAACCTATTGGACCCTGATTCTCGTCAACCCGAGCGACACGAACATCAGGTCTCTGAAGAACTGCTTGCCAGTCATCTTCTGCCTGCTCAGTGTACTTAGCCCTTGAGCCAATCGCAAGCACTATCTCGTCTGATGCAAAGTCAAGCCGCCAGTCTGCATATCCTTTCAGTAATGTTGCGACAAGCACATTGTCGGCAAGAATAAGAAGATCGCAGGGGCGTCCAAGCTCGGTGAGCTTGCGGCAAGCAACCTGACTGCCGCTACCTTCAGCAAGAAGCTTGATGTTGAGTTCGCGTTCGGCATCTTGAGTTATAGAATCTATATACTGGGCAAATCCTGCTGCGTAGAAAACTCGCAGTTTCTGTTGTTCTGGGGCTTTTTGATACAAAAAGTATGCAGTAAGCAGGCCAACAAAAGCTATTGCGATAGAAGCGACAAGGAACTTGTTCATGATTGTGAATTCCTTGTTGCTTTCAGATATTTCCGCCTCCCCTCGATTGCTGCGCCTAATGCGACTACCCATTTGTACTGAGGGGGAATGTACAGATTTGTACCCAAGTTCTCAGTTATTGACTTTACAAGAGCGGCATTAGCAGCTCCTCCTCCCACAAAACAATACGGACCGCGTTGCCCCACTCGACGGATCATTGACGAAATCCGTGCCGCAATTGCATCGTGAGCCGCACCCGCCAAGTCTTCTTTGCTGACATGTCTCGCCAACAAGCCAACCACTTCGCTTTCGGCAAATACCGCGCAAGTGGCGTTCATATGAATAGTGTTTGTTGCTCGAAGCGCAGCAGTAACAAACTCGTCATACTTCATATCGAGCTTGCGCGCCAACATTTCAAGAAACCTGCCCGTGCCGGCAGCGCACTTGTCGTTCATGCTGAAATCTTCGACTTCCCCGTCATCACCGATAGCTATCACCTTAGTATCTTGCCCTCCCACATCAATGACTGTGCGCATTCGCTCTCCGTCGAAATCGCACGCAAGCACACCTGCAACACATGCCTTAATCTCTGTCATGACTATATCGCCAAAATCCACAAGCCGTCGCCCGTATCCAGTCGTTGCGACAACCGATATCTCATCTCTGTCCACCCCAACTTCTCGTAACAATGCCTCATAAGCCTCAATAGCGGCCTCTGCGGGCAAAGTGCCTGTCTCGACGACCTTAGTACCAATTACATTCATTTCGTTCAATATGACGACTTTGGTGGTCGTTGAGCCGATATCTATGCCTACGCTTTTCATTCTATCTCTCCAAGCGTTTCAAGAAAAGCCTCAAGCCTGACCCGAATCTGTTCAGTGTCTTCAAGGCTGTAGTCTGTGGTCAGATTCATAAACGGTATCTTGTTGGCCTTCAGCACACGAGAGAGACGGTATGTTTCCATGTCGAATAACTGGCACAACCTCAGACCATAGTGAACAACACCGTCCGCCCGTAATTCTGATACAAGGTCGAGTATTCTGCTTATACGAGTGCCTTGCGAAACGAAGCAAGGGCACGGGCTTGCGAACATATATCTCTGTGCAAGCGAACGGAAAAGCCCAGAAATGCTCTTTTCTTCAACAACAACTGGATCAAATACGCTTTGCACTCCTGTACAAAGTGTGTCTGCGACAACATCTGCCCCGCACTCCTCGATTATGTTAAGCACCTTGAAGTTTGGCCATATAACAGGTGCGCCAGTTAACACAATGCGAGGTCGGATTCTCGCGCGATCTGGCTTGAAAGACTTCAATTCATCGAGTGCAACTCTGGCTTGTGCCAACCATTGTTCAAAATCATCAGTCTTGGTTGAAGCCTGTATGATTGTGAACAGATCACGAACAGACATAGCAGCCGGATGTTCACCACGATACTTCATCATCTCGCGCACAAGTGCACTTCTGCGGTTTGTTGTCTCTATTGCTTTTAACAGCTTGTTTTTGTCAAACTTAGCTCGAAGTGTGTTTTGGAGAAAAGCTGTCAGTCGTTCGATTTCCGCAACAGCTATCTTTGCATAGCGAGAATAATCCTGTTCAACAGGGAGATTGAGCATGAAGACGGGCTTTATGTCGGAAAGTACTTCTCCCATCTTCTTTTTAGCATCACATGATGTCGGGATCACGAGGCAGTCGCACTGCGAAGCGATATGAGATTCATCCATGAACTGCGCAAAAGAGGCTTTTGCAAGTGGGCATATATCACCCGAAAGCACCTCTTCACCTGACTGCACAAGAGCAGCATTTCCACACCCGAGTCTTATCGCTCTTGCGCCAAAGGCCATTAGCAGTTCGACTGGAATCATGTTGCAGAAAAAGCCTATCAACGGAATGTTTCCTCGCTGAGGCGGTTCCTCTAAGATGGATTCGAAATAGTCAATGTTGGATGGTCGGATTCGAATCAGAGAAGATGCTTCCTTCTGTCTGCTTATGACGAATTTTGAGCGTTTTCGCGCCGCAGGATCAGGGGGAAACTTAGGGTCAATTCGGTATCTATCGTCAAACTGGTCTTTTGTCATCACTTTGTCCTGAACTTGGATTCTGTTATCTTAAAGCCGTTGTGTTCGAGCGAAAGACAACCGTCGCGTGGGCATTTCTCAACACACTTAAGGCAAAGCACGCAATCATAGGAACTTACATTTTCGTTCTTCATCTCAACACGCACAAGGTCAATATCCATTGGGCAGACCTCAGCGCATGCTCCGCAACTATTGCATTTCAGGGCATTCTTCTTCAGTTTGAACATCCCGCCGCGGTTAAAGAAACCTGAGATTAGCCCCATAGGACAGAATCTGCACCACAGCTTTCTACCGGTCATAAATGCGAGCAGAAAGAAAGCCAATAGAAGAACGCAGAACACCTTAAAGAAACCAAAGAGCCATTCGGCAGTTGGAAGCGGAGGGTAGCCCGCAAGCCCCTGAGCTGCAACTGGACAAATCTGCTGACCGGGACAGATTTTACAGAAGGGATAAATGGGCAACTTGCAGCCTGCAATCTCTCCTTGTTCATTGAGACTTGGTATAAGTCGTGCCATGAGCAGAGTGACTCCAAGCAGCCCCAAGCCGGATGCGAAAAGGGAGATTTTAACTGGTTTGGATGGCTTGTAATGGGGAAGGCGCAGTTTCTTTCTAATCCAGTCAAGAGCATCGCCCGCAGTTGATAAAGGACACAACCAACCGCATGTCCACCTTGCTGTTATAAACAACAGCACAAGTAATATCATGAATGCAGCAAATAGTACTGATGCCGCATAAATCTCACCCGGCTCACCAGCGAATATCTTGGAAAAATCGAGCATCATGACTCTTTGGAACATCTCCACATTGCATCCCTGAACATACCCACCATCTGCGCTGAATCTGCAAGGCGCGGATGGAAGATAGACCAATGCTCGATCGTCCTTCATCACCGGAGTTGTCTCCATAAGGATCTGTGTAGTCTCTCCTTGCCCTCTTCTTTTTACCATCTCTGTGTAATCATTGTAATCGCTGCGAAGCGCAAAGCCGCCATATATAAGCACCAGAAAGAGTGTCAACCGCACAACTCTCCGATACCACTTCAGATCAAGCGCGGGTTGAATTAGAACAAGCAAAGACACTAACGCGGCAATCATGTATGCAGGACGAATAAGAAACCAGAAAAAACCACTTTTATCAGAGGGTATCGCGGAGTACGAGTCAGCAATGGCAAACGGTACAACGAGAATACAAATAACAGGTATCGCAAGAAAGACCCGATAGAACTCTCCCCGAGGCAGATACAGTGCAGGTAGCACAACAAAAGACAAGGACGCAAAGATGGGGGACTCAAGAGCAGACAGCCACTTCTCAATTCCCTCTGAAATTGTCAGAATCCTGTACAAAGCGAAGAATAGCACTATTAGAATGAAGAGTGAAAGTGCGCGTGAATGAACAGTCTTGAAACAAGCAAGGAGAGTCGGTAACAGCAGCGCGACTATCACCGGAAGAAACGCAGAGGAAAATGGGGATAAGAAGTCAAATAACTGGTTTAGGACCTGCGCCACTGGCACGCATCTTTCTTATCGTCAATATAGCGAACAGCAACCCCATTGGAAGTAGATACCACAGGAAATAGTATTCTGCACCGCTTTCTGCAATTACCTCAATCGTCGCAACAGAGGAAGAATCAGACCCGCCACGCTCGATATTCCATCTGAACTCCCTGAATCGTTCGCGTGAGGATGGGTCGAGAATGATCCTCAGTATCTCGGTATTCTCTGATGAAACATCCTCTCCCCAGACTATTCTCCAACCCTCTTCAGCCTCTTGTAATGTAGATGTGTAAATTGTGAAGAAGAATCGAACAGCCACGATAGAGCCAAACTCGAGGAATAAAGAGTCCTTCTCGATAGTGAGGGGATAGCATGTTCCGTCTGGGGATTCGACAGCAATTTGTCTAATAGACTCAATCTCGAAATCAGCAGAATCGAATCGCCCGACTATTGCAACTTCGTCTTCCTTTGGAAAAACAGTCGGAGCAAGTTCAGTGGTGAACTGGATGTCGCGAACAGGAACAAAGGATATGTTCATAGAACCAGCATATGCTCTTTGCGAACTAAACCCGCAAAGAGCACAGAGGACAAAGAAGATAAGGAGCAAAGCAAAATCGGCTTTACTGCGGTATCGTGAATTTTGCATAGACCAGAGGATTCTTATCCGAATAGGTGTTGCCTCGCCAGAAATGTGTCTCTGTCACTTTCTCTTCATTGTCACGCACTTTAACCGTGGTTGTAATTGTGCGAGTGAAATTTGCGCAGAATAGCTTAGTCTCTTTGCCCTCTATACCGAAGTACTCGCGGGGTATGCGGAACTCGCAATTCTCCTTCGAATTGTCGAAATCAAAGTCCGCCCCCTCGACCTTTTCGCCCAGCATCTTGCCGGTGATCCTGCTGAATGCCACTTCCTTTGGTGTATCGTCAATGCTCTTGGCGATATATAGCTTTGCGACATCTTCTTCAGCATTCTTGAAGCCTGTAAAGGTTAGAAGACCATAGACATACTTGTCGTCAATGCCTATACGGAATCGCGGCTGATCATCAACACGCACATTCTCATAATACCTGCCCTTTTTCACATATGAGTAGAAGTCTGTAGCAAGGTGCGTCTTCTTCCATTCCGTTGCTGAAGGCTTGCCATCAATTTTGATATCCTTTGCTTTCTCAAGCTCGAACAGGTCAGCGGAGGCATCAAGATCAATGGTCTTAAACTCCATACTTGTCCTCTGCCCATTAACGAGCTTTAGTTCTATTGTATACTTGCCATCTGCTACACCCTTCTTTCTTTCCAAAGTGACCTCGAAGAACTCCTTTTTTCCGCCTTTCAGCGTCGTCTTCAGCAATGGATATTCCCTCCAGTCACTTGAAGGGGTCACTGTCGCACTGAACTTGTCGGTTATAACTTGAAGGGAAATGTTAACGATCTCTCTATCCATCGTGTTAAGCAGATAGACCTTGAAGGAAGCTTCCTTGCCGATTCGCAATTGCCCATCCCGTATATCTACTTTCACGACAAGGTTGTCCTTTGCTTGAACGAAGACATCGTTGCAAAGGTGAGCAAAAGTCAAGGTTGGGGATGCTATGAAAAGCAACGCAATTAGCAGAAGTTTGCGCATGTCTCGTCTCCTATTGGCAAGTGCATTATAGGATAACAGTCAAAAAGTACAAGACGAAAGAGAGAATAGACAGAACAGGGTGCGTTAGCACTCTCGAGAGGGGAAGGACAGTCTTCTCAGTTAGACGCAAAAAGACAATTTTCGGTCAGAATTCAGTAGGCTGATAATGCCCACTTTGCCCATTCTGCAGAAACCTCATCCCATTTCAGCCCGACAGAATCGCGAAATGCCTGTGGTTGCGACTTTGTGCGCTTCAGCAGCTTGATGAACAACTCGAACTTCTTCGGTTTATGCTCCTTGACAAACCAGTCAATGATGCTCCACGCTTCAAGTCGCGCTTCAGGCGTCAACTTCGACACATTTAATTCGCCGAACTCGGTTATCTTTGGATAATTCCCTTTCTTGACCATCTGCTTGACCCTATTCTCAAGATTCTTGCCTCGAAGTCCCTCTGTGCCAAGAGCCTCATCATTGCAATTGTTCTCCACAGAGCCAAAAGTCGAATACTCCACATAATGGGCAAAACCCTCCCAGACCCAATCTGGCAACCCGCCTAAGACAAAACCGTCATACTCTTCAACCCATAGAAGCGCAAGGTTGAATATGACAGCCTGATGCAGCACCTTGTCATCTCCAACATCCTCAATCGTCAATAAGCGAGCCTGAAATGTGGATACACCGGCCTGCGATATACCGACAAGACGGTTACTTGCCTTGAGTATCTCACCTGAACCGCTCCAAAATGTCATATCCCATTTCTCTTGTGGTTTATAAGAACTGAGGCCAAATGAAGGCAAAAAGCAATCTACATAGCACTTTTCAGCACGCTCAAGAAACAAGTGAGCGCGCTCACGGGCTTTGTACTTAAGTGGTTTGTTGTTTATGTACACCGTCGAGTCTCTAAGAGTGCCGCCCACAATGAAGTGCTCGCTTTCGGCGTGTCCGATCTTCATTTTCTTAAAGTCGTCACCATACACCCACTTGTCAATGCGCTCGCGTCTTTTTTCGAGCCATTTATTGTGACTTTCAACAAGTCCATCCCATTCGGCTTGTGCACCGTTGCACTTCGGGCAGACAAGAAAGCCAAATCCGTGGCTGGGAAACTCATCAAAGCAATATGTGCAGAACAAGTAGGGACACTGTGTCGGGCATTTCGTATCGGCTATTTTGCCCGTTCCTTTGCAGTTTGAACACTCTTCTTCACAAAATGTTGAGTTTATGCTCTGCATGCTGAACAGCAATAATAGTAAGAAAAGTGATACTATGAATCGCCTTGTCATTTACCTGCCTTTGGCATCAGTAATTTTCGAGCGCCCATTTGCAGTACTCGGCACTCACTTCGTGAAAAGGCACACCGATAGCGTCTTTGAATGCCATTGCTTGCGACTTGGTGCGCTTGAGTATGCGAACAAACAGCTCAAGCTTTTTTGGGCCGTATGCTTTGTGGATCCAGTCTATAAGACCCCACGCCATTAGACGCTCTCTAAAGCCTAATTTGGACACATTCAGGTCACCGAAGTCAACGATATTCGGATATCTACCTGACTTGAACATCACCTTCAGCCGTTTGTCGAAATTTGAACCGCCCAAACCGCCACCAGCGCCTGCTGCTTCATCAGCCATGTTGTTTTCTACACTGCCAAAAGCGGCGTTTTCGACATAATGTGCGTACCCTTCCCAAAACCAATCCGGTAAGGCTTTCCATTCGCAGCCTTCATATTCTTGGATGACAAGGCAGAACAAATTGAAGATTATCGCTTGCGTGTGACCTCTCCCCGACGAGTCAGGGATTGTGAGCAGTTTGCCTTGAAATGTTGATATGCAAGTCTGAGTGTTGCCGACAAGCCTGTTGCTCGCCTTTTCGATCTCCCCTCCTCCGCCCCAAATCGTCAATTCCCACTTTTCCTGAGGGTGATAGTCATCAAGGCCAAGTAACTTCAAAAAATGCTCTTTGTAAATCTCTTCGCAGATACGCAGGTAATTGTGCGCACGCTGCCTTGCTGACATTTTCGCTGACTTTCTGCCATCCCAGTCGTTACCATCCTTTAGCGTACCGCATACAACGAAATGCTCACTTTCCGAGTGGCCAACCTTGTACTTCGCCGCGTCTTTACCAAACACCCATTTGTCAATTCGCTCTCGTCTTGCCTCGATCCACTTATCATAGTCCGCAGCAAGGATATCCCATTCGGATTGTGCACCTTTACAGTTTGGGCAGACAAGAAAACCGAAACCACGACTTGGAAACTCGTCGTTTGTATAGCTGCATTTATAGGGAGATTTATCTGGGCATTTGGAGTCGGATATTTTACCCGTTCCACCACATTGCGAGCATTTAGGTGGCTTTTCACCGCCTTCTTCAGCATAGATGGGGAAGACCAAGGTGCAGGCGATCATAAGCACTGGCAATAGTGTCAGTACAAATCGTCGCATATTGTCCCCTTTCGGAGATACTATTCTAAGGCTCGTTCGATTAGTGATGCAATTTCAAGGTTGTGCCCTTCGCTCCACATTTCGATTGAGCCGGATGATGAAAGCACCAATACTGATGGCGTTGTGCCGACAGAAAAAGCCTTACACATCTCGTCACCAGCATCATATATTACCTCAAAACCAGGGCAGTGTCTATCAACAAACCCTTTTGCATTTTCGAGGGTTGAGCGCACACAAATACCTACCATAGTTGTAGCATTTTTCAAGTTCATCGCTGCAATTTTAGGCATCATATTGATGCTCGGTTCAGAGTCAGTATCGAAGAACACAAGCACCACTTTTCGACCGGATTTAATTGTTTGAGAAAGATCAAATGTGTTGCCGCTAAGCGTTCTCTTGGCAACTGCTGGAAGCGCAGCAAGGCCCCTGACGCGGGGTAACCCGACATCCTCAGGCAGGTCCAATGCAAAGTTGAAAGTAAGCGATTCACCCGTTTTGCATTCCATTGGTACAATACGGACATAAGGCTCGCCGATTGAGTTCCTTGTGCATGTGAATATCGTGTATTCTCCATGCGGCAGCGTGAAACGATAGCTCTTCGAATTGTTGTCGTAGTCCCCTTCAGGCCATATCGCTTCGAAAACTCCTTCGGGTGACAGCTTGGCAATCGAGAACGAAGTCTCGTATTTGCATTTATCGGCGGGTAAAACCTCCCCTGCCTTTGTGAACTTTATCTCGACCTTTGCAGGTTCAGCGTAGACTTTTGTTGCGTCGTCTGTTGCAGTTACTATTCCGAGTTTTGAAGGGTCAGCAGGATACATTGGCAACCACTTAGAACCATCGTAGAATTCAACCCACCCCCATTGGTAAAGGTATCGTGCCGGTATTCCAAGGGCGCGAAGCAAAGATACCGCAATTACAGCCCGTTCGCTCTCTGAAGTCACAGCGCAACTGCGTATAATCTCAATTGGGGTCATTTCGCCCCCGAAAGGAGTCCTTTTCTTTTTTTCAAGAAGACTTGCATACTCGTTTACCCTCATTGCAGTTGTGTTCAAATTGTCTTCGACATAGGATGAAAAACGCTTGACCAACTCACCTCGCCACGATGAGTAGGATTCGCGCCAAACACGATTGTTCAGCACAAACGAAAAGTAGATATCGTCATCATAGTTGCAGAAACCAAGTTGAGTGATCCTATTTCGTGCTATTCTCGCATTCTCTATGTCGCTAAGCAGATCGGACCCCTTGCATTCGAGCAGGTCGCGGAAATTCATTTCGGTTATATAGCGGATAAGAGAGTCTCTTTGTGAATCGCTAATCTTCGCGAGCGCAACGAATAGCTCGCCGCAATTACCTGCTGAATCAAGCAGTGCTTTTGAGAAAGGTTGCTCCCATGCTGCTTTGTCTTCATCGGAGATTTTTAAGAAAGTGGCGATCTGCTTCTTGTAACCCTCTAAACGGGCAAGACGAGCACCATCAAGCTGCCCTTTCTCACTTTGAAACTCATCCTTTGTTTGCTTTGCAGTGGGCATGTCTTCTGCCAATGGTACTGGCGGTGTACCGAATCGCATCCAATACTCACCCGTTGGTTTTCTGTTCAACCTCAAATCGAGGGTAATGCTATTTGTGCGATCAGGAAAAACCGAAACAAAGCCGGAATCGAATCCGCCATCCTTTCCGGCTGACACAAAGACTGTGCTTCTTCCAAGTACAACTGAGCCCCTTCCCTTTGAATCGGTTTTGACAGCAGTAATCGGGCGCAGGCAAGCATGGTTTATTATCGAGACATATACACTTGCATCGGGCAATGGTTTGCCATCCTTATCAATAATAGATATGTCAAGTTTGCAGGATGGTGTATAGGTTTGTGTTGAATTGATGACCGTGAATCCGGGACCTGAGCGCAGAATAGGCTCGGTGCTTTCCTTCATCTCTCCGTATGCGGTCGAAATGACAATTGCCGCACTGCGAGCAGGGCCAGTAAACCATGCGCTATTGAGATGCTGCGCTGGTTCGCATGCGCCAAGGTACGACCAAAGTCCATCAGTCCAAACCTCGACCCAAGCGTGATTGCCGTCGCCATGCTGCCACCATGGAGCATAACATTGGCGGGTAGGTATACAGACACTTCGCGCAGCAGCGATATACAGAATCATCTCCTCTTCGCATCTGCCCCATCCACGCAATACAGAGGTTAAGGGGCCTTGATCCCACCATTCCGAACGATATTGATATGATGACTTACCAAGGCACCACTTATTAACTTCGAGAGCCGCCTCGTTCATAGATCCAGATTTTGAGACAATCGGTGCTAATTCCTCGTAAAACTGGCGTCGCCAGTTTTGCAGAGGTTCTCCACTTCCGCGATGTGCGACAACAAAGTGCAAGAATGTCTCCCATGGTACTTCCCTACCCCACGGCATATTCTGTCTTGCTAAGAACGCATATTCAAGATGCTCTGAAAGCATTGTGGTCGTTACAGATGCAGCATCACATAATGGAAGGTTGGCGATGAGAAACGCTGCTGCTTCAAGCATCTTTTTGTCAGAGGCGTATCTTGACAGAAAAACGCGAATTTCGCGAGCGTTCTCTCCCGATGCTTCGATGGTCGCTTTCACCGCAGATGAGTACTGCCTTGGAATGTCAACAGATGTGGGCACAGTGGTTCGGCAACCAGTGATGAAAAGCGAAATCAGAACTAATAATGCGAAGAGACGCAGAGATTCACGATTGCCGGCCATGATAACCTCAACTGATTTCAGAAGGGAATGAGAAGGTCAGACATTGAATCTTATCTCCATTATATCACCATCGCGAACGATGTAGTCCCTGCCCTCAAGACGCGTAATGCCATTCGCTCTTGCCTTTTTTATGTCATACGCTACCGAGGCTCCATCTTCGAAAGTGAATACTTCAGCGCGGATAAACCCTTTGGCAAGATCGGTGTGAATTTGGCCTGCCGCCGTAACGGCATTTGCGCCGCTTGGAATTGTCCATGCCCGCACCTCATCCTTGCCAATTGTAAAGAAGGATATCAAACCAAGCAGTTTGAGACATGCTTGAATCACCTTATCTGAAGCGATGACCTTGATTCCCATTTCTTCAAGAAAAGGGGCGCGTTCTTCTTCAGGCAGTTGAGCGATTTCCATTTGAATTGAGGCTTGAAGTTCAACGGTATCAGGATAACGCTCAAACAAAGCGTGGAACCTTCTACGAGCTTCGTTTGAATCACAGTCATCGGGTAGGTTCAGTAATACGAGAGATGGTTTTAGAGATAGAAACTGAAAACCCCTGAGCAGCTTCTCCTCTTCACTTTTAAGATTCATTTCGGATAACAGGCGTTCATTCATAAGCTGTTCCCTGCACTTTAGCAGAACCTCAAGCTCCTTTTTCTCCTTTTCGACATTGGGATGTGGCTTTTTCGTTGACTTCTCGAGCTTCTCAATCCGCCTTTCAATAATCTCAAGATCGGCAAAAAGAAATTCGGAGTCAATTTGAAGAAGTTCCGCAAGCGGGTCGGGAGGGTCACCATTTGGCGAATCGAACCCTCGGACTACCTTAAGGACGGCATCAACCTCTCGTACATCCGAGAGCAATCGTGGATTGATGTCGCGAATCTTCTCGCCTTCACCGCTGATAATGCAGAAGTCACGAACAAGGAATGCCGCTGGCGTGAATTTTTTCGGATTGAATATGTCCCTAAGAACAACAAGCCTATCGTCATGAACACGGACTGTAGCAGTGTGTGTTACTTCGGCGGTGCTAAATGAACCAGTGGCCTCGCTTGAACCAGTAATAGCGTTAAACACGGTCGTTTTACCACAGCTTGGCAATCCGACAATTCCTACTATCATCTTTCGCCGTCCTTCTCATTTAGAATTTTCACGATATCTGTGTGAAGATTAGGATTGGATATGAGCACTTCTCGAGAGAGCAGGTCGGGCTGTGAACCATCAATCTTTGTGACAACTGCTCCTGCTTCCTCTGCAATCACCCAACCTGCCGCAAAATCCCACGGGCCAAGCCCAAACTCATAGTATGCATCAAAAACGCCACACGCGACCATACAGATATCAATTGCTGCGCTGCCCATGCGGCGTATATCCTGAACCAACGGAAGCAACCTGTCGTGTTCGGCGAAGTTCTTCTTCGTCTTTGCTCGATCGTAGGGAAAACCTGTTGCAACAAGTGATTTTATCAGTGCATTAGTGCTTGAAACCGAAATTGGCACACCATTTCTTGTGGCTCCGTATCCTATTCGCGCAGCGTATGTTACGCCCAAGACAGGCACATGTACAACACCCAACACAGGGCGACCATCAACAACATAAGCAATTGAGACATTAAACCAAGGAAGCCGATGGGAAAAATTGACAGTGCCATCCAATGGGTCAACACACCAGTAAGAGGAATGAGGGGGCTGTACACCGTTGTGAAATTCTTCTGCCATTAAGACATCACCGGGAAACTCCTTTGCGATTGCATCGGCGATGGCCTTTTCGCTTGTTGTGTCGGCATCGGTAAGAGGATCGGTTACACCCTTATATGTGACCGTAAAAGAACCCCAATAAAACGAGCTTAATATCCGCCCTGCTCTCAATGCGATAGCTTGGGCAAAATCGAATCTTCTACGAAATGTATCTTCGCTTTGGTGCAATTTGAACTCCGTGCTTGGAATGCTGGGAAGAGGCAGGAGGTGTCTTAATTGTAGTTTTCGGCGCAGTTAGGGCAAACCATAGCCAATTGTGTCATTGATTCATAGGCCGTATGAGGCGAGGTTCGCACCAGTTTGCATGATCTCCAATGTCGTCGTCGCCGCCGAAATCTGTGATCAGAGATAGTGTCTTGATACCGGCAATATCACACTCTATTTCAATCAACTTATGTGCTGTTACAACGCCAGAGCGGAACAACTCCTTATCATCGCCCTTAACAATGAACTCCACTGTTCCGGCACCCATTGTACTATCGTCAATTCCCGCCTTTGAAAGCAGCTTTGTGAACTTGCCGTCGAGGGCAAAATCGAGTCTGCAATACGAATGTGTGCCAAATCCGTTTTCGTATGTCTTACCATTTACCGTCAAAGGCTTTCCTGAAACCGATGAGTTCACCTTATGGGGCCATGTTTGTACAAAGAATGGTTTGTACTCAGAATCCGCAATTGCAAGGTCGGTTAGATGAACGGCGGCTCCATTGCGAAATTGCATCCACCGTATGTTTGCCATATTAAGTTCAACCGCTGAGCCAAATGGCAACATGCCTCCCAACATTCCGTTCTTGACATGAACAGGGGTCAAGGAGAGTGAGTTTCCATATGTTGAGCGTAGGCGTGCATGCCATGCAGTCTGAGGTGGTATTTCTTCAGCCTTTGCCAAGTAGATACGAGATACTTGTGTTCGTTTTAGTTTCAGCTCATTTTGGTTCTTGCCAGAGAAGATAACTTGCTCCTCAGATATCTTTGCCGTAATCCCTTCAACTAAATCGCCGTTAGCAAGCACCATCTTGTCTAAATCGCCTTTGTATGCAAGGAATTCTGCAACAAAAGCCCTGTCTGTACCTGATTTTCTCGTGTCCCCCCAGAAATGAACCCCCGCTACCCAGTTCAAGGGTATCCTAATCAAACCGCACTCAGGAAGGGAAAAGGGAAGATCGTCACCAGCATCTATGTTCAGAAGATGACCCTCATAGTATTGCCCATCTCGAAGCACGACTACTCCATGCGGAGACTTCTCTGGCACATCAATCTTAGCCGCGAAGTCGAGCCTTTCGACGAGTTCACCTTTGATCGTTACAGACTTATCCCCATTTGTCACAGTGAACTCTCCATCCTCGAATGAGATATTGCCTATATGCACCTCTCCAAGTACCGTCGTGATTCGATTCGTAGCCCTCTCGCTTGATATGAATTGTAACGAGACTATACACATAATGATCGCCAGAAATATGCGGTTTGTCATCTTATCCCCATGAATTTATGCATCTGCGGAATCACCCGAACCGACGGGCAGATTCTAAGTGCGGCTTGGTGAAGCATATGTAACTTAGCTTCTCCAACGATTAGTAGTCCTTTGGGGTTGGTTATTGGCTGAAGGATGAACTCGCGTACAAGAGGAGCCTTGTTGCGCACCCGTGATACCACATCGGATACATAATCTTCGCTGATGCTTTCGCTTATCGGTATTTTCAAAAAAGTCTCTGCAAAGCCTGATGCAGTCTTAAGAAATTCGAGCGTAACCTCTTCATCAATGTTCTCGACACCGGTATTAGCACTCTTCCAGTCAGCGGATACGATGTTGATATACGGAAGAACCTTTCTAAGTTCGGGAACAAGTGTAGCATTGGTTTCAAGAAGGATTGGCGGATTGCCTTCACCGAGTGCTTCAACAAACTCGCAGATGAAATCCACCGACATCAATGGCTCCCCTCCTGTCAGACTAATCGCATTGATTCGATTTACGGACAGATAGCTCCTCGTAATCTCAACCATATCAGATACGGAAATGGGATTCGCGTGGCGGGTTTCGGTCTCTCGCCTGATTATCCTGGCAAAGCGGGTTGTTGACATTGCCTCAGGTGTGTCGCAATAAAGGCACCTCAGGTTGCATCCGCAGAATCGAACAAAAAGATGGCTCTCTCCAATTCGTGTGCCCTCGCCCTGTATCGAAGCGAATACCGAATGAATGAAAGCCATCAGTATCCCCTCTTCTTTTTCGAATACTCATCAAGAAATCTGCGTTCTGACGACGAAAGTGAGTTCAAACCCGTTTCCCCAATCTTCTTGAATAGCTCGTCGGCATATTTCTCATCATTGGTTTGACGATTCATCCTTGATTCTGTTCGAGCACGGATAACGCGCTCTCTTATCCATGCATAACCTACTGTCGCCATAAAACCAACAAAAGCACCACCTAAATGTCCAAAGTGTGCGACATTATCAGCATTGCTCATCGCAGAACGAAGAATGTTAAAGGTCTCGATTCCCAACAGGATGAGGACAAGGGTCAGCGCTCTCATTGGAAACACGAATAAGATGACAAGGTTTCGCGGCCACAAAAAACCATAGGCGGTCAGTACTGCGTATACAAGACCTGAGGCTCCGATTACTCTGACGGGATAGATGAAGTAGCAGACAAGCCCAGAAAACACAATAGACACACAACAGAATAGTATGAACTTGGTGTCGCCCCACGAGCGTTCAAGGTTTGGCGCGAAGAAGAAAATTGAGAGCAGGTTAAACAGGATGTGAAACACATCGTAGCTGCTGTGAAGGAACCCGTAGGTCAGAAGACGATAGAATTGAAAGGGAAATGTTCTTTCGGGGTCAATTGCAAAGAGGTTTGCGACGATGTCGTCACTCGATTTTATAGCAAAGATCAGTTGAAGAACATACACCACCACACACGCGATGATGAAGCGCTTCGTCCACGGGGCGCCGCTGAGGGAAGGCACACTGAGTCGGCCGGTATTGTATGAATAATAATCCCTGTTGTAGCTCATATTCCTATGATAACCGCCTTTTAATGTGAAACTACTTGCCGAATATCAAGCGCGGCTATAATTGAGCTATGTTTGCTGGATTTACCGATGCAGTATTAGATCTCGAACGCGCAATTATCCTTCTTGGCCAGATGGTTGAGAAGGATGTCGTCAATGTCATGATGGCTTGTATAGAAGGCAGTGACGAGCTTGCTGATGAGATTATTGGCTTTGACGACGAGATAGACAGGCTCGACGAGAGCATCACATGGATGACTCAAGAGATATTTTCATCTTTCCACCCTCAGGCGGGTGACCTTCGCTTTTTGCTCGCTGTCCCCAAGGTGTCTGCCAATCTTGAGCTTATGGGCGATTCGTGTGTTGAGGTCGCTAAGTACTTAAAACAGCTTGATTCACGCCGCATCGAGGTGCTTGATAAACTCAATCTTGTACCACAGTTCGAAGCAGTTATCGGCATGACAAACACCGCGGTTGGCGCACTTATTGACCGCTCTGCAAAACGAGCCTGGCGAGCTATGGCTGTGCTTGAAGCCTCAAAACGGGCATTTAACTATAACCTCTCGAAACTATGCGCATCACCGTCTATTTATGGTTCCCAGTGTAATGTCGTCGCACTATCGTTAATCTGTAACTCTTTGCATGTAATGGCATGCAATGCATCAGATATCGCAGCGAATGTCGTTTATATTACCCATGGCGTTGATGTGCGCTATCAGAGAAGCAAGATTCTTGATCAGATAACCGCCAAAAAGCCCCGCGTTGCCGAAGAATAATCAACCGATATAAGGTGCTATCTCCCGTCCGGTGAGAGTTCCCATTCTCACAATTTCTTCTGGCTTGCCCGTCGCTATAAGCTTGCCTCCGTCTTCACCACCACCTGGTCCAAGCTCTATTAGATGATCTGCGCATGCGATGAACTCGGGATCATGCTCAACAGCGACTACAGTATGACCGAACTCAACAAGCTTCCGAATCAACACAATTAACCTCTCAATATCTGCAAAATGCAGCCCAATTGTAGGTTCATCAAGGACAAATAGAGTGTGCTTGTGCCTCGATCCAACCAATCCCGCCGCCAACTTAACCCGCTGCGCCTCGCCACCCGAGAAAGTGGAAGCTGATTGCCCCAGCTTCAAATAACCAAGCCCAATTTCCTTTAACAAACGAAGTGGCTTGCGAATGCGAATCGAATTGCCGAAGAACTTTTCTGCTTCTGCAACCTCCATGTCCATTATCTGAGCGTAGTTAAGGCCTTTAAATCTGATTTCAAGTACTTCTGAGTTAAATCCTGTGCCCTTGCAGTCCTCGCAGGGGATAAAAACATCTGGCATAAAGACCATTTCGAGTCTCTTTGAACCCGTCCCTCCGCAGCTTTCACACCGGCCAGTTTTCGCGTTTGAAGAGAAGCGTGACGCGTCGTAACCCCGCATCTTCGCCTCGGGAACCGAAGAAAACAATGTGCGTATATGTTGTGCAAATCCAAGGTAAGTAGTTATGTTTGACCGGCCACTTCGTTTGAGGGGTTGAGGGTCAACAAGTACAGCCGCACCAATTCCCATATAGCTTAAGCCGTTATCGGGTTTCAGCATGTTCGATACATAAGGGAGCAACAGGTCTACAGCAAGGGTTGACTTACCCGCCCCTGAAGGTCCAACCACGCATGTGAATGAACCCACAGGAAAAGACACTGATATCCCTTTGAGATTATGCAAACTCGCATTCTCTATTTCGATATTGTGTATTGAATTTATCAGGTCGTTGCGAGCCGAAGATATTGCCCTTTTACCAGAAAGAAATGAGCCTGTCAGAGAATCTGCCTTAATCAATTCTGAATACTCACCTTGAAAGGTCAAAGAACCACCACCAGAACCTGCTCCCGGCCCAAGCTCTACAATGTGGTCACTCGCCGCCATTACCTCTCTATTGTGCTCCACAACAATAACGGTGTTTCCCCTCTGTAAGAAGCTGTTAAGTGCTTTTATCAGATTACGAGTGTCAGCTGGGTGAAGACCGATTGTAGGTTCATCGAGCACATATATTACGCCTGACAAACGGCTTCCAATCTGCGTAGCAAGACGAATTCTCTGTAACTCACCACCCGATAGCGTGTCGGCTCTCCTGTTTAGAGAAAGATAACCCAATCCGACATCCATCATATATGCAAGGCGACCACGAATCTCCTCGACAATCGGCTTAGTAGCAGAATTTGGCGCGTTTATACTGTTGAAGAATTCTGCCGCACTTCGAGTTTCAAGCTTATAGATTGAGGCGATGTCTTTACCGTTGATCCGCACGAACCGCGATTCATCGCGAAGGCCGCTTCCATTGCATTTAGTGCAAGTTGCATAATCTGATGTCAGCTCTTTTTCACGAAACGACCTTAGAAATGTGACAATACCTTCGAATTGTGAAAGAACATCGCCTTCGGGGGGAAGCCCAAACAGTAGCATTTCCTTTGCTTCTGCGGGATATGATGAGACCGGTGCATTGTGAGATATCCCGGTCATCTTTAAGAATTTGCGAAATACCGGTAAAAACCTTCTGAGTGGCCGCCCATCTTTGCCGTTGAGCGCGCCAATTGCCCCATCGAGCAAACTCTTTTCTGGATGTGAAATTAGCGATTCTGTTGAAATTGAACTCGTTATTCCCAAACCATCGCATGCTGTGCACATGCCGTTCGTTGAGTTCTGCGAGAAAAAGGATGGACGCATTTCAGGAAGTGAGATCATGCACTCGGCGCAGCTTGCTCTTAATCCAAGGTATTCAATCTGCCCAGACTTACCGCTCTCGTCAAACACATCAAGCATCAGAATTCCGCTACCAAGTCGCAGCGCGGTCTCGATTGATTCGGCGATTCGATCCCTGATACCTGGCCTTACTACTATTCTGTCAATCACCCCTTCAATGCTGTGCTTTTTAGATGGGTTCAAGGCGGGCATATCAGAGAGTTCGCAATAAACTCCGTTAACGCGCAGTCGAACAAACCCTTCACGCGAATACGCACGCAGTGTGTCGTCGTGCGATCCTACTCGCTCGCGAACAAGCGGTGCAAGTAAAATCACGCGAGTTTTTTCTGGATAAGAAAGCACTTTGTCAACTATTGCGGAGCGGCTGAATGAACGAATCTGTCTGCCACATCCCGGGCAGAACTGGTCACCAGCATGTGCAAATAGCAACCTTAAGTATGCTGATATCTCGGTCACAGATGCGACTGTCGCGCGTGGCGATGGGCGGGTTATGCGTTGCGAAATGGCAACTGACGGCGATAGTCCATCAATTGAATCCACATCCGGCCTTGGCATTTGCTCCATAAACGAACGAGCTTGAATCGAAAGGCTATCCATATAACGGCGATAACCTTCAGCATACAATGTGTCGAAGGCAAGAGATGACTTACCTGAACCAGACACACCGACGAAAGCAGTCATTTTGCCGCTTGGAATATCAAGCGAAAGATTTCTAAGATTATGCTGTCGCGCTCCGCGTATGGAGATCATGTAGTGTTATTGAAGCATCGTTAGACCCGACCAGATATCCACCGGAGTAAACGAATCGGTAAGGACAATGTCGCGGTCTTTGTCAATCAGAGGAACGAGGACCGGGGCAGGATTGCCGGTCCTTTTTGCCCAACTTTCGATTATCTCTTTTTCCTGTTGCTCATACTCCGCAACAGTGCCAATGCTCCTTCGCATGGCTCCCATCTTCAATGAAATGTGATGTGGGAAAAAAGATGAAGCTATCATTCTGTTCAAAATCTCGCGAGTCTTAGCACCCGAGATGTTTTCTGAACGGGATGCGATGAGTATCACATTTTTCACAGTCGTTGATTGAATGGCGATATCGTCTGGTGTGGATGCATAATCAACATGTGATCCTAAGGGAGGCGCAATAAGAATTCCCGGAAAGAACTGAGAAATTGTGCGATACAGAGAGCGGAAAACAAGGCCTTTTTCTCCCCTAAACGCAGAGATAATGTTCATTGCCATAAGACCGTCAGGTTTCAAACAAGACTGAACCTCGTCGAAGAACTCGCGGGTGGTCAGGTGAAATGGAATTCGCCCGCCAAGATAGGCGTCCATGATGACAAGATCGTACTTTCCCTTCGCTTCTGGGCGTCGGACGAACATCCTTCCGTCTTCCTCAATTAGGTTGATGTTATTGCGAATCAGATTTGCCCACTTCTTCGATGATGTGCCCACTTGATTCTCAGGGTTCGAAAAGTAGTCAGCAGCGTAATCAACGAAGTACTTCTTCGAATACTCGATCACACCTGGGTCAATCTCAACTGAATCAAAGGTCACATTCTCGTATGCGCATACAAATTCGATGGGCAAAACCGCTCCGCCACCACCTATAAGCAGAATCTTCTTAATGTCACGGTTCAATGCAAAGACGGCGTGCATCGAGACAGTGTATGTGAAGGACGATTGGTTTGGTCTGTCGAGATAAAAGCCACTCTCTTGCCGGTCGTTGAACTGAAGCGTTCGCTCGTTACCCCTGTCAATAACATAGAGTGTGTTATAAGGGGAGTCTTCTGTGGCAAGTATGTTAATCCCTTCCGAATGAATTGTGTACGGCAGCTTAAGTGCATATGCTGGCACAATTCCACCCATGCCAAACAAGAACAGCACTATTGCGGTTGTTACCGCAGCCCTGCCCCTCTTGGCAAGCAGTCTTGCGAGCGCGATGAATGAAGTAATTATCAAGGCTGCACCAATACCCCTTGTCAGCGCAAACATGCCGAAGTGGGTGATCAGCACAAATGAGGTTGCGAAAGTTCCAACTATCGAGCCAACAGTCGAAAGCGCATAAAGAGAACCTGCAACTTTGCCGACCTTTTCGATATCCTCGGCAAGCAATCGTATCGCAAGCGGTGATACCATACCCATTAATATTGAAGACGGGGCGAATAAGACGAGACAGGAAAAGAAAGAACCCCATTTCTGCTGCAAACCGACAAACATCTCGCAGACACCTAAGGTCACAAATGGGATGAAGATCACGCCAAGCCCCGATAGTGCCAGAATTATCGCAAGGGTCGCATAAGACGGGAACATGTCGGCAATCTTGCCACCGAAATAGTACCCCACGCTCAGTGCAAGCATGAAGATACCCAATAGGCTTCCCCAAGTGTATATAGACGAGCCATATGTCGGAGCAATCAGGCGACTGCCAACAAGCTCGAGCGCCATAAGACAGCCACCTGAAAGAAAGACAATCAAAGCAAGCACAAAGTCAAACTTCTTGTGCGAAATGGTCTCTGTACCAATGCTCTTTGTCGCTTTTGGAGTCATCTGTTTCTCCCGAAGGTTAACTCTTTAATACGATACCCTTGTTTGCTAAGATATCCAGCATTTTCGCCAGAAGTTCCATGGGAAGACCGACGACATTAGAATATGATCCTTCCATGCGCTCAATGTATCTGTCACCTGTCTCCTGAACAGCATAGGATCCAGCCTTCCCCATCGCCTCGCCTGACTCAACATAGTGCCTTATCTCAGCATCACTCATATTACGCATATACACTTTTGTTGCGTCGGTACCTGCGATAATCTGGCCAGAAGGCTTTTCGACAACAACAATGCCAGATATAACAAGGTGAGGGTGTGTGCAAAGCAGTCGCAATGTGTTAAGCGCGTCCTCATGGTCTTTCGGTTTTCCTATAATTCTGCCTTGACAAAAGGCAATTGTGTCTGCGGCAATAATCACCCCCCGATTGACTTCGAGCGATGCAGATATGCCTTTATGCAACGCCCTTTCAAGGGTGTGACGGTGCGGTTCTTCGCAGCCTACTGCTCCCTCTTCTCCACCGTTCTTAATCACAGTGAATATGTATCCTGATTTGTTAAGCAAGTCAGCACGAGCCTTGGATGCGCTTGCAAGAAAGAGCGGATAGGGCTCGGTTCCAGCTTGTTGAAAATCGAAATTAGTCATGTTGTTATGCATCGTGCTTTTCTTCTTCGTTTGTCTCGGAATCGGGAAACTCTACCGGCATTGTCTCTCCTGTCGGATTAGGTTTTCCCTGAACAACAACAGTCTGAGACAAGAGATCACCCAGCCTCTGATTAAAGGGAGTAATTATCATAATCAGGGGAGTAATGAACAGGAATGCAAGGGCAAAGTCAACTGGCTTCATCAGATTTCTGACAAACACTGGAGCAAATCTTGGACGACGGGCAAACGAGTTAATCACAAACAAGCCGAACACCATCTTGCCGATCGTTCTGCCCATCGTAAATTCAAGCGCTGCACCATAGACAATCAGGCAGCTTGAAGCGATAAATTGAAACACCGATAGTTCATGTGTTGACCACAAGTGGAAGACAAATGGGGCGTCAGAATAATACAGATACGCGATGAACAGCAAGATAGCAAGCGGTGCGGTTATAAGCGAATCCACCACAAGAGCGGAGAATCGAAGGATAATGTTCGACGGTAATACAACCGCACGGGACGAACGAATTGGCGTGCGTCGTACAAGTGTGAAGCTGAAAGCCAGCAATAGAACAATCATGATAATCTGCGCGATGAAGACAACGGTCTGAGGATTGAGGCTCGCCTTGCCAAGAATGATCGGCGAGTCTATTACTCGGATATGTCCGTCTTCATCAGCTATGGCTGGATACAGGTTCGCCCCGTCCGAGACAAAGCCATTCTTACCGTCGAAAGCGGCAGCTCTGATGGAGCCATTGTAATTGTCAAGACGCACTGCGTTCTCAACAACTTCACCGGCAAAAGAATGAAAATTGAAAGACAGCTCTTTGTCAGACTTGATAAACAACCCTATGTCACCCTTATGAAACGCGGGAGCATAAGGGGAGTTCCATGCGATAGTCCTCGCTCCTCCGTATTCTTCATCGCTATCGAATACGCGATATGCAATATGGTGAGGCTTTGTGGAATCGCTCCAGATAAGCAGAACTCTGTCTTCATCGGCAATACAAGAGAGATTGACAGGGGTATAATCGAGCAATTGCACTTCGACAGGAGGATTCACCTCGCCATTCCGAATAAGCAGTTTGTAGATTGCTGTCTTAGAATCGCGCTTTGTTGTACCGAAAAGGACAATCTTCTCGCCGATTTGAGCGCATGTGTCACAAAGAAAACGCCCTGTTGAATTTGGAATATCTCCGAAAAAGACAAGTTTGCCTACCGGTGCAAGCTTCTCGTTTGCATACTGGTATTGGCAGATGGAGTCTGGATACACGATCCAGAAACTGTTGCCGGAAGCAAAAATCGCCTTAACTTCAACAGCGTAGAACTCAATTTTCGAAAACTGATTGCCTTTAGCGTCATAATGAAGGAACTCGGTCTCGCTTTCGAA
This sequence comes from uncultured Planctomycetota bacterium, assembly GCA_964571525.1. Taxonomy (GTDB): domain Bacteria; phylum Planctomycetota; class B143-G9; order B143-G9; family B143-G9; genus CAZNBY01. Next base: position 67,244 of record CAZNBY010000002.1, read on the forward strand.
TGTCGAAAACAGCGATGTTTTTGCGAGAAATTGCACCGAGACAATCTGGCTATCGCCATTCTTGGCAGTTGATATTGAAGCAATCGTGCGATAATCCCATGTCAACCAGAATATCACAATGAAGGCGATTGCGCTCAGTGCGAAAAATGTCGCGAATCTCATTTGGGCATTGCCTTTAGGGTAGTTAATGCGCCGCGTTTTATTGCGGACGGAAATTTTAGTTGTAGAATCCTCACTTCGAGGTATACTATAATATGCGGTGTTACACTGCTAAGTGTAGCCGTTCTCAGCGATGGGTCAACCCTTTCGCAGTGGTTTCGCCAACCATAGATGGAGGCGAGCATGTTTAATGTGCGAAAATTCCTCGTCGCGGTGATCGTTTTGTTTATCGCGATCCCCGCAGGTGCTGCTTTTTGTGAAGAACCCCCTAATGCCGCTCATGGTCCACCTCCCAAGGCTGCTCCACAGCGAAGAAAAGGTGGCGAATCCGTTCCACCCTTGCCTCTTCCAGCAACTCCTTTGCGCAGAACTGAGAAAAAGCGTCCACCTTCACCACCGACCTTGATTGCCAAGGTCAAGTGGGGTTCACCCTCCCCTCGCTCAGGCGTTGATGAATACGGCAACAACTACAGCTTCTGGGATTGGGAAGGCGCTCGTCAAGATATTTATGTTCTTACCGAAGATGCTTCTAAGAGACTTGGTGTCAAGTACGGCGCAAAAGTAATTGACATTTCGCAGTTCTCAGGCGATCCCGACGATATCCCCGTGCTTTACTTTACCGGCCACATGGCAATATCGTTTGACGAAGAGATGAGAAAGCGAATACGCGAGTATGTCATCAACGGCGGATATGTATGGGCGCAATCATGTTGTGGCAATTCTACCTTTTACGATTCGTTCGTTAAGGAGATGAAAGCCATATTCCCTGACCGTGAGTTCTCCCGCCTTCCCGCAGACCACCCTCTTTTCCAGTGCTACTACGATATATCCAAAGTAAGAAGGATGTCGGGCGGAAAGGTCGTTGAAGAAGCTGCTCCATTCATTGAGGGTATAAGTATTTGCTGCAGAACCGCCGTCTTCATTTCGAAGTATGATCTCGGCTGTGGCTGGGCGAACCTTACTAACCGCTACAACGCAATTGAGCCTTCTGACACAAAATACCTTGGCATAAATATGGTTAACTATTGCCTTGCATATCATAAGCTGGGCAAGTTCTTGTCAACCAGCAAGGTATATTACGAAGCGAACGAGAACGAACGCGCAGATTTCACGATGGGACAAGTTGTCGGCGCAGGTGTGTGGGATCCTAATCCGAGCGGAGTCGCTAACTTACTCAAAGCGGTACTTGCAAACACATCCACCGAAGTCAAGTTTAAGCGTCAGATTGTTAAACTTGAGGATGGTGACTTCTTCCAGTTACCGCTTCTTTACATGACCGGTCACGGGCATTTCTCGTTTTCTGATAGAGCTGTCGAGGCACTTAAGCGGTATTTATCTGCAGGAGGTATGCTTGTTGCCGATGCGTGTTGCGGAAACCTTGCTTTCGATGAATCTTTCAGACGAGAGATCCGGAAGGTTCTACCTTCAACCCCTCTTAACCAGATACCTCTTTCGCATGAAGTCTTCAGTTCGCTCTTCCAGATTCGCGAGATAACCTATACACCAATAGTACAATTCCAACATCCCGACAAAAACCTTCCTGAATTAGAGGGTGTCGAGATAAACGGCAAGTTGGCAGTGCTGTATTCAAGATACGACCTTGGAAATGGCTGGGAGGGTGAACCTCGTCCATTTGCAAAGGGATGGGACAAAGTTGATGCTTTGAAGATGGGCATCAACATTGTCGTGTACGCTCAAACCCACTAATTTAACCGATTGTTAAATGAAACGGGGGCGCGATTGCGCCCCCGTTTTTTTGTAAACAAATCCCCTTACATGCGTTATTCTTTCGGCTTCGGGCCTCGCTTAGTGGCATCAAGCACCTTGATTTCTGTCACATCAATGATGCTTGCCTCCCAACCCTTCGGTGCGGGAGATACCGTACCGTTAACACCCACAAACAAACCCCAGTAGTCATCAAGGTTAAACTTGCTGCTCTTCATCAGATAAAGAACCTTGTCGCCCTTTACAAGCCTGTGAGTAGCTGGACGGTTTAGCACACCACCAATAGAGAACACATGGCCAGTAGCGACAAACTTCTCTTCATCCTCCTCCTTTTTCGCTTTCTCGTCTGCAAGTTCCTTCAGCTTCTTGTCAAGCTCCTCCTTTAACTCCTTCAACCTGTCTTCAAGCTCTTTGTTCTTGTCTTTTAAGTCGCGAAGTGCCTGCTGCTGCTTGATATAAAACTCGCACAGAGCAATCTTACGCTTGCAATCGTGGTGGTAATCAGTGGCAAGCGGCTCTGCAAGAATTTGCTCGAAACTCTTCTTGGCCTTGTCAAATTCAGCCTTTAGCACAGGGAGCATAAGTTGCTCGTCGAGGAATTTCTCAGCTTCTGAGTACTTAGTCTTCCACTTGTTTTCAACTTCTGGATTAGGCGTCGGAACGATCGGTGTAACGCTCGGCTTAGGCGTTTCGCTCTGTTTTGGTTGGATTTTGACATAGTCCTTGTGAATAAAGACCTTCGCCTGAGGAGGAGCCTCAACAGCATACCAGTCATCCTTTTTCTCAAGAATATTGAGTTTTGTCGGTTCGCTCAATTGGCAAACGACAGTTCCATTCACAGGTCTTGCGCGCAAGTTGACATTCTTTCCAACAACCGTGCCGACTTTTCCGGATACAGTGATGTACTTATGGAATATGAAAATCGGAATGCCCTGCGGAGCTTTGATCTGATAAAAATCGCTGGACAGCCCGACAACTACAATCTTCGCACCGTTGTTAAGCGTTCCTAATACTTCGAACTTCGTGCTATCACCCGCGCGAACATGAACCGAATCACCCGACACTACCGCTTCCACTGGGAATTTGTCAGCAAAAGCGGAATAGCAGAACAGCGTCAACAGCATGGCAATGACGAATGCGTATCTGCGGCTAAATCTCATCTGAAGGCTCCTCTGGCATTGACTCGCGCCAGCTTAGACTGTCTTCGACAGTGTTTGTTCGAATAGAGGCGCTGTTATAGTCGAGAATTCGTGATAGTGTGTGCTTCAGAGATTTCCTTTCGACAATCATATCAATTTGCCCGTGTTCGAGCAGAAACTCAGACTCCTGAAATCCCTTCGGCAATTCAATTCGCAAAGTCTCGCGTATTACTCGCGGACCAGTGAATCCAATCAAAGCGTGTGGTTCAGCGATAATTATGTCTCCAAGCGAAGCAAAAGAGGCCATAACGCCGGCCATTGTCGGATTTGTTAGCACACTGATATATAACAGACCAGCTGCGGAAAAGCGAGCAACAGCAGCGCTTGTCTTTGCCATCTGCATTAAAGAAATCAAGCCTTCATGCATTCTCGCTCCGCCACTCGCTCCAATTATGATAACCGGCATCCTGTCCTCAAGAGCATCCTCAAAGAGCCTTGTCACCTTCTCACCGACAACAGAACCCATACTTGCCATCAAAAAGGCTTGTTCCATAACAGCAAGAGCAACAGGAAAACCTTCTACGGTACAGCGACCTGTTACGATAGCTTCGTTCATCGCTGTTTTCTTTGTCTCTCGCTTGATACGCTCGGTATAAGGCTCTAAAGCGATAAACGAAAGGGGATCCGCAGCCTCAATGTTAGCGTGGGTTTCGACGAAAGAACCGGTGTCAGCGATGCTCTCCACTCTCTTCCATGAAGGCATTGGATGGTAATAACCGCAATCTTGGCAGACAAACAGGTTCTCTTCAAAGTTCTTCTGAACAAATATAGTGCCACACTTGCGGCACTTGTCGAACATGCCATCGGGTATCAGTCGCGATTTGCCCTTTAACGGGAAACTCTTGATGCGTTGCCAAGTCATTTATTTACCTTTGCTGCGGCTTGCGCTGCAGCACGAAGCTCTTTGCAAGCCTGAGGGATGTTTTGAGATTTAAAAATTGCTGTTGCTGCCACAAAGACATTAGCACCTGCTGCTGAGGCAGCAGAAATAGTGTCTAAGGATATACCGCCGTCAATCTCGATGTCGAGTTCTTTCGCAGAAGCAGATGCGATTATCTGTGTCTTTTCAAGTGCAATCGGCATGAACTTCTGCCCGCTGAAACCAGGATTGACTGACATCACAAGAATTTGGTCAACCTGTTCAACATAGGGCAGCACATCCTCCACAGGAGTGTTGGGATTGAGTGTAAGTCCCACTTTCATGCCGAGAGCGCGTATGCGCTCGAATGTCGCAAGTGGCTCATTCAGCACCTCTATATGTACGGTGCATATATCTGTGCCAGCATTTGCGAAAGGCTCAAGATAGAAGTCTGGATCAGCGATCATCAGATGGACATCGCAAGGAAGGTTGCTGATTCTCTTTACAGCCTTAACCATTACTGGACCGAATGTGATGTTAGGAACAAAATGCCCATCCATCACATCAATGTGCAGATAGTCAGCACCGCCCTCTTCGACAAGCCTTATCTGCCCGCGAAGATCGGTAAAATCGCAGGAAAGTATCGAGGGAGCGATCTTAATCATGCCGTCAAATATCCATTTCGATATAAAGGCCTGAACCTTCCTCAACAAGCCGTAACTTGATACGGGTCGAAGTCAGATTCTTGTTGAAGTCATGAACCACACTGCGAAGAAGGTTGTAGAGCTTCAACTCACGGCGGTTGCAGTTATGCTCATAAACCCTTGTGCCTTTTTCGTCTTTTTCTTCGACCTCAAGAAATGTATCTGCTGCGATAATATCGCGAAGCAGGGTCTCGTTAACCTTGATGCGCACATTGCTATGATGTGCAAGCGGAGATGGCGTGTTTTCGGGCATGGTTACCTTCCTACTATTTGTCTTTTAATGCTGCGATACCGGGCAGAACCAGCCCCTGTAGCAGTTCAAGTGAAGCTCCGCCGCCTGTCGAAACATGCGACATTTTCGATTCAAGACCAAACGAAGCAACAGCGGCGGCAGTATCGCCTCCACCTATTATAGTCGTTCCGTCACATTCGGCAACTGCACGGGCTACTGTGGCTGTTCCAGCAACAAAAGGCTGCATTTCAAACACACCGAGTGGACCGTTCCAGACTACCGTACCAGAATGTCGCACAATACCTGCAAAAAGCCTTGCACTCTCTGGGCCGATATCAAGCCCCATCCAGCCATCGGGAATGTCGCCCATTACAGTCATAATCTCCGAATCAGGCGAAAAAGCCCTTGCAACAACATGATCTATCGGAAGATATACAGTCACATTAGCCTTTTCTGCCTCAAGAAGGATAGTTCGGGCAAGCTCAACCTGCTCTGCTTCAAACTTGCTTAGACCTATTGAAACGCCTTTGGATTTGAGAAATGTGTAGCACATCCCTCCACCAATGATGAAGGAATTAACTTTGTCAAGTAGGTTTCTTAAAACTGGCAGCTTGTCACTGACCTTTGCACCACCTATGATTGCGACGAATGGCCGATCAGGGTTAGATAGTGCACGCCCGAAGTAGGTCAGTTCTTTTTCGACCAGCAAACCCATAACTGCGGTAAGGTATCTCGTTACCCCCTCAACAGAGGCATGGGCACGGTGGCTCGAACCAAAGGCATCGTTAACGAACAAATGCCCATGAAGTGAGAGTTTTCGGGCAAACTCCGCGTCATTGGCTTCCTCTTCAGGATGAAAACGAAGGTTTTCAAGAAGCAGAATTTCGCCTTGCTTAAGAGTTGAGGATAACCTTTCAGTCTCTTCACCAATACAATCAGGCGCCATCTTAACATGCTTGGCGGCAAGCCTTGACAAACGCAATGCTGCAGGTGCAAGTGTGTATTTTGGATTGCGCTGACCCTTAGGACGGCCTAAATGAGACATCAAGACGACTGATGCACCCTTATCGAGTAAGTAGTTAATTGTCGGCAAGGACTCGCGAATCCTTGTGTCATCGGTCACTTCTCCACTTGAGTCAAGAGGCACATTAAAATCAACACGAACCAAGACCCGTTTGCCAGAAACAGCGACATCGTGTATTGACAGCTTATTGAACATAACGGATTCCTCGGTTAGGTGTTACCAGTTATTGACTTCTGCGATCTTCTGCACAAGGTCAACGATTCGTACAGAGTAACCCCACTCGTTGTCATACCAAGCAACTATCTTAACCATATTTCCCATTGCCATCGAGGCAAGAGAGTCGTATATCGAGGAATGGTTGTTACCAATCACATCGCTACTCACGATTGGTTCGTTGCAGTATTCCAATATTCCATGAAGAGGGCCTTCGCTCCATGACTTGAATGCGCTGTCAATTACTTCCTTCGGCGCTGGTCTTGAGAGAATTGCTGTGAGATCAACGGCAGAACCATCCGGAACCGGCACTCTCATGGCGAATCCGTCAAGTTTTCCCTTTAGTGCCGGTATAACCTTTGCGACTGCCTTTGCAGCACCTGTTGTTGTCGGAATAATGCTCATTCCAGCAGAACGCGCGCGGCGAAGATCAGTGTGAATAAGGTCAAGTATTCTTTGGTCATTTGTATATGCGTGGATCGTGTTCATGTATCCAAGTTCTATCCCAAATTCCTCGTGCAAAACCTTGGCAACAGGAGCAAGGCAGTTTGTTGTGCAACTTGCATTTGAGATGATGTTGTGTGCAGGGGACAATGTTTCATCGTTCACACCGATGACTATCGTCGCGTCAATTTCACCTTTTGCGGGAGCCGTCAACACGACCTTCTTCGCACCAGCCTCGATATGAGGGCGCAGTTTTTCAAGATTTGTGAATACGCCCGTCGCTTCGACTACAACATCAACGCGAAGGTCGCGCCATGGAAGCTCACTGGGATTCTTGATTGCATAGACAGGAATTGTCTTGCCATTGACGACAAGAGCATTCTCTGTTGCCTTGATTTCGGCATTGAAGGTGCGGTGAACAGAATCGTATTTCAAAAGATGAGCAAGTGCAGCCGGAGTTGACAGATCGTTGATGGCAACGATTTCCATTCCGCTGCGGTTGTGCATAGCACGGAAGACAAGGCGACCAATGCGCCCAAAACCGTTGATTGCTACACGAATTGACATATCTGCTCCTTTGTTTTGCCTGTGCAGTGTACAATCCGTTGTCGAACGGGGTTTTGTACACTATACATTCATTTTAACACGAAAAGCTTCAAACTTCAAGCAACGCCAATTATTCACATGATCCAGCAACACCGACCAACTCAGGCTCTTTGCTTGGGGTTGCCACAGTTGTGTTCGAAAAGTGCTAACGATCGCTATTGTTTTCATATTCGATACTGGTGGTATAATTGCATACAGCAACAAAGGAGAACTACGATGTGGGACTATACAGATAAAGTCAAACAGCACTACCTCAATCCGAAGAATGTCGGAGAAATCGAAAATCCAGACGGAGTCGGTGAGGTTGGCTCGATAGCTTGCGGTGACGCTCTACGCCTCACCATCAAGGTCAAAGACGGTGTTATAACTGATGCAAAGTTTCAGACTTTTGGTTGTGGATCCGCAATTGCATCGGCTTCCGCGCTTACCGAAATGATAATCGGTAAGTCGGTAGAAGATGCCGAGCGCGTAACAAACTCTGATATCGCCGAGTTTCTCGGTGGCCTTCCGAAGCAGAAGATGCACTGCTCTGTTATGGGTGCTGAAGCCCTTGCCGCGGCAATAGCAAACTACCGTGGTGTTGTTCCCCCCGCAGTCGAAGACAAGGGCGAGGTGGTATGTGTCTGCTTTGGTGTAACTGACAAAGAGATCGAGAAAGTAGCGCGCCAGAACCGACTTAAGGAGGTCGAGGATGTAACAAATTACACAAAAGCTGGCGGTGCTTGTGGAGCATGTAAACCACAGATCGAATCAATACTAAACAAGATTTGGGCTGATTCACCTCCTCCTGCCCCTCCTCGCCCAAAAACATTCCTCGACAAAGTTAGAGCCATCGAAAGAGTCATTGAAGAGGAAATCAGACCCCTGTTGAACCATGATGGAGGCGACATTGAACTCGTGGATATCGAAGGTGATGTAGTTGTTGTAAAACTGCTTCGCAACTGCGCTTCGTGCCCGGTCTCGGAGTTCACACTGAACAGCTTTGTAGGTGAAAAACTGCGCGAGTTCGTGGATGAAAAGATTGTTGTGAAGGAGTATGAGCAATGACGAAGCGGATTGTCTATCTTGATAACAACGCGACAACCAAGGTCGCTCCCGAAGTCTTGGACGCCATGATGCCCTTCTTCACCGACATATATGGTAATCCGTCATCAATGCACAGCTTTGGTGGTGCAATATCCTGCAACATCGAAAAAGCGCGCGGGCAAGTTGCTGAGCTGTTCAACTGCTCACCAGAGGAAATTGTCTTCACGGCGTCCGGCAGTGAAGGAGACAATCACGCGATACGAGGCGTGTTAGAGGCTTCGCCGGAAAAGCGCCACATTATCACAAGCCGCGTCGAGCATCCCGCTGTGCTGGGAACATGCCAGTACTTCGCGCGCAAGGGTTATAGATTGACCCTTGTTGGCGTTGATTCTTACGGTAGGCTCGACTTGACGCAGCTTCAGGATGCTTTATCGGACGACACTGCAATCTGCTCGATTATGTATGCTAATAACGAGATAGGGAACATTTATCCTGTTGCACAAATTGCAGAGATGTGTCGAGAAAAGGGTGTGATCTTCCACATTGACGCTGTGCAAGCTCCCGGAAAACTCTCTCTTGATGTCAACAAACTGAAAGCCGATCTTATCACGATCAGCGGACATAAACTTCATGCGCCAAAAGGTATTGGAGCGATATATATCCGCAAGGGAACACGGATTCGCCCTCTTGTGATTGGCGGTCATCAGGAACACGGAAGGCGAGCGGGCACCGAAAATGTAGCATATATTGTCGGGCTGGGAAAAGCCTGTGAGCTTGCTTCAAAGAACATTGCGCTTGAACACACAAAAGTAGCGGCTCTGCGTGACAGACTTGAGCATGGTATAATATCGGCAGTTAAGGTCGCCTCGGTGAACGGTGATATCGAACACAGGATGCCTAATACATCCAACATATCATTCGAGTTCATAGAGGGTGAATCAATTCTGTTGTTGCTTGATGAAGCTGGTATTTGCGCTAGCAGTGGTTCCGCTTGTAGTTCTGGTTCACTTGAGCCAAGCCATGTACTTCGTGCGATGGGAGTTCCCTTCACCCGTGTTCATGGTTCAATCAGGTTCTCTTTGTCGCGCTACACGACTGATGAAGAAATAGACTATGCTATCCGCGTTGTTCCAGAAGTTGTATCACGACTTCAGCGGATATCACCTTACTCTGACACTCGGCGTCCATCCGAACTCTAACAAAGGATGCTTTTATGTGGAAGTGGATACTCAGAATCTTCTTGATCCTCGTTGTTCTTATTATAGTCGTGGTTCTATTCTTCTTAGGCCCGATAGTCAAGCCACCCGCCACTGCGGTCGCCTCCTCGGTAATGGGTGTTGATGTAACTATGGACAAACTGTCTGTCTCTCCGCTGAAGGGTTCCGTCGGCCTTATGAGCATGCGGATTGGTAATCCACAGGGGTATGAGACAGACCACTTTGTCAATCTCGAGAAAATGAGCGCGTCCTCACGAATCACTTCGTTTTTGGGAAGCGTTGTCAGCATCAAAGAAGTGATAATTGACGGTCTTTCGATAAACATTGAATCAAAGGGTGGCAAGACGAATATGAAGGTCATAATGGACAACCTTGACAAGTCTTCGGGTGGTGCAGCCACCACGACAGATGCGCCAGCAGAAGAAGGCAAGAAGTTCAGAATTGACAGAATCTTGCTTAAGAACATCAGCGTTACTCTCACAACGGGCGTGATCAAGAACATTAAGCTCACTGTGAGCGAGCTTGAAGTGAAGAACATAGGTACAGATCAAGACACCGGCACGAGCCTTAAGAATGTGATAAAGCCGATATTGACAGCTCTTGCTTCCAAGATTGCTGAAGGTTCTAAGGAACTTGGAAAGGATGTTCAGAAAGCTCTTGGTGATAGCGGTATTACCGAAGGTCTTTCAGACATCGGCAAGTCAGGCGCAAAAGCCATTGAAAAGGCAACAGATCCTCTTAAGAATCTGTTCAAATAAAAGAACAGCTTAACAGAAAAAGAACGGGGACGGTTTTTAGCCGTCCCCGTTTTTTTATCAAGCAGCAGTGATTAGACGATGTACTTACCGCGCGGTGTGTAGCCTGTATGCAGAAGCTTGTGACTAAGATGACCACAAGGACCCTCAGTTAGGAACTCGCTGTAAACCTGCACGACATGGGCATTTTCGTGAGACTTGCGCAACGGAAGGGCCTCATCCTCAGCATAGATCGCGCGCGCGCGAGCAGCACGAATCTCTGGGGTGGTCGGGATGGGCTGTCCACCGCCACCGAGGCATCCGCCTGGGCAGGCCATGAACTCGATGAAGTGGCACTCACTGAACTTGCCGCCAGCCTTTATGTCGTCCATAACCTTTTTCGCATTGGCGGTGCCGTGAGCGACAGCGACCTTAAGTGTCGCGCCGTTAAGGAAGTCCCAACTGTCGAACAGGTGCTTTAAGAGGTCAGGAACCGGTCCGACCTTCGGAATCTGCAATTCTGCATACTTAACGCCTTCGAATCCGCGGACAGGTGTTACTCTCATGTTATCGAAAAGGTTTTCGATCTTAACACCGACAACCAGTTCAACAACAGTGCGGATGGCAGCTTCCATAACGCCGCCTGTTGCGCCGAAGATCAAGCCTGCGCCAGAGGCTTCGCCGAACGGATCGTCGAAGTCGCTCTTTGGCAGATTGAGCAGGTCGAGACCTGCCTCTTTAATCATGGCAGCAAGCTCACGCGTCGTCAAGCCGTAGTCAACATCCTTGTAGCCAGAATCGCACATCTCGGGGCGATTGCACTCGAACTTCTTCGCCGAACAAGGCATAAGCGCAACCGAGACGATGTTGGCTGGATCAATGCCTTTCTTTTGTGCGAAGTAGGTCTTAAGCAGCGCACCGAACATTTGCTGCGGGCTTTTCGCGCTTGAAACATGGCCAAGGTACTCAGGATAGAAATGCTCGATGTACTTAACCCAGCCAGGTGAGCAAGATGTGAACTGTGGGAGCTTGACGCTCGCGTCACCCTTAACAAGAGCCTTATGCAGACGGACCAGCAACTCCGTGCCTTCCTCAATAATGGTCAGGTCGGCGGTGAAGTTGGTGTCAAATACTGCATCGAAACCGCAGCGGCGAAGCGCTGTGTTGAGCTGGCGAGTCGCAGATGTGCCAGCGGGTGCGCCAAATTCCTCGGCGATCGCAGCGCGTGGCGAAGGAGCAGTCTGCATGATGACGAACTTTGTAGGATCATCAATAGCATCCCATATCTCGTCGCTGGGATCGTTTGCACGAAGTGCGCCAGTCGGGCAGCGATTTATGCACTGACCGCAGTTAATGCATATGACATCGGCAAGAGGCTTATCCATAAAGGTCGAAATTATAGTGTGGTCGCCGCGATTAATCGCTTCGAGAACACCGACCTCTTGCAGGTCTATGCAGGTGCGGACGCAACGGCGGCAGTTCACGCACTTGTTGTTGTCACGAATTACAGAGTAGCTGGACTTATCAACTTCGAACATCGGTTTTTCAGGATGACCGAAGCGGAAGAAGTCCACACCATGCTCTTTTGCCAATGACTGCAGTTCGCAGTTATTGTTGCGGAAGCATGTGTAGCATTCGCCATAATGCTCTGAGAGCAGAAGGTCAATGATGTGCCTGCGAGCTCTGCGTACCTTGTCGGTGTATGTCTTTACGGTTGTGGGTGCAGTTATTGGATATGCGCAAGCTGCCTGAAGCGTGCGCTGGCCTTCGACTTCAACCACACATACACGGCAAACACCGGCGATGCAGAGATCGTCATGATAGCACAGGGTTGGAATTCTGACGCCGATTTTCTTTGCAGCTTCGAGAATCGTTGTGCCAAGAGGCACCTTTACTTCAACGCCGTCAATGATTGCTGTAACCACTGCGCCAATTGCGTTGGGATCGGTACCTGCATCAACGATATGAGGCTTCTGGCTGATCGGCGCACGGGAAGTTGCTGCGGAAAACGGAGTTTTCTTTTCGTTCATGTCAACCTCCTTAGCGTGACGCGGGCGTGCGGCCGAGTATCTCGTTCTGGAAATGCTCGACTATTGAGAGGAACGCATTGGGGCTGCTTTGGCCAAGCCCGCATTTAGAAGCGAGTTGCATAGAGTTGCCAAGTGCGCAAACCTCTTTCAAGTATTTGAGAGAGCAAGTGCCCTTTTCGAGCATCTCAACACACTCAAGCAACTTTACATTGCCGACGCGGCAGGGAGTGCACTGTCCGCAAGATTCTTCGACGAAAAACTCGAGGAAGTTGCGGCAGACATGCAGCATGTCGCGCTCGGGGCCAAAGACTATTATCGAACCACCGGTTGAAACATCTTCAAACGCAATCGTGCGCTCAAAGTCCTTGCGGGGAACACAATGACCTGAAGCGCCACCGATCTGCACAGCCTTTGCACTGCTGCCACCGACCTGTTTGAGAAGTTCGGTTACGGTGATGCCCATTGGCAGTTCATACACACCTGGGCGATCGCAATCGCCTGAGATGCTGAACAACTTTGAACCGGTTGAGCGATCTGTGCCGACCTTTTTAAACCAATCGGCACCTTTATAGACGATGTGAGTTATCGTCGCAAAGGTCTCAACATTGTTGACAATCGTGGGATAACCCATGTACCCAACGGTTACGGGATAAGGCGGGCGATTGCGAGGTTCACCGCGGTGTCCTTCGAGCGATTCAATCAACGCGGTCTCTTCTCCGCACACATAAGCACCTGCTCCCATAAATATCTCTATGTCGAAGCAGAAGCCATCTGTGCCAAGAATGTTATCGCCTAACAGGTTGTGCTTGCGGCGATTTTCGAGAATGCCTTCGAGCTTTTCCCGCAGGTAGTTGTATTCGCCACGAAGGTAGAGAATACCATGCTTTGAGCCAATCGCATATCCAGCGATGGTCATGCCTTCAAAAACAAGGTCAGCATACTCGTCAAGAAGTACGCGATCTTTAAAAGTGCCGGGTTCTCCCTCATCAGCATTGCATATAACGAACTTGTATTCGCCCTGAGCAGTTGCAGCGAGATTCCACTTTACACCAGTGGGGAAACCAGCGCCACCGCGTCCCTTAAGGCTGGAGTTGCGGACTTCGGAAATCGTGCCAATACGACCTTTGGCCATTGCTGTTTTAAGGCCAGCATTCGGTTCGATTTCTGAGAAAATTATTGGGCCTTGCCGCTTAGTCATTAATGTGCCTCCTTTTCCTGAAGGGTATGAGCACCGTAATGCCTGCGACATGTTTCGATTATGTCATGAACCTTCATGGGGGTGAGGTTCGTGAAGACTCTGTCGTTGACAAGCATTGCGGGACCTTGATCGCACATTCCAAGGCAGTTTGTGTATTCGAGTGTGAAACGACCGTCTTTCGTCGTCTCGCCGAACTTGATGCCAAGTTCGTTTTCGAGTTGACGAGCAACTGCGCCCTTGCCCGCAAGATCGCAGCTTATCGTCTGACAAAGGCGGATTATGAACTTGCCTTTGGGATGAGCTGATAAAAAGGAGTAGAAGGATACCACAGAATACACCTCAACAGGATGTATGTCGAGATGTGCTGCGACTTCCTGCATTGCGATATCGGATACATGCTGGAACTTTGCCTGCAAATCCTCTAATATCGGCAGAAGGTAAACACGGCTGTTGCCGTATTTCTCGCAGAGCTTGGCTACTTCCTTGCGAAGAATATTGCGTTCTGATTCGAGCATCTACGCCTCCTTCGCCTTTGAAAGCAACTCTTTAATCTTAGATACAAGAACCTTCGGATTGAGGGGCTTCTCTTGGAAGTCGTCAACAGGAACCATCTCTTTGTCCTTGCCGAAGGACATTCCCAGAGCCTTGCCAACGGAGGTCAGCATGAGGATCGGGGTTTTGATTCCCTTAGCGCGCGCCTCTTGAGCAAGCACAAAGCCGTCATCCGCTTGTTCCATCATGACATCGAGAATGATCAGATCAGGCTTATTAGCCAAAATCGAGTTCATCCCCTCGGAAGCGTTGTAAGCCGCAAGAACCTCGTACCCTTCTTTCTTGAGTACGATGGTAGCGGTATCAACGACATCCGGATCGTCATCAATGATGAGAATTCGTGGCATTATTCCTCCTTTCGGAATAAACGAAAATAGTACTATCGCTGCCTGTTAGGGCAACGGGATATGACATACGAAAAATGCAATTTTGCATATTTTCGACAAATTTCACCAAGATTCTTGAAAAGACCTGCACAGATGGCGTTTCTATGCGTATCCAATGTGAGAGGGGAAGGCCACTGACAAGCAAACCGCTATGCGTCACAAAATGTGCAGGGAACGCGGCAAAGGCCGCCGAGGACCTTCCAACTCCGCTCCTCAAATGAAATGCCGAATGATGATATCGAGTACCAATCTGGTGGAGTATCAATGTGCTGTCATTCTAAATATCGTGTAAGAAATCGCAAGAAAAAACAAGCATCATCATTATGCTTTGAATCTGCTGTAAGCAATACATAAGTGTCGTTATATGTGCCGGTTAGCTCATTTGTGAAGCGCATATACTACTTTGAACCCTGTTTTGTGACACTAAGCATATTAATTGGGTGAGACAGGTTACTATTTTCACAGATAGTGGGCTTTCTTATGGAACCTTGTGTGAGGAGCTGTTACATCCCTAATAAGAGCGTGAAAATGAGTTTTGAAGCCAAAAAACTTGAAAGTTTGATATATCAAACTATAATATCCATGTGACAGCAAGAAAAAGACACGCAACCGCAAGCCAAGAGGATTATCTCGAAGCAATTCTGATGCTTGAAGAGTCTTCGGGTGCAGCACGCATCAATGAACTTGCAGCAATCATTGGTGTCGGTAAGTCCTCAGCAAGCCTATCTGTAAAGGCTCTCTGCGCAAAAGGACTTGTCGAGCATGATTCGTATGCTCAGGTTCATTTGACATCTGCAGGACGGGATATTGCCTTGGCTGTTAAGGAGAGACACGCGATGCTGCGCGACTTTTTGGTTAAGACTTTGTCATTGCCTGAGGACGTAGCAGAGGACAACGCATGTCGCATGGAGCATGTCTTGTCTTCCGAAGTTCTCAGTCGCATTCGCTCATATATTGAGTTGCGTGAGAGATGTCCGCATGGTTCACCCGAATGGGTGCACGGAAAAGGTTTTGTTTGTCGCCATATCGAAGGGGATAGTGAGTGACACCGAGCGATAACAACAATCAGCACTCAGGTTTTAGAAGCACTCCATCTGTTGTAAATGATGCTGTGCCTGTGCCACTATCTGCTGTTCCAGCTGGCACCACAGTCCGTTTGACCCGTGTTGATTCATGCCGTCAACTTGCGGCAAGGCTCGCTGCGATGGGTATTGTATCTGGTATAGAGATGACCGTTCTTCAGAACTCATTTGCCGGACCGGTTATTATTGCTGTTCAAGGTTCGAGATGGATGTTAGGTCGGGGCGAGGCGAACAAACTATTAGTGCGCCCTGCTCTTTCAGCAACATGATGAATTAAAATATGTCTCTTCTTGACGAGATACTCAAGCCATCTAACCCAGAAGCAGACCGCAAGGCGACAATCTGTCTTGCGGGCAATCCCAACAGTGGTAAGACATCGCTTTTCAATGCAATAACCGGCCTTCGGCAGCATACCGGGAACTACCCAGGTGTCACAGTCGAGAAGAAAGAGGGAATGAGCAGGATAGCTGGTCATGAGTCTCGTATTGTTGACCTTCCTGGCACATACAATTTGACAAGCTTTACAGCCGAAGAGAGAGTATCGCGCGCATTTCTGCTTGGCGAGCATCCAGATGCGGTTGTGTGCGTTGTTGACTCAACAAACCTTGAACGGAATCTGTATCTTGCGGTTCAAATCCTCGAGATTGGAATGCCAGTTGTCCTCGCTTTGAACATGAGCGATGTCGCAGCACGGCATGGTATCAGAATTGATGCTAATCTTCTTTCAAGAAACTTTTCAGTGCCAGCGGTGTTCACAGTCGGACACCGCGGGGACGGTGTTGTCGAGCTTCTTGAGAAGACCCACGAGTGGATACATTCCGATAAGCCTGTTCCTCTTCTCGTCAACTATGGAACTGAGATCGAAAGTGAGATTTCGACAATATCAGACGGACTGGCAAAACTCGAGATAGGGATGAACGCACCGCTGCGTTGGATAAGCGTTAAGCTGCTTGAAAATGACAGTGAAGTTATCGAAACCATCAAGCAAGCAGGTGGAAAACATCTTATTGAGAGCATCGAACCACGCCGCAAGAGGATAGAGAGCATTCTTGGTGACTCAATCGAAGTGCTTATGGCTGAAAGAAGGTACGGCTTTATAAGCGGTGCTGTGCATCCTGCTGTAGAATACACAGCAGACGCGCGCCATAATGTCTCTGATTCGATTGACTCGGTACTTACAAATCGTCTTCTCGGAATTCCAATATTTCTTGCTCTTATGTACCTTCTGTTCATGGTTACATTTAAGATTGGCGATGTACCGAGCAGTTGGCTTGAGGCGTTTTTCCAGTATGCAGCTTCTTTCATCGGTGGACTTTGGCCTGATACGACCATGCCTCTTATCAAATCCTTGGTTCTTGATGGAATCATTGGGGGTGTTGGCGGCGTATTGGTCTTTGTGCCTATAATACTCATCCTTTTCTTAAGCATTGCCTTGCTTGAAGATTCAGGCTATATGGCTCGCGCCGCATTTTTAACCGACCGCACAATGCGAGCAATGGGACTTCAGGGTAAGAGCTTCATTCCGATGCTTATCGGTTTCGGCTGCACTGTTCCAGCGGTTATGGCGACGCGAACCCTTGAGAATGAACGAGACCGCCTTATCACAATCTTCATCCTCCCCCTTGTCAGTTGTGGCGCCAGGTTGCCAGTTTATGCACTTCTAATTTCGGCTTTTTTCTCGCCTTCCACTCAAGGTCCAATGATGTGGTTTATCTATGTCTTTGGCATTGTATTAGCAGTGGTGCTCGCCAAGCTACTCAGGGTAACTGTGTACAAAGGCGAGGATACGCCTCTTGTTATGGAGCTTCCACCATATAGAGTTCCGACACTCAAAGGGCTTTGGATACATGCTTGGGATAGGGCAAAGGAATATATTAAGAAAGCTGGGACTGTGATACTCGCGATCTCTATTCTGTTATGGCTGTTGGGAAATGTACCGAAGCCTGCGGAGAATCTCACTTCTCAAATGACCGAGCAAGAGCAGCGAGCATTCGAGCTTGAGTATTCGGTCTTGGGCAGAATGGGTAAGCTTGTTGAACCGATTACCGCACCACTTGGTTTTGATTGGAAGATAAATACAGCTGTACTTGGTGCTGCCGCAGCAAAAGAGGTTTTCGTCGCTCAAATGGGTATTATCACCGCTCTTGAGACAACCGAAGAAGATAACTCAAGGCTATCAGATAACTTACGAGGCAGGTACTCAACCTTAACCGGCATTTGCCTTCTTCTCTTTTTGCTTATTGCCACCCCATGCGTTGCAACTGTTGCGATAGTCAGAAAGGAGACGGGGCGAACACATTATGCTATTGCACAATGGATTGGGTTGACGATTATCGCCTATGTTGTCGCCCTATTGGCTCGCGGTATTGGGCTTATGTTGGGTTATTAAGGAGTGTAGTATGAACGATGAATCACTCGTGTTTGAGATTATCCTGATCACAATTGCAGTCTTTGCTGCTGTAATATACCTGATGCTGAAGTTCGCAAAGAAGAGCGAGGACGCTGAATGCAATTCGACGGATTGCAGCGCTTGCGGCAAGAAGCACTCATGCAGCATGGGCAAATCGCTGTTACATGGAAGCCCAGACGAAATAGATACATCGAACAAAGCCGAAGGTAAATAGCTGTTATTCAGTACTTTTTGGCAGAGGTGGACGGGGCGTTCTATCACGCTTTGGCGTTGATTTGCGGATACGGCCTCCAAGCTTGAAAAGCTCCTTGAACATACGCAATATCACTGATAGCTTTGCGCCAGTTGGATTACCAACAAGCCTCTCATAATGATGCACGCCGACTTGTTTCCATCTATATCCATTACGCTTCGCCTTTGCCATCAATTCAGCATTGATCAGTGCTCCTGTTGACTCAAGCGTCATCGAATCAAGAACATTTCTGTGAAACAGCTTGAAGGCGCAATCAAGGTCTTTTATCCGAACACCAAGCGCGAGAGGGACAAGAAACTGACCATAAGCCCAAGCGTTGAATTTGCGAATCAGACCTTCTTTGCGGTCAAGGCGAAATCCTGCGGCAATGTCAATATCGTCATTATCGCGTAATATAGGTATCAGCAATCCTATCTCATCAATATCAAACTGCCCGTCGCCGTCGGTGAAGAATATGTACTCTTTAGTAGCGGCGTCAAAGCCCGATCGCACTGCGCCACCGTAACCACGATTTGGGTTGTTATGCACAACCTTGATCTCGGGATGCTTTTTTGCCAAATTGTCTGCAAGCTCACCTGTGCGATCTTTGCTGCCATCGTTAACGATGATTATCTCAGGAGCCTCTGCGTATTTTTTGCCCGCCTTCAATGCCATTTCGGCCGTGCGTTCAACATTACCTTCCTCGTTATAGCATGGCAGAATGATAGAAATGGAGGGGAGCGGTTTTCTCGCCATTATGGCTCCTTGTTAGTGCTTCTATTCTTATAACGAGGATAAAGCAAAAAAGTAACACATTAGTCTGCGGCGGGAAACACAAGTTTGGGCTTGAAGAGCTTCAATATCCCATGTGCTCCGATATGCTCAGGCTCATATTGCTTTCTCAATGCGGTCAGTCTTTCCTGACGATATGCACGGCGCAACGCTTCAAGAACCTTGCCCTGAACCTGCTCGAAACTTTTGTCTTCAACTTTTTCGATCTTTACGATGTGCGACCCGAAGTCGGTCTCAATCGGGCCGAGTATCTCGCCTTGGGCTCCTTTAAAGACCGACAGAAGTTGGGGTAGAAACTGGAATATCGTCGAAGCTTGCTTCAAAGGTGTGCCCACAAGACCTTTTGTCTTCTTAAGCCCAGGGTCCTCTGCATATTGTTCTGCAAGCGTTTCGAAAGACTCGCCGGCATCTATTCTCTTTTTGATCTCAGAAGCCTTCTCTGCAACTGTCTCTCGAGTCACTCCAGCACGAGGGGTTCCATCGGTTTCGCGATAATACACAGAGATTATGCGGATAAGGACTTGACGCTCGCAGAAATCAAGCTTGTGTGCATTATAGTGTGCCCTTTGTTCGTCCACAGAAAATTCTCGCTTGAGGTCAAAGGCCTTTCTGACATATGCTCTTAGGATAAACCCAGGCTCTGACATAAGGTCTTCGATAGACTTCTTCTGCGCTGCAAGCAGGTCTATCAAACCAACTCCGTTGAATTGTGGATCCTCGGCAACTTCATCGCGAAGCTTGTCAAATTCGTCAAGAAGGTCTTCTTTTGTGATCATCTCGCCGTTCGACGCTAAATGGTGTTGAAGGATAAAGTAATCGAGCAACTCCTGCATGAAGTCGGCAATTTCGCTGTCTGACTTGCGCTTCAGGATCTCCACGATTAAGTCCAAGACAGGTATGTTCTTGTCGTTGATCGCAGCACAGTTTTCAAACGGTTGGTCGTGCTTAAGGCTGAAGCGAATTACCCTTGCGGTGTTCCGTTTTTTCTCGAACCATAGAGGAATCGCGTTTGTAACATTCTCCTCTGATATCTTCATTTCCTTCATGACCATCTTCATCAATGAGAGTCTGATACCGATGGAATCACGCACATCGTCAACGGTCATTCGGTGAAGATACAGCAGTTCAGTCTCGTTCTTCGCTTCTCCCTCTTTAAGCAATTCGTCAATGTACTCCTTATATGCAGCGTCAATCTCCTCAGGTGTCACAACAGTTCCCGTTGCAGCCTTTTCCTGACGCACAATTTCGAGATTTATAAGCCTGTCACGGTCTTCTTGATATCCAAGTACTGTGAGAAATCGCGCAAATTCCTCACCGGTTATCTTCTTCTCTGTGCATTTGGCGACGACAGCGGTACGCCAGTCTGCCCCCACTTCTTCGCAGGATACATTGAATCCGTTGCAGACAAGCAACATACATAACACTACAAATAGCAAGACAATCTTTTTCAAACCCCAATCCTCCCCGTACGAAATGCTTCACCCATCGCAATGGGCACCAAAGCTTCTGCCTCAACAAGCTTCGCTTTGTGCAGCATTACATCTGCTTTGTTCTCTTGCTCTTGTGCTACAGCCATTGCACGCCGTTCCTCTGCACGAGCCTGAGCCACCCGCATGTCAGCCTGAGCTTGGTCGTATTGCAATTGGGCTCCGATATTAACACCGATGTCAACATCGGCAATGTCAATCGAAAGAATTTCGTATGCCGTTCCGACATCAAGACCTTTTTCGAGCACAATTTGCGATATTCTCTGCGGGCTTACAAGGATTTCCTCGTGAGATTCCGCCGAGCCAATTGTTGTCACAATACCCTGCCCTACACGGGCGATAATGGTCTCTTCAGTTGCACCACCAATTAGACGATCGAGATTTGTTCTGACCGTAACGCGTGCGCTTGCTAATAATTGAATTCCGTCTTTTGCAACTGCAGCAACTTTTTTGCCTGAACCGGGACATTCGATGACTTTGGGAAGCACACTTGTGCGAACCGCATCTCTAACATCCCGCCCAGCAAGGTCTATTGAACAAGCGCGGCCAAAATCCAAAGGAATGCCTGCACGGCTTGCGCTTATCCATGCTTCAACAACCCTTTGAACATTGCCACCTGCCAAATAGTGAGACTCAATTGCTGCTATTGAGATATCAAGACCGGCTTGAACTGCTTTTATGCGGCTGTCAACAACAACACCTATGTCAACACGACGGAGTTTCATCCCTACTAACTCGAAGAAACTCACATGGGCATCGTTGAAACGAGCCTTAAGCCACACGCCGAAGAAATAGACGACTATCAGCACTGATATAAGCAGCATTACCGCGAATATTACCGCCCCACCAATAAGGATATAGGTCAGAATGTTTTGCGGCAATTCTGCAATGATTTCGAATCCACTCATTTGAACCTCCTCAACAACGAATTATAGTGATAGGAGATACAGTCGTCAAGGCAAAACAGCGCTGTCGAAGACAGGCAATGCGTTTTTTTCTTGACAGTCTTTTCTGCTGTATCTATAATTGCGCGTCAATTTTCCGAATAGCCATATCCCCGGGAGGGTTTAATGAGAAGGCTCGGCTTAGTCGTCCTGCTGCTAATGGTTGTCTTCGCGTTTGCTGCGCCCTCAAGCTTTGGCGAAAAGAGCAAACCAACGCTCAAACCGCCGAAAAAAACTACGGCACCTGATAAGGCCGATAAGGCTCAGGGCACAACGCTTGAAAAGGCGATCTACGAAAACATTCCCAAGGGATTTCCCCTTGAGATGAAGTGGCCGTTTCAAAGCACAAAACTCGGCAAGATCGTTGATATCTGGTATCAGCCTGCTGCGGAGTTCTTCATTGATGCGAACACCACAGCGAAGATTGCTGGCAACATTTACTTCCAGACAGACAAGAACACCTTTTGCTCATTGTCAGAAGACGGTACGCTCGAATGGGCAACCGATTTGAGCTTCAAGCTGACAGCAAGACCCAAAGTGTCTGCGTTTGGCGTTTACCTTGGCCACCTAAGCAAAATCGTTGCCTTGGACCGCAGAAGCGGAAAGATCACATGGATGCAGGATTACGATCTTTCAATCTGCACTCCGCTGCATGTTACTGCTTCGACAATTTACTGTGGCACTTTCAATAGGCTGGTCGTCGCAATTGACCGCCTTACTGGCCACATCAACTGGACCTTTAGCCTTGATGGCGACATCATGGCAGCACCAACAGATCCGTTCAGCCCTAAGGCTGCAGATTATGTTCTTGCGCCATGCTTCAACGGTGATCTTTATGCAATAAGCGCATCAGGAGAAGAGAAGTGGCGCTTTAGAACACACGGCAGGATCATGTCAACACCGGTATCTGAGGTCATTGGCGAGGAGACTTATGTCTTCTTCGGATCTCAAGACACAAACCTGTATTGTGTTAACGCTATTTCTTCTCAGAAGATGTGGGAGTTCCGCTCAGGCGCTTCGATCGAGCAGGCACCTATCCTTGTCGGCGAGAACATCTATTTTAAGAACGCTCTAAACGACTTCCACTGCGTATCAAAGCTCAACGGCACATTGAAATGGAAGGCGACAAATGTTACGGGCATCGCTGGAAGCGTGCCAGGTGGCGATGTCTATGTCGTTTATGCTAACAACACTCTTGCTGCTGTAAATCCTCAGACCGGTGCTCAGCGCTGGATATACGACATGAAGAACTTCGCTAAGTTCATCACCAATCCTCACGACAGCACTGTATACGGGCTCACCAAGAATGGCTTGATTCTTACATTCCAAGAAGTCATTAAGTAGAATTGTCCGGACTCAAATGAAAAACGGGAGGCGTTGCAAGCCTCCCGTTTTCTTTTACAAACGCGTTGTAATCACTCGTAATATGCAATAAGATTGCGAAATTGCGCAAAGAAGTCATGCTCTTGGCATCCAATTGGGTTCTTGAAAAACACAGCCAACTGTGTCTGTACACCGAAATCCCCACGGTCAACAGCATGAGATACGAATCGAATGAGGTCAAGGACAAGCGGAGCAGCGAGCATCGAGTCGCACCCCTGCCATTGAAAGCTCATCTGCATCCTTGTACCTAAAAAGCCCTCGAAGTGAATGAAATCCCACGCTACCTTCCAATCATCAAGAGACGGCACAAGGTCAATGCGGGTGCGAGTGTGCATGTCAGGATCCTTAATAATCGAGCGCAACACCTTGTCTTTGTTCGCCGTCTTTGCGCTGTTGCTTCCCGGATCATTCAATATCTGTCCGTCACGGTTGCCCAGCATGTTGAATCCTTCCCAAGATAAAACCTTGAAATTTCGATAGACGAACATCGGCGCGAGAACTGTCTTCATCAGTGTCTCACCGGTCTTTCCATCGCGCCCAGCATGTGGAATCTGATTAACAAGTGCCATGGCAGAAATTGCAGGTATCTCTGAACCATAAGATGGTGTGAAATTGATGAAAGCGCAACCTTCTAATATCGCGGCAAGAGCATACAGCATCCCTGGAGAGAGTACATCTTTGTCATCGTGCTCGATTGCTGCTTCAAACTGCTCAGGATCATCCCATGCGGAATTGTATGGCCGCAAAGGTTCAGTGGAGGCAAGATTAATGACAAGAATCCTGTCAAGATTGTGTTTCGCCTTGAAAGAGCGAATGTCCTTTCGAATTCTCATCAGCGAGTCATACGCGCCTTCCTCGACAAAATGTGCGTCTTTGAAGCGTGATAGTAATCCTTCAAGCCCAAAAGCCACACCTTGATAGACATCCTCTTGAATTGTTTCAAGGTCGCCAACAACTGCATCGAGCAATTCGCGGCGTATGCTTCGCGTAAGTGAGTACAACTCGTGTGCACCTGTGGCGAGAGTCGCGTTACGCACTTCCCATCCGCCAAAGACGAATTTCGAATAATCGGGCAATGCAAGATGAGAAAAGAATGGTAATGCGCTTACCATTCCTGTATCAGTCGCGAGACCTTTGCGCTTTGCGATTGCACCGATAATCGTGCACAATGACACTGAACCGCCGACACCTGCAATCAGAACACCAATTGGATTATCTTGTTGCTGCATTTCAGTCCTTATTCGAGTATCTTATAATAACCGGTCGGAACTCCACTGGATAGGAGGGAGATTCGACTGCAAGTCTGACAATCTCAAACGCGTCATTATTTAACTTATTGTCTGCTGGTTTCGAAGGCGCATTCTGACCTGCCTCAGGACGGGCATTCGAAGATGTGAATGTCTTAAGGAACTTGTCCCGTTCAGTTTCAGAAAGTCCTGCTAACAACTGCTCGTAATTGCCGGAAATGTAAGATAAGGCTGCCAATCTTGACGCTTCTTCAGCCCGAAGACGGCGCGCCACTTCCGCGGCCTGCGCAAGAAGCAGCGCTTGCTCTTGGCTACCTGTTTGAGCTTGAGCGGCCTTTGCAAGCGATGCGCCAAGGGCACCACCGATACGTTTCGAGGCCTCACTGAGTGAGTTTGAAGATACCGAGCTTCCAGAAAACGATCCTTCTCTTTCAAAGCCAGAAGCGATCATTTTTGCGATCTCGTCGGGTATTCCGGATTCCCTCATTTTAGATTCGTCATCAGTTGCATTCCTGCTTATTGCAGCTTTTGCCGAGTTTAGCAGCTCGTTAAGCTTGGTAAGTGCTAATGCATGTTCACCTTCATCCCACTGTTTCTTAATGTCGCTTAGGGCGGTTTCAAGGTTTCTCGTGAAATCGCTTTCGACTCCACTGGAAGCGACATCGGTGGGAGTTGCAGCTGCTTTCATCTCATCAATTAGCCGCACAAAATTCTGCTGTGCACTAAACATCTGCTTATCAGGTAGAATCATCGCGATCACCATTAACAAACAGCCAAATGCAGCAACAGAGACTAAAGGCGCGATTCGAAATGAGACTGAATTGATCGAGCGGATTCTCTTTGCAGCTTCTGCAGCCCTGCGAATAACCGCAGGAGCAAGAACAGAACCGCGCATCGCAGCAGTTCTATACGCACTGAAAACGGCACCTGTCTCGCATCGTTTGTCAATCTGTGTCTCGATGGCGAACGACTTTATCGGAAGGAGCGTGAATACAAGTGAGGCAAGAAAGCAGAAAGCAGAAAGCAGAATCATAACAAGACTCGGAAGGTCGTATGATACTGCGCGGAAGAGTAGAAAAGCAGCCCCAATAACCGCAAGGCCAATTGACAAAGCCTGCAGAAAGCGTCTGAAGCGCAGTAACAACGAGCAACGGGCTAAAAAGCCGTCAATAAGTATTCGAGATTGAATTTCATCTGTTTCCGCGCTCATTCGCCGTCGGGTATTGGTCCATATGTGTCGGAGCTATCATCATCGCCGCCACCGCCGTACGGAGGATTGAAACGGTTCATATCCTCCATTCCCGGGTAGTAGTCTGGCATACTGTAGTCGTTCATGTTGAAGTCAACAGACCGCCTCGGTGGGTTCTTAGCATTCTTGACGATTTCCTTCTCCCAAAAGAGCTTCAGAAAGACCAAGAACAGCGCAAATATCAGCACTAATAGAAAGAAGAGCTTCTGTTGTGGCGAAAGCCTCTCTGCTTTTTCGGTGGGTGGATCTGCCTTTGGCTGATCTTGAACGGTTTCCACCTCGGGGATTTGGGGCTTAAGTTCTTCGTTTTCCATGCTTCACCCTTATATTCGCTGAACTTCAAGGTATGTTCGAATAATAACCATTATACTGCTTGTTTGCAGTGCCGAAACCTTTGTCAGGCAGTCTATCTGACATACAGCCGATTGCGCCAAGTGCCTTGCTAATATCGAGCATTCTATAGAATATGACGAATGAAGGTTAATTACATCTCCTTTGGCTGCAAGGTGAATTCGATCGAGATCGAAGCCATCCGTCAGATGCTCGACGAAATGGGGATTCATGAATGCGAGAAGGGGGATGTACCAGATTGGTGCGTCATAAATAGCTGTTCTGTGACTGCGACGGCCGAATCGAAAGTTCGCAGGGCTGTGAGATCTCTTGCTGCTCGCTTTCCTAAATCCAAAATAGCAATCGTTGGTTGTTATGCCACGCGGAGCCAAGCAGAGCTAAAATCCCTTCCAAATGTAGTTTGTGTTCTTTCAAATACCGATAAACTGGCTGTGGTGGAAGTGATTTCTGGCAAACTTCCAACTACCTACGGCCATTGGGCACCGATTCTTAAGCAAAGCGCATTGTCCCGGGGGTTCATTAAGGTTCAAGACGGATGCTGCGGTAACTGCTCCTATTGCATCGTATCAAAGCTGCGTGGCGCGCCAGCTTCGCGTCCTCTAAATGAAATACTTGAAGAAATATTCAGGCTCTGCGACGATAAAGTACCCGAGATAGTACTTGCAGGAGTCAATCTTGGCGCATGGGGATTCGAGTATGGTGATTCGTTCGATACTTTGCTGAACGCAATTGCTTCACAAAATCCATCTTCAAGGATAAGGCTCTCGTCTATTGAGCCTCAGTTTCTTACAACAAGCGTGATAGACAAAATTGCAGCCCATCCACATGTTTTCTGCAACCATCTGCATGTTCCACTTCAATCAGGCAGCGACACCGTGCTCCAATCCATGAATCGGGGTTACACCAATGCTGCCTTCCTAAAGCTGATAGACCATGCAAGAAGCAAGATTGCTCATCTTGGCCTAACAACTGATATTATCGTTGGCTATCCAACTGAGGGAAATTGCGAGTTTGCAGACACGCTTGCACTTGCCCGTGATGCGGGATTTCACAGAATACACGCATTTTCTTACTCGCCGCGAAAAGGTACTGATGCGTTTGGCCTTGGCGACCCGGTCAACGGTGATGTTAAACGCGATAGGATCAACCAGCTTCTTGAAGTAGCGAAAGACAACCTTCATCTCTTTGTAATATCATTACACGGTAAACCGCTTGATGTTGTCTTTGAGAGCGACCGCAATACTCGACGATATCAGGAAGGATACAGCTCAGAGTACTTGCGGATATTGAGCACAAAAAAGCAGTTCGATCCAGGCACAATTACAAGGGTCGTCAGCTATCGTCTTGAGAAGGAGCTAATACTCGTAACAGAATGACTTACAGCTAATCGTAGAAGTTCTCTTGCGATGGAAAACGCCCTTCCCTAACATCCTCTGCGTATTTCTGGAGTGCTTCAAGTGCCATTGTCCCAAGTTCTGCATACCTGCGCACATATTTAGGTTTAAAGTCATCGTAGAGCCCCAACATGTCGTTAAGCACAACCATCTGCATGGCGGTATGGGGACCGGCACCGACTCCAATAGTGAACACATCAAGGGCGTCGCTTACGGCTTTACCGACATCAGAAGGTACCATTTCAAGAAGCACACAAAATGCACCTGCCTCCTGCAGTTCAAGAGCCTGTCCAACTACCTGTTCGAGCTTGTCCCCCCTTCCCTGCACACGGTATCCACCCAGTTGCGCGGTTCGTTGCGGAGTAAAACCGACATGAGCCATGACGAGCATCCCTGCATCAACAATTGCGCGGATCCTCTGATTCGCACACTCCGTCCACTCTAACTTAACAGCGTCGCAACACCCCTCTTTTATAAACCGACCTGCATTGGCAATTGCCACACAGTCGCTTTCATGGTATGACATAAATGGCATGTCACCAACCACAAATGTGTTTGGTGCGCCTCTTCGTACTGCTTTGCAATGGTGCATCATTTCATCCATTGTGACAGGAATCGTGGATGAATACCCAAGCTCGACCATCCCCACAGAGTCGCCGACAAGAATGAGATCAAGCCCTGCCCGCTCGATGTATTTCGCCATTGGATAGTTATAGGCTGTCACAGCGACGAGCTTTTTGCCTTCCTTCGCGGCCTTTGAAAGGGACAATACTGTGTGTTTCTTCTTTGTCTCCATCTGACCTCCAGATAAAAAGGGGTGCCAATCGGCACCCCTATATTATAGCGCGATTTACCGGTTATTACCAGATATCTTCGCCGTTCTCGCTCGCGTATGCACGGAAGCGATCAAGTATCCTCTTGAAGATCGGGCCGGGCTTGCCATCAGCAATAGAACGACCATCAACATCAATGACTGGGATCAGCTCCGCGCCAGTTCCACAAAGGAACAACTCGTCAGAGTTGTACACATCATGAAGCGTGAAGCAGTCCTCCTTGCAGGGGATTCCCATTTCGCAGCACAGGTCAATGATGGTGCAACGGGTGATGCCGTTTAAAATCGGGAGCCAAGCGGGAGGTGTTACAACTTGACCATTCTTAACAATGAAAATGTTATCTGCTGTGCACTCTGCAACGATACCATTATCCGCAAGCATAATGGCCTCAGGAACACCGTAGCTGTTGGCCTCAATCTTACCCATGATGTTGTTAAGGTAATTGAGGGACTTCACACGCGGGTTAAATGAGTCTGAAGGAACACGGCGTGTGCTTGCTGTGACGACCTTTAAACCAGTTTCATACAAAGCCTTGGGATAAAGAGCGAGAGCTGTTGCAATAATGACAATGGTCGGATTCGCAGTGCAGCGCCTTGGGTCAATGCCAAGATCTCCACGCCCGCGCGATATTACGAGTCTGATGTAGCCGTCGCGAAGATCATTCGCCTTCAAGGTTGTCTTAAGAGCTTCAACCATCTCTTGCTTTGTCATCGGGATGTTTATAAGCAAGGTGTGAGCTGATTCGTAAAGACGGTCTATATGCTCCCAGCACTTGAATATCCTACCGTTGTAGGCTCGAATCCCCTCAAACACACCGTCTCCGTAGAGGAAACCGTGATCGAATGGGGATATTTTTATGTCCTTCTCTTCGAGCAGTTCGCCGTTAAACCAGATTTTTATCGCCATCCAAACCTCCTCGGGATTTCAGTTCAGCGCAATGCTAACTTGGGCTACTCACAAGGATTTTACAAAATCGAACCCAGCGCGCAAGCATTTTTTGTTGATATCAATCATATCAACACGCTTTGCGCCTATTGTCTCGACGATAGCCTCTTCTATGTCCTCGATTGTAAAAAAGTCCTGGGAGGCAAGATAGGCTCCCAGCGCGACGAGATTCACGACTGTGCCATGGCCAAGGTTCATAGCAATCTCGTTGCAAGGAACATAAACTGCCTTGACATCATCGCGGGTGACTCTGTTTTCGATTAATGATGAATTGACGATTGCGGTTCCCTTGGGCTTCATCGTCTTTTCGAACTTCTCGAGCGAAGGACGGTTAAGGGCAATGACGACATCAGGATGTTCGACGAGGGGTGAACCGACTTCTTTGGATGACACAACCACTTTGCAGTTTGCCGTGCCACCGCGCATTTCGGGGCCGTAAGAGGGGATGAAAGATACATTGACATTGCGGTTGAGTGCTGCGTGCGCCAAAACGCGGCCGATGAACAGGACTCCCTGCCCACCGAAACCCGCAAATACATGTTCGACTGTTCCGAGTTTTGTCATGCCGACCCCCTTACTCTTTAGCGCCTTTGTCGCGCAGTAAGCCAAGCGGAAAAGTCTTGGTCATAGTTTCTTTCACCCACTGAATAGAATCAACTGGTTGCATGCCCCAGTTTGTTGGGCATTGCGAAAGCACCTCAACGAGACTGAAACCTTTGCCTTCGAGCTGATACTGAAAGGCTTTCTTTATCGCGCGCTTTGTCTTCATACGATCTTGAGGTGTTGCGACCATTGTTCTTTCAATGTAGTACGGTCCTTCAAGTGCATTGATAAGTTCGCAAACACGAATTGGATAGCCGTCATTTGCTGGATTTCGACCGTATGGAGTTGTCTGTGATTTCTGACCGACAAGAGTAGTAGGAGCCATTTGACCACCGGTCATGCCATAAATCGCGTTGTTGATGAATATTGTGCAGAAGTTCTCGTTGCGATTCGCGGCATGTATGATCTCTGCGGTGCCAATAGCACCAAGATCGCCATCACCTTGGTATGAGATGACAAATAGGTCGGGATTCGCCCTTTTCAGGCCAGTCGCAACCGCAGGTGCGCGTCCATGAGCGGCCTGAACGCTGTCAAAATCGTAGTATTGATATAACAGCACAGAACAACCAACCGGAGCAATACCAACCGCACGGTCGCGAAGATTGAATTCATCAACAAGTTCGCCGATTATTGATAAGACCGTTCCATGCCCACAACCTGGGCAATAGTGATGGGGGCGGTCCTGTATGCTTTTTGGGATTGAATATACTTTCTGCATGCCAACCTCCCTTACAGGTGCGACTTAAGGGCTTCAGAGACCTGTTGCTGGGTCGGCACGCCGCCGCCCATTCTGCCGAAGAAGTGAACTGGTTTGACTCCATTAACCGCAAGGCGTACATCCTGAACCATCTGTCCAGCATTCATTTCGATAGTCATCAGGAACTTAACGCGCTTTGCGTGTTCAGCAATCCGCTTTGACGGGAATGGCCAAAGCGTTTTGGGCACAAGCAATCCTGCCTTAATACCCTCTTCACGAAGATTATCCACAACAGAATGCACAATGCGAGATACAAGACCAAATGCCACAAAAAGGCAATCGGCATCATCCGTCAGATACTCGCTGAACATAAGCTCGTTTTCAGATATAAGCTTGAATTTCTCTTGCAGTTTTATGTTGTGGAGTTCAAGACCACTTTCCTCGAGGAACAGTGAGTTCACAACATTAGGCTTGCGGTCTTTTGCTCCGGTTATCGCCCAAGGTTTGTCATATGTCTCGATCGGGATAACCTCTGGCTCGACAACAGGCTCCATCATCTGGCCAAGAGCACCGTCAGAAAGGATCATAACAGGATTACGATACTTTTCGGCAAGGTTGAAGGCCAGAATTGCATAGTCATACATTTCCTGGCAGGTTGTCGGAGCAAGAACGATCACATTATAATCGCCATGACCGCCACCCTTTGTCGCCTGAAAATAATCGCTTTGCGCAGGCATGATGTTACCAAGTCCGGGGCCACCGCGCATGACGTTTCCTATCACGCATGGAAGTTCAGCGCCAATTATGTAAGAAAGACCTTCCATCTTGAGACTCACGCCTGGTGAGGAAGAAGATGTCATCACACGCTTGCCTGTGCTTGCAGCACCATAGACCATGTTGATTGCGGCAACTTCAGACTCAGCTTGAAGAAAAACACCGTTTCGGCTTGGCAGATGCTTGGCGAGATATGCTGCAACCTCGCTTTGCGGGGTTATAGGGTAGCCGAAATAGTGCCTCATACCGGCCTTCATCGCGCCTTCAGCAAAGGCCTCGTTACCCTTCATTAGAACTTTTTGCGACATGTTTCGCTCCTTTCGGCCTTAACGATAGACCTCTATAACTTGGTCCGGGCAGATTTGTGCACACATTTGGCAGCCAATGCACAGCTCTGGATGCTTCATCTCGGTCGGATGAAAGCCCTTGGCGTTAATACGCTCAGATGCGGCGAGCACCTTTTTCGGGCAGACCGAGATACAGAGACCGCAGGCCTTGCAGCGTTCTTCGCGAACGGTAATCTTAGGCAATATGCACCTCCGTACTTACGGTTATCAACGATAAGAGAATTCGAGCAAGCGGAAAAACCGCATCTCGCGTTTTTGCTGGGATAATCGGGGAAGTTGGCCGTGCAACAAGGCACTTTAGCCAGTTCTGCTGGCTTGTAGAATTGGCAAAGTTCGAAGACGACCTATGGCCTTTATACGATGGGAAGTCACAAATGCAAATGAAAAATCGCGTCATTTATCTCAACAAGTATAACCCGTTCGAAAAGGTGGTACAATTTTTTCATGGATACAATCCGATTCAACAGGCTTCAACTTCGTTTTGAGCGTCTTTCCCAGCTCGCGGTATCAATTACATCAGAATCCAACCTCGACAAGTTGCTCGAACTCATCTTGAAAGCAGGTGTCGAGCTTACAGAATCTGACGCGGGTTCGGTCTATCTGCGCGAGAAAGACCAGCTTTTCTTTCGCATTGCTTTGAACAAGACGCTGAGCCAGCGAGTGAAACGCTCACTAACTACGCGTTTTGGAAGAACAGTGTCGGTTAACATAAGCGAATCATCACTCGCAGGATTTGTCGCAAAGAACATTAAGCCACTCAACATCGCGGATGCATACCAAATTCCCCCTGAGATGCCATATCGCCACAATCGCGATTTCGACAAAGCCAGCCATTATGAATGCCACTCGATGCTGCTCTTTCCAATGGTCAACCATCGGGAAGAGGTCGTCGGCGTTATCCAACTTATAAATGGGCACTTTAACTCTGAAACCAACGAGTGGAAACCCTATAATACCGATGACGAGAAGATAATTCATTCTCTTTCCTCACTCGCCGCAGCCGCCGTTACCAAGTCCATGCTTATCTCAGAAATCTACGAGACATATAAGCTTGTCATGACGCGCATGGCGCTTGCAGTCGAACAGAGAGAGGGCGACCCCGATACATTCGTTCACATTTACCGTATCGCTGAATATGCCTCTCAGGTTGCCGAAGAACTTGGATATGACGAAACATTCCGCAAATACTTAGAAGACGCCGCCCCAATGCACGACATAGGCAAGCAGTGCATTCCCGATGCGGTGCTCTTCAAACCGGGCAAGCTGACGGATGAGGAATTTACAGTTATTAAGCGTCACCCGCTATATGGATGTGAGTTGTTTCGCGATATGGACGAACCTATTGCAAAGTTCGCATACAACATCACTCGTTATCACCACGAAAAGTTTAACGGAAAAGGTTATCCAGACGGCATTTCTGGCGAGCAAATACCGATCGAGGCGCGTATTATTGCCGTCGTTGATGTCTTCGATGCCCTTGCTACTGACCGAATCTATAAGAAGGCAATGCCAGTTGAGAAGTGTCTGGAAATACTGAGGAAGGACTCGGGTACTCATTTCGATCCCTCTGTGGTTGTGGCTTTTGAGAAGAGACTTGAGCAGATTCTTGAGATTCGAGACAAATTCGAAACAGTTAAACAATCGCGCGTACAAGGCGGTTAAACGCATAGTCTCGCTTATCCGCGCCTTGCACATAATGAGGTTATCATCTTCAGATGTTTACTGACAGGTGAGATACTCACTACAACAGGAACAGCAAAGCAACTCCCGATACCGCAACTAATGCCCCCAGAACCGCACCCCATGTTACCCGCTCCTTGAAGAATAGCATTGATAAAGGGATGATAATCACTGGCACAAGTGCGACAATAGTCTGTGATATTCCTGCACTTGTCATCTTTAATGAAGCTTGAAAAAGCGTAACCCCTAAAAATGGCCCAAAGAACGAGCCTGCGCTTATTTGAACGATGGCTGTGCTTTGTTTGAACGCTGCAATGACCTTTGGCCACCAGCCGATAATGGTATATAGAAGCGCAAAACCAGCAATTCCAAAGATTATTCGTATTTGTGTTGCGCCAGCGGGGTCAATGTTATCCATTCCAAGCTTGCTGATAACTGCGCCTCCTGCCTGCCCCATCGCACCAAGTATGGCCAGTATAACACCTCCCCATACGACCTTACCTACGCTTCCTCCATTCTGTTTTTTACGCTCAATAACTACCCAAGCAACGCCGAACACTGTCAACACCATGCCGGCCCATGCTGGCCAACTCAGTTTTTCATCAAGAACAAACCAGCCCGCTATTGCCGCCATCGGAGGGGCGAGAGTCATCATAATCAAAGCGGCGGTTCTCGCTCCAACGAGCACAAGAGCACGAAAGAAACACAAGTCACCAATCGTGAACCCCACAATACCCGATAATCCGAGCCAGAGCCATGCCTTTTCATCTGCATCTGTAGGAAAGTATGCGCCTCGATAGAAAAAGCAGAAGGTTGAGAGCAGAATAAAGGCGAAGACAAGGCGGATTATGTTCACAGGAAGCGAACCGACTCTTCTTCCTGCAGCCTCAAAAGACAGTGAGGTAAGCGACCAGCATATCGCAGTCGCTAACGCGGCAAATTCGCCTGAGTGTGACGAGAAGTAGTCCGTGCCTGCACCTCGAATTTTGAGCGCGAATCCTATTCGCCTTTTAGGATTCTGCGACTTTCTTCATTTTCGCATTAGTGTGTTACAATATGTCATCATGCGTGATGGCGAACAATCGCGGCGCATTCTTCAACTTACAAAATACGCAAAGAGAAAGGAGCAACAATGCCAGTTAATCTCAGCGTGAACTATATGGGCTTCACCCTTAAGAACCCAATCGTGGTGGGCAGCTCAAGTCTTACAGGTAACATTGACAAGTGCGCAATGTGCGAACAGGCTGGGGCAGCCGCCGTTGTTTTAAAATCGCTGTTTGAAGAGCAGATCATGGCTGACGCGGCTCGTATCGAATCCGAGGCAGCAAAGAGCTATCATCCCGAGGCGATGGACTATATCTACTCGACGGGATATGAACACAGTCGAGCGAACTATCTGACATTCATTAAGGATGCCTCAAAGCATCTCTCCATTCCAGCTATTGCAAGCCTCAACTGCGTTGGCAGAGGTTCATGGTTTGATTACGCTCGTCGAATTGAAGACTCGGGAGCAAATGGCATCGAGCTTAATATCTATGTTGTGCCAAAAAAGAGCGACGCTGACAGCGCATCCATCGAGCAAATCTATGTTGATATTGTTCGCGGTGTGCTCGAGAAGGTGCGAATTCCGGTTTCGGTTAAGCTCAGCCCATTTTTCACCAATTTCTACTCGATGACTGAAAGACTCGCCGCTGCAGGCGCGAAATCAATCGTTATCTTCAATCGGTATTATCATTTTGACATTGACCTTGAGCACATGAAGCTTGTACCGGGCAAGACTTTCAGCACACCTGATGAAATGTACCTTTCACTGAAGTGGATGGCGCTGCTTTCTGGGAGAATACATTGCGATCTTTCTGCAACAACCGGCATCTCGGATGGCGAGGCGATCCTAAAGCAGGTGCTTGCTGGCGCAAAGACCGTTCAGGTTGCGTCTGCGCTTTACACGAACGGCGTCAACTACATCGAAACAATGCTGCACCAACTCGAAGACGCAATGAACAAGCACCATATTGACTCTATTGATTCGATACGCGGGAATCTAAGCAGAACAATGAGCGATCATCCTGCTATGTACGATAGAGTTCAGTTCATCAAAGACTTCGTCGGTCTTGAGTAGTAGAACACCTTCACTATGCACTTGCGGGGCGGGACTCACCCGCCCCTTTTATTGTCGCGAAGCGAGGAAACACAATGCTGTCTAACGAGATCTTCTACCATAATCCTATCAGTGAGGATATTTCCTCTGCTAAGTCCATGGGGAACTCCATACTCGACAGATTCCTGACACATGCAATCAACGAAGGCTACAAGGGTGATGGTGTTATCTTTAATGCCGTTCATGATGAACTTGAAAGGCGATTCGGTGATGTGGTCGTTGAGTTCTGCGGTAGCTTGCGCACCTTCGATCTCGTTGAGGTTGGCTTTCTTCTTCCAATGGTTAAACTGGAAATCGCTGATGACTGCTGGTACGGTGGCTACTTGCACACACTTGAGGTAACGCGCAAAGACGACATTGAAACACACCCATCAATATTGCTATGTTCTTCCAATGGCAACAGAGTAATCGGCGACCTGCATAGGCCAACAACTTTCGTCCGCGGCTCATCAAAGGATGAGTTGCTTACACAGAGCCTTAATCCAGTGAACACCGCGTTCGAGCTTGCGACAAATATGATTTCGAGACTTAAGCAATGCGAATTCGAAGTTTTAAATGATCCGATCTTGCAGATTAAGCGTTGCCACTTACCCGCAAGTGCTGTTGCCGAAATCGAAAAGGAATTGGGAAAATCGCGCTCGACTCGATACGAACTTGTATGCGCTATCAGCCGGTATGCACTTAGGCAAGACTATGAAGTGGCAGAAAAGTACTTCTATTCTGCCGGTCGAGTCTTGCAGTTCAAAGAATGATCATTTCTTCTCAGCAGGAGGTTGTTCAGCTTTTTCGAGTCGTGCAATAAGCTCGTCGGCCTTCTTTGCGATAAGTGGATACTTGCCGTTTTTTGCCATCTTCGCGAATTTCAACGCCTCATCATAACGCTTAAGTATTTCGAGGCACTCGCCTGCGTTCAGCGCTGCCCCCTGAAAGTTCTCCGCGCGAGTGAAGTTATCGCAGACAAAGATGAACTGTGTTGCGGCATGCTTGTATTCCTTCGCACGCTTGTAGAAATGCCCGAAATAATACGCAACATCGGGAAGCTTGTTTGAGAAAATGTAGTCGCGCGTGAGCACCTTAAAGAGGTTCTCAAGCTTTGTGAAATCAGATTGGGTGATAGCTGCTGGCGACTTGGCAAACTCAGAGTTTAACACAGTTATATGCCAATACAGCGCGTCGTTGGCGAAGCTCGTGAAACGCGAGTTTTCAACCGTCTTTTCGAAACACTCGACCATCTTCGGGATCTGGTTAGACTGCTGATAGCTGCGCCCGGCATAATAAAAAGACAATCCGCGTATTCCTGCGGAGTTCGAACCTGTAGCTTGTTCGAACAGCTTTGCAGCTTCAACGAAGTCCTTCGTGCGATATTTCGCAATCCCCTCATTGAACTGCTCAATAAATGTTGTTCGGTCGCGCCAATTTGCGACTTCCTTCAGCGCATATTGACGAGCCTTATCACAGTACGCGTCGAATTCGACACCAAGTTTCTCCTTTATTGCTGCTTTGTAAGGGACGAGGTCGTTAACAACTGCCTTTATCAAGGTCTTAATAGCATCGGCACCATACTGAGCTTCAATAAACTTGAACGCGAGATAATCCTCTGGGTAATCGTTATAAGTGTGTTTGCCCTCAAGGCCGTTAATCACTGTCTCCGGAGAAGTTGGCAGAGTGTGGGACAAGACGAAATCAATGCGATGATCCCCCTGCTTTGCAATGTACATCGCTGTTCCTTCGCGGAACCATTTTTCCATGGCTGTATATGGATCGCGCCCCATTTTCTCGCGCATTATTGCGTGAGTCAACTCGTGAATGACTTCTTCGCGAGCGTCTGAAATTCCGTTAACTATGTACTCTGCATAGACACGAACAACAACAGTAGCGCCCTCATCCTCGGTGTCACGAAATGCGGTGAGTATGCCCTGCGACTGTGCAACCTTCAATGGGACATCTTCGATTTTTATACGAATCGTGCCGTCGTCAGTGTAATCGAGATCATACTTGTCTTTCAGCCTCGTCACGGCTTCTTTGCGGTATTCATTCAGCTTATCATACGCCATCCGAACAACCTTGCTATCGCCGTACTTCTGTGTCTTAAGTGAGTTTGCCCCATTCGTCATTTCAAGCGGATTGTTTTCGGGTGGAGAACACACATATATCTGCGTCTTCTGTGGCTGGTTTGGTGCGTCTTCAGCAGCGCTGAAGTACGAATCAGCAGCACAGAGCATGACGACTACTGAGGTCATAAGCACAAATCGGGATGCGAGTGTTTTCATTCGCTCTCCAGTTTTTGCATCTACATCATTTTGACGAGGAATCAACCCATGCGTAAAGATAGTGATTTGCTGATTTGTTCAAACAACACAACTTCCTCATTGGATATTGGTGCGTTTCGATCAATATTCGGCAGAAATAGCACCTTCATTGGATGCAGGCGACCTGAGAGATAGTTGTATGCGGCGCTCGATGTCAACGAAGAAACACCGTTTTCCTCACTGAGCACCAATGCAGCAATGTTTATCTTCGCCATTCTTAAAGCATCAACTGATAGAAGCGAGTGGTTGATAGTACCAAGCCCGCACCGTGCAACAAGAACAACAGGAGTCTTAAGGCGTGAGATAAGATCAAGCACACTGTAATGACCGATTATAGGGACCATCAACCCGCCTACACCTTCAAAGGCAGTGTCTTCGGCAATGCGCTTCTTACACCATTTTACAAGCGAATCAAAAGCTGGTTCGCATTTCTCTGCTATTTCTGCGCATGCTGGGGCCAGAGGTTGCTGATAGCTGATAAAACTGAGTTTTCGTGCATCCATGTTTGCGGCCTTTGAAAGCACATGAAGATCAGGGTTGACCATTTTGCCCGCAATGTTCTCGACACCACATGCGAGAGGCTTATACACTACTGCGCTTTTGCCTATTTCGAAGTTGAACTTCAGCCATCGAAGCGCGAAATGTGTCTTGCCGACTTCTGTGTCGGTACCAACGATAAAAAAGCTGTTCATTGTCTGGAAATCCGGTTGTAAAAGTAGAGTAAAGATTGAATCGCGGAATTGTATCCTCTTCGACTCGAATTGCCTTTCAACGGTAACGAAACCTTGGCAAGTCACCTAACAGACAGTGCGTATGAATAGCTGAGTTGGGGCTTTTTATTGACTGCAAGGGGCACTGACATATATTTCGCTAACAATATGCAAACCCTTTACGGCATTGACAGAACATTCGATACGCGTCGCCCAATTTTCGCCACAATGGGCATGTTCGACGGCATGCATCTTGGGCATTTGGCGCTTCTTCGTCAGCTTATAGTCTGGGCAAAGACGCATGGAGGCTACAGCTCGGTTATCACTTTTGACCGTCACCCTCGCGAAGTAGTTTTCAGTAACTCACCTCGAATAATCACTCCGCTTAATCAGAAGCTTTACATACTGTCGCGCTTGGGAATAGAGGGCACGATTGTTATACCTTTTACTGATGAAATCGCTCAGATGGAAGCCGAGTCATTCATCGAGAGTGTTCTTGTGTCAAGGTTCGGAGTTAAGGGAGTTCTGCTTGGGTTCAACAACAGGTTTGGCAAGAATGGAGAAGGTAATTTCGCTTTGCTGAGACGGGTCGGTTCAAAACACGGCTTGATATCGCGCCAGGCTCACCAATTAACTGCTGGAGGATACACGCTTTCAAGCACTCTTATTCGAGATGCGGTGAGTAAGGGAAACCTTGCGATGGCCGAACGCCTACTTGGACGCAAGTACTCGATTTTTGGTAAGGTCATTCACGGAAAAAGAGTCGGAAGAAATCTCGGTTTCCCTACCGCAAACATCGAGGTTGCCCATACCCTTCTCCCTCCCTGCGGCATATACGCCGCGATAACCCGCGTGGCGAATGATTTCTACCCCTCTGCGGTTTTTATCGGACCTAAGTCTCTCTGCGATGATGGTCTTCCACCAAATGTTGAAAGTCACCTTATTGGCGTTACCGCAGATCTATACGGCAAGGATATCGAGATAATTTTGATTGAGTTTCTCAGAAGCGATCAACGCTTCGTTGACAAGCAAGCTCTTTCGGTGGCTATCAGAAACGATGTACGAAATGCTTATCGGGCAGCCTGCGAAGTTAAGATCTAAAAGCACGAATTTGCATATACCGTCGGCCGAGCGCTAAATCCCATCAGTCCTTCAATCATCCTTGCTACTGTCATAAGTTTGCCTTCCGAATTGTTAGGCGCAGAGACTTGCAGCCCAACTGGAAGACCATCAAGCATCCCGCATGGTATTGAAACCGCGCACATATTCGCAAGGCTTGCCGGAATTGTGAATTGGTCGCTCTTGTACATCGTTAGAGGATATGCGATTCTCTCACCCAGATGAAATGCTGTTGTAGGCGTTGTAGGCCCAATCAGAAGATCAACATCTTCAAATACACGATTGAAGTGTTCAACAAAGACCTTTCGGGCAAGAACCGCGCGATTGTAAAATCTGTCGCGCGCACCATCAGATAGCGCATACGCGCCCAATATAATCCGCCTCTTTACCTCGTCACCAAAGGACATTGTGCGTGACCTTGTCTGCAACTCATTCGCTGTTGTGCTTCCGTCACACGCATAACCAAAATGCCCACACCCAAACCTTGCAAGGTTGGTCGAAGCTTCTGAATGCGCGATCAATGCATACACTGAAAGCGAGTTCTTCAATACTGGTAGACTAAGTCTCTGAACCTTTGCCCCGATGTTTATCAGCGTCTGCAGCACAGACAAAACAACCTCGCTGATTCCGTCATTAGAGTGTTCGCGTTCAAGCTCTTGCTCAATAACTCCGATGCGCAATCCGCAAAGCGACCGTATTTCAGAATGGCACAAATCGTGGTTCTGTGCAGAAGTCTGATCGTGGATATCGTGACCGTTTATAATTCTGTACAACAGTATTGCATCATCAACGCACGACGATAGGACGCCAATTGAATCGAGCGAAGACGCAAAAGCCACAAGACCATATCGTGAAATGCGCCCGTATGTAGGCTTCATACCGACAACGCCGCATAGTGCGGCAGGTTGCCTTACACTGCCACCAGTATCGGAACCGACAGCAAGCGGTACAATGCCCGAAGCCACTGCCACTGCGCATCCACCTGATGATCCTCCAGCAGTTCTGTCAAGACCCCACGGATTGCGCGTTGCTCCGAAGCAAGAGTGCTCAGTTGATGAACCCATAGCGAATTCATCCATATTGCATAGACCAATAATCACCCCATCTTCAGCGATTATGCGCTCTATTACTGTGGCATTGTATGGTGCAACGAAACCTTCAAGCGATTTTGAGCAGCACGAAAGTGGATATCCCTTTACAGCAATGTTTGCCTTGATAGCGATTGGCACTCCTGCAAGCGCGCCGAGTTTCTCATGCCTTTCGCGCTTCTTGTCAATCCGTCTTGCTGCCATTTGCGACCAGTCTTCATCAACATGAACAAATGCATTAAGTGTTGGGTTTAGTTCTTTTATCGCTCGTAAGGACTTCTCAACGACTTCAGTTGCGCTTATCTCTCCACTCGCAACTGACTTCGAGATCTGATGTGCACTTGTCATTGTGGGTCAATTGCCTTTGGAAAAACGATAGCTCTGCCATCTGTGTAAGGTACAAGCCTTAGAAGCTCATCTCGATGCATGGAGTCCATAGGCAGATCCGGTCGAAAGGAAGTCAGATCGGATGATTGGATTAAGCATTCATCATTGTTAGAAATGTCAATCTCGGAAACCGAAGAAAAATACTCAAGCAGTTCGACTATCTGGGAGTTCATGCGCTCCTTCTCATCATCTGATATCTGAAGCCTAACAAGCCTGGCAAGCCTCGAAACATCGAAATCTCGATTGCCAGCATCGTGCATCTCAGAATCCTCGCTCAATCATTCCCTGTGGGGGCTTGAAAAGAGTCCACCCTCCTTCGCGTGTCCACATAGTGAACTCCTTCATCCTTCCAGAGTTTATTGAGTCTTGCAGAAACTGGGTTAGAACACCGCGCTGACTGCTTCTTGGCAGTTTATTAAGTGCATCTTCAGGTGACAACCATAAGTACGCCACATGCTCATTTGATAGCACAACTTCGCCGACATCGAGTTCGCATGCAAATGCTGGTCCCCAGATTATTATGTCTTGCTTGCGCAGCCAGATTCTGTGAATGAAGTCAATTTCAACAAGATTTTTTGGCTTCAAACCGGTTTCCTCTTCAACCTCGCGTATAGCTGCAATAGGGCTCCATTCTTCCTCTTCATGTGTTCCAGAGACCATCTGCCAGAAGTCATCGCCGATCCCATCCGCAGGATTACGCTGTAACACCAATATCTGGAGCTTTTGATCAACATAACGATATGGAACAACGCATACCATGTCAACTTTCAATCAAACACCTCCCTTTCTCGGCAAATTGCCTGCTTTTCTTCGAACTAACAGTATCGCAATATCCGCAGGAGTAACTCCAGGTATTCGACCAGCCTGACCAATTGAGGAAGGTCTTATGGCGGCCATCTTCTCGCGGCTCTCAAATCGAATTTCCTCAATCTCAAAATAATCAACATCCTCAGGAAGGGTCATCTTCTCAGCCTTGCGAAATCGCTCAACAAGCTCATTTTCCTTGAGAATGTAGCCTTCATATTTTGCCTCAATCTCAATGCTCTCAATGACTTTTTGCGGTATTTTTAAACCGCTAAGTTTTGGATGAATCGGCATAATCTCTTGGGCCTTTGCGCCAGGTCTGCGAAGCAATTGTAAAAGTGATGTTCCCTCAACATACTTCTCGCGAAGAAGGGTGATTATCTCATCTGCGAGCATCCAATCGGATTCATTGCTGCGGTATTCTTCATCCGTGATTAGGCCAAAATCTCGCCCATACTTCATGAGCCTTCTTGTGACATTATCCACCCTAAGCAAGAGCCTATGTTCCGCACGGGATGTGAATAATCTATAAGGCTCACCTGCTCCCTTAGTGATTAGATCGTCTATCATCACGCCTATGTAAGCCTCGGCTCGATCGAGTGTAAACGACCTGCCACCACCCTTTGCTCTGACTGCGGCGTTGATACCTGCGACTATACCCTGCCCCGCAGCCTCTTCATAGCCCGAAGTCCCGTTTATCTGTCCCGCAAAATAAACCCCTTCGATTATACGGCTTTCAAGAGTTGGTCGAAGGTGAATAGGCTCGAAATAATCGTATTCTATTGCATATCCGACTCTTGATATCACGGCGTTCTCAAGGCCGGGCACAGTGCGCACTGCTTCGATCTGCGCATCCTCAGGAATGGAAGTTGCAAAACCGTTAAGGTAGTATTCTGAGGATTCGATACCCTCAGGTTCTAAAAAGAGAAGGTGGCTTTGCTTGTCTGAAAAGCGCACAAGTTTAAGTTCGATTGATGGACAATAACGGGGACCTTCACTTTTTATCTGCCCTGTGAACAATGGCGCGCGATCGAAAGAAGCTCTTATAACCTCAGCGGTTCTCTCATTAGTACGCGTTATGTAACAGGGCATTGAAGGGAGCTTTGCCTGCAAGGTTCTAAAGGAGAAGAAAACCGGATCTTCGTCTCCCGGTTGCAAAGTTGTCTTTGAAAAGTCAACCGAACCGCCCCAGATGCGGGGAGGAGTGCCAGTTTTCAGACGACCATGTTTCAAACCAAGTGCATCGCAAGCCGATGTGAGGCCGATTGCTGCAGGTTCGCCCGCCCTACCCCCTGAAAATGATAGCGAGCCAATGTGAATCAAACCGGAAAGAAATGTACCAGCACATATCACAACAGAACTGCATACGAATTCGGTACCTGTCGCTGTCTTAACGCCGATGACTTTTCCATCTTTGATAATAAAACTGACCGCTATTCCTTGCGCAACTGTCAAATTGGGAGTTTGCGTCAGTATCTTTCGTACTTCTATTCGATATCTTTCGCGGTCGCATTGTGCACGGGGGGATTGCACCGCAGGCCCTTTGCCTCGGTTCAAAAGACGATACTGGATTGCGCTTGCGTCGGTAACAACACCCATTAGACCACCAAGCGCGTCAACCTCCATTGCCACTTGCCCCTTTGCGATACCTCCGATTGCTGGATTGCACGAAAGTTGAGCAATTGAGTCAATAGAAATAGTTAACAGCAGTGTTCGGCACCCCATTTTTGCAGAAGCATTGGCTGCCTCGCAACCTGCATGGCCAGCGCCGACGACAACGACATCATATTCTTGAGGCTTGGGTTTATGTGTGGAAAGCATAATTAGCGCATCAGCTATTTTCGCAATTCGCGGTCCATCCAAATAAGGGCTGAAGTGCGGAACTGCTCGTAGTCAACCTTGACAGGTTTAAAGTTAGAAACACCCCTACCAAGAGTGAATAAGGGGAAGTTCAGCCCAGCAACCGAGTAAGAATTAGAGCGAGGATCGAAGGTGAAATAGGCTGTCGGTGCCCAGAAATGAACGCCATCAGGCCCCTGTACATCGCGGATCACTCCTGAAAAGGAATTGGCTCCATCGGTTACTTCGAGAATGTAGCGAACAACCACCATTCGGGTGTTTAGGTCTGCCACATTTCCACCACCAGACAATATTGAGCCCACCGAGGATAGCAACTCAGCAGTGTAAGGTGAGTCTTTAGGGAGTTTCTGAACATATAAGCCTGTCGCACCAGTAAGCTGGCAGACAACAGGCGCACGCAGGTACACAGAACCCGAACATGAGGCTGCAAAGACAAGCAGAAGTAACACAAACGAACAAATTCTCATTTCGAAGTAAGCTCCCAAACTCCATCCCAGTCATCTGATGGAGGATTCTGCTCAAGCATTTTACACCGTTCGACAAAAACTCTGCTTGCC
Organism: uncultured Planctomycetota bacterium; assembly: GCA_964571525.1. Taxonomy (GTDB): domain Bacteria; phylum Planctomycetota; class B143-G9; order B143-G9; family B143-G9; genus CAZNBY01. Next base: position 110,994 of record CAZNBY010000002.1, read on the forward strand.
TTATCGCCGTTGGCAAGTTCATCAGCTCTCTCGAAACATGCAATTGCATCTTGCCATCTTCTGTTCAGATAATGGGTTATCCCCTCCTCGTAAAGCGTACATGCATCAAGTCTTGATGCATCAACTTTCCCCTTTTCACCGATAAGCTCGTAAACCGCAACTGGCTTCGCCTTTCCAACAACTTTAAGCACATCCAGCTTGCGGCATACGAAATCGTCTTTCACTTGCTCGTATGTGAACTCGCTGATCATGATTTTGGAACCGTAGTACTTGTTCGCGTTTTCAAGTCTCGATCCAAGGTTTACAGTGTCTCCCATAACCGTATATGCAAGGCGATGCTCTGAACCCATATTTCCCGCGACAAGTTCTCCAGAGTTCAATCCTATTCGCTGTTCGAGCCGTGGTGCTCCAGTGCCCTCCAACTCCCTGTTAAGTGCTTCGAGCGACTCGTTGTTCTTCAACGCAGCACGGCATGCACGCTTTGCATGGTCATCAAGTGGAAAAGGCACTCCGAACGCAGCGACAACGGCGTCTCCAATGTACTTGTCAAGCAATCCCTCCTGCGCAAGGATATTGTCTGTCATGCGTGAAAGGTACTTATTCAGCACTTCGACAAGCATTTCAGGACTAAGCTTCTCGCTAATGCTTGTAAAGCCCGCTACATCTGAAAAGTACACTGTGGCATTCATCTTCTGCCCGCCTAACTTCACATCATCAAGCTGGTCAGCCATCTGATCAACGAGTTTAGGGGATAGATAGACCGAGAAGATTTTCTTTAGTTTCGCCCGTGAGAAGCCTTCCATGACATACTTGGCTGCATATATCATCACGCCCGAAAAGATCGCGCCAGCGAGCACATAGAAGGAGTTTATCCAGATGCCCTCGGTCAACAAGATGTATGAATATGCGAGATATGCGCCGATGGCGAACACGAACCAGATCACGCTGAATGTGTAAGAAACAAGTGGCATAAGCAAGCAAAGCAGGAAAATGACTCCGGCGGTAAGCAGAAAATCGGTGTTCGGCGAGACCTTTTTTATATGGCTCGCAGTCATCAGGTTCGATATAAAGTTTCCGTGTGCGCCCACCATCGGATATCGAGGATTGAGGGGAGTCGGGTTGAAATCGTGCGTTCCTGTTGCGGTCAGACCGATAAGAACGAGCTTTCCTTTTACAAGCGGTGCGAGATGCTTGTCGAGGAACTCAGACTTCACATTGGGATTTTCCTCAGATTCACGCAGATACGCCCTGTACTTATCATATATCTCCAAGAAAGAGATGTGAGTGAAACTTTCGTTGAAGTTAGCGCTTGTCCAGTTAAGACTTACTTCGCAGTTCTCGTCAACAGGTATCTCATAATCGCGATTGTCTTTTCCCCGAAATCGTATCGCATCGCCTGGGCTAACTTTCAAATCTTCAATCTTTACACCAAGGTAGTGAAGTGCAAGCTGGAAAGACATCATTGGCAACACTCTCAACTTGCCTTCAAATTCTGGAACCGCACCCGAGTAAGACCTGAGTAACGGCCATTTCCTAACAACACCGTCGTAGTCAGGTTTAATGTGAATGTACGATGGCGTGGGTGATGATTCGAGGTAGTAAGTCAGCGGGATAACTCCTTCGTAGTTAAAGGGAAGCAAAGGAGCAAGCTCGTCGCTTTGTGATGCGTTTAGCAGCAGTAACAAGTCGCGAAGCTTCAGCTCAGCGCTGCGAAATTCAGGGTCGAATATGTCGGAGTCAGGGAATATGACATCGGGAAATTTTTCGCTTAGCTCTTCATAGAAAACCCGTTTAGCTGCATCAGATATGCGAAGCTCAGGTTCGTTTGATCTCCACTTCTCAAAAGCGTCTGCAATGCGACGGTAAATAATGGTGTCTTGAAGCACATTATGTACTGCGTGCTCGAACTCAAGATCGTTAAAACGGCAGAATTCCCGTGCATTAGTATCAAGTTCCTCTCGTTCCTCAATTGTAGCAGAATAATATCGCTCCACTGAGCCAAGTTGCGTGACCACAAACGCCTTGAAGGAGTCACGAGCGGTCTTTGTTATCAGCTTATCAAGCTCCCTGAGTATCAGATGCTGAATCCCCCCCTGCTTGTTAACAAGCATCTCATGTTTCACATCCTGCTCTTTTCCATACTTCAGAATGAGCTTGTTCAGCAGCGATGCCCTGTCAGAATTTGTGGTCCTGCTGAACCATTCGGTCGAAAACTCCTCCTTGTGTGAAAGCAACAGCGTCTTAAGCTTGTCGAGAAGCCTGCTCTCCTCAAGACTTTTCAGCTTACTGATGTAATCAGAATACCTGTTGACCTCTGGGTCTATGTTGAAGGCGCAAGGAAAGTAGACATTTTTCATCTGCGCTGCTTTGCGCGTGAATGACTGGTCAATATCGAAACGCCTAAGAGCATCAATAAAGTTGTGGATAGCTTCTTCCTTGTCCTTCATGTTTGTCAGTGCATTTTGAAATGTCTCATAGACAGAATAGTGAAGTTCATCCCACGAATCCCTTGTCGTCCGGCCTGGGGTCCGTTCAGAAAACAGAATATCGAATCCGATCGCCTTTGCTCCTGCGATGTTCAGCGCTTCGACAACCATCTCGTACATGTCGCGTGGCACTGGGAATGTCATCTGCGTAAGGGATTGATCGTCAATGTCAACAAAAACTACATTGTCCCACACGCTAACTTTGGAAGGTTCGTATTTGGCGCGAATCTGCATGCGCAGGTCGTAAAGCGCAGCCTCGAACCTGTCTAAAGTGGGAATTCGTGAGGCAGCAAGGAAACCTGTTGCTGTTCCGCCAATCAAGCCGATGATTATCGCTATAAGCAGTCTTTTGATAACTTGACTCACAGCAACATTGTAACAACAAGGCGCAGGATGTCAAAGAATGAGATTGTCCGGCAACGCATGCGATATTCGTTGAAAATCAAAGCCCTATTTCTTGGTTTGAAACTGAAATACCTTGACAGATGAGTTTTCGCGGTGTAGAATAGGCGTAAATCCGAAGCGCGCTCGCGCTTTCGGTTATTTCAGGCGATTTGTGCATGTGCTGAGTGTCTCGGTGCAACTGCATTAGCGTTGCACTATGTCTTTTTGAAGGGAGAGTATTTCATGAAGAGCTTCCTGCTAATCATTTCAGTAATGTTGCTGGCGGTGTTTATGGTCTGTTCGCAGGCATATGCATCTCCAAACCCAGAAGGCACTAAAGAGACGATTGAGACGACGCCAGAAGCCCAACCGAAAGCCGTTCCCAAGTCGGACGAGAAGGAATATGACTGGCTTGAAGTCCGAGTCTCACTCGCATGGCAGAGCGATGACAATGTCGTACTGCTAAACAACAATGCTGCTCTGGTTCCAGACTACGATGCGAACAAGATTGTCACCACTGTTACCCTTAGAGCGACACCTATCAAAACCACATCATGGAAGTTTGGTGCTCAGTACGATTTCTACAATGCCGGTCATTCTGATGTTGACTACATGGAGATACAGACTCATTCTCTGCTTTTGTTCGGAATTTACAGCAACTCCCCGAGTTACCTGTATTTTCCGCTTTCGACGAATCTCTATAGACTTGACCACTCGACCTACCTTTCGACCTTACGCTTTGCTCCCACCTATTACTATGAACAGAGCAATCGCTGGTTGCTGACACTAAGCCTTTCCGCAGAGATACTCGACTATCGTCGCGATGCTGACCGAGACTACGACGGTATTGATTACATATTCAGTGTTTCTGAGACATTCCTTCTCAACCGCAAATCTTGGTTGAAGGCTACCGCGAGTTACAACTATCTTAAGGCTCACGCTGATTACCTTTCTTATGCCGGGCCTAAGTTCATGCTCTCATACGATACGCCAATCATCTTCGATATTGCTGCTACATTCTCGGCAAGCTATCACTACCGCGATTATCGCGAAGAAAATCCGACAACTTTGGTGGCACGACTTGACAAACGCACCGTCTTTGATGTATATTTAGTACGCCCGATTAAATGGGGCATCTCGGCATTTGCACGCTATACTTACATAGAGAATAACTCTGACGAGAAGAACTTCGACTATTCCCGTAACATAATCACACTCGGTTTAGAGTGGAACTACTAAGCGAGGGTAATATGAACCGTCTGTTGCTGACTTCATTAACACTACTCTTGGCCTTCTGCTACTGCTTGGTCTTGGCAGACGAAGCAGAAAAGACAGAACCCGCCAAAACAACTTCTGAGGCTACCACAGAGACAAAAGCTGAACCTGCTCAAGAGCCGATTGACGCTGGCAAGGTTACAAAAATCGTTGGCTCTGCTGAGATCACCCGTGGCGAAGAGAAAATCGCCGCTGCTTTAAATACAATCGTGCGCGTTGGTGACTATATTGAGGTTGCCTCGGCAGGCATGCTTGAGATCACTCTTTTCAACGAGCCTGGAGAAGAATCGAAGAAAGAGACCAACCCCACTGTTCTCACCTTAAGCGAGACGGCGAAACTGACTATCAAGTCTCGTAAAAAAGAACCAAGCGGTGACACAACAACAGAGCTCGACCTTAAAGAAGGCAAACTTGACTCTAAGGTTGATGATGGTCGCAAACCGGGCTGGCAACAGCGAAGAGATAAGGCAAACGCTGCGCCGGGCACATCAAAGAAGACTTCGAAGTCTAATTATCAGGTGAGCACCCCCACCGCAGTCGCAGGTGTGCGTGGCACCGAGTTTATCCTCGCAGTGACACCAACCAAGACTTTTATCTATGTTAAGAGCGGTTCAGTATGGGCAAAACACCTTGAGACTGGTGAAATAAGGACAGTAAAACGCAACCGTCTGCTTGAAATTGGGCTTTCTGGTTTTGGCTTGGAGATTATCGCGGGCGAGACTGAAGCCAATGCAATGGCCTCAAGTAGTTTTTCGCGCGACTTCAATCCTTTCACCATGGCATCTGGTGCTTCAAAGCCGACTGAGACTCAGAATGTGGACGATGAGACCCGTCGCCAAAATGTGGATTCAAGTGTTAAGGGAAGCATGGGCTCTGTTCGCGAGACAACAGGTTCTTCAGGAACTCCTGACCCTGTAACGCCTCCATCAGGCCCCCCAACCCCAGGCGAGCCTCCGATTCGCGATTTACCCGTTCCTCCACCACCACCTCCCGCAGTGCCAGGCGCATAGAATCGGAAACTGATCTTAAAAAAAGCCCCGAAAGGGGCTTTTTTGTTGCTTTGACAGCCAGCCTAAACCGCTATAATTTCGCATCGAACTGCTATTCAGGCGTATGCGACTACTCCTGAATCGAGATTTATAACTGCATCAGAAAAGGAGATGATTGTGGCAGAAGAAGTGAAAGCCCCAAACGGCAACGAACAACCTGCTGCGCCAACCGATCCTACTCAGACTAATGGCGCGCAACCAGAGCAGCAACCTGATGTTAAGATACCCCTTACATTTGGTCGTTGGTTCTTTGCCCTGATCATTTCTAAGCTCTTTATGCTCATTCCTGTCGGAATATGGGCTGTAATCCTCGGTTATCTTATATACACAGACGGCCCTAAAAATGATGCCGCAGCAAGACTTTACGACATGTTCCAGCGCCTTTACTCGTTGATGGGCTTTTTCATCTTCGTGCTTGTAGGTTTTGGTTGGCGCATTGCAGCGGGTCGTGCCCGTGGAAAAGGCACAATGATCTCATCTGCGCTCATGGGCACATTGATTGTATTGCTATGCAACTTTGCCCATTTCTACATAATGGACTACAAGTTCTACCCATTCGCAAGCCTGAACACCCGTGCATCTATCTACAAGGACTGGGCGGCAAGCGAGTTCAATGTTTGGGCTGAACAGCACAATGATTGGGTGCGCAGTGGCGAAACAGAGCGCACCATAGAGGTCGTTATCGCTGTTGATAATAAATCTCTTGCAGAGCATGTTGAAACTAACAAGTACAAGAAGTGGTACTACGAAGATCATGACAAGTGGGTTGAGCTTAAGAACTCCCTGATACCAGCTTACAACAAATGGGCAGAAAAAGAGAACAAACCACTTTGGACACCCTCCAAACCTCACAGGCAGATGCCAAAGACACTTGAAGGTTTTGTTAAGGATATCCCCCAATTCGCCGTTCAGTATCCTCAACGGCTACAAGAACACATGAAGGCCAGCAAGAAGGCAGGAGTTATCATTGGTATATCTTGGGTGATATGGCTTTGCGGCTTTTTCTTCGGTGGACTTTGGATTACCCGCACCTATGTTTCAAAAGAAGAGACGAAGCGAAGGCAAGCGGAGGCTCGTGCTGCGTTAGCCGCCGCGAAAAAGGCAAACCGTCCACCCACAAAACGCCCACATGCAGCAGAGAAAAAGGATGAGGGGCAGGGATCCAAACCAGAAGAAGGCAAAGAGCAACCTGAACAGAAATCCGATGATAGCGAGAAGAAGGAAGAAAGTAAGTCAGAATAACTACGACCGATATGCGAATTTCAACGGGGCGGATTTCCGCCCCGTTTTTTTCACTCTACTTCAGAAATCCTGCCTGAAATGCCTGGCTGTAAATTGTCGCAAGCATTGTGTTATCGAATGAAAGTGATTCCACTTCGTTTGGCACTTTCCCATCGTCGAGTTTAACCCAAGCAAGTCCGTCTGTAACTGCATTAGGTGGATACTGTGAAAGCAACAAAGACTCGCGCCAACTGCCATTAGAATCGAAATTTCCACTCTTTTCTGAGACCACCATGCACCTGTAGTATGAGCGTGGGTTTTCATCTGTTTCAGGTGCTTCTTCCCCGCTATGTGTCCCTGACACAAATCTCTTAAGCAGAGAGTCTGATGGTGTAACCAGTGAGAACGCACAGAAAGCCGCACGCAACTTCCCCTGCCCTCCGACATAATGCCCGGTATCATTTATTGATTCACCAATTACTATGCGTGAGCCTGACGACGAAAAGACAGAGCCTTTGCAGACAGCAACTTCACATTCAAGGAACAGCGACTTGCCCCATACTACGCTGTTTGTAAACGACAAAGATCGAGACTTAATCTGCAGCAAATCTTCGTTAGATTGAATGACAGACCGGTCGAATGTCATTGTGCTTTCCGCTGAAATTGGAGAGTCAAAGCTTGAATATGATAGTAAAAAGGCATCGAAAATAGCGTCCTGAAGATCGTCAGAGGCGAGTCTTCCAGCTTGTACACTCGAAATACTTAAGTTCGTCGCTGTCAGCTTATTGCAAACAAATAGGTTCTGAAACCCGTTAAGACGGTTAAGGGTAAGCGCATATACATTGATCGCACCATTTGATACTGTTGCCGCAACGCTTCGATCTCCACGAAGCTTGCGATTGTCGCCCTCATAACGGGATTGCTTGATTTCGACACCCTTCTCTCCATACAACACAGACGAGCCTTCGCTGCAAGTAACGCCATCGAATAAAGTGTTCTCTATCTTAAGAAATCCCTTTGCAACTATTGAAAGCTCAAGACGAGGCTCTCCGATAGGACCGGTATATCCCTCAAATGAAGCATAAGACACTATCCCGTCGCCGACAAACTCGATTTTAAGACGGCAGTTTTTCGAATCGTCCTTTGGGGCAAACCGAACCCTGTCGAGTGTCTCTGTTGGCCACGCGAGTTCGCCATGAACTCTGATTGTTGTGTCTCCCTCAAGAAGCACAGAGCCTATCGAAAACTGAAGTGATGCACCCTTCTCAACGATGACCTCCCGCGGTATTCTCCATGTTGGTTCCATAATGAATGCAGAGGTTATTGTCAGAGTCTTTTCTTCGTACTTAACATGCTTGCTAATGAAGAACATCCCTGCGGTTATTGCGAGAATAGCAATCACCCATAAGTAAAATGAGGCTGGTATCTTGGGCGAGTCGTCTTTCGACACAAAGACCTCCGTTGAATTAAAGCTTAGATGCTGATCTTACGACATTAAGAATCTGATTGATATCGCATCCCTTTGCAGCGGAACCAGCAGCAATGTGAGCCAAACGAACAGGTTCGGGCAGACGAAGACCTTTACAGCACTTGACAACCGCTCTTACAGCACCATCGTTTGTCATATTATTACCGGCGGAAACGAAAACGGGCTTAACGCCGTCGCGAGTTCGCAAAACAGAGCCGATTATCTTCTCTTTGTGAGTCAGTTTCGATCGGGAAAACGCATTCTGCTTTGGCTCTCTGTATTTCCCAATTAGACGCTTTTTCGCAACTCCAAGCGTGGGTACATCCACCCAAAGGCCGATATGCGCAGCAATACCTATACCGCGGGGATGGGCGATGCCCTGTCCGTCGAAAATCAACACATCAATTCGTGAGTTGACACCTGAAAGCGCTTCGATCACAGCAGGACCTTCACGAAATGAAAGAAGCCCGGGAATGTAAGGGAATTCAGGTCTTGACTTAGCAAATGATACTTCGATAACCTCTGCAGTACTTAAACGGCACACAACCACGGCGGCTGCAATATGACCATCTGACATATTTGCAACATCAACGCCTGCAAAGAAATCCGCCCCGAAGGGCAACCTTCCGGGGCGGATGTGAGAAACAAGAACTTTCTGGATCGAAATTGCTTCTTCTACGCTGACTGACCAATCGTGCAGTCCGTGGTAAATCCTCATTTTGTCAGAAAGCGCTATCAGTCTCTCAGGGTAAAATGCTCGCAAACCATCTTCAACTCATCACCCTTCACCGAAACGAGTATTGATCCTGAACCTCGATACGGTAGTTTGACTCTGGATTTCCTAACGCGAGCCATGCCATGCAACTGCAGAATCATCAGCACATGGTCCTTTGTCTCGACAGTGCGAAACATAGGGACTTGAAACTCAAGCATCTCAACCTCTTCAAGAAAGAGGCTGTACTCGCGCTTAATATTCTCGTAGCCAATTATTATCTGCCCGTTCGACAGTATCTGCACTGTATCATCAGAAACGGCATAGTGCGCCATGATTTCGTCAAGCGAACCAACCTTCATTGCCGAGCAGAAGGAATCAAAGAACTTGTTTGCCCTTTCATGCATTGTCTTTTCCATACGCCTCCCAGAGTCTATTGCTTCGTTATTCATTGTAAAAGTACGGAACGACCTTGCTGTAGTCTGGAAGGTCGGATTGGAAGTACTCGAGCAGGAACCGTGGTTCTGGTAGCACTGGATCGAAATAGAACCCTTTTGCAGAAGCTGCATCAAGCAGGTCTTTTGCTGCAATGCCATCACCAAGCGCACAGCGCACGAGAGCAATATGAAAACGCGTTGTCTCATCCTTTTCAGGTGTTACCGAACGAAGGGCATTTACAACCTTTCTGGCAAGAAAAGCATCTGGATAGTTGTGAAGCCCGAGAGTCCATGCATATGTCTTCACATCGGTTGAACGGACAGATGAGAGCTTTTCGACAATTGTTGTGATTTCTTCGGGAGGAATCGAAGCAGAAAGGGCGGTCGCAAAAGCAAGACGCTCAGGATCGCTCGCTGACACGCGGATTCCGCCAGAGAAATAAGGGAACATCATCGCATTCTTAAACAAGCCAAGCGATGTGATCTGTGCAAGGATCGCATAAGTGCGTTCTTTTTCTACCATTTCGAGAATATTTGGCTGCAACCCATTGACATTAAAAACTCCCGCACCGAGCGCGGCCATAGCACGGATGTTGACATTCGGGTTAGAAAGTTGTGAGGCCAGAGCCTTGTTTATCTCATCGTGCCTGGCGAACTTTCCTAATACGAAGGTGGAGTAGCTGCGGATCCAATCGTCTGTACCCCGTGAGGAGGCGTTTATCAATGCCCTAATCTGTTTTGGTGTAAGGTCATCTTCCTTGTACTGCAATAGACCAATTGCGGCATGAGAGCGAGCCATCGTAGTTGTCTCACTTTCAAGTCTTTCAAACAAAGTCGCTCTTGCGCTTTCAAGGGGTAGGAATGAATAAGCAAGTATCGCGCTTGCACGGGGAATGTCACCCTTCGCTTCAAGAGCATTTCTGAGTATAAACTCATAGGGAAGCGGGCCGAGAAGCGACAGAGCAATTGAATATGGAAGTTTGCCAGCTTCAGATGAATGCATATCGAGCAACAGACGCGCTGCGCGAGAGCTTTTTGTTGCACCAATCAACACCATTGAAAGGTTCTTAGTGTACTGATTAGATGATTTCGTTGAGTTAACGAGATCGTTCCAAGCACCAGTAAAATCCTTTGAAGCCTGATAAAGAGCGAATAACAGCGCGGATTCAAGGTCTTGACCGCCTGCTACACTTGCAATCGCCTTTAGCTTGCTTATATCTGCTCTTTCGATTCCTTCACCCATAGCAAGCATTGCGCAGACACGAGCAAGTTTGTCGCGTTCGTTGTTCAATATTCCGCGAGCGAAACTTACACGATCAGGGGCAGTTAAGTAAGCGATAGCGAGTGATTGCAACTTCGCTGCACGCTCGTCAGGGTCAACCTCTGTACCAACGACCAACTTCGCAAGGTCTGGGGAATTTGACATTGCAGCAAGAAATCGGACAAACGCCCTAACTTCAGGGTCGCGATTCTCAAGCAATTGCTTGATATCCCCAAGCGCGAGCTTCTCGTGCAGCAGGTACAACGGCATCAATGCAGTAATTGTAGTTGTTCCATCGCAGTGCATTAGTGCAATTTCTATGAGTTTATTTACATCGTTTGCTGTCGCTTCTTCCTCGTATAACTGAGCACAACGAGCTGCAAGACCCGCAAGCCAGGTCGCACAGTCAGATGAATATATCGCCTTGACAATATCTGCATTAGAAGGTCTTTTCATAAGCATCGCAAGGGCAAGGTAAGAAAAGCCCTGCCGAATTGGATTCCGCGGACCTGATTCGATCTGCTCAATTAAAGACCGCCGCGCATTCTCGGTTCCAAACAGCGACAAAGCAATCATCGCTGCGGAAGCTACACGCTGGTCGCGCTCATTTGGCAGCATCTGCATGATACGAGCTTCAGACCTTTCTGAACCAAGATGCCCAAGCGCTAAAACTGCAAGCATGCGTACTTCTGGGCGGGAGCTTGTAAGAAGAGGAGCAATATCATTGAAGGACTCGTCAGCACGAATCAAACCGAGCGCGTATGCCGCAAGACCGGGGAGTTTGTGAGGGGAAACTGTGGGATGAAGGTTGCCTTTGCCGTCATATTCACCTCTGGCAATCTTTCGCAGATAATCAATGCCATCAGACTCAACCTTCTCCAGTATCCGTATCGCAATCTTCTGTGCCACGGGATAGAATATGCCCTTATAGTCGAGCAATGAAAGGATTGCGGGTATATCGTTCGCGCCTACTTGCAGTTCGCGATAGAACATTGATTCGTCATGCGTCTTCATCTGATAAGAGACATTTATCTGCCACCAGTTCATCCACTCAAAATCCTGCGCGGGTATATCTGCCCAGTTCGATGGAGTCATGCCGGAAGGGAGAATTGAAGGCCGCGCGGGTGTCGAGGGGAAATATGATACATTCGGCATGCGGTTTGAGGGAAACTGAGGAACCGACATAGATACTTGAGGAATGGATACAGACGGGTACGGAACCTTCTGGCTGGGAAGGCTTACAGTCGGAACAACAGATGGAATTGATGGAATCGGAACGGAGGGAACCTGTGATTTCATGGACGGAATAGGTACATCCTCCGCGTTCGTCGGAAGTCCGCCGAACATGAATATATAGCTAAAAGCGACAATGGTGAAAACCAAGAAGCTGAGTTTCTTTTTCATAGCATCCTCCTGCGGTAGTGTACCACAAGTATGCGATTAGGTCATCGAATAGCACGAAAAGATACTGTCGTCATCCTCCCGTTGACAATCTGCACCGCATTCGGTGGACTGATTGGGGAAGCGCTGTTTCTGAGCCTCAATTCTACCTTATGTTCGCCATTATTCAAAGGTATTGCGAAAACTGCAACTTGCTGCGGCAAATTTGCCCACGACCTTAGATCGGGACGACGAGCCAGCATCAGTCCGATAAACGCAATTGACTCGGCAGTTTTACTCTTTGTCGCCTTACCTATCTGGTCGGCAATCACGCTTTTTGCGACAACAGAGCCGACTTCACGCGCAAGGTAATAGAATGTGCGCTTTTCAAGCCAGTTGACCGCCAATGCCTCGATTGACAGAATATCAATCGGTGCGATCTGTTCGCCATTGACAAAGAGTGACGGTGCTTCGCCGTTGAAGTGTGAATATGTTTGCATAAAGGCAGGCGCGCCAGATATTCGTTGACTTGGAACGCGTTGCGGTGCAAGACCGGTTTCGACAATAACAAGCGCCCATCCGTGATTTAGTGTTGATGGATCTTGCTCCACAAGCTTCTCGGCACCCTCAAAAGCAACTCGATATGCAAGATTATCCGGAGACATTTCTGATGCTATTCGAAATTCCCTTCTTGCATTATCTAATTCGCCAAATCGCAGAAAACAAAGCCCGTAGAGATAGTGAGCAAGTGGCTGGCGTAACCACTTATGATCGTCAGTGGCGATTTCTGCCTCGTATTCCACCAAGCGCCTAAGCTCAACCATTGCCTTTTCGACTTCGCCTGTCTGAAGACGGTTGAAAGCAAGGAGATAGAGAAGGATAATCCTCTCATATTCGGGAGATCGGTAGAGCTTCATGCGGTCATCGAAGATGATAGAGGTTGATTCTTCAGAAAGCGAGACATACGAGTTTATTCGTGCAAGCTCATCGGCTCTTTCGAGATTTGCACAAGAGCGTTCGTATTGCGAAGCGTATCGAAATGCTGAACCAGATTCGAGCAGGTACAGAAGCTCATTGCGCCCAGCGTTCGGCAGTTGCTGTTCGAGCGATTCGGCAGCCTCCAAGTAATGACCGCGAAGAAACAGATTTCTCGCGTCGGTCACATGGCGCGGCTGACTTGCGCAGCTCGCCAAAATTGGCGCAAACAGAAGTAAGGCAATTAAGTATAACCGTCTCACTTGGTCAATAGCTTCTTAAGCTCTTTCTCATCCTGCCATACAATCAAGTTCTTGGTAACATCGGTCAGCGAAAGCGTTAAGCGGTAATAGACGCGCTTCTCCTTCTTGCGTGGCATCTCAATAGAAGCAAGATGACCGGAGAGGATGTAATCAGGTGCTACCTGTCCGCCTGGATGCTTTGCCGTCGAGGGGTCAACCATACCGCTTGCACTGTACTCATACTCGTTCTTCAACCCCTCACGAAGACGACGGTTGACGAACTGCACCTTGCCTGTCTTTATAAGTGCAGTCGCAATCTTGTTTGTAAGGTCTTCCATATCAACAGCATCTCTCGTGCGGTTCTCGACCATCATCACCATCAAAGCGGGTGGTGACGATGCGATCGAAATAGGTGGATTAGACACCAGAGATTGGAACATGGCTTCGGTTATAATCTTCAGGTCTGTATCACTGTAGTAATTGCCGACCGGCGTAGGGGTATCGGGATCAACATACTCGCCTCGTTTATACGAGCCGTCTCCGCCACAACCGACCATAAGTAGCAGTGCGCAGGCCATTAGGATTCCTATCATATAGCGATTCATCTTTCCTCCTCGCTTTGTACTAATGATTAAAACAGAGTTACTTTCTTGGGGATGGCTGAGGTTCAGTCTTTGCCGCATCAATTTCGAAGCTTATACGTGTTACCGACCTGTCGGGCGCAACTGCCGAATGTGGTCGCGAAGACCTTCCCGCTATGACAATGGGTGTCCATTGGCTGAAGGTCGAATTTACTTCGCGTCCTGCTGCGTCGAAGTAACGGGAACGGACATAAACTGTGACAGGTGTCTTAGAGTTGTTGTACAGCATGATCTGCGCACCAGCAAGATCACCGCGCTTCTCCTCAACAACCTGCAAAACGGTCACTCTGCCCTCTATGCTCGAGTTGACAAAGGTATATGAGGAACCAGAGGGTGGATTGCTTCTTGGTGGAGCACATCCAACAGCAATCAATGCCAGTATCGCTATCACGAAAAAAGCTAAATGCCTTGCGTTCATAGTGCTTCCTCCGAAAAGATGTAAAGCTCTTTGGTATTTGACGCGCATTACGCCTCAATATCGCATTTTGCGCAAGATTGGCATAAATAGTTGTAGTTCATTATACTTAAGTCTATGCCTAATGCCTAATCGTACAAAAAAAGGGGCGCGCGGCCCCTTTTTTTCGTCATTGCAGCATCTGTTACGAGGATAGAGTTACACCCTCAAGCAACATGTATGGCAGAATTGAATCGCCGACCCTCGCTGTCTCCTTAGATATGGCTACTATTCCATTCTTAAAGGCGTCAAACACATTCACTGTCATCATGACATCCTTCAGACGAGACTGCTTCTGCCCACCGACAACATCGAAGCCAAGCGACACATTTCCGCTGATAATGCCCGCATAGGGGTTGGACATGATCGCGCCGATCATCTCATCCACCCACACTTGGCTGTCAACCCTCATTTCATCAATTGAAGCAGTGTGAGGGGCAATCCTAATGCAGCTTAGCGACGGTGCCGGACTTGCAGAGATTCCGTTACGGAAGCCATGTCCCGTTGGTGCTTGGCCACATTCGCCAGCAGAATCAAGATTGTGATAGAACGATTTAAGCACTCCGTTTTCGATCAGCACTTTTTTGCCGGTTGGAATGCCCTCTCCATCAAACGCCATACGGACAGGAGAGTCGGGACTTTCAAGATCAGTAAGCAAGCTGAAGCGAGGGTCAAAAAGTTCTGCGCCAAGCTTGTCAGTCCAAGGTGATATGCCCTTCGACACAGCTTTGCCGGAAAGGCATGCATTAAACACCATGAGCATCTGCGCCACGCCTCTGGGTGAAAGCAACACACGATATTTGCCTGTCGGTACTTTTGTATTGTTAGCACACAGCCGATAGCTTTCAGCCACATCCTCGATTATCGCGTCGAAACCCTCAAAATCATCGCCAATTTTGTAATCGTAAACCTGAATGAAGTTGCCTTCAGTATTGTGTGTGAGACCTGCATACCATGTGAACATTGCAACTTCCTGTGATATGTCCACGCCCTTTGTGTTGAGCAACCTCGATGTGGATATGTTCTTCGTGATACCACTGAATGCAAGCACTCCGTCACCAAGTTTGCAAAGCTTTGAAACTGCATCCTCGCACGCTGCAAGTGTGGCAGCTTCATCGTGCTTGTTAAGATTCTCAGGAAAGCTCTTAAACGGTATGAGGTCGCTTACTGGTGCAAAGTCGTATTTCACAGGTTTGCCAAACTGCGTAAGGTCGGCAACAAGATCAACAAGACGAGCATCGTCAGGACGCGTTGAGCTTGAAAAGCCCTGTTTACCGTCTTTGATCATTCTAATCGCAACACCGCTAAGATCGGATGATGATGAGTCTTTTATCAGGTTATTCTCATACGAAACCGAAAGTGATGTGCGACGCGAAGTATAGACTTCCGCTGCATCGGATTTCTTTGCGGCTGATTCGAGAATTTGTGTCAGTTTCATCGCTATTTTCCTCCTACAACGACATTCTGAATGCGAATGTGAGGTGAACCGTGGCTGACTGGAAGTGGCATTTGTCCTCCCTTTCCGCAACCACCACCTGAATCGTGTAGAGTGTAATCATTGCCGACAAGGTCAATGTTGCCAAGGGTCTCAAAAACATTGCCGGTCAGCGTCACATCGCGCACACGCTCCGCAATTTTGCCATCGCGGACCACAAATGCATCAGCCGCGCTGAATGTAAACAACTCACCGTTTGTCTGGCCGCCGCGCGCTCCAATACAGTACAGACCATCCTTCGTCTGGCGAATCATCTCGTCAAACGGGCAGTCCCCTGCTTCGATCATCGTGTTGCGCATGCGTGGAATAGGCGGAAACATAAAGCTAATGGCGCGAGCACTGCCGGTTGGCTTTTCACCCATCTTTGCGGCTGTCTCGCGAGAATGCAGACGACCGACGAGCTTGCCTTCTTTTATAAGATATGTGCGCTCGGTCTTTACTCCCTCGTCATCAACGACGATATGCCCTCTTGTTCCAACATCAAGGCCTGTGTCGGCGACATTAAGGATCGGGCGACCAAACTCTCTTCCTAACTGCATAACTTGCTGAAGGTTCGGGTCTTCATAGACATTATCGCCCTCTGAAAGATGGCCGAAAGCCTCGTGAATAAAGACACCTGCAAGAGTGGGATCGAGGATAACCGTGTACTTACCGCCCTTAACAGGTTCTGAAGCAGCAATTTCCAATGCATCGCGACAGCCCTTCTTAACATCTTCCTCAAGGCCATATACAATGTTGAAGTTATTGCTTGAACCATTGTAGGCGCGTCCAAAAAACGAGCCTTTTGGATTTCTTACCACAGCGCTTACCGAAATCGCAAGATCGCCATCCTCTTTCTCGATATATGTGCCATCTGAGTTTGCGAAAATTATCTTGCGTTTCTTGTCGTGGTATCGGGAATTTGTTGTTGTAATCGCTTTATCGAACGCCAATGCGAGGTCGTTGTAACCCCTGACGATTTCGACTTTCTTCACCAACGGTATTGCGCAGAAATCATTGATAGGCTCGTAGGCTACCCTAAGCTCGACTGGTTCTACTTCGGCAAGGGTCAAGTTTTCTCCCCTGCGCGTGCCTATGCTTCTTGCATGCTCAATAGCGACGCGAACCTTCGATTCAAGTTCATCAATGTTATTGAAAGTTGTGAATCCCCATCCACCCTTTACAAGTGCGCGCACATTGCCGCCGTAAGAGACAGATTGGGTGCAGTCATCAAGGTCTTTACCGAGAAAACTGATGTTTGTGACAAGGCTGTCTTCAAGGCGTATTTCCACATAGTCTGCGTCAACGCCTTTCAATACTTTCTGTATTTGCGATTTCACTATCACCTCCGCTTTACGATGATGTTGTTCGCGCGTGGATTCGCGCTACAAATCAGGAATCTTGAGCTTACTAACTTTTTGACCTTTACGCTACTAAATCCGTCAAACAATAAAGGGATTGTAACGCTGATGGCCTTCTGTGGCCGCAAATGACCAGCTCGAAGGAACAGAATCACAACAACCTTTGTTGACTGGACGGGAAACACAATATCATTGAGATGTTGCTTTGCCCCCCGCCCTTCAACTCAACCCGCGCACGAGCCATGTATTCAATTGTTACTAAGGCTCGCGCAGAAAAAGGAAGGACAGTATGCGCTATTACATTTTGACTCCTTTGCTCATGTTGGTGTTCTCACTTTCTCTGACAATATCGTACGCAGAGGAAGAAGTTCCTGCGGAAGATCCCATGCTCGCCGGCGTTATAAAGCAGATTGATGATTCTATCGCCGAGTTTAACAAGCTCTACAAGATAAAGATCAAGTACGAGGTTGAACCTCGCACCATACACACTCTGAACGACATGTTCGGCTTCTGCGCAAGGTTCAAAAGCACTATTCAAGACGGCTCACGCGTTAATTGGCCTGAGAAGATCAAGTCGCTTTCGAGCTTCAGCCTTTTTGTAAGGATTAACGCTGAAAAAGAGACTTTCAGTGTTCTTGAAGAGGATGCAAACGCTTTGATCGAGTACAACCGCCGTGATATCCGCTATGCTGACCTTCTCGACACCCTTTGTAGCGAGAAGGAGCAATATATTAAGTACAGCGATTACCTCAAGAAGCAGAAGCTATCGGTGAAAATGGGCACTGGTATGAGTTGGGGGCGCGCTGCCATTTTCTTAAGGATGCTTGAGGAGTTTTTGAAAACCGATAAGAAGTCAGCTAAGACAATCAAGGACTTCACTGTCATACTTGAAGTTGAAGAGGAGAAGAAGCCCGATTACGCCAATAAGACAATATTCATGCCCTTTAGAACAGACAAAGAACGACTTGCGGCGAGGCTTGAGGAGCACAGACTTGAATATGATGCATACGAAAAGTGCGTCAATCACGAAGAGGCTCTGAAGAAGGTCAATGTTACGATTCAATACGATGAGGTTTTCGGCAAGTTCCTACCGACCACATTCTACAGAACCCTTCGCACAATCCTCAGCAAGTGCGAGACGATTTCGCGCACACCTGCTTCGGCGATGAAGATGTCGCGTAAGCCTATCATGATAACCGACAAGTTCACCGGCGAAAAGGACGACGCATACTACATCTCGATCCATGCTATTGATGGCATAGATGCCATGTTCAAATAGCTCTGTTCAGTACAAGATATTTTGTAAACCCCGCTAAATGCGGGGTTTATTATTTCGCTACAACTAACCGTGTCTCTTATTAGAACAGCGGCAAATGCTGTGTCAGAGCAAAAAAAGATGGGGCGGTCAACGCCGCCCCGTCTTCTGCTTTGGTTGATAATGCAAGGCTATTTCACGAGATCTTGGAATCGCTTTTTTGAATCTGCATCTACCTTATCGTGAAGAGAGTTGCCTTGGCTGTCCATTGTGACAAGGCAGAACAGGTCTTTCACCTCTATCACCCAAAAGGCCTCTGGTGTGCCGAATTCGGGTTTTATAAGGTCAACCACGCGCACAACATTCTTTGCAATCAACGCCCCTGCTCCACCGATGGCGTGTAAATAGACGCTTGAGTTGTCAATGCAACCCTGAAGCGTCTGCTTGCCCATGCCGCCCTTACCGATAACACCCGCAAGGTCGAACAGCTTCATGACCTTAGATTCATAAATCTCCTCGCGCATGCTGGTGGTAGGCCCTGCTGATACAAACTCCCAGACACCACCGGTCTTGCGCACAACTGGCCCGCAGTGATAGATAATGCCGTTATGCAAGTACTTTTCGAGCTTCTCGAAAACTTCTGGTTCGGGGGTGGCTTTCTTATCAACATAAGCGTCAACAAGATACTTATGCCCCATATCTCGCGCGGTAACTATGATCCCGTTGACCGAGACAGAATCGCCTGAGCGCAATGAACGGATCAGTTCGTTTGATGCTGGTGTGGTGATGTTAATAGTCTTCATGATTCTCACCTCACTGGGTAATTGTGTACGAGCCGTCTTGTTTCACGATCGCGGATGCGCGTCGCGAAGCCCAGCAGAAATAGGCTACAGAAACAAAGAAGCAGGCAGGATGGCGATGCGCGAAACCAGCCTTAACACCCAAAACTGTGCTTTTGCCACCAAAGCCCATCGGGCCAATACCAAGCGAGTTTGAATCGTCGTAAATCCGTTTTTCAAGCTCGGCGAGTTTCGGATCAGGATTCACATCATCGAGAGTGCGGAATAACTGCCGTTTTGCGGTGGTGTAAGACCATGTTCTGTCGCCACCGATTCCTATGCCGAGAATTGCTGGGCCACACCCTTTACCCTGTGCATCATAGACAGCCTGAAGCACAACCTTGCGCACCCCGTCAAGGTCACGACCAGCACTTAATGCGCGGTTCGGCAGGCTGAATTGCACGCTTGTGTTCTCGCTGCCACCACCCTTCAACAATAATTCTATCTTGATTTCCGGGCCGTCTGTCTCTACAAAGTTGATTGTCGGAATGCCAACACCGACGCAGTTGCCAGAGTTCTTTTCTGTAACCGGATTGACAGCGTTAGGCCGCAGGAGCGCTGTCTCGACGCCCTTCGCGACAGATGTTTCTATCTCGCGGCGCATTTTTCGAGTTGACATGCCTTCAGGATAATGCACATAGAAGGTTGGCCAGCCCGTGTCTTGGCACATCGGCGCGTCGTTGCTCGCCGAAAGCCCAATGTTTTCTAAAATCGCGTCGAACGCCATTTTCGCGTTGCTGCCATCTTCCTCCTCCTCGCGGGCCTTGGCGATAGCGCGCGCGACATCGGGAGGAAGCACTGTCGCGGCCTTGCGAATAAGCTCGTAGGCCACATTTTCGATGCTGATTTGCATTCGTCCCTCCGGTCAAATGTACTTTGTGAAGGCAAGAAAACCGAAAACGGGCACGCATGTCCCGCATATCACCATTTTAGCAGTGCTTGACAGAGTTCAAGAAAGTAAACGACTTGAAATTTTCGGTATCTGACTACAATGCATTTAGTCGGGGCGTAGCGCAGCCTGGTTAGCGCGTGTGGTTTGGGACCACAAGGTCGGCGGTTCGAATCCGCCCGCCCCGACCAGCCTTCTCTTGGAGCGATGCGACAAGTGAAGCTGCCGCTCAGTAGCCGAACAATCCATGCGAGTCCGGCGAAGGCGGGCATATGTAACCGCTCCAAGCTACGGCTCGGTGCGCCAACCATGAATAATAACTTCTTCTATGTCTATATTCTCGAAACCGTCGAACTGCCTCAGCGCTTTTATACAGGTTTTACCAAAGACCTACACGAACGATTGAAGCACCACAATTCAGGCAGCAATTCGCACACTTCCAAATTTCGACCTTGGCGTATCAAAACTGCTATTGCGTTCACAGATCGTGCTCAGGCTCTTGAATTCGAGCGATACTTGAAATCTCCATCCGGCAGAGCTTTCGCAAAGAAACGGCTTTAGTTCTATAACGATAATCCAGCTTCCAAGTGTATAGGCTTTCCTTTCAGACCAACTCGATTGGGCACGGATGTCTGCTGCTGCCAATATCACTAAAGGTCTTCCCTTTCCCAATCTTTCCTTGCGAAATAGTGGAACAGGCGAAGCTACAAAGACCTGAACATTGATGTCATTTGCAGCACATGGTAAGCCTGTTCAACTGCGATCTCCTGATCACCTGTTCCATTGTTCATGGAGTTACAATGCCGTTCATGTTCGAAAACCTCGATGTCTATCAAAAATCTGTTGATTTCGCTGATAAGATCACTTCCATAACTGAGACATTTCCCCGCGGTTCCGGTTACCTCGCCGATCAACTCAATAGAGCCTCTATCTCGATTTCGCTTAATATCGCCGAAGGCAACGGCAGATTCACAAAAGGAGACCGCAAGAACTTCTTCATCATTTCTCGAGGCTCTGCTCACGAGTGCATCCCTCTACTTGAATTCGCAAAACGCAAAGGTCTTATTGAGGAAAACTTGCATCAACTCCTAAGATGCGAACTCGAGATCATTGTGAAGATAATTTCTGGTCTGCTAAAAGGAGTTGAGCAGCGCAAGGTTTAATTCTTTCCCAATCTTTCCTTGCGAAATAGTGGAACAGGCGAAGAAAAGAGAATTGAGGTTTGAGCATCATGGAAGATCTGAAGCCAAGTTTAGGTCTGCAGTTTTTCTGCCTGCTTTCAACCTGCTGCCTTACTTGGTAGAATTTCCCACAGTCCCTTCGCTGGCATTACCTTCACAATCGAAAGGCTTCATGACTCTCAGAAAGCCCTATTCTTTCTCCGATCACCGGAATTCGCATGAGAGCTAATGTGAACCACACGAACAGAGCAAAAAGAATCCTGCGGCTCGAAAACCTGCTAAAGCGCGTATAATGCCGCCGCTATCGTAGATTCCTACATAGCACTATAAATCAACCAAATCAAACTTGAGAACCCTAACCCTTTTGCCAAACAAGACGCTGTTCAATAAAGGGGATGGGGTCAATATTGCCGACCTGAACTGATAGAAAGGACCAAACCATGGACATAGGCATGGACATCTGGAAATACTTCGGTATTACCCACACCGACCATATTGTTATGGACCCCTTAAGCATCGAAAAAACCCGGGATCTTGTGCGCCTTTTACGGCTGCCAAAGGGTGGCCGCGTGCTTGATGTTGCCTGTGGCAAAGCGGAGTTCCTCTGCCTTGTGGCCGAGGCGTACAGCGTTAAGGCCACAGGCATTGACCTCTCGCCCTACACCATAGAAGCCGCCCGCAAGAATGTGGAAGCACGGGGTTTCACAAATTGTATTGAACTGCTCCACGCTGACGGAGGCGAATACAAACCTGATGAACCTGAGAGCCTTGACTTGGCTTCTTGCATCGGCGCCTCATGGGTTTTTCAGAATCACAGGGGCACATTAGAGGCTCTGAAAAAGATGACTCGCCCCGGTGGCCTGATTCTCGTTGGCGAGCCCTACTGGATAACAGACCCAGACCCAGAGTACCTAAAGCACACTGGCTATGACGCCAACCTTTGCGCATCCCATGCTGGAAATGTGGCCATTGGAGAGGAAGTGGGGCTTGCCCTGTTATATACTCAGGTGGCCAATGCTGACGATTGGGATCATTACGAGGGGCTTCAATGGCAGGCTGCTGAGCGATATGCAGCCGACCACCCAGACGACCCCGATGTTGAGGCTCTGCTCCGCAACATCCGCAGGAGCCGAGATACCTATCTCCGCTGGGGCCGCAACTGCCTTGGCTGGGCAATGTATCTCTTTAGAAAGCCCTAAAACCGTGAAAACGGAAGGTATGGTGTCCGACACGGAACCATTGAATTCAAGTCTGCTGATAACACAATGCAAACATGAGGATGGTTGATTACCTTCTGGGGCCACGCGATCTTTCATGCTCCAGCCAATAAAGGTGTATTTGCATTTGTGTTTAAGAAAGAGAGAACCGCAGTCAAGCTTGAGATATTTGCAAGCATGAATCGTCACATAGGTGTGATTCGGTATAGATGCAAACCTCTCCAATTCTTGACAAGAGGTATAATTGATTGGCAACTTACGGTGCTTTGCTCCCTGACAAAGTGACAACTGCTATTGCTTTTGAAGTACGGAATGCGACTGATGTCTTGAGTGTCTTTGTCCACTTGATCCACCTTTTCGGTGGAGATTCTTGAAGTATGAACATACTTGACCGTACAGCGCGGAGGAGTAATTGAACCATCCACACCAGTTTACAATTGACCTGAATGAAAGGTTTCCACGCCTTGATCACCCTCCTATCGTCGAAGCGGTTATTCATTGGCGGGCCAGAAGCCAGAAAGAGCTTGTTCGCGATGAACTGCAGAAATACTTAATAGAGACACTACCCGAGTACCCAGTAGTACGCCCACAGCATGAAATCCAGTTTGATATGCAGCTAAGGTCCGAGGAAACATCGCAGGAACAACGAGCGAATTTTCATGGATTCCGATTAGAATCAGCAGACGGGCGCGACATTGCTCAGTTCACACGAAACGGCTTCGTGTTCAGCAGACTCAGTCCATACGAAGACTGGATGCACTTTGCAGAGGAAGCCAAAAAGCTGTGGCGGATTCATCAAAAGTTTTCCAACCCATCTGAAGTGAATCGCTTGGGTGTACGTTTCATCAACCGATTAACTCAGATAAACAAGGATAATCTTGGCGAAATCCTGAAGTCGCCTCCGCAGTATCCAAATAAGTTGGTGTTTCCGATTAGTGAATACTTGAATCGAACGCAATACGATGTCCCATGTTATCCGTACAAAATCAATATCACTCAAATGATACAGCCACCCATGCCCTCTGAGGCAGGAGCCTTTAGTCTGATCCTTGACCTTGATGTGTTCACAACAACACCTAATGAGAGTGACGACGCGATTTTAGACAAACGACTGCAAGAGATGCGGTGGCTGAAGAACAAAGCGTTTTTCTCATTGCTTACTGAGCAGACGATAGAACGACTGAAGGAGACATCTGCATGATCGAAGCTCTGAGAATCCGCGGAGTCAGTGACGAAGCACACTTAATTGCGAAAGAATCGCTTCGTTCTCAACTGCAACTATATGAGTCAACCGTGAACCGAATTTGGATAGTACTTGAAGGAGAACTCGCAGTAGTAATGGATGAATGCCAGCATCCTAACTGGGATGGTTATGATGCCTTACCTGTTTCTGTGAATGCATTGAAGAAGATGCGTACATTTTTAGAGTGTTTGCCATTCGGATTTCCATGTCCAAGCATTAGTGCAGATCCCAGTGGATGTCTTTCGGTCGAGTGGTACAGAAACCCGCGACGGGTCCTGTCGGTTAGCGTTGGCAACGACGACCTGTTACACTATGCCGCATTGTTGGGGCCAAACAAAGTATGCGGAACTGAAGCGTACTTTGGTGAAGCACCTGACTGTATTCTCGATCTTGTAAGGAGACTGTACTCATGATTGACCCGAAGAGTGTTCCTGCAGTTGATTCAACTGAGACACTTGCACGGTTCATACTATTTAGTAATCACATCCGAGCAAAGGACAACTCGATAAAGCCAGATGCATTCTTGCCTCACCCATACAAAGAGCTTTCTGTGATGCGCCATCGAGATGCGACAACGGATGAGATATGGCAAGTTGGACGTGCAATTGCATGCATGAGACGACGGGTGTTGCACGGGTGCGGCGATATCGCTGCAAATGAGTCTCTTAAAAAAGGCTTATCGCTTCATGCGGATCCAATTCTGAATCGCGAAGAGCAGCCTGACAACCCTAACCATGCCCTTGTTTCCGATTGGCCAGAAGACAAAGCAGAACAGCGCTTGCTCGCGCTCGAAATTGCATCGCTTGCACGATTGAAACGCCCATCTTGCTGAATGCACTTAGTTCTCGATTTCCCACTGAAGCCCTACCGCATGCAGATTCGACGCTGGTTCTTCGAAGATCTCAGACATAAATAGAGCCATAACAACAGGATTCTGTTCGAAAGTGGAGTACCCTCCGACCAGCCTTGCTTTTCTTTCGGCTGCATTGAAAATGTAATGTCGTTTCCTTGAGTAAGATGTATAATAAGTGACAACAATCCTTGGAGTATGTATGCCAGATGACGCCTTCGATGCATGGAAGGGCTTCCTCGACCCAGAGGTTACGCGACCAAGACTTCTTAATTTCTCCATATTTGTTGCAGGTTTCGAGGTCTTTAACGATTACATTGTCCGCCAACCAAAGGACTTCTTACTTATGCCGTATGCAGATGACAAGAAAAAGGGAGATAACCGGTATAAGAACGAAGTTCTGTCACTGGATAAGGACCCAGTGATTGTATCCTTGATTTGGTTTAGAAATGCAGGAGCAATTGACAACGAAGATATTGAGTTATTTCGACTGATTAGAAAATGCCGGAATGCTGTCGTACACGAACTTCTTCCTCGATTGATAGAAAAGGGGTTCCCTGTTGATTTTGAAAAACGGTTTCTTGACATGATTGCGCTATTCAGAAAGATAGATACTTGGTGGGTTATTGAGATTGTAGTCCCCTCCAATCCCGATTTTGACGGGTCAGATGTCAAAGATCAGGATGTATTTTCAGCTTTACCCAGCCTTGTCGAAATCCTCTATCACATTGCATTTTCAAAGGAATGACCTTGCTCCTTACTGCATCCTTGTAGGATCTTCTCTTACTAAAGCCCTACTGCATGCAGATTCGACGCTGGTTCTTCGAGTAGCACGGCTAAGCAAGATGCTATCAAGATATTCCCTGTAGAATCGGAGTAGCTCGAGACCAACCAGTTTCAAACACCCCTCCACAGCATTTCGTGATAATGCAGGTGATTGCCTTTTGAAAATTCCCAAGTCGGCAGGGCGATATAATCCTCATCCATGCACTCCATCTAACCTTATCGGGGCTGACACATGCCAGAACACCGCGACCTGAACTCAGAATGGATAGAACTCGCTCCCGCATGGATAAAGGAATCACGAGAGGGCAGAAACCCCACTCGAACGGGCTTGCTCGACGCACCAATGCTCAAAGCCTGCGGCGATGTGACAGGCTTAAGAGCGTTGGACTGCGGCTGCGGCGAGGGTCGGTTCTGCCGTATCCTTTTGCAGCATGGTGTTGAATATGCATTGGGGATAGACCTTTGCGAGCCTATGATTTTAGCTGCAAGGCAATTATGCACTGGTAAGGACGAATACAGAGTAGCCGACGCGCAGGACCTTGGTTTTCTGGAGGATGCTTCGTTTGATTTGGTTATCTCTTACTTGAATCAGTGCGATTTGCGCGATTTTCAAGCCAATAACCGAGAGGTTTTTCGCGTTTTGAAGCCCGGTGGTCGTTTTATTGTTGCGAATCTGCACCCCATGCGCTCGGCGGTTGGAGGCTGGCATAAGGCCGAGAATGGAGAGAAACTCCATGTCATTCTCGACCGCTATTTCGAAGAAGATGAGCGTCACTGGCGAATGTTAAAGGCAGATTTCACGAACTTTCATCGAACCCTATCAACTTATCTAAACGGATTCCGCGATGCGGGATTCGAGATCACCCGAATGGAAGAGCCTACTATCTCCCCCGAAGGTCTTCAAGAGTACCCAGAGCTTAGCGACGAGATCCGCGTGCCAAACTTCATAATCTATGTACTGAGCAAGCCTAAGGATTGATTGCTGAACACTTTGGGCTTGTCTTTCACTGTTAACCTTTCATGCCCAAAGCTATCTCGGTCGTGTATTCTCTTGTCCTAACACTTATCAACGGTTATAATTCCTGCATACTCAACAATAGGCGGCAAATTTGAATACAAGCAAGATTGCTCATCCTCTATCTCGCACATGGTCGCGCTGCTTCGCTGCGGTCGTAAGCGTATTGGTCGTTATGCTCTGCATGCTCGCAATTGCATGTGGAGGAAGTGGAAGCGGACGGATACAGATCCCCGACTTCATCGTCTCAACGCTTATTGACGCGGCTGTGTCTCCAGAAGGTAAGCTGACTCTGCGTAAGGCTCTTGCTGACGCAAAATCAGGCGAGACTATTGTGTTCGATGTTGCGCTTGACGGAGGTGTGATAGAACTCAATATAGTCGGCGAAGAGCACTCGATTCTCCGTGGCGAGCTTTTTGTGATGGACACCGAGACCAGCAAATGGGTGTTCGGTGGCTTTCAAGAGCGAGATTATGGAGCCTCAGCACTGTACGCTAATAAGGATGTTGTAATAGACGCATCTAATCTACCAAACGGTGTTACGCTTAAGTGGAGCGGTGCAGTGCCAGCGCGTGTGTTGGCTGTTTATGGCAATCTGGTGATGAAGAATGTCACATTGATGAATGGTGAAAGCGTTGCCGTCGCGTTAGAGGGCGATCAGCCCTATACCCTTGCACGGGGTGGCGGACTTGCAGTATGGGGCATCGCGAATATAAACAAGTGCTCCTTTCTTAACAACTCGGTTACCGGTGACCCTAACGGAAGTCGCGACCGTGGCGCATTTGGAGGAGCAATTTACGGTGATGTTCTGAAGCTGACCGATTGCATCGTTGCGGGCAACTCAGCGATCGGGTATGGCGGTGCAGGAGGAGGTATATACTCGGTCGGTGGAGTGAATGTTACGGCCAACACCGAACTAAACCGCTGTGTCGTGTCGGGAAATCTTGTTGTCGCTCAACATGCCTATGGCGGCGGGGTTTACAGCGACGGCGGTGGATCGGGCAAAACTAAGACAGCGATCCTTACAAACTGTACTCTTGCCCGAAACGCTGTGCGCGATAACCCCGATATTGCCGATAGCTCAATGGCTCAGTACTACTACCGTGGTGGCGGCTATTACATGTCAAATGGAAAGCTGAGCATGACCGCTTGCACAGTGGTTGAAAACGAGGTCAGTGGTAAGCTTGCGACTTTCAGCGGCAAACCGAATATGGGCGGTGGTGGAATTGGCGCAACGATTGGCAACGCGCATGTGGTTGAGGATATGATTATCGGCCATTCTGTGATTGTCGGCAACAAATTGTTAGAACATTCTGGTGAAGATGTACTTATTGTGCCGTGCGATTTGTTCTCAGGCTCGTTATTGCACTTCTTCACTAATGGATACAACCTGATAGGCTGCATCAATTTTGTAAATATGCTTGTGCCTGTTCCCCTTTGGCAGACGCTGAACAGAAAACACTGGCCTAAGGTTGGCGATAAGTCGGGAGTTGACATCGAAGAAGCTCTTGATCTTGATGCAATCGTGTTTCACACAACTACCCTGTCAAAGGGTGTCGAACCGCTTTCGAATGTGCCGATGTATTATCCACCGACTGGCCTCGCGTTGAACACTTTGCCAAATTCAAGCTATCGTTTCGATTACTACCTTTGCGAATACCTTGTTAAAGAAGGCAAGACCGATGACTTTATAATGATTGTGCTCAATAAGCTCCGTACTGAATATGGGAATATACTGGGTGAAGATTTTGGCTTGAGCTTTGGAGATATGACGGGAGTTACCTTCTTCGGCCCCGATGTAACTTGGCCAACTAACGCGGAAAATGCCGAATGGATCGCATTCTGGCGCCAGTTGGATGTCGAACTGGATGGTAGATTGGGAGTTGCGGGTCTGAACGACGATTTCTTCGGCTCTTTTCCAAGTGGTGAGATTGGTGAAAACATTGTCATGACCTCAATGAGGAAAACAAGTCCGGCGATCCGCCCTCAAGCAGTTGACATCCGTGGAAACAACAGGCCTGTGGGAACAAACTGCGATATTGGTGCATACGAACGCGATTAACAGATTGCTGACAAAAACAGGGATACGAGGTCAATGCCAAGTATCCCTGTTCTATTGTTTACTGATTAAGCCTTCCAGAGCAGTTTGCAGAGATCATCAAGCTTGCCAATGCAATCCTGCTTTGGTTTGATTGACAAAATCACCGTATGCGATGGAACTCGCAATTTGAGCCTTACCCTTTGGTCAACACAACAGAAGTAACTAATGTGCGGTAGTCCAAGTTGCATGTTGAACTCAGATAGGAACACCTCAGCAGCATAGGGAGAAATCGCACGCGAAGCAGCCTCAAGCAATTCGATTGTCTTTTTGCATGGGATGCACTTATAGTTGCTGAGTTTCCCCCATTCAGGATAATTGTGAGATTTCCCCTCCTCTGCACAACTAATGGGAACAGGTGCATCACTACATACAGGTATGTCGCTGCCTCTTTGCGTAATCAAGGTCGTTACAGGGCTTCTCTCATATTTTGATTCAGTTTTTTGGAAATACATGTCTATCAGGTCTTCTCTGTTATCGAGCATTTTGACAAGCTCTTTACGACTGAAGCTTCCTTCCTGCGCGAGCACAGTGAAAAGGCTCTCAGGCAAGCCAGACAGATTCAATGCCAGTGGTAACACCCCTATATTGCCAACCTCACCATCTTCATACCTGTAATGTGCTTTGCACCCCAACAACATAGCTACCGCAGAAGCAAGAGCTGTCATTGCCTTGTAGCCGCCGGTAACGATAAACTCAACTTTAAGGCCGTTGCTTTTATACTCGCGGCAGTTTGATATCAGTGTATTTGCCAATTCACGAAGACCAGGAAGCAGATCATTCTTTGCACCCGATAGCCTCTTTGTCTCAATTGACCTTACATTCTGAAACCCATCTCTCAGCAGTATGCTTCGAACCACCTCACATGATAACCGCGAATCGTTGCTGTTTGTCGAAAAGAGCACAAATTCGTCTTGCTTGATAGGTTTCGGCTTCAAGTTCATCAGAGTGCTGATTTCTGCACTTGGTGATTTGCCCTCTGGATACCCACACAAAAGGGCTTGCAGGAACTCGTCGAACGACTTTCCAGTCTTTTTCTGGATATCTTCTACAGTGCTCTTTTCAAATTCTTTGCCCTTAAAAAGAGCGTTAAATGCTGATGTGCCACAAGTGATAAGATAAGCTGTCGGCATGTTTCTCCTTTCCTTAATAGAGATTTCGCATACTGATTTCTAAACACAACGGGATAGCAGGTTTGTTCTCAGACGCAATACTTCGCCATAAATTCGCGGGTTATACGCGCAAGTCGTTGGTCGAGAATCTCGTAAACGCGCTGCTGAATATGGTCTGGTACACCATCATAGAAAGCCTGCGCAATACCGCCTGTAATACAAGCCAGCGTGTCGCTGTCACCACCAAGCGAGATCGCAATGCGTATTGCATCTTCATAGTCAACCGAATCATAAAACGCGCGGATTGCCTGCGGCACCGTCTCTTGGGATGACTCATGAAAACGATAAGTCGGGCGGATTTCGTCGGTATGCTTAGATAAGTCATAATTAAAGGTCGCGACAATGTAATCGCGAATATCATCCTTTGTCCCACCATGCCGCGCAAGATAAATAGCCACTGCGGTTGCCTGACCACCTTTTATGCCCTCTGGGTGGTTGTGCGTTATCTCGGTGAACTCCTTTGCCCGCGTTAATACTTCTTCAAGAGAGGAATACGCGAATCCAACGGGGCTTATACGCATCGCCGCACCATTGCCCCAGCTATTGTATGGCTTTGAATCGCTGCTTCGTACCCAACGCCTGAACCTGCCGCCATACCCACCATCTGGATAATCTTGCGCAAAGGCCTTCAGGTTTTCAACATAGGGCTTGCCGGTCATAATCGAATCGGCAAGAGCGATGGTAAGAATTGAATCATCTGTAAAAAAGCAATGCCGCGAGAACAGCTCGAACTGCTTCGTCTTTATTCTGTTCCATTCATAGACAGAACCGATTATATCACCTGCAATAGCTCCTATCATATCAACCTCCAGACGAAAGAAAAAAGTGCACCTCTTATCCCCAATTCAAAGCAAAGTGAGATTCCAAAGCGATCAGAAATTCATCAGCACCTTTATTGAGTCACCTGATATGGCAGCCCTAAACGCATCGCGCCAGGATTCGAAAGGATAGATACCTGTTATGAGCGAGTCAACATCAACCGCGCCCTTAGAAAGTAGTTGAAGCGCGGCAGGAAAAGGGCCACATCTTGAGCCAATTATCCTAATCTCGTTTACCACAACAGCCGACATGTCTATCTCGAAATTGCCCGCAATGGTGGTTTTCATCACAATTGTCCCGCAAGGTCGCACAATTTTAAGAGCCTTATCAATTCCCGCTGGACTACCAGTCGCCTCTATCACAAGATCGAAATCCTTGTCGGCAAAGCTGTCTGCCATTTCAACGCGCAATCCTCTGCCCTTTAGCAAAGCTAACTTTGACTTATGACGGCCAATTGTGACGACTCTTTCGTTCTTCGTAGCAATCACCTGAGCAACAAGAAGACCAAGCTTACCATCTCCAAGGACTGCAACTCGCATTTCGTGTGTTATTGTGACTTGCTCGATTACTCTATATGCCGCAGCAAGGGGTTCAGTGAACACGGCTGCTGTGTTAGGAATCTTAGGTGGAACGACATGAAGATTACTGTCGGGTATCGCAAGATACTCAGCAAATGCGCCATCGCAACCGCGAATACCAATCACTCTGCGGCTTTCGCAGTGATTTCTAAGGCGCATGCCGCATATCTCACAATCGTCGCAGGATATGTTAATTTCTCCAACAACACGGCAACCAATCAAATGAGTCTCGTCGCTATCAGCGACTGTGCCTACGAATTCATGCCCCAACACTCCAGTGAAGTCTGCATATCCGTTAACAATCTCAAGGTCGGTGTTACAGATGCCAACCGTTTCGACGCGCACTAATGCGAAACCAGCCTCGCGCTTTGGCATAGGATAGTCTTCGCAAAACCTTAGTTCGCCGTCGAAGACCAATGCTCTCAAAAGAACCTCCGCAGTATCAGCGGTGTTCAAGGTCGCAAATTGCAAAACAACACCTTACTATCGGCGTTTTGCCAATAGTTGGCGGTATTTCTCTATCGGAGCCTCATATGTGTGTATCGCCTCTGCCCAAAAGGCAGGATCGGTAATGTCAGAACCAAGGGAGCGCTTAACAACATTCTCGACAGTATCTTGACCGGTCAGGCGAAGAAACTCCTCATACTGGGGAAGGAAGGCTTTGCCCTCTTTTTGAAACCTATTGAATAGCTGCCGAGCCAATAGAAAACCGAACACATACGGGTAATTGTAAAAGGTTATGTAAGTCAGGTAGAAATGAAGCTTTGAGACCCAAAAATACGGGTCTTCTCCACCCTCGATTAGGGCATCACCAAAAATCTCGCGCTGCGTTTCGACCATAAGTTCCTTGAACCTTGTCACAGTAAGTTCGCCCTTCATCCGCTCTTCATGGTACTTGCGCTCGAACTCAAATCGCACGGGAATATCAAGCAGTAAAATAGCAGTTCCGGTCAGGTCGCCATCAAGCGCAGCAAGCTTCTGCTCATCTGAAATATTGGGGTCATTGAACATTCCCTCTGAGAACAACAACTCGCCAAATGTCGAGGCAGTCTCGCTTAATGTTGCTGGATAGCGCTTAGAAAGAAGACGAAGATCATTGACCATCTGATTATGGAATGCGTGGCCGACCTCATGAGCTATCGTGGACGCATCATGAAGCGTGCCGCTGAAAGTCATATAAACACGCTGTTCTCCGTTGTAGTCAGATCCCGAACAAAAAGCGCCTGGACGCTTGCCCGGCCTTTGCTGGGACTCAATCCAGCGCTTCTCAAGCATCATCTCATAGTGTTGTGCAAACTTGGGATATACGCATCCAAACGACTCTTTTACAATGTCACGCCCCTTCTCCCAGCTTAACTTCATATCTGCCGAGATTGGGATAGGCGCTTCGCGCTCATAGAAATATATGCCATTACGCCCCATTGCGGCTGACTTTATGCGGTAAATCTCGCGGGCTACCTCAGCATTATCGTATATTGCTTTAAAAAGCGCGTCGAGTGTTGCACGGCTCATGCCGCAAGAGAATAATGGTACATCGAGAAAATGCTCAATGCCACGATACTTGTTCAGGGTCAATCTGACACCCGAAATCGAATTCAGTATTGCCGCTGCTGTGTCCTCAATCGTACTCCAAGCCTTGTTTCCGCACTCAAAGGCTGCTTTACCAAGCTCACGATTCTCATCTGAAATCATCGCCCTCCATTGAGAGATGGGTTTCTTCTCGACCCTTCCGTCGGGATATTTCATCTCGAATTCAAGTTTGCCGGTAAGTGTGTCATACAGCCTCATCCATGAATGAAAACCGTCAACCAAGATATCGGAGGTCAGCCTTTCCATTTCAGGAGACATTGAATGTGTCGCACGGTATCTGAAGCGCTTCAACTGATATTGGGCACCGTCGAGCGAAGGGCGAGCGGTGAATGAATCGAAATCGCTGTCGCTAACTGCCCTTAATGCTCGAACTATCTCGACTTCAACTTTCGTCATATCTGCTTGAAGCCGCGAAAGTGCAGCCTCTTCTTTCATGTATTCCTCATTAGTCGCGTCGCATGATGCGCAGCATTCGACATAACCGTAGATATGGCTTAATCTTGAGGAGACATCTTCATACTGAAGTACAATGGACTCCCAGTCAGCGAAGTTATCCTTCTGAAGCTCTTTAAGGGATTCTGCAGCTTTTAGAAGCAAGTGAATATCGTCAATGACCTTTGCCTTGAAAGACAGCATCTCTGTGCCGTTGAATGTGGGAAAGAAGCCTGTTAAATCCCATTGAACGCCCATGCCAATACGGTCTGTCATGTTGAACCTCCCTTAGAAAAATGATGGGTTTCGCAAATGCTGAACTGCAATTGTAACATGCGTTTGCGCAATCGCTAAGTCCAGTTCGGTTGTTGCGCTCGCAATCTTTCTATACCGTTTGAAACGACCTATGATATTGAAAATGCGGCAATTCAGCTATAATTCCAGTATGAACATACACCCAACAGCGATCATCTCAGACTCCGCCTTTATTGGCGAAAATGTTAAAATCGGCCCGTATTCCGTAATCGAGGACGGAGCCCATATCTGCAATGGCTGCGAGCTGCTTGCGCATGTACATGTTTGCGCCGGTGTTAAGCTTGGCGAAAACTGCCGATTGTACATGAATGCAGTTATAGGTGCTGACCCACAAGACATTGGCTTTAAACGAGAGCTGAAAACGAGCGTAGAGGTCGGTTCAGGCTCTGTTATACGTGAAGGCGTGACAATTCATCGTGCGACAAAGGACGGTACTAACACGACGGTCGGCTCAAACTGCTTTCTTATGGCAAACGCTCATATTGCCCATGATTGCCATGTAGGAAACAGCGTCATCATGGCGAACGGGTCACTTCTCGGTGGGCATGTCACCATCGGCGACAGAGTCTTCTTCTCTGGTAACGCCGCCGCTCACCAGTTTGTTCGCATCGGTCGAATAGCCATGATTGGTGGCCTTAGCCGCGTTGGTATGGATGTGCCTCCATTTATGCTGCTTGAACTTGACAACACTATTCGTGGAGTCAATATTGTGGGCATCAAGCGCGCGGGATTTTCTCATGAGCAAATCGAGGGAATCAAAGAATCGTACCGCTTGTTGTACCATTCTGACCTTGGTTTTCGCGAGGCATACGAGAAGATTGAGAAAGAAATCGCAACGCCTGAAGCTATTGAGATCGTCGAGTTCTGTCGTTCAACCAAACGAGGGGTGTGCCGTCATTATTCTCACTGACATCTGCATAGAAACACTCCGTTTCCCAACTGCCGGAAGCTCGAATGAGGTCAGTTAGCCTTGCTTCCAAGATCGTTTCTACATTGATTGCACTTGCGGTTATGATCGTGTTGGTAAATGACCACTGGTTTCGGAGCGACTCTCATATCGCAAAGACCTTGAACATTGAATACTCGCGTCACTCGGGAATCCCTCTTCATCTCGATATCTACCGCTTGAAAGAATCGAAAGCAGTTGAACCTGTAATTGTTTGGATTCACGGCGGTGCGTGGGTCGGTGGATCTCGTAGCAATTGCCCAGTCTATCGGCTTGTCGAAAATGGATACTCTGTTGTCAGCATAGACTATCGTCTTGCAACTGAGGCTCGTTGGCCTGCCCAGCTTGAGGATGCACGAAGTGCAATTGAATGGATCATAGATAACGCGCAGACCTATGGATTCGACCCGAAACGGATTGGCGTTGCAGGTTCATCATCTGGCGGTCATCTTGCGGCAATGCTTGCGCTCACAAGCGGCAATGAAAAAGAACCGGATAAGAAGGAAGAGGATTTTGATTCGTTCGTTAAGGCGGCGTGTCTTTGCTATGCACCTTCCGACTTATCAGTGCTTGTGAAACCCCGTTCGAATGAGGCAAAAGACCCGAATTCACCGCTTGCTTTGCTCTTCGGTGGGCCAGTTAACACAAAATTCTTCGATTTGCTTGCCGCCTCGCCGATCTCAAATATACGCAACAATGCTCCGCCATTTCTCCTGCTTCACGGTGATAAGGATGATATAGTCCCCATTTCGCATAGCATACTGTTTCATGAGGCTCTGTTGAAGTCAGGGGTTGATTCAGAGTTTCGACCTATTAAGAATGCGGGGCACGGCTTTAAGTGGAAATATGAGCTTGCTCTGATTGACGAGTTCTTTCGCAGACACCTGATTCAGCATTGACTGAAACAGCTTGGTGGTGTATACTCCGCAAACAACGGGGACAAACAATATGAACTGCCCAAAGTGCGGTTACGAACAACCTGATGGAGAGAAGTCCTGCGGGATGTGCGGCATCATCTTCGAGCGGTTCTTCGCACAAGAGCTTGAGAAAGTCGCAAAATCAGCACCTGATTCTGCGGTTTTCGCGACTCAAGTCTCTCAGATTGACGAGGACGAAGTCGTAAAACCCCTTATGCCTGATAAGGAAGCGCTGCTTCATCTTTCAATTGGACTTGGTATCGTGCTTGTTGTTTACTTGTTCCCTCTGCTGCGCTTCATATTCGATACTGCTGCAACGCTAATTCATGAGTTCGGTCATTCAATCACCGCATGGATATTCGGATATCCTTCGATTCCAGCATTCGATCTAATGCATGGTGGAGGTGTCGCGATCTGGTTTTCCCGCGAAACTGGTCTGTTAGTGCTATACTACCTTGCCTTTTTTGGACTTACCGCACTTGCCGCATACAAGCGAAGGATCATGCTTGCCGTTGTAACCGGCATCTTCACGGCTGTATATTCCCTTTTTGCATTTACAAGTCTTCACGAGATTGCCATGATATTTATGGGACACGGCACAGAACTTGTGTTTGGCGGCCTTTTTTTATATCGCGCCTTGTCAGGTTCAGCGATAGTAACTCCGCTCGAGCGCCCGCTCTACGCCGCATTAGGCATCTACTTCTTTTCGCGAAACACAATCATGGGTCTCAAGCTCGCATCAAGCGAATCGTATCGGTATATCTACACCGAGGCAAAGGGTGGCGATATGCGCATGGATCTAAACCTTATCGGCGAAGACCATCTCAACATGTCGCTTTCGTCCACTGCTTCATTGTTTGTTTTAGCATGCATATTTGTGTTCGTCGCATCACTCGTTGTCTATCGTTACTGGCGGTATATTCACTGTTGGATAATTGGATTATTCTGAATAAACTGCTCTAAATCCCCGCTGAGTTGCATAAGAAGTACACGCATGTATGTTTGCTCAAAATGGAGGCAACATGACAGATCAGAAGATTTGCATACCGGTGCCCGTTGCTCTTAAATGCGGCTGGTTAAGTTGGGTTTCGTGCACAACGGCGTCCCTTAACTCACTTGGAGTTAAATGCGATGCGACTGATGTTGCGGGTATGACAGGCTATGCCTTTCACATGGCCATCGTTGATGGTCTATGCCCCTCAGGTCCCACATACTTCAACTGGGGAGATCTGGGTTGTGGAATCGCCTCATTAGGGCGCTCGTATGTTGAATATGCATCATGGGAATGCCACACTGGCAAGCATATAAATGAACGGACAACCGCACATTGCCGGGCGGTTTTCGAGATTGCAAAAAGCGAGATCAAGGCCGGGCGCCCTGTCGTCATCTGGGGTGCGTACATACCAGAATTTGCAGTCGTTACTGCGATTCAGGGTGATTACTACATCGTCGAGAGTTTTATGAAGTACATGCGCCCTGATCTCACACCGATTAAGTTCGACGAGCTTGATGCACCAGGCGGTCCTTATGTGCTTGCCTTCCCGACAAGAACCGAAATCCCCCAAAACACCGCAGACCGTCGCGCTATATCCTCTGCTTTGCAGTTTCATCACCGAGATATGTACCTGCCAAACTGCTGCTTCGGCGTACGAGCCTACGATGCTTGGATAAACATACTGACCAATCATCAAGCAATCGGTTTCGGAAACTCATACAATGCGGCGTGTTATGCTGAGGCAAAGACTCTTGGTTACATGTTTCTCGATAGGCTCGCAGGTAGGAACACGAATTTTGCTACAGAGTTGCATCAGGCATCAGATCTTATGAAAGCTTGCGCGACCGAAATGGCAAAGCTGCCAAAGATATTCCAATTTCCGGGTACTAACGAGCCTATAACCGACGACAAGGCGATTAGCGAGGCTATAACAGCGCTTCGTGCTGCTCGCGAACACGAATCCGCAGCCTTCCTTATCCTGCGGAACCTTTGCGAAATCTGGCCTGAGATAATATAATAATTATTTATATTGAGTGATATGCAATAACATGTATTATTCTTAAACACTAACAACAAGTTTAGGAATACTAAAACAAGAAAAAGGGGCCAAGGCCCCTTTTTCTTTTGGAGTTTAAACTTTTCTAAAGTTTCGAGTCAATTTTTGCAGCAAGGTCACGGTAAACTGCGCCAATCGGATTTTCTGCGTCATAAGCAACTGGCCTGCCGCCATCGCCAAACTCGGCGAGATGTGCGGACAATGGGATTGATTCGAGCAACTCTGTGCTTGTAGCCTCGGCCAGCTTCGAACCGCCCTTGCTTCCAAATATATCGTACTTTTTACCGCAGTCTGGGCACACGAAGCCCGCCATGTTCTCAACAATACCAAGCATCGGCATGTTGAGCTGATTGCAGAAAGAAATCGAGCGACGGACAGCATCAACCGCAACATCCTGCGGAGTGGTAACTACAATCGCGCCAGAGAGTTTTCCGAAGAGTTGGGCTACTGAAAGAGGTTCATCACCGGTGCCGGGAGGGCAGTCAATGATTAGATAATCAAGATCGCCCCACTCTACATCACGGATGAACTGCTTGATAACACCCATCTTTAAGGGGCCACGCCAGATTATCGCGTCGTTGTCCTTCAGGAAAAATGCGATTGACATCATTTTAAGGCCATACCCGGTATCCACAGGATAGATTACGCCTTCTGATGCTTCAACATGAGCACCCGACATTCCGAACATCTTGGGGACAGATGGTCCGTGAATATCAACATCCAATATGCCAACACTTTTACCGCTTTTGCACAATGCCGCGGCAAGATTCACCGCGACAGTTGATTTGCCAACGCCGCCCTTGCCTGAAAGAACAACCACCGTGTGCTTGACCCTTGCAAGGCGTTCGGTTATCACGAGTTGGTCGTCAATCTCGCGATTTACTGGATCTTTTTTGTCGTGAGACCCGCATGAACCTGACGAGCAGGAACCGCAATTATCTGACATAGAGCCTCCCATTAAAATGTCGGCAAGCTTGTGATTCTGCTTGCCGACTGTTTACAATTGCGAATTATACGCAGGTTTTTCTGCCACTGTTCAAACGAACTCAACCAAATCGAGACTATTCCCCGGGAAGCTCAACAGGCTCGGGTTCTTTTGGAGTCTGCTTCGGAGCCTCTGCGCGTTTTATCGGAGGTAGCTGCTCTTCTTTGCCTGTATCCTTCTTGTGTACAAACGGGCGATACTCATGGTTTCGCTTTGATAGAACCTCGATTCGGACGATGTTGTCGCCTTTTGTAAGTTTTTGGAAGACCTCCATCCCGTTTATTATTCGCCCGAAGCATGTGTATCTTGGATCCCACTGTGGCATTGGTGAATAAGAGAAGAAAAACTGAGATCCTGCTGTATCAACGCCTGAGTCAGCCATGCCAAGCACACCGTTATCGTATTTTCTGTCACTGACTTCAGCCTCGATTGACCATCCTGGGCCACCGCTTCCATCACCATTTGGATCCCCGCCCTGAAGGACAGTGCCCGGTTCGTGCCGATGGAAGGAAAGTCCCTCATAGAATCCCATTTCTGCAAGGTAGATGAAATTGGCGACTGTATTGGGTGCATCGTCTTCCCAAAGCTCAATTGTCATGTCGCCTTTATTAGTAATCATCTTTACAACAGGAAGTGGCTCTCCCTTGCCTGTTACTGTGTACTTCGTTCGATGAGGAGATTTCTGCTGAGGTTGCTGAGTTGTGGGCTTTCCACTGATGATCACATCCTTTGGTGATCTAAGTATCTCTGCAACATTGCTCTTCAGCGTCACGACGAAGTTATCAGCGTTTGCTCGTGCGTAATAATTGTCCTTATCCTTCTCCTTGCCAATATCCAGCACTACTGTTTCACCACCTGCAGTAATTGCCTCGATGGACCAATCGGGCGGGTCAAGCCCCATGGTGCTCAGGTTTTCATTGCCCTTCTGTACAACATTGTTGAATTTCAGCGTAGTTAAGTAGTAAACCATCTGGTTGACAAATCTG
Organism: uncultured Planctomycetota bacterium; assembly: GCA_964571525.1. Lineage (GTDB taxonomy): Bacteria > Planctomycetota > B143-G9 > B143-G9 > B143-G9 > CAZNBY01. Next base: position 149,978 of record CAZNBY010000002.1, read on the forward strand.
CTATCTGGCTGAGTTGTGCTTTCACCAGCAAATGCCCAGTTCGATTCATCGCGCTTAAGTTCGATTGTCTCGTTGATGTTCTTGATTTTCAGAGTCTTTATATCGTCTGCCTTTGCTGTAAAAAGCTGTGTGTTAAGCCAGTTCGAGGCTCGGGCAGTAAAGAGATTCGCTGTGTTACCATATACTTCGAGAACCCTATTGTCACCGGTCTTTCTGATGTAACCAAGGGAAGGAGTAAAGCCGGTTTTACCAGCGATGAACGATGCGACGACCTTCTTTCCGCTCGATATATTCACGCTTACACCAGTGTCTTCAGTTACGCTGAATTCCTTGTGAACTTCTGGCTTGTCGCTGTGAATATCAGCATCGTTATAGCGGTGAAGAGCATTGAGCAGTGCTTCGACCTTAGTCATATCAGCTTTGTAGCCGAACTGCTGAGCAATAGTCCAGTTGCCCGAATCGCGAACGAGAGTGAGAATATCATCACCCTTTTTCATCTCGATTTCGGTAATGCCATCAACAACAAGATCGGGAAAAATTGAACCTGTAACCTTGTATGTTGACATATCAGCTTTTGGCTCTAACAGATGGGAAAGCACGATTAGAAGAACAAGTATGCCAAGCGTGCATGAGAGAATAACGGTGGTTTTTATGTTCGACATATCTGTTACCTCCCCACCATTTCCTCGTAGCGTTTTTTACGAAGGAACGAGATGATCTTGAAGATGAACGCAGCAAGCAGAATGACTATTGGCATGAGTGCGATATTGAAAAGCCATAGGCTCGCCTTTGACTTGCTCAAGTTCTCTTCGATGACCTTCTGAAGGGCGACCTTCTTCATACGGATTCCAATAAGAGCATTGCCGTGTGCGATATACTCGAAGACATTCTGCATGAATTGCAGGTTGTTAGCAGTTTGGCCAAACATTCCTGCTCCCGAATCAGAAGCGAAATACGAGCTTGCGACAACTGCCAAGAAACCGTCTGAAGGCGATTCGGGTGTTTCTGCAGCATCAGTATCAGGTTTTGGTGGAGCATCTGATGATGCAGGTCTTGTCGGTTTAGGTTTGCCATCGAAATAGGATTTGAATTTGCCCGTAATAAGCGATGCGATAATCCGCTCTTTTTTGTCGCCGATCTGACGGAGCCTCTGCGGATCTATCTCGAATGTCCCAGTCTGTACAGTGCTTTGGTCGGAAGAAACAGCGAGGTGAGTAACTGTATTCGCAGATAGCTTATCAGTATCAAACTCAAGCGAACTCGTCCACGGAAAGTAAAGAACCTGCAAGCCGCTTGTAATGGGGCTGGAGTACTTGGTCATACTTACTTTGTCAATACCGACGAACATCGGGTATCGGGCTGCCAATACCTGCCCGCCATAGTTATATCTTAAGAATCCCATCTTAGCGAAGTCGCAAACAACATCCTGATTTACTTTGACGCCATAGTGCGCCAGAAGAGTCTCAATATCGCTATCAACTTTCTGAATATCTGCTCCGGTGCTTGTCGAATTCAGTTGCACACGATCAACAAGCATGACTACCTTTCCGCCAGAGACAAGGTATTTATCAATGCAGTACAAAGCCCATGAAGAGAGCTTTTCCTTCGGCCCAGCGACGAAAAGCACATCTGCATCGTTTGGTATATCCTCACCTTTTTCCAAGTCAACCTTTGCAATATTAAAAGTGTGCAGCAATTCCTTGTATAAGGTGCTGATTTGCTCGTTCATTTCAAGGGTCTTGTTGCTGGTAACATAGGCAATCTTCGGTATCCGTTCGTTTGCGACCTTCATTATTGATTGCACGGAGGTCAGTTCGACATCGCTGATCTCATACAGGTTGCGAATGATCTCTTTGCGATTGCGATAGAAAAAGGCTGCTGAGAAGAATATGTTCTTCGATTCGAGCCGTTCTTTATTGCGTATTTGCGCACGAAGCTCGAGAATGCCCATTGTGTTCAGCTCAGACTTAAGTTGTTCATCGTCAGTTGGGTCAATGAAGCGAAGACTGACTTTTCGTCCGCCAACAGATGCGAATTCTTCGAAAGTATCTGTTATATCTCGCGATGGCCCGGTAAACTCAGGCGGAAGATCCTTCGACATATAGACCTTTATGTGAAGAACATCCTGCAGGTTGCGCAGAAGGTCTATCGTTCCAGGTGAAAGGGTGTATGCTTTGTTTGATGTCAGATCGAAGCGCGAATAATGCCTTTCCGCAAGATACAAACCGGATAGGATTATCGCAATGAAAAGCACGACATTAAGCAAAGCAATCGAAGCTGATGATAGTGTTCTTAAGTTCATCTTTGACCTACCATTTCCTTGACATAAGCATGGTGATTGATAGGTACACAAACAGCACGATCATGCTTAGGAAGTAGAGCAAATCGCGCGTATCAACTACCCCTCTGCTCATTGCAGAAAAGTGGTATCCGAGGCTCACCTTTCTAAGCACAAAGGATATTCCTTCAGGGAAATACGAATTCACAAATGACTCCCCCATCACGAAAAGGAAGAACGCGAAGACAACGCCTAATATAAACGCGAGCACCTGGTCTTTTACAATGCTCGATGCGAACAATCCGACAGCGACAAACGAGCAACCGAGCAGGTACGCGCCGAAGTAACCAGACCATATCGGCCCAAGGTCGTTTGCACCAAGATAGCTTATTGTGACCGGCATCGGCCATGTACATAACAAGGCGAACAAAAGGTAGGTGCATGCTGCGAGAAATTTTCCGACTATTACCTCCCAGTCACGAATCGGGAGCGTGAGAAGTATCTCGAGAGAACCGAGTTTCTTTTCCTCGGCAACAAGCCTCATCGCGACAGCAGGGCCAAAGAAAAGGAATACGAAAGGCAAGAGCCCGAAAAATGAGCGCATATCAGCGTATCCACCAGATAGCACCCCATTGAAGAAGAAGAAACCCATAAAGACCAAGAATGCCAAGACTATAATGTATCCCATCCAAGAGGAAAAGTAGTACTTGACCTCTTTGCGGTAAACAGCAAGCAATCCGTTCATCATGCCACCTCCTTAGTTTCTGGCGATGTTTTTGGGGGTGTGGCTGCGATTGAAGACTCCGTCAATTTTCTGAAAACATCCTCAAGCGTTGTTCGAAGATATGACATCTCGGCAAGTCCCCAACCTTTTTCGCGAATCAGGTTATAAAGCTTTTCGCCACCTGCTGTGCCCGGGGTATCGGGGGTAACTTCGAATGTCCAAAGCCCCTCCTCTGTGCGCCCCTCACAACGGAACTCGCGCACAAAACCCGCATCTTCTAATACACGCTCGACTACAGGACGATCAGCCCGAAGCAGCAGCTTGAAGCGAGATTTCTTTCCATGCTGCATTACCAATTGCTCTGCAGTGCCGTCTCCAACAACAGTGCCGAGGTTGATTACAATCATCCTGTTGCAGGTTGCCTCGGCCTCAGAAAGTATGTGTGTAGAAAGAATAACGGTCTTTGTCTTACCAATCTCGCGTATTAGGTCGCGGATTTCAATACGCTGAAGTGGATCGAGCCCTGTGGTTGGTTCATCAAGGATAAGGATAGGAGGGTCATGCAGCAAAGCTTGTGCAAGACATAAGCGCTGCCTGAATCCTTTCGAAAGCTCAGAAATATCCTTGAAGAGCACCTTTTTCAAGCCAGCAGCCTTGACGACATAGTCCATTCGTACCGCAAGATCTTTCTTTCTTAACCCACGGGCGCGGGCTATGAAGTGAAGATACGAATTCGCCGACATCTCTGGGTAGAGAGGGGTACTTTCTGGCAAATAGCCGATCATCCTCTTGATGTCGTGCTGCGATTCATGAATTCCGAACCCCGCTACAACCGCATTGCCTGATGAAGGAGGGAGATAGCAGGTGATCATCTTCATGGTCGTCGTTTTACCTGCTCCGTTCGGACCTAAAAAGCCGATAACTTCACCCTGCTTTACCGCAAAGCTCACATTCTTCACAGCGTAAAGCGATCGGTATTTCTTTGTGAGACTCTGAACTTCTATCATACTCAACCTCGTTTCAACGAGCTAGAATTATACGCAATAGACACAGAAGGTCAATTGCCAATGTGCCTTCAAGTCGGCCTGAAACGGCCACTATCTGACTGGTGGAAGGACACATTCACTTATGGTATAATGCGTAACGAAGCATCCCGAAGATCGCTTGTACTCACCTCGTTCAGTCTTTTCAAACAGAGTTGTTCAATCTCCATTCTCGAAACCAGATTTGGGGTCACAAGCAGCCATTTTGAAAATTCTGTTCTTTTCAACCTCGAGGTTGCTGACGCAACAGACCTGTTCAAAAGAACATCGTCAATATTGCCTTGTGATACCCTATCAATGCATCCTTTCAGCTCAGAGTAAGCCCTTTCTCTGTCCTCTTTTGCACAAACGACATAAATAACAAGCACCGCAGCGTTGCCAATATGCTCAACAGAAACCTGCACATTGTATGAAATGCCCGTCTCATGTCTTAAGCGCTCGACTATCAGACCAGACAATCCACTATCAGCACCGAAAATCGAAGCATAGGCTAAGAAGGCAGGATAGTCTGGCGATTCAACTGCACATCCATTCCATGCTATTCCCACGAACGAAAGGTCATTGGCAAGGTTTTCGGTCAAAGCGACGATTCCTGGTCGCGTTCCATTTTTGTTGCCAACGAATGCGGCCATTTTTTGCGTTGCCTCAGACAGTGCGCCAAAGCGACGAGAAAAAAGCATCTTAAGCCCAGAGTTCACAGACTTAACATCTGCGCTGACGCAAAAATCCCGCGAGCCATATACCTTACTGGCGGCTCGCTTCATGTCCTTGGATAAGCCATCTGCTTGTGTATATATGCACTGTGAAAGCAAATGCGTTTTTGCTGCTTCGATTGATACACTTGATGATGCGCTGAATCGTGTCTGAAGAGAGACCTCTTCGTCGTAAAACTGAAAATCGTCAAGAATCTGCAGAACCGCGTCAAGCGCATGGGGCAGATTTCGCTGTAACCCCCAAAAGGCCCAGTTCTCTCTTCCAATATCCCAATACCATCCAAGTTGTTCGAGCTTGTATGTTATCGGTACAGGCCCTCTAAGCGAATGGAAGGATACAAGGCTTGCAAGAATTGAGGTTTCATAGTTCAGTGTGGCAGCTTGAGGAAAGAAAACGCAGAAGTAAGCAATATCCGTATCGCCGACCTCTCGAAGACGGATAACTGCGCCGCTTGTTGTCTTGAAGAAATGCTTAGCACCATCGTTTGCCTCGCTTGATACCTTTGGATCCTTCTTACCTCTATTGAGCGTTTCTGTTTGGGAATCAATATCGCGGGAATACGATGATATAGCGATCTGAGTATATCCTTCGAAGAGCTTTTTGGCAAACTTTGTAGCATCACCTATTGATGCTCTTTGGATGCTATAAGCCGCGCTCAAGTGATTGTCAAGAGAGTGTCTGTTTAGAATGTCCTTGACTGTGGAATATGATGCCAACAGAGAACGATAGTACGCTGCAATAGACCTGTTCTTTGCAGCATCTAAAGCAGCTTTGAAAGACTGTGACTCAGCAAAAACCCGACCGATCCGCAAGATGTTTTCCCACGCCTCATGAGCCGAGACGCCACTCTTTGGGGTGAACAGCACGGCGAAAACCGTTAGCTCAGGCAATCGCACGGTTTTAAGACTCAACGAGGTTACAAATCCCTGTGAGACAAGGGATTCGCGGATTATCATGGAGCCCGTCAAATTGAACAGTGCAGAAGCGGTAACAGAAGCGGTATACTCATTCGAATTCGATTCGCAAAACAAGAATGCACCATTGCCATCTGGTGAGACAGCAAGCAGAGGTTTGAATGGCGAGATGATAGGTTTGGGGGGATTGGATTCGGCAATCAGCGGCAAAACATCAGCAAATCTGTTAGTAACATCAAGGTTTGCAGTTTTGGGCACAATGTTACCACAGATGAATATTTCAAGGTTGTTTGGTCTGTAGTATTGTGCGTGAAACACCGTTAGGTCTTCTATCGTAATTGATGATATTGTCGCCTTTGAACCCCCGATAGGCCGCAAATGCTCACTTTGCAGACACTCTGCAATTATGAAGCTGAGCGAGCTTGCACTACCGTGACTACCACTCTCATCAAGCTCCCGGGCGATAATACGCTTTTCAAGTTCAAGTTGTTCATTGGTGATTGACAGACTTGAAATCCTGTCGAGTTCGAAGTCAAGTGCAAAGGTCCAGTGTGATACTGGTAACTCCCAGATATATACCGTTTCAAACCAACCAACAGAAGCATCACACCTCCCTGCATGCAGCGCAACAGTGTCATCTACTTCTCTGCGCGACACTCGTTTAGAGCCGTGAAATGCTATATGCTCGAAAAGATGCGCCAAGCCCTCTTTTCCCGCAGGATCGTTCACTGCGCCCACTTTGTATCTAAACGCGACGGAAACATAGTCTGAATCGGTCTGGCAAATGTGCAACCCGATTCCATTTGGCATTCTGCCGACATGCCAATCATTCTGCGCAAATACACTTCCACAGATGTGAAACAGGAATAGGCATATAACAATGGGTATGGATATTCGTTTAAGCATCGAGTCTTATGTAATCAGAATGTTCAACAAACTGCTTAAGAAGCCTGAAAGAACCCGTGACAACTAATGGGATTTCCCCTTGCCGCAATTCTACGGGGATATCCTCAACCCTTATTGTCTTCACGCAGATGCTTGTCTTTTCTGAGCATATTGCATCTGCGATGTAGTTCGGAGAGGCCGCGCGTGAGTCGTTTAACTCGACAGCAAACACCCGTCGCAACTTGTCCTCATGACTCCGAATTATCCTGCAAATCTCAAAAATCCGCTTATCAGTCATACACGAAAAGTACATTTCGAAGGAATCAAATCTTGCTGCGGCAAAATCGAGCAATGATGAAATGGACTCAGGTGTATGAGCACCATCAAGCAGAATAACTCGGGCAGCTGCCCTGCCCCATTCATAACGGCCTCTTAGATCAAAGAATCGAGGAAAGGACGATGGTATTGATGAACCGACAAACGCAACATAACCTGATGCTGCAAGAGCACAATCGAGGTGAAGCACATCCGATTCAAAACAACGCACGAACTCAATGCATTGGCCTGCAATCGAAAACACACAGTTCGCTCCCATAGCACATTCTATATGTGAACCTTCAATCTTATGAAGTTGGGCACAAACCTGTTCGGTGCGTCGTAACAACTCACGCATCGCTTCATCGCACTGCGGGACAGTAATAGCCGCAGTTCCGCTTTTAATCACTTGGGCTTTCTCATAGGCAATATCGCTCATCGTGTTGCCCAGAACATCAGTGTGCTCAAGCGATAGACTTGTAATCAGTGCAACCTTTGGTTCGGTGGCATTAGTTGCATCAAGCCTTCCACCAAGACCGACCTCGAGGATAACCGGATCACATTGGTTCTTATGGAATAGAATATAGGCCGCAGTAGTTATCGCTTCGAACCAAGAAGGCTCGAAACCAGTTCTTAGATACGCGTCTTCTACAAGTCGAATTGTGTCGCTAAGGTGTTCATCTGAGACCTGCCGACCTGCGATTCGTATGCGTTCGTTGATGCTGAATATGTGAGGTGAGGTGTATAGGCCAACATTTCTGCCAGCCGCAAGAAACATCGCTTCAAGGGTTGCTGCCGTTGTGCCTTTCCCTTTCGAACCTGCGACGATTATAGTGTTCAAGCTATTCTGAGGGGCTCCAAGTGAATCAAGGAACTCAATATACCGAGAAAGTGACGGCCTGTCGGATGTGTAGGATGATACTTGTCGCGATTCGTAGTTCTTAAGGCGACTTAAAAATTCGCTGGTTTTATCGGCCATCGAGATTTCCCGCTCAAAGGTATAAGAGCTTGGTCTATTTAATCAGTGATGCGGCGAAGTTCGAAAGGATATAGACCCAGTAAAAGTGGTTCTTTGATTCGAGAACATCAGCAAAGAATGGCCTTGCAACTTCTTGTTTGCCCATAATTATGGCGGCTGAACCGAATACAAAGGCCATTTCCTCCCACGGAAGACCGTCTATCGGGGGACGAAAGACAGAAGCATAGTCACCAAGCGCATCCCGTTCGAGATCCTCTGATGCAAACCTGATCTTACGAAGCGAAACCAGATGCGCCAACTGCTCGAAGCTATGTTTCTGTTGATACACCTGAGTGTAGAAATCAAGGCGGGGCGAGTTAAGCAACCGTGACCTGGCGATTAGCTGCTCGAGCGCCTTTTCTTTTCCGGTAACCGAGTTTGCCTCGATAAGAAATAGCAATACGGCTGACAATACGGGATCAACCTCAGAGGAATTTATAATTGCTCGACGCGCCTCCTCCCATTTGCCAAGGCAGTAGAAAGAGATACCAAGCGAGAACTCAGCTTCCTGCGTAAGCGTACCGCCCCGTTCGGCGATACTCTCAAACCTCTTTTGTGCAGTTGTGAAGTCGAGTTTCAACATGGAGATCGTTGCAAGATATGATTCGAACAAAGCATTGTTAGGATACAGATCAAGGGCTTCCTTGCACACCTTGATTGCTTGATCATAGTCAGCAAGGTAAATCGCACATTTAGTGGTAATCATGTATACTGAGATATCGTTAAGTCCTAACTCAAGGGCGCGCTTTGCGTCATCAAGAGCCCGACGGTAGTTTGTGTTTAGTGATTGCGCCTCAGCTCGTCCGACATAATAGGAAGCAAGGTTCTTATCACCTCTTATCTTTCCCTCATCAATGGCGAAGTTGAAACACGCAATTGCATCTTCGAGGTTACGGGATGCTGTGCGAAGAAGACCCTTCACATAGTATGAGCGGGGATTTGTCTCATCAACCGCAAATGCATTTGTCAGGGCTATTTCTGCCTGCTCAGTCCTATCCAGCAAGTAAAGGTAATACGCTTCAATAGCCATCGCGTCGGCTAATTCCTGTGGTGAGGCATCATTGCTTTGAAGGGCTTCTCGCAATTCAATTGCGTTCTCATAAGCAGCGAGGGTGCGCGACAATGCAGTGTTGACTGACATAAGAGAGCGGAGCGCTTCAATCTTCTTATTGGTTTTACCGACAAGACCCAAGACGGTCGCAGCACGCCGATAGTTTTTCTGGGCTGATATTAAGTCGCCTGCAAGCTCGCTGGCAAGACCGTTGGACAACAGCATTTCACCAGCAAACAAATAAAAGGCCAAGGCAATCAACAGAACAGCACCGATGAATACTGGCAACAGATTCCGCATTTTCTTCGCAGATTTGGCTTTGTCGGTACCTGTTACCATCCTCACCTCTCTAAATACCGTGTCAGTAAACCGGCGAGCGTATTTCTTGCTCTGTGAAGACGGGATTTTACAGTTCCCATGCTGCAATCGAGCACAATAGCAATTTGGTCATAGTTCATACCTTCAATATCGCGCAGCATTATCACCTCGCGAAACTCGGGGCGAAGTTTTTCAAGTGCTCGTTCGGCCGCTGATAACAGCTCTTTACGCTCAAGGTTTTCGAGCGGAGAAGGATCATCGTCTGGCAGTGAAAGAGCTTGCTCCTCGCCCTCCTCGCTTCGTATATCGAGTGGTAACATCTTAAGACGAGCCGACCGGCTTCGTGATCTTATCCTCGACCGGCAATAATTCAGGGTTATCTGAAAAAGCCATGTATAGAAGGTTGATTTGAACGCGAACCTATCTACACCACGAAAGGCCTTTACAAACACCTCTTGCGTGGAATCAAGTGCTTCATCAGGATCGTATAGCATCCGCATCGCTGTGTTATATATCCTGTCTTGATAGCGCGATACCAATGTATCGAATAGGTCGAGTTCACCGTCTTGGACAAGATGGACTATTTGTTCATCGGTTAGTTGCTCGATGGGCAGACTGCGCAGCCTTATTAATTCCTCGGGAGTAATCTGCGCAGCTTCCTCGTATGAGGATCCGTAGCCATCCTCAACAGGTTTTCTTTGTGAATTATATCCAAAACGGCTATCGTTCAAGTTCAAGCCTTTTTGTTGCGTAGCTGCCCGCAAGCCGCGCCAATATCGTCACCTTTACCACGCCGAACACTAACCGCAATACCTGCCTTTTTAAGTTCTTCTGCAAACTTGTTTACCCTTTCAGGATCCGGCCTTTGCCAGTTTATCCCTTCGACTGGGTTAAACGGTATTAGGTTCACAGCAAAACCTTTGCCACGAAGTCTGCTTGCCAAAAGCGAAGCGTGGGCTTTCAAATCGTTGACTTTCGAAATAAGGCAATACTCAATTGTTACCTGTCGGCCTGTCTTCTGCTGGTAGATCTCTGCTGCGGCTAAGATTTCGTTGAAATGCCATCGCCTTGCAGATGGGACTATCTGCTCGCGAACACCGTCCTCGGGTGCGTGAAGGGATACCGCAAGGCTGACATTATATGGCTCTTTGGATAGCGCAATAATGCCCTCGACTACTCCGATTGTTGAAACTGTAATGCGACGATGGGAAAGACCGAACCGTTCCGAATCGGTGAATGCCGCAAGAGCCTGAACAAGATTAGAGTAATTCAGAAGCGGCTCGCCCATTCCCATAACGACAAGGTGAGTTAAAGGAGAATCGCTTTGCGCGTTGGCTGCGACAAATTGCTCAATGATCTCGAAGTATGTCAGGTCACGCATTTTGCCACCAATAGTGGAAGCACAAAATGCACATCCGAGATCGCAGCCAGCCTGAGTTGAAACACATACTGTACGACGAGAGGGTGCTTTTATCAGTACCGTCTCGAACTTGACCTGATCCTCTGCCTTCAACAGCAATTTTACTGTTTCACCATTTGATGATTTAAGGCAATCTTCGAGATAAAGAGAGCAAAGCGGGATTTCCTTAGATGCCTTTTCCCTTAGCTGTAAGGGAATCGTTGAGGCATTATCAAATCCCCACCCTCGCTCCGCATAGGCATAACGCCATAGCTGTTTGGTTCGAAAGGATGGTTCGCCAAATTGCTCGACTTTAACGCCAAGCTCGTTGAGGCTGTAAGAGTAGAAGTGGTTTTTCGTGTTAGAGTTCAGTTTGTGATCTCTCCATTAGGCCACGCAGTTTTAGCACGGCAGCATTAATACGGCTTTTAACAGTTCCAATCGGTATCTCAAGTATCTCAGATATCTCTTTGTACGGTATTTCCATTAAGTACGCCATTTCTATCACAAGGCGATGTTCTTCAGGCAGTCTTTCAATTGCGCTGTGCATTCTCCTAACCTGTTCTGCCTTTTCGGCATCCTCGAACATTGAAGGTGAAAGGCTTTTTTCAGGGGGCTCGGCAAGCATTTCTACACCGCCAGATGTCTTAACTGAGCGATAGACCTTGCGAAGGTGAGAGTACCAGCTTATCTTTGCAATACGGTACAAGAGCCGTGAAAAGGCGACAGATGCGCCGGTTTTCTTAATAGAGGTGTACGCCTTAATAAAGCAATCTTGTGCAAGGTCTTCTGCAGTCTCGCGACACCAACAAAGGCGAAAAAAGAAGTTGATGAGCTTATCGGCGTGCCTTTCGACAAGTGCTTCGAATGCTGAGTCGTCACCCTCAAGCACAGCCTTCTGAAGTTCATCGTCTTTTCTATCTTTCAGATTGCTCATTCAGTATCTCGGCAAATACTCTTGGAATATATGTGAACAAGTCTGATGCGATAACGCATTCTTGAGTTAAGTCTATTTCCGCCAATGCACCAGCCCTGCCATGGATATGCGTGGCAAGCAGTGCAGCATCATATGGATCATCAAACCTATGCAGAAGCGCAGAGATTAAACCAGTAAGAACATCACCTGTTCCCGCAGTTGCAAGAGCTGCAGAACCAGAAGTAACAACTGCTGACCGTGTTGAATTGGCAACAACCGGTGTTGCGGATTTATACACAATGACCGATTGAGCCGCCTTTGCAAGAGCAATGGAGTTGAGCCTGTCATCGCCAACCATCTCAATCTTCGATGCGAGTCTGCTGAATTCGCCCGGATGCGGGGTCAGCACCCGAGGAGCAGCGTGCTCGGACAAATTGCAGCCAATCTTCGCAAGCGCATTCAAACCATCGGCATCGAACACAGAAGGTACATGCAATTTAGAATAGAGAACTGCGGCGACCGTGCAGGTTTCTTGCTCGACGGAAAGACCAGGGCCGACGGCAGCGGTATCCATGCTCTCTGCGATCTTCAATATTTCGCTTGCAGAGTCATGTGCGAGAGACCCTGTCGCGGTGGCAGGCATCGGATGCAAAATAATCTCGGTAAGGCGTGAAGCATAGCAATCGTAAAGTACATGAGGAAACGCGAGATGAACAAGTCCAGCTCCACCACGCAAAGCAGCAGTTGCTGCAAGGACCGCCGCGCCAAAGTACATTCGACTGCCTGCAACAATCAAGATTCGCCCCATGTCACCCTTGTGGGCTTTGGGGTTTCGAGGGATAAACCGCGGTAAAGATATCGGATGGTCATTCATTTTCTTCTGCCTTGGGATGTCTGAGCATCTTTGCCGCAACCGCAGCAGCGCCTACCCCATTGTCAATGTTGACAACCGATACTCCTGGCGAGCATGATGATAGCATTGCAAGCAATGCGGTGTAACCTCCGAGCGATGCGCCGTATCCAACCGATGTGGGAACACCAATAACCGGTGCGCGCACAAGCCCGTTAACGACAGAAGGTAATGCGCCTTCCATACCTGCGATTACGATTATCGCGTTTGCATGCGAAATTTCAGGTAACTTATCCATCAGACGGTGAATGCCACCCACACCAACATCAAAATATGTCATCGGGCGCAATCCAAAATACCTGCACGCTGCGCACGCCTCGATTGCAACAGGTATATCCGCTGAACCTGCAGTCAATATTGCGACCTTGTGGACGAAGTCTGTGTCGTCTATCTCGGTATAGACTATCTTTCCATTGTCATCATTCTTTAAGATAGGATGGAGCTTAAGAAGTTGCTGCGCTATTTCGCTGGTTATTCGCGTCACAAGAACATGCTTATCCTGCTGTATCATAGCAGAGACAATATCGTTAAGTACATCAATGGGCTTTCCGGCTCCGTATATGACCTCTGCAAGACCTGTTCTGCATTCGCGGCCGATATCGAGCCTGTAATTGCCACCAGGAGATTCGAGAATTCCCCTCAGTCTGCGTGAAGCTTCGTCAAGTGAAATCTCACCTTGCTGAAATGCATGCAGGATGGAATTAATCACGGTTTCTCTCCTGCTCTTGAGAACGGGCAAAAGCTTCGAGATCGAGCGGCGCGATTTCCCCTGCGAGATGGTGATGATATGCAAGACCTGCAATCATTGCAGCGTTATCAGTGCAAAGCGACATGGGTGGAAATTTAGTGCGAACGCCCAAATTGCACATTCTCTCGGCCATCTTCGCTCTTAGCCGAGAGTTTGCTGCAACACCGCCAGTGACAAACAGCGTGCGCGCATCATATTCATCAACAGCTCTTGATGCCTTAGCTACAAGCACATCACATATCGCCTCTTGATACGATGCCGCAAGGTCTGCTAATTTGTGGTCATTCTTGGCAGACAACGCATCCATCGTTTTGTTCTCTCCAACACCGTGTATTTCATATAGCAAGGCTGTTTTAAGCCCAGCGAATGAGAAATCATATCCTTCATCGCGCAACGGGCGAGGAAAATGAAAAGCCTTTGGGTTGCCCTTGGCTGCAAGCCTGTCGAGCGCTGCTCCCCCCTGCCCTGATAGACCAAGTAGATTTGCGCCCTTGTCAAATGCCTCACCACTCGCGTCATCAATTGCTCCACCCAAAACACGGTAACAAAGAGGTGATTCGACCATGCACAACAGAGTGTGCCCTCCGCTCGCAGTCAAGGCGATCGCAGGAGCCTGCCATTCAAGATCAACCATCATCCCTGCATATATGTGAGCCGCTATATGATTGACTCCGATGAGCGGAATGTCGAGCCATGCTGAGAGCGTTTTCGCGGTCGTAAGGCCAACTAACAAACCGCCGATCAGACCTGGGCGATTGGCTATCGCAACAGCATCAATGTGTGAAAACGACATGCCTGCCTTTTCAAGAGCCTCTTCTATTACCGGTAGTATCCTTTCGAGATGAGCGCGTGATGCAATTTCAGGCACTACCCCCGAGAACTTGCGGTGAAGTTCCTCTTGGGACGAGACGACATTCGATAATACAACATGCCCATCGCGCACAACCGCAGCGCATGAATCATCGCAAGAGGTTTCAATACCAAGAATCACAGTCATTGAACAAGCCCTGGCCTGTCAAGTGGGTGTTCAACCGCTGGCGATAAGGTGCCTTTGGGCTCAACCCAGCTATTAAGTGCTTCCATCGCTGCCTCGACAGCTTGATCAACCATCGCCATTATCTCGTTATACGAGTACTTAAGCCCTGTGGTATCAGGCTCGTAATCAGGCAAGTACAGTCGGGTCTCTAATATGTCATACTTAAGCATTAAGTACTGATACGCTTCTTCATCCACCGGGACTTTTATGTCGGGTTGGATTCCATTGCCTTCGATCTTTGTGTTGTTGGGTGAATAGAACAAGCCTGTTGTGAACTTCAGCCCAAATCCACCAAGACCTTCTGTGAAGGTTGTTTGTACAGTTCCCTTTCCATACGATTTTGACCCGACAAATATCGCCTTCTTATGGTCTTTAAGTGCTGCGCCGAAGATTTCAGAAGCACTTGCCGTCTGGCCGTCTATCAAGAATGCTAATGGCATTGGATCAAGGGTTCCGGTTGCCGAAGCGGTGTATATAGTCTCGTCTGGTGCATCTTTGGGGCCACTGCGGGATATCACAATTACGCCCTTGCTTAGAAAAAGGTCTGCGCATGCTACGCCGACATTGAAAAGCCCACCTCCGTTGTGCCTAAGATCAACGATCAGCTTTTTCATCCCTTCATTTCTAAGCTTCGCAATTGCCTTTTTCATGTCTGTCGCGGTATCGCGAGAGAATTCCTCGATACGGATGAATCCGGTTTCATTGTCGCTAAGGAGCTGAGCATATGATATCGAAGTTGTGGGCACGGCAGAACGAACGATGGTGAACTCGACTGGTTCTTCATACCCCGCGCGAAGCACTTTGAGTTTGACAACACTGTTTATCGGCCCTCTTAAGTACTTCGCCGCATCGTTAAGCGATAAACCCATAAGGCTTATACCATCGGCTGAATGGAGCACATCGCCGGGCTTGACTCCTGC
The DNA here is from genome assembly GCA_964571525.1 of uncultured Planctomycetota bacterium. Lineage (GTDB taxonomy): Bacteria > Planctomycetota > B143-G9 > B143-G9 > B143-G9 > CAZNBY01. The sequence goes on from CAZNBY010000002.1 coordinate 165,167, forward strand.
TTTTTCAGATGCCGTGTTTGGAATTGGATATACAACCGTTAGCTTTCCGTTTATTTGCTTTAGTCTTACGCCTACACCGACAAATGCTCCGTCAAGAAGTTCGTTATGGCGGTTAAGCTCTTCGGGAGTATAGCAACGGGCATAGGGACCCAATTCGCTGGCAATGCCATTAAGGATGCCACGGGTGTACTGCTCAGGAGTGATACGGTTGATATGATATTGGTCAACAATGTCAACCGCCTTGTTGACATCGAAGTTTGGTATCTTGTTGGGTGTGAAGACCCTGTTAAGATTGCTGCGGAGCAACAGAGCAGAGATGACGAGCGCAGAAAACAACAGAAGTGTCTGTATCCACGATTGAATACTGAAAGGCACTTTTATCGGTTCGCGTCCATCATTGTTAGTCATATAAAGTATTATAGAGAATTGGCGCAATCGGCAAACAAACAAGCATCAGGTGCGGTCTAAAGGACTACATAAGGCGATACGATTGATCGGGTACGACAAGGCTGCCGCTGAGTCGAGTGCAGTTTTTACTTGCCGTACATCTTAATCTGCTATAATTATGCGCGTCGGGCCGTAGCGCAGTCTGGCTAGCGCGCTTGAATGGGGTTCAAGAGGTCGGCGGTTCGAGTCCGCCCGGCCCGACCAGTTTACAACAACGCCCCGGCGCAAGTCGGGGCTTTTTTGTCGCTATACTGGTGCGAGATTAATCCCCGAAACTTGGTGCAACGCGCGTGAAGCGTTGTATAATATAAGTGTTCGAAAAGAGCGTACGACTCCCCGGTCGCATCGCATTTAATCTGTTTCAAGGGGTCTAAATGTTTCGCGAATTGTGCAAATCGAAGATTCATAGAGCAAAGGTCACTGATGCCAACCTGAACTATCCAGGTAGCATTACGATAGACCGTGATCTGATGACTGCCGCAGACCTTCTGCCTTACGAAAAGGTTCATGTTGTCAATATCAATAACGGCGCGCGTTTTGTCACCTATGTGATTGAAGGCGAAGCTGGTTCTGGTACAATTTGCATCAACGGAGCCGCGGCTCGACTCGCACTTGTTGATGACCTTGTCATAATCATTTCGTACGCTTCTTACAACGAACAAGAGGCCAAAGAACACAAGCCAAAGGTAATCTTGCTCGATAGCTCTAACCGACCAGTTCCCGCTTGATTGGTCGTGAGGGATAATGCTCCCTAAGATATTCGACCTTCACCTCCCTTTCGGAATTGTTTTACCAATATACAGCTATGGCGTTTTGATACTTATCGGCCTATTCGCCGCATTTTTTGTCGTCGGCAGACTTGCGTCAAAACATGGACTAAGCTACTCACTTATTGCTGATATCGGCATGGTAGCAGTGATATCGGGTTTCCTTGGCGCAAAGGTATCATTCTTCATCAACAATCCGGATGTATTCAAGATATTCATAAACTCCTTCAGCATCTCAATTCCCTTGGCAATATCGTATCTTTCTGGCGGGTTTGACTTTCTTGGTGGATTCGTGCTCGCTGTCCCATGCGTGTACCTGTTCCTTTATTCAAAGAAGATGCTGCCCTTCACGGTTGGTGACTTAATTGCCCCCGGCCTTGCCCTTGCGCATTCCTTCGGACGAATCGGTTGCTTTATGAACGGATGCTGTTATGGATTTCGCACAGAATGTGGTGTCAGATTTTCCTCAGAAAGCGCCGTGTATTACGATCAGATTGAGCAAGGTTTAATCGAGTCTTATGAGCTTCAGTCCCTTGCTGTTTTTCCAACCCAATTGTTAGAGGCGGGGCTACTGCTTGTTCTCGCTGTGGTGCTTGTGTTCTCGTTTATTCACCGCAAGTTCGCCGGTGAGACAATATGCATCTACATTGCAGCATATGGGATGATTCGATTTGCATTGCAGTTCACTCGCGATGACGGTGGAGTGTCATTTGGGGTTCTTTCGATCTGGCATCTTTTCGCATTAGCAGTCTTCGCCTTCGGAGTTGCTGCCTTCGTGGTGTTGAAACGCAAAAACGGCGACCCGCTCAGATTCTATCGAATTGACATACATACTCATCCTACAAAGGAGGGAAGTGATGTTTAGGAGGTCATTAGTGCTGTTTTTCGCTGCGGCGTTTCTTGCTATATCGTTTTCGTCAGTAGCTTTATCAGAGGAAGTTGAAAGCGCTCCCGATGTCGCAATATTCTTTGCTGAAAGCTCACCAATACCCGCCCCTGAACTTGACATCAGGCTGATTACAGCGATAGAGACCGCCGCAAAAGAAGCATCTGTCACATTTCTTACTTCCCAAGATGTGTTAGCGCTTATAAATGCCAACAAGGAGAAAGCACCTGTTGAGACAGCCCCCTCTGACAAGGAGATCGCGAGGATAGTCACCGCAAAGTACCCAAAGTGCAAGTTGATTGTCCGTGGCGAGATTCTGAAATACGAATTCACAAAGTCTCCAGTTATTAACACTGATCCCTTGATGCCTGTTGTCAACTATACGGTGACGATATCATTAAGGCGAACAATTTACGATATAAAGGCAGGTAAGCTTTTATTCAACCAAGAGACAAGCCCAAGTGGTACTGCAGCAATCCCTCAGAAGCACGAAGACACTCCCGATTTTCCGAAGACAGTTGAATTGGGTTTAACCAAGTCGGTCATAACAAATGCTGGCACAAGTATCGTCAAGTTAGTCAAGGAGTTCTTGCACATACCCCTTCGCCTGCTTATCGAAAGTGTGGATAATAACGACATAATCGCGAACTTTGTTGAAGGTGAACAGACAAAGGTGGGGGCAACGCTGTTTGTGTTCGAAACGGTTATTATCAAGACCCCAGATGACCTTGGCGAAGTAGAAAGCATAGTGAAAAGGGGCAAGGCCGTAGTTCACAAAATCGAAGATAAACGCGTTTTTCTCAAGCTTATTGAAGGAATCGCAAAAAGAGGGTATTTTATATCAGATGATGAAGACTTGGACTTATGACACCAACTATGTGACACAGGCTCGCAAGGTCGCCCATTTGTCGGCGTTCTTACCGCTTTGGGGCATTTTTGTTGCTTGGGTTTGCTTTAAGTTCGTGTCTGTCAGACGCCCTGAGTTGAAGCCGTTCGTCTTGCAAGCCATACTCTGGCAGATTGTTCTTAACCTGTTGCACTTCGTCTCAATTGGCACGGTTATGTTTGCATATCTTGTCTGGCCACCGGCTGGAAGCGCCGTGCCGACTATTGTTGGCATATCGGTTGGTGTCATTTGGTTTACATCATACACCTTTGGTCTTATTGCTGCCATTGCAGCTGCCAAGGCAACCGGCACAGGCGAAAGGTACTTCTATCCCATCATTTCCGCATTCTTTAGGCATGAACGCAGGCGCGAGAGTCGTTCAATTGGCAGCAACTTCTATCCCTTTTAGGCAGCATTATGAATATCTTAGTCAGCGATAAGCAAATACCTTATAGCGGTCGCGAGCTTCGCCCACATTGGCTGTTTGAGGAGTTTGGCCTAAGAGGTGACGCTGCTGCTGCTTGGGTTGCGCCTTGCCTTGTCTCGATTGAAGACCTTGTTGATATAGAAGACGCGGATGCAGGTTCAGGTATCGCATCTGACTCAATGCTGCATATCATAATCGAGCACTTCTTCGAGCCAAAACTACTTCTGACAATTCACAGGCAGTATCTTCTCGCCTCCAACGCTGCACATCTTTTCTTCGAGCACAGCGGTGAGATGCCCGAACGGACCGGTAACGACCTTTACATTGGGGATTCAAAGCTTTCTGTGTCAATCGCGACGATCTCTCCTGTATCGGGTCTGATACATTTCGGAATTAATGTCACGACAGAGGGCACTCCAGTTTTAACATCAGCGCTTGAGGATTTCGATATCGAGCCCCTTCCCTTTGCATCAGAGCTTCTAACACGATACGCCGCTGACATTGAGGCAATGAACAAAGCTCTCTGCAAGGTTCGCCCAAGATAATTTGCGTTGACTTGTAGCAATGAAGCAGTATATTATTCAGCAGCGCGGATAAATCTGCGCCTCAACATTGTACATTCCTAAGCGCGAACGCTCTTGGTTCAGCCCTGAATCTCGAACGCGAGACAACACCTTGGAGATGCTTGAATGAAAATCGCCTTGCTGAGCGATATCCACTCTAACCTCGAAGCTTTCGACGCAGTCCTCATAGACATATCCAAGCGAGGAGTTCAGCGGATCGGCTTCTTAGGCGATATTGTGGGATACGGCCCCGACCCAAAGGAATGTCTGTCGCTTTCGCGCATATTCGACTTTATGATATTGGGAAACCATGACGACGCGATCCTTTACAATTCGACTGAGTCGTTCAACAAGCGTGCAAAGGTAGCTATTGAGTGGACTCAGCAGGTTTTGTTCAAGGATATGGACTTCGTTCAGCATATTAAGAAGAACTTCATCACAAGCCATGTCGAGGAAGGAATGCTATTCTGTCATGGCTCACCTCGAGACCATACCCGAGAGTACATCTTTCCAGATATCGGCCTTGACATGTCAAAAGTGCGTGAAGTCTTCAAGGCTCTCGAATGGGTCTGCTTTGTGGGCCATACCCACCACCCAGGTGTTCTTACCCCCGACGGAGAGTTCTACTATCCCGATGAGCTCGACTATTATTTTAAAGTCAGCCAAAGGCGCAAGGCAATTATCAATGTGGGCTCTGTTGGTCAACCTCGCGACGGCGATCCGCGCGCGTGTTATGTCATGTTCGATGGTTCTACGGTCGAGTGGGTGCGGGTACCTTACAACTTGAAAAAGACCCAAATGAAGATTAACAAGACTGGTGTGCTCGACGAGTTCTTGGCAAAAAGGCTCGAATCCGGTCAGTAACAAAGTGAGAATTCTTCACGCTTCAGACCTTCACCTCGGCAAACCATTTCACTCGGTCTCCCGCATTGAACAGCAGCGTTCTGTGTGCGGCCAGATTGCATGTATTGCAGACGAGCGCAAATGCGACATCGTCTTGCTTGCAGGCGATATCTTTGACACACCGAACCCGCCAGTGGAGGCAGAACGCCTTTACTTCGACTTCCTCGACCTTCTTACTCGCAATCGGAATCGTGCTGTAGTTATCATAGCAGGCAACCATGATTCTGTACACAAGATCGAATCTCCCACCGCAATACTGCGCGACAGAGGCATATTTGTCTTCGGTTCACCATCCATCCAATTCGATGAATCTGGTACAAATCCTTTTGAATGGAGCCTTCGCGATGGCATATTAAGCCTGTGGATTCGTGGCGAAAGGATATCTCTAATCCCTCTGCCTTTTGCCAGCGAACACCGTATGGGAAAAATCCTCTCAGGCTTCTCAAACCAACTTGATGAGGCAGACGCATTTTCGAAGTTAATTCGCAAGGAGGTCTTTGACCGGGCATCGAGACTCGATCGGAACGGATTCACCGTACTTGTCGCACATCAACATTTTACCGGCAACCTTGGTGATAGCACCGAACGCGATGTTTCATTAGGGGGCACTTTTGCTGTTGATGCCTCTGGTTTCGACGAGTGTTTCGATTACATCGCAGCCGGTCATTTGCATCGTCCCCAGAAAATCGCGAAATCGTCGAAAGGAAGATACTCTGGTTCGCCCATATCTTTCGAGTTTGAGGATTCGCCGATTCCCCGCGGAGTTCAGTTCGTCGAGCTTGGTGCTGAGCCACAATTTATCGAGCTTCACGACCCTTGCCCACCTCGCAAGTGGCGAAGTGCGAATTTCGAGCAGTTACTTTCTGACTTATCGCTTCCTCAGAATGCAAGTTTCTTTCTGCATATTCAATACAGCGGTATGCTCGACAAAGAGCAGCAGCAACAATTACACAAAGCTCATCCCCGATTGCTAACCATCGAATGCATTGGCCTTAACGAAGGTGAGAAAGTCGTTGACGAATTGATGGCAAAGCGGCTCACAATGGGCGAAATTGAGGTGTTCAGAGCCTTCTATGAATCGCGAAAGAAATCAGCGCCTTCTGACAGACTGCTCGAAATTCTGGGTGAAATACTCGACTTTCAGAAACCGGAAGGCAACGCATGAGGCCGCTGAAACTCGCCTTCCAAGGCATAAATTCATACAAAGACGAATGCAAAATCAACTTCGTCGAGCTTGGATCAAACTCGCTTTTCGGTATATTCGGGCCGACTGGTTCTGGTAAATCTACTATACTCGACGCAATGAGTCTTGCGTTGTTTAACTGGATACCCCGGGCAAGCAAGGGAGTTGGTGGAGCGGGGAACTCAAGCTGCAAAAAGGCATTTGTGTCTTTCGACTTTCAATGCGGAGACGGCACATATCGGGTCGAAAGAAAGTACAACATAAGCAGCGACGGCTATTCACTAAATGTCTTTAAAAGCGCAATATATACGCTTGATGAAGCAGGAAACACCTCTATTGTTATCGCGGAGCAATCGGATAATGTCAGCCGCAAAGTCACAGAGATTCTCGGTCTCACGCGCTTGGATTTTCAGATCGCCGTTATTCTGCCCCAGAACGAATTCAGCAAGTTTCTCAAATCCACCCCCGCCGACCGAAACAAGGCTTTCGAACGGATATTCCGCCTCGAAAGGTATGGTGAGCATTTAACAGCCAAGATAAAGGCGTACTTGGAGCATCTCAGGTACTTTCTCAGCAATGTCTCTGGAAAGCTCGAAGGACTACAGGGGATAGACGAAGACGGCATAAAAGCACTCGAAAATGAGCTTAAAGGTATCGAAGAGATGCTTGGAATTCTGAAGGCGGAAAAAGAGCGCAACGAAAGAGAGAGCAACCACCTGACCCGTATCAATGGATTGTGGCGCGAAAGAGAAAGTCTTATTGAAAAGCGCTTAAAACTCGTTGAAAGGTCGCGTAACATAGGTCTTTTAGAGACACGACTTGCGAGGGCACAGAGCGCCAATGAGCTGCGAAGTTCGGCGGAGTCTTACGAGAAGATTGTTGAAAAAGAGATACCCGAGATTGAACAAGACCTAAAGCAAACCGAAGCTCAACACGAAATAGCAGAGCGGGAATACCGCGAAGTCGAGCGTGAATGGAAGGAATTCTCAATCAACTATGAAGATCGCCGAACTGAGTTAGAAGTAAGGCTCAACCGCTACAACTCGATGCTTGATACAATTGTCAGCATAAAGAATCTTGGTGAAAAGACTGAGAAGCTGCAGACCAAACTCTCAAGACTGCGCTCAGACCGCGTTGAGGCTTTTAACAAGCTTAAAAATGCGGATGATGAACGCCAAAGGCATTCGAACCGGACAAATGAACTTGAGGCCAGAATTCGAAACCTTTCAGAGACGGCAAGATTGCTTGATAGCTATATGTCTGGCGACAAAGAGCTTGATGCTATAAGGTCAATGTCAGCAAGAATCGAGGAATCGAAAACGGCACTTATTGGACAGGTTAGTTCCTATAATGACCTTTGCGGTAGTGTGCTTGCCAAGCTTAAAAGCATTGGTATAGAATGCGAACTCGATCTTGCACTAAGCAAACTCGACGAGCGTATATCATACTTGAGCTATGAAAAATCAGAGAAGGAAACTCACCTTAAGGCTCTCGAGACGGCGCAGAGCGCAGCGGTCATAGCCCAGCAACTTCGCAAAGATTCACCTTGCCCCGTCTGCGGTTCGAAGCACCACCCATCTCCAGCCGAAAAACCAACTGAGGATTTTGTAGCCTTGACCGCCTCAATAAGAGCCTCTGAACAAAACATAAACAGGCTTTCAGTCATTCGCGGTGAGATATCCACCAAGATTAAGCAGCTTGAAGACATGAACCACGACATTTCGCGCGTTAAATCGGCGATAGCAGAGAATGAAGAAATAGCGAACAACCGTTTTGCAGAGTGGCGGCAGAAAGTCGGCATGGATAAGCCAGAATTCGAAGCAAAGTTAGCAGATGCAAAAGACGCGTTCGAAAAGCTCCGCGAGCTTGAAACCGCAAGAGAGAGTCTTGCAAACGAGCGTAAGCTAATAGATGAGAGATTCGTTGCAGCAAGCCAAAGACACTCTGAGATAGAAGCAAATATCAAGCTGGAATCGGCACTTCTTGAGGAAGCAGAGTCGCAACAAGCTAAGGAAGCACGCAAGATTGAAGAGGTCTTTAAGGGTGAAGATCCAATATATGCTATCAACAAGACGACAAGAGAAAAGAAGCATATCTTAGACCGATTCAACATGCTCAATAGCGAAAAAGAGGAAAAGCGCAACAAGCTGACAGGTATAGAGACAAGGCGCGATGGTATAAAATGCCGACTGGATGCCTTGAAGAATGAGGCTATCGAGAAGAAGAGGGATCTCTTTTCGCAACTCGCCATCAAGGGATTTGCATCAATAGCCGACCTTAAATGTGCATTAATGAATGATAGTGAATATCAGAGTCTTAAGGCGGAATGTGACGAATACAGCTCACAGCGTAACGCAGTGATAAGCCGCCTGAACACTCTTGATGAAGAGATCGAAAATCATCCTGATCCCGCCGCGGAACTTAGCATATTGACTGAGCGACAGAGCATCGTCGTTGCAGATATAGACAAGCATAATCAGGAATTTGGCTCATTGAGAAGCAGACATAAAGAGGCAACTGAGCGCTTCAGAGACTACCAGAAAGTAAGGGGGCAATTCGAGGAGATAAACAGAAAGATCAACCTTGCTGAGGAAATCGAGAGCCTTACAAAGGGTAAGGCTCTGGTGAACTTCATTGCCGAGTTCCATCTACACAGTGTGATGAGGCGAGCATCGTACCTGCTATCTGAGCTTACTCGCCGTCGTTACCGGCTTGAGGGAGAGAGCAAGTCAACCGGAGTAACGGTCAATCTTGTGGATGACTGGAATGCAGGCACAAAACGCGAGGTTGACACTCTTTCAGGTGGCGAGACATTTCTCGCATCATTTGCCCTTGCTCTTGCTCTTTCTGAGCAGATTTCCACACCTGCAAATTCGAATCTCGACTGTTTGTTTATTGATGAGGGTTTCGGTTCGCTTGACTCAGAGAGCCTTGATACCGTTTTCGATTCACTTGAAAGGTTGCGCGGCAGAAAGAGGCTGATAGGTGTAATTTCGCATCTTGCTGCAGTAAAGGAAAGGCTGACAGCGTTCGTCGAAGTGCAACCGCCTACGCCTGATGGAGCAGGATCACGCGCCGTTATCCGGTACTCATACTCATAGTTCTGTGCTATTCGCAGTCAATTTCATCCAGTACGGTGTACTTTGGGCCGTTTCGGTCAAGCTTGCTGGCAAAAAGAGTCAAAGACGATACATCCATCGAACCGAACTTGAAATCCTGATACTCCTGCGCAATACGGACGAGCGTGCCTATATCGGCAGTGTTTTTAAGTCTGCCCAGAGTGATATGAGGTGTAAACCTTCGGTTTTCAGAGGGTACACCAAGAGGGCACAACGCTTTATCAAGATAGTTATGCGCGTGCGTGAGAATTCCAGACTCATCCGTTGAATCAACCTTGATCACGCGAGGAGACTTCTCGTTGGGAAAGAACGATAGCCCCGCAAAGTGCAAGCGACTCGGTGTGCATCCAACCAAAGAGGCAGCCATCATGTCGCGAACTTTTCCTATCTCTGAGGCAGGATAATCCCCAATGAACTTAATCGTGATGTGCATGCTTTCTGGGTCAACCCAGGTAACACGGGTCTTTGCGCGAGCGAGAGAATGCTGCGCAATAGACAGTTTTTTGCCGATTCCCGGCGCAAGTGGAACGGCAATAAAAAGCCTCAGCATGACCTCTGTGTTCAAACTACACCCTCGGCAACAATGACATCAGGATGCTTTTTCTCTCACTCATTGCCTTCGCGTTCATCTGAATAAGCGATTCGAGACCAAAACCCTGGCATGTAAATGAAGCCGATATGGTCGCATGAATAAGAGCATCCTTCATTGACCTAAAAGAGCTGTCTCCACTTTTCGCCAAAGCTCCCATAAAACCGCCTGCGAAAGTATCGCCTGCTCCAGTTGGATCGAAGACCTGTTCGAGTGGGTAGGCAGGTAACACAGCAAGCCCATCACGATGGACAAGCATCGAGCCATGCTCACCCTTTTTAATCACAACAAAGCTCGGTCCCAATTCAAGCAACTTTTTTCCGGCAAGGATTAGATTCGAGACACCTGTTAACATGCGCGCCTCAGCATCATTGCAGAAGAAGCCATCAACTCGGCTCAAAACTGACTTAAGCTCATTGTTTGCACTTGTTATCCAATAGTTCATCGAATCGCAGCAGATCAACGAATCACCTTCGACCTGCTCAATGACTGCCATCTGCGAGCAAGGATGGCTGTTCGCTAAGAAAACAAACGGCGCACGGGAGAATTCTCTGCTGAGCTTTGGCTCAAAATCAGCAAAAACATTCAACTGCGTTTCGTGAGTAGTTGCCGAATTCATGTCGCCGCAGTAGCTACCGCTCCAGAAAAAGGTCTTACCATTCTCATCTCGCACTACGCCGGAAAGGTCTATTCCCTGCTTGCGGTGGGCATCAAGCATGTTCTTAGGAAAATCCCGCCCAACGATTCCGACTACACCGACAGAGGTGAAGAAAGAGGCTGCGTACGAAAAATATGATGCTGAACCGCCAAGAGCTCTTTCGCGCTTCCCATAAGGCGTTTCTATCGAATCGTATGCAATCGTACCGACAACGATGAGATCAGGCATGTTGTTCCTCCAATAATGGAAAGCTGAAATTCGCTAACATCTGTTCTGCACGGGCAATTCTGCTTACTACTCTGTCACGACCAAGAAGATACAGCGTGGGAAATATCTCTGCGGAAGCGTCTGTTCCAGCAACAGCGACTCTAATTGGTTGCGCTATCTTGCCAAATCCAAGCCCAGTGTCCGCGCTTAACTGCCTTAGGGTTGCTTCGATGGATACTAAATCGAACACTTCGATTGCCGACAAGCTCTCCCGAGCCTTTGAAAGAACATCCGCAACTCCCTGTTTCTTCATCACCTTCTCAATCGCGCGAGGCACAAATAACATCTCTTCATCAGAAATAAGGAAGTATCTTATCGAATCGGCGAATTCGTTCATTGTTCGCATTCTCTCGCGGTACAATTCGATAAGGTCGCAAAGCAATTTGCGATCAGGAAGGCGATCACCAAGCCCCTTTCGCTTTAGTGCTTCACAGGCAGGTTCAACGAGATCCTCTGCGGGCGAGTTTTTAAGATATTGGCTATTTATCCAAAGAAATTTGTCATAATCGAAACGCGATGCGGTGGGACGAACCCTGTCAATAGTGAACGCCTCGATCATCTCCTGCATGTTCATCAGTTCCCTGTCTTCGCCGGGGGACCATCCAAGCAGGGCGATGAAATTAAGGAGAGCCTGCGGCAGATAACCTTGCTCGATGAACTCAGTAACCTTTACTGCACCATGACGCTTCGATAGCCTTTGCCCATCCATACCCAATATCATAGGAAAATGACCAAAAGTGGGCGGAACCCACCCAAATGCTGCATATATGGCAATCTGCTTTGGTGTGTTTGATACATGGTCGTCACCACGAAAGACATGAGTGACTTCCATCTCGTGATCATCAACAACACAGGCAAAGTTATATGTTGGAAAGCCGTCAGATTTGATTATCACAAGTTCACGCAAGTCCTCGGCGGCAAAAGTGATTCGACCTTTAACGGCATCAACCCACGATATATCGAAGTCAGGAGCGCGCAGAATCGTCGCCTCTCCCATTTCCGCTTTGCCCTGGTCGGATTTGTATGCAAGCCCCATCTCCATCAATTTGTCAGCAAACTTCTGGTATATTTCGAGCCTTTCTGACTGGAAAAATGGACCCTCATCAAAGTTCATACCAAGCTCGCGAAGACCATTTATGATCACGCTTATCGCGTCCTCGTTATGCCTTTTTCTATCTGTGTCCTCAATGCGAAGCACGAATGTTGCATTGCAATGCCGCGCAAACAGGTAGTTGTAAAGCGCAGTGCGTAGGTTGCCAATGTGCATGTAACCCGTCGGCGACGGGGCAAAGCGAACTCGCAATTTGTCTGACAACTTATTCCTCCGGATTGCGGAAAATGTCTTCGATGTCTATGTCGTTTGTGTGGTCGAAAGGTATGAAGTTACGCCCCCAATTGAGCTTCGAACGGATGACGCTGAAGTCTCCAACCTCGGGTGGCTTTAGCAGCTTTAGTTTATGTTCAAAACGCCTTACTTCTATTGAAATCTCGCCCTTTGGACGATAAACGGTCTGGCCGTCGAGGGTAATCATCCCGCACGGTTCATCCGCACTCAAGTGAAGCCTGAGGCTCTTATCAGTAGATACTATAAACGGGCGCTCAGATAAACAATGTGGGCATATCGGATTGATTATCATCACATCGAGTTCTGGCGCGCAGAGTGGTCCACCAGCGCTTAGAGAGTAGGCAGTAGAGCCGGTTGGCGTGGCTACTATCAAACCATCGGCACTGAATGTATTGAAGTACTCGTCCCCATGATGAACATCAACAGACAGCGTACGCGGGGATTCGCCTCTTTCGAGCACAACCTCGTTGAGCACTACCATCGAGCCGAAACCTGAGGTTATATCTGCTTCTTTTAAACCCACGACTTCGAGCATCAAGCGCTCGCTTATCGAATACTCACCTGCAAAAACCCGCTTTAGCTCTTTGTGGATAAATTTCGGCGGAATGCCAGCAAGAAAGCCTAATCGCCCTAAATTTACTCCTATTACTGGAATATCGTACCTTGTCAATCGTCGCGCACAGGACAGCATCGTGCCATCGCCGCCGAACACTATGCAAACATCGGCGTCTTTTGGGTCAAACGCCCCAGTTTTTTCAAGCATCACACATGTAATCTCTGCGCGTTTTTCGAGCCAAGGAGTTAGCTTTTCGATAAGAAGCAGGGCTTCTGGTTTTTGACCATTGCCGAAAATACAGGCTTTCATCTATTAAGCTCCGTTTCGATTCGTTCGGCAATTGACGCACAGTCAAGACCGCACATCTTAAGCAACTCAGCCCGTGCACCGTGAGGAATAAACTTGTTTGGTACAGCGATCAGAAGGTGTTCGGCAGTACCGGAAAGGGACTCGCGAACAATTGAACCGAATCCGCCAACTTCCGCGTGTTCTTCAATAGTGACAACAAGTTTCGTCTCGGTCGCTTTTTGTATCAATTCTGTATCAACCGGAGAGGCGAACCTCATGTTGACAACACGGCAATCTACACCCTTCTTCTCAAGCACATAGGCTGCATCAAGAGCGCTGCGAAGCGTGGGTCCGTACGCAAGAATAGCAACATCCCGGCCATCCCTTACGACAAAACCCTTACCAAGCTCGACCGGTGGAAACTCGTCAATTTCGGGAAATTCTGCGATTGCTGTTCGTGGATATCGCATTGCAACAGTCAAACCGCTTGATATCGCCCAATCGAGCATGTCTTTAAGTTCTTTTGCACCAGCAGGCGAGCACATTACAGAGCCGGGAAATGGGCGAAGAAAAGCAATATCATATAACCCATGATGCGTTGGGCCGTCCTCTCCGACAAGCCCTGCCCTATCGAGGGTAAAAACCACACCAAGGTCCTTTTGAAGTAAAACATCGTGAAAGTACTGATCAACTGCCCGTTGAACAAATGTCGAATAGATCGCAACGACGGGCTTCATACCGCCTCGAGCCATAGCCGCAGCCATTGTTACACAATGCTGCTCTGCGATTCCAACATCAATGCCGCGCCCAGGATAGGCGTTCATGAACTTAATAACGCCTGTTCCGGTGGGCATCGCCGCGGTAAGTGCAACCACCTTTTCATCCCTTGCACCTATTTCAACAAGTGCATCAGCAAATACATCGGTATATGCGGGGAGGGGTTCAGATATAGTGATTGTATCCTTGCAGCGAGGACCGACACCGTGGTATTTTTCGGGATCACTCTCTGCCTTATAATCGCCCTTCCCCTTGTCTGTAAGAATGTGAAGCAAAACAGGCCTTCTCAGCTTCGAGATCTCCTTAAGCACGATTAGAAGATCGTTAACATCGTGACCATCGTAAGGTCCGAAGTACTTATAACCAAGAGTGGCGAATATACCGCTCTCCACAACCATTTTTGATACGCTATCATGTAGGTTTTCGAGCAGTTTATTAACTTGGTCAGAAAAGACCGGCAAGCGCTTGACTATGTTCTGAACATCCTTCTTGAGGCCAAGGTAGCGTGGCGAAGTACGCATGTGGTTCAAGTATCTTGTCAATCCACCGATGGATGGCGAAATCGCCATACGATTGTCATTCAGAACGACAAGAACATCAAGATTGGTGCTGCCAAGATAGCAAAGCCCTTCGTAAGCCTCTCCACCTGTAAGAGAGCCATCGCCGATAAGCGCGACCACTCGCCTATCTAATCCCTGATGAGCAAAGGCTTGGGCGTACCCGGTTGCAAGCGATATCGCAGTGCTTGCGTGACCGCTCGTAAAGCAATCATACTCGCTCTCATCAGGATTTGGGTAACCTGAAAGGCCATTTGTGGTTCGAATTGTGTTGAATCTATCTCTTCTGCCTGTGAGTATCTTGTGAGCATAGCACTGATGGCCAACATCGAAGATAAGTCTGTCCAATTTGAAGTCAAAAGCGAGGTGCAAAGCGGTTGAAATCTCTACTGTACCGAGATTTGTGGCAAGATGCCCGCCGTTTTCTGAAATCACTGCAGCAATAAGCTCGCGCATCTCGGCGCAGAGCTTAATAAGCTCTTCTTGAGACAAACGCTTAAGATCCTCAGGCGATGAAATGGTGCTTAGCAAAGGACCCAAGCTCATTTTCTCCTTTCAGGCAGCCACTGAACTAATTGCTTAAGGTCTTCAGAACCTTTGAAAATTGACAACGAGGCGACCGCGGTCTTAACATAGCGTTCGGCAATCTTCTTAGCACCTTCGATCCCGTAAACTGCAACAGCATTCTGCTTGCCTGCGCCAATATCCTTGCCAACAGCCTTGCCCATTTCCTCAGCGGTGCAAGTAGCATCGCAGATGTCATCTGTAACTTGAAACGCCATACCGAAATTGATGCCGAATCTCTCCGCCATCTCTATTTGTTCGCTTCGCGCGCCTGCACAAACCGCACCGCATATTACTGATGCAGTGATCAGATCCGCTGTCTTGTGCCTATGTATATAGTGCATTAAGTCTGCATTAGGCTCGTTCTTTTCGTGCAGTATGTCGGCCATTTGTCCACCGACCATACCTGCGTACCCAGCACGCACAGCCAATATCTTGACTATCTCGACCACGGCGACGGAGTCTAACGACGCGTTTGCGACAAGCTCAAATGCGAAGGTCAACAGTGCATCCCCCGCAAGAATCGCGGTGGATTCATCAAATTGCTTGTGCGAAGTCGGCTTTCCGCGCCGAAGATCGTCGTTATCAAGAGCAGGAAGGTCATCGTGAATAAGCGAGTATGTATGGATACACTCAATTGCAGCGGCGACATCAATAGCGTTATCGCGATATGAACCGCACAGCTCGCAGAATCGCATGACAAGGTAGGGACGAATCCTCTTGCCACCGGCCATTGCGCTGTACTTCATTGCGTCAGTCAGGCGGGAAGACGCACCTTCCAGCACGGGGAGCATTTTTTCAAACCGAGAGTCAAAATAGTTCGAATACTCTATAAGCCTGCTGTCATCAAAGCTCATTTTCGCTTCCGATTTCGAGCGGTTGTTCAACTATCGAACCGTCTGAAGAGCGAACTAACTTGACAATCCGCCCTTCGAGTTCGTCGAGCATCTTGTATGAATCCTTAAGCAGCGCAACTCCGCGTTCGTAGTTTCTGATAGCCTCTTCGAGGGGGATATTACCGGATTCGAGCTTGCGAAGTATCTCATCAAGCTCTTTTATACGCGCCTCGAACGGTATTTCAGAACGCTGCTCGTTCATTGTGTTTCCCTCTGATCTTTGATTTCCGTCGCCCATAAAACCTCTGCGCCTATCGAGCCTTTGCTCAAAAGCACCTCTATCTTGTCACCGACTGACACCTTAGCGATCGAATCAACAATGCCCTTATCGGATCGGACAATTGAATACCCGCGTTGCAGCACATTCAATGGCGACATTGCATAAAGCGAATCGCGTCTTAAATCCATTGCGTTTCGACATGTTCTGCACAGATGATTTATCGCTGCGGTAAAACGCGCAGCAGTATCATCGGTCTGCCGTCTCATTGCAGAGAGTCTTTGAGACGGAGCGAATAAGACAAGGCTCCTGCGCATTAGATCAAGCCTCAACCTTGCATCGCGAGCTGCATTCCGAATGCAATCACTTAACCTGTCGCTACGGTCGTCGAGTGTCTGAATTATATCATACACATCGGTTGTTACCTTTTGGGCTGCGTCAGTCGGAGTTGCTGCTCTTAGGTCCGCCACCATGTCAGCAATCGTATAATCGTTCTGATGCCCCACTGCTGAAATGACAGGTGTTCTTGCGGCAAAAATTGCCCGCGCAACTGCCTCATCATTAAATACAAACAAGTCTTCGTAAGAGCCTCCACCTCTGCCGACAATCATAACATCAATCCCTGGATGATTGTCAAGTTCCTTTATAGCGGCCACAATATCAGGTGGAGCTTTGTCGCCTTGTACTATGGTCGGGCGAACGACAATTTTTACCTTCGGGCTTCTGCCCCGCAATATCCGAACAATATCGCGAATCGCCGCTCCGCTCAAAGAGGTGGCAACGCCAACGCATTTGGGCAGAAAGGGAATCGGTTTCTTATAAACTTCATCGAACAAACCTTCACGCTGCAGCTTATCCACAAGCTTGCGAAATTTCACCATAAGCTCGCCGATGCCCATCTCACGCATCTTCTCTACAACAATCTGGTATTTACCCTGCTTGGAGAATACTGTGACCTTGCCCTCTGCGACGATTTTCATGCCATCTTGAGGCACAAAATCAAGTGACCATGCCGAGTTGCGAAACATCACTGCAGATATTCTTGCACTCTCATCTTTGAGTTCGAAATAGAAAGCGCCAGATGTGTGGTGCTTGAAGGAAGCAATCTCTCCAACCACAGTAACTCGTTCAAACGAATCTTCCAGAACGAACTTGATCCGCTCGTTAAGCTGTGATATTGTAACAGGCTCACTGTCCTTAGGTGTTTGCTCGAATAGCGGAAGGTCCACGCTCACCGTCAAAACTCCACATTAAACGAGCTATTGGGTGACAGTTGGATCCTGCGAATTCCAAGGGCCTTATGTTCGGACTTTGATATCTTCACAAGAACACCACATAAGCGAGGGTCGCCGGATGCAACTTCAAATCGGCCGGGCATACCTGTTATAAACGAGTTTATGACAGCATCGCCGTCACGCCCGATAACAGAGTCATAAGGACCGGTCATACCGCAATCGGTTATATAGGCAGTTCCATTTGGAGTGACTGTTTCGTCAGCAGTCTGTATATGAGTGTGCGTGCCAACAATTGCAACAGCACGCCCATCAAAAAAACGCCCGAATGCAACCTTTTCGCTGGTTGCCTCGGCGTGAAAATCAACGATTGCAGACGAGTCCTGCGGATATGCCATCATCTCCCTTTCTGCCGCAGTAAATGGGCATTCGGAAGGAGACATAAAGACCCTGCCAATCAGGTTAATCACGACGAAACGACCAATATTAGTATTGACCATCACAGAGCCATGCCCTGGGCAATGCGGCGAAAAGTTTGCGGGACGGAGAATACGAGGTTCTTCGCCTATTATGTCAAGGATTTCGCGATTTCTAAATGCATGATCGCCAGTTGTTATAACATCAACGCCGCTATCGAACAATTCACAAGCAGTATCCCTTGTCAGACCGGAACCACCCGCTGCATTCTCAGCATTCGCGACGACGAACTGCACACCTTTGTTACGAAATTGCGGGACGAACTCCCTAACAAGAGAGCGCCCAGGTCTTCCCACAATATCGCCCAGAATAAGCACATAGGCTTCGTCAGTCACTAACGAGCCACCTCGACAACTCGGGTCTCGCGGATACAGGTAACACGAATCTCACCGGGGTATGTGAGTTCCTTTTCGATCTGGATTGCGATATCACGGCAGATCTTGAACACTTCTTTGTCACCGACAGAATCCGCATTGAGAAGAACACGAATCTCGCGACCCGCTTGAATTGCAAATGCCTGTTCAACTCCCGGCTGTCCAGTGGCAATCGCTTCAAGCTTCTCAAGACGCTTAAGGTACTTTTCGAGTGTTTCCGTTCTTGCGCCAGGACGACCTGCGGAAACAGAGTCCATCAGCTTCACAAGTATTGAGTAGACATTGTCTGGCTCAATCTTTTCGTGGTGAGAGCCAATCGAGTTAATGACCTCTTTTGACTCACCATAACGCTTTGCAATCTCCATTCCAAGCTCTGAGTGAGTACCTTCGCTTTCGTGGTCAATAGCCTTGCCGATATCATGCATAAGACCGCAACGCTTTGCAAGTTGTTGGTCGAGACCAAGCTCTGCGGCGACCATGCCCATAAGATGAGCAACCTCTTTTGAGTGAATTAGCACATTCTGACCGTAGCTTGAGCGGAACTTAAGGCGGCCAATGAGCATGACGAGCTTTGGATTCGCTTTTGGAAGACCAAGCTCTTGAAATGCATCAAGACCTGCCTTCTGTATCTCGTTAAGGGTATCCTGGCGAGTTTTCTCGACAACCTCTTCGATTCGCGCTGGATGTATTCGGCCGTCTTGAATAAGGCGTTCGAGCGCACGGCGCGCAACTTCGCGACGGACGGGGTCGAAAGCAGAAACAATAACGACGCCGGGTGTATCGTCAACAACAACATCTGTGCCAGATACCTTTTCGAAAGTGCGAATATTGCGCCCTTCCCTGCCAATGATTCGTCCCTTCATCTCGTCGCTTGGTAAATCCACTGTGGAGACGAGGATATCGGAGATTTGGTCGCCTGAATACCGTTGGATAGCTGAAATGATTTGCTCTCTTGCGATTGCGTCAGCTTCAGCATGAACCTTCTCTGTTGCCTTGGCAATTAAATTCCCGATCTCGGTACCAAGTTCCTCCTCGACTCGTTTCAGAATTTTCTTCTCGGCTTCCTCGCGCGAAAGCTCGGCTATTTTCAGCAACTCGATATCTGCCTGAGCGATCTTCTCATCAAGAAGTGCAATTCTGCGGTCGTGCACTGATTGCATTTCATCAAGCTTCTTGTTCTTGACTACTATCTCCTTTTCGCGTTCTCTCAGCTCGACTTCCTTTCTCTCGAGCATGTCCTCTTTCTTTTCGATTCTCTTCTCGGCGACCTTGATTTCGGCTCTCGCTTCGCGCGATTCCCTCTCAAAGGTCTCAATCTTTGCTTGAAGTCTTTGTTCTGCCTCTTTCTCGGCGGTGATTTTCAGTTCTCGTTTCGATGCTTCAAGGGCGGCCTTAAATTGTTCGAGTTCAAGTCGTGATCTGTCCGATTGCTCGCGAGCAGTGGCCAACTTCTTCATCATCAAATATGCGACAACCACAACTCCAATCACAAGCCCCAGAAAAAGCCCAATCAACGAAGCAGGAAGCCATGTCATGCGTTTTCCCTTTCGATTATTGCTTGATATGTGAGTGGGGGCGACAGAAAGCGAAACGGGTATAGAATTACACGACATCGGCACCATTGGAGCCGATGTGCGAATATCGCAGGCAGTCTAACTCTTCCCCAATGCCGCGGGGAGGCGGATTTTCGCTTTAAGATCTATCGTTTCCGTTCTTCAATGAACGGCCCACATGCGTATTATACACCGGATAAGCGGTAAATCAACACATTTCTTGCGTTCCAGCAACCAGCCAAAGGCTACAGGCAGGTGTGGATACAAAACACTATGCTTGTTAAAGGTCTGGCGTGATTAAATAACGAGGGCACCGCGCAGTTTGTGCGCGATGCCCGAAGTCTATAATCCTGAGTCACTATTCTAAGATCTTCAAGTATGCCTTGGCTGGCACGAAGAATGGATACTTGTCTGAAAAAGCCCTTACAGCTTCTTTTGCTGCGTCTTTCTTGCCGGTTTTCTCAAGTGTCTCTGCTTTCTTCGCGACCTCTTCCCACTCCTGCGCGGCAAGCTTGACAAGATCAACCATGCGGCGCGCTTCGATTATCATAACCTCGGCCTCTTTGGCGGAAGCAGTGTCGGGATATGACGAGAGCAACTTCTCTAATATTGCGCGGCAGAGTATAAATTGCTCGCTCTTCTGCGCTTCTTTAGCCTTATCAAGCAATTTGCTCGCCTTCCGCTCGAGGATCTTTTTTTCCATCTTTCCGGTCAGCGATTCCGATTCTTTGGCCGCCTTTACTGCCCGATCGTATAGCTCCGAGTTCGGAGCACGAACCTCAAGCTTGCTTATAAAGGCGCGAAGTTGTTCGAACGCAACCTCGAATTCATCAACTTTCTCAGCTTGCTCGGCTGCTTCAATCAGGGTGATGATCTCCTTGAGATTAGCATCGAGCTTCGTTATCTCTTTGGCGACCTCGTCGAGGCCTTTATTCGCTTCGCGAATCGCATTGTCATTGCCGACAAATTCAGTTTTAACGGATGCAAATATTCGCTCTGCCTGCAAAAGGTCCCCTGACTTCACTATCGCTCTCGCCTCTTTCAGAAGATTGTCGAGCCGTGCAGCAATTGCAGGGGATTCCGTATTCACCATCAGCGTAATCTGATTGGTCTTCTCGTTAGCCTTAATCTGGGGGAATAGCTCGACCTTCAGGCAACCATCATCCGTTTTTACCGCGCTCAGGTTCATTTGATCGCCTAACACTATTGCAAGTAGATTCTTGTCTCTGCCGAGAATCAACTCAAGCGCGCCCTCGACCCTACCAGAGTCTGGGATGAACTGCGCAATGGAGTTACCAGATGCAACCCTAAGATAGTTGTCAAAGTGGCTTGCGTCAATTGTCATTGACAGCGATATTCTTTGTGTATCGTCTGAGAATGCGCCCGATGAGTAAACGATTGTGCCTGTTTTGTCAGACATACTGGTTGAAACAGACATTTGCAGTTTCGAATCGTTTGCAAGGTTGTGGATAAACCCTCTCACTGAGCCTTTGCTCATCTGCTTGATGAATTCAGGAGTTGAGACCGTTGACTGCATTGCCTGAGATGAAGAAATGCCGCGTGTGTCGCTGCTGACATTAAGCCCATTTATCACTGCGATCAAATCGTTCTTTTTGTTCATTACCCACATGTTGCCAGAGCGGTCGAGGAAAAGCTTATTGGGGCTTGTTATCGTCGTCAACTCGCAGAAAGGCAATTCTGGCGCATCAGCCTCTGTTATGCTGATATCGTCAAACCATACATTCCCTCTTTCACCTGCTGCAATACACGAAACTATGAGGGAGTTCGCCCACGGTGGGACTGTGAACTTGCACGATGACTCCATAAAGCTTGTGTGCGTTCTGGATACAGGAGTAGTGTAGTAATCAATGTACATTGAAGGCCGTTCGGTGTCGAAAAGGCGAACGCGCAGACCATTGAATCCGACAGAGTTTTCGGCAAGAACAAACGCTTTTGCCGCAAATGTTCGGTTTGGCTGTACTCGAAGAGGCTCGACAATAGAAACTGCGTTGAAACTAAGTTGACCATCTGAGCCTATGTTCTGGAATGTAAGACTCGCGTTGCCAGTTCGGTTTTTGCTACGGTCAACATAGACATTGATAGCTTTTGAGACATCGAATTTCCAACCCTCTGGCGTCGCATCACCCGCAACTTCTCCCTCAAAAGAGGGATTTGCCTCAAGGTAGTTTTTCTGGCTTAGCGTTGCAGTCTTTGCTGGACCAGCTTTTTTGAAAGGTTGGAAGTAAAGAACATATCCTGCGGCAAGAACAGCGAGAGCAAGGCCAGCAGTTGCGAGCCAAAGCGAAGAAATTGCGCGCTTCTTCACCTTGATATCTTCGATGCGAAGCATCGCTGTCATCTCTCCGACAGGTTGAAAATCGTTTTCTGTGGCTTTTCCTATATTCTTGAAAATCATGCGAAGCGAAGCAACCTTGATCTCCATGTCAACATAAAGTTGACCCTTGACAATCTTCTTTCCATTCAAAAATGTCCCATTTGTAGATCCAAGGTCATAGATGAAATAGATGCCGCCTTCTTTACGAATTTCGGCGTGGTAGTTTGATGCGAGTGAGTCTGAAGCAACCAGCTGATTCTGGGAGTTTCTGCCAATTGTAAGGGTGGTGTCACCAAGAGTAATCCTCTTGCCAGCTTCTGCGCCCTCGACAATATCAAGCACATAAATCGGCGAAGTCGCATCGGATGAAATCTGCCCGGTATCAGATGGTTTCATCTCTGCGATTTTTGCAAACTGCGGGCGGTCCTTTGTTTCTGTCTCAGCAAACTGCTCAATCATCGTTGCATCTTCAGGAATGGACTCGAAGAAGATGATGTGTCTTCCGATGACAATTGCATCACCCGCTTTTATTGCGCCCTTGTACACTTTGCGGAAATTCAAATAGGTACCGTTGCTGCTACCCTTATCCTCGACATAATAGATACCACTTTCTTCAAACAGCATACAGTGGTGGCGGCTCGCTTTGGGGTCATCAATATAGACGATGCTGTTCTTCGATCTGCCGACTGTGATGACCTTGTCGGTTACCTCAAGAATAATGTCTGGAGCACCAGATTTGCGCACAATAAGCTTTGGCATGGCATTCTTCTCCCAACAGTAAGACGACAATTTTACGACTTTGGTTACAGAGGGCAACAGAATGGTTGCAGCGTTTGACTTTTTCGATGCTCTATTATAATATATCCCTCGACCAAATTATGCCTTGACAATGGCTTTTACTCGCGTATGATTTACGCTTGTGAAGCTATAGGAGGACCTGCATGGCAAGAACACAGACCTTGCTTCTATCATTTGCAGTTCTATGCGCCCTCATGTTGGGTGCGTTCTGCGTGGCATTCCCCGATAATTCGGCCTTTGCTGATGAGGAAGGATACGCTGCGCTCTTTGGCGAATATACGCCATCCATGGAGGTCAAGAGAAGCGCAAATTCGGTTCACTTTCGAAACAATGACGGCTCAAAAACTGCCATTCTTTCCATCACACCGATAAACTATCTCGGCAAGGACGGAAAGTACAGGCTATACGACCACACGCCTAATCCGTGTGACCTTCCCGGTTACTCGTATTGCATAACCGAAAGTGATATGCCTACTTACTTCCCCACATCAAGCACAGGCTGGATGATGGTGAAGGACCTAACAGGCAATGTGGTTTCATGGCTTGAAGTCGGCGTCTATCATATTGCGCCTGATGGCACAAAAACGCTTATCAGCTCTCCTAATAACGCCGTTCCCACAGCCTTAGGTGCAACTCTGACCTACAACTCGATATACACGGGTGTTTCGAGCGAGTATATCGTTGGAACAGGGAACTTGAAGCATAACTACATTCTGCCTGCCCGCCCTGACTTCCTTTCTGCATATTCTGACGGATTCATTGCTTTCGCCTTCCGCCTGCGTCCTGGACTTGGCCAAAGCATGTATGTCGGCGAAAACAGAGTTTCCAGCTTCATTACAACATCAGAACAGCTACTCATACGCGACTCAAACGGCAAAGAGCTGTTTGCCATACCATCTCCTTTTGCATGTTTTCGTGGCATAACGACAAGAGACGAGGTCGAGTTTGTCGGATACGAAATCGTGCCCGATGGGTCTGACTACATCGTGTACACTCGAGTTCCGACAGGATATCTCAAAGACCCCTCGACAAAGTACCCACTTAACATCGATCCGTCAATTACCCTAACGGATAAGAACTCGGATCCAACTAAGTATGCTGAACAAGGATATTCATTCAACTGCTGGTATCGTTCTTCCATTCTTGCTTGGACAGGTGTATGGGTATCACCGTATGTCGGTCCGTGGATCGGTTCTTTTGAGCTCGGACATGAACCCTGTCATTCGGCAATAATTTGGAAAACCACCACAATCAACCAGTATGCGATGGTCACAAATGTCGAAACGAAGATCTACTCCTTATCCGATTATGGCATTGGCAGTAGTGGGCATTATGTTGACCTGACAGATTTTAAGATCAATGTCTTCGGTGATCCTTATAAGTACGATGTGTTTGCAGGAGCATTCCCCCCTGCTATTGACCAGCCTGTAATGCACAATGAGGTTGGAACTGGTGAGGTGTATTTCAGTCGCGCATTTGACAATTCTGCACCGGCAAGTTCATATGTTCCTTCAGCTACAACATGGTTCGACCTCGGTGAGCAGGCTGTAATTGACTGCGATAAGCAATTAAGCGAAGCCTACTTTGGCTTCGGATTGAGGACAAATCAGATTCAGGGTCTTTCCGGTCAAAGACTGGGCCGACTGACCGAGCATAATAATCCAGCGGCAGAACGGCAGCTTTGTAGCATTACTTATGTTGATGCTGTATCGTTGACCATTGACAGTAACTTAACAGATGTGCAGATTGCCATTGATGGGCAGTATCTTGATGTTATACCTTCAACTCTTCCTGTTAATTTCGGTTATCGTACCTTCTCGGCTCCACGCGAAATCCCGATTTCTTACAATCAGGAAAGATGGTTCTTTGAAAGTTGGTCGGATGGCAACACTAATCCCACGGCGACGATTTTCATTGATGAGACCTTTCCTTACGACACGATGTACGCCCAATACGCTCACCAGTATTACATCGAAATATTCTCTGCGGAAGGGAACATAGGCGGAGACAATACTGGTTGGTACACTGAGAATGTCGCGATCGACACATATATCACAGGTTCTGCTGGGCAGACAATTGACACTCGCCGCATGGCAATCGGATGGACTGCAGAAGGCTCAGCACCTTCAACTGGTTCAGGGAGTTCCATTCCTCCTTTTCCAATAAAGTCCTACACAAGAATTATCTGGACATGGGAAATTCAATACCGTCTTACAATGCAAGGCGCATTGTCAGGATACTTGCCGGGATTCTCGGATACTGGCTGGTATGCGCGAGACATGGACATGGTCGGTGTCGGTGTCAATCCATGGGTTCAAGTTAGCGATGGCACACGCAGGTACGCCGCTGGCTGGACAGGAGGCGGTGCAGTCGAAAGTGGCTTTGGTAGTGTTATTCCTACCTGGAAAATGACAAAACCTTCCATTGTATCATGGTATTATGAGATTCGATATGAGCTTGGAATCAACTCTGCCCATGGCTCAATTTCCGGCACGACTGCCGATTACTATGTACCAGGTTCACTTATAAATACGCAAGTTGATGCATTTGTCTATGATACTGCAAATCCTGCGATACGATACAATGCTCGCACTTGGTCTGCGATTGGCAGTACGGTTGACGGTGCTGGAATTCGTATTCCGACCTTTGCACTTAACACACCTACTTACATTGTTTGGAACTGGACAACACAGTATCAGTTACATATTTTCTCTCTGTTCGGCTCAGTGTCACCACCCGACGCATCTTGGTTTGATGCAGGATCACAAATTCAGATATCCGCATCGGTTCCAGAGAACTCTGAGAGCGAAAGATATGCATGGGTTGGTTGGGCTGGAGTTGGTGATGGCTCGATATCGGATGGCAATGAGACAGATACGATTGTCGTAAACTCTCCTATCACACAAGAAGCCATATGGTTTGCTGAGTTTTTCCTCTTCCTCGACCCTGGTCTTGGCACAATTGTGAACATGGATACGCTATCAACATGGTATGCGTATGGCGAGCGCGTTGCGGTTCAGGCAGTTTCACCTATTGCTGCCTTGGATACCCGATACATTCTCGGTTGGGTTGGCGACGGCGCAGGCGCTGTCAATGTTGCGCCGCGCGTAGGTGCAGACACAGTTGTGTTTATTAGAATACTTGGTCCAACACGGCAGAAAACTAATTGGGTTCCACAATACAAAGTTCGAATTCGCAATACGATGACTATTGGCGACCCCAAACCACCTGTCGGCGATTACTGGGTTAATGAGGGTGATTTGTTCTACGGTTCAGTCATGCCGAATGTTGGAGGCATGTTGTGCGCTGGTTATGAATCCACTGGTTCAATTGCACCAGCAGAACTTCCCATTTTCTCATCAATCATTACAGAGCCATCACTTGTCAGATGGATTTGGCGAGAGGGTACGGATCTGCCGATGAAAGAATGGAATGATGCCCTTCTCCTCGCACAAGGCTTCCGCGGTCGTAACATCATTACTCAAGTATCTAATGATGGTTCAGTTATTGCTGTTGTCTTCTACTCTCAGGAACTTCGACAGCTTCGCTGCCATATTCTTTCAGAAGGAAAATGGAATGCCCATATCGTTGCGCAGGGCGAGAATATTGGAGCTTTCGTTGATATGGTTCTTGACGAAAACAGCAATCCTCACATTGGCTATTTCGATGGAGTACGCAAAGAAGTAGTCTACGCGAAGTTTGTTCAAAAAGACAGCAAAGTTGGAGTAGGTTCATTCCTTAAGGAAGTCATTGAAACCGGCGACTACGGAAGATCAATGACTCTAAGACTTGGCACAAACAACCTCCCTCGTCTTGTTTACTATGATGAATTGCTGACTGATGTTCGGTATCTCGAACGCACTCCGGCGGGTTGGGTCGTGCATCCGATTGCAACAAACAACGACATTGGCTTTTACTGCACACTTGCCTTAACGCCTCTTGTTGATGTGCCTCAAGTTGCATACATTGACAGCACAACCGGCCACATCAGATATGCAGTCTACGAAAACAATGAATGGACTGTGATCACCTTAGATACCCAGCCGAACATTACTGGCCCAATTAGCATGTCTATTGACATTGGTGGGCGCCCGTTTGTCGGTTATCGCACATTCACCTATCCTTCCCGCCACACATATTATGTCGCCAACTCAGACGAGAGCGGATGGCATTCTACTGCGGTAATTGATGAAGTCTCAGATAGCATTGACGCTGCCTTCATAATAGACAAACTCGGCTATATTCACTTTGTGTACAATAATGCCGAAGCGCTTGCTTATCTTCGCTATAACGGACGCCAATGGGAGCGCCTTAACCTTGATCTTGGTCCAAATATTAAGTGGGCGACGAGCGTGAATGTCACTTCTGATGAGCAACTCGCTGTCTTCTATTGGAAGGGCAGCGACCTTTATGCACTTACTACAACCGCACTGAAAATTCAACAGGATGATTTTGTCACGCCACCGCCTCCAGCGCGTCCTATTGATCAGAACGACGAGATTTCGCCTTCCAGTGGCGGGTGTTTCATTGCAACCGCTGCGTTTGGCTCTATGATTGAGTCTTCTGTTACCGCGCTTTGCGCTGTTCGTGACAACACGTTGAATGCTACTTACACCGGTTCATCGCTTGTTTCGTTGTACTACGCCCTTTCACCTGATTTCGCTAATGCTACTTCGTTGCCCGCTGTCCGTGCATTTAGCAGGCATCTTCTTGCTGAGTAACTTACCTATCTTTTTCGACCAAAGACCCCGCGAAAGCGGGGTCTTTTATTGAGACTTGACTGTCGAAACCTTGTAAGTCGCGATAAATGCGTATAATACTCCTGAATGAAGAGAGTGATCTTATCTCGAATCATCCTGAATGAGCGGTCTCCTGAGCAGACCGTTTTTTTAAAGGAAGAAGGGGAACCTGGGCGGGTGATGCCGATTGTAATCGGCATCTTTGAGGCAAACGCGATCCAGATGGGGCTCTACAAAATTTCCCCAGCTCGTCCGATGACTCATGACCTTCTTTCGAATACAATCAAGTCATTTGGGGCTGCTCTTCAGCATGTGTTCATTTACAAACTTGAGCAAAGCACTTTTTTTGCGATGATGTACTTCAAGACCGATAAAGGTGTTGTCAAGGTTGACGGAAGACCAAGCGATGCGATCGCGTTATCTGTAAGGCTCAACGCGCCGATATATGTTGACGACACTGTATTTGATAGTGTTGCTGTGGAGGAAACTCCGCTTGACTATGATATTACTTGACAGGAGGGTTGGCAGAGTGGTCGAATGCGACGGTTTTGAAAACCGTTGAGTCCTTTTCAGGGCTCCGGGGGTTCGAATCCCTCACCCTCCGCCAGAAAACAAAAGGCTCCCGGTTGGGAGCCTTCCAGACCTTGAACAAACCCCACTCTATTGTGGGGTTTGTTGTTTAAGGTATAAACGCTACTTTAGGACATTTGAATCTTCTGCAGTTGCTATCATTTCTCAAGAAGTGATTTTACCGCGCCATCAAGGGCATCGCCTCGCTTATTAAGAAGCCTAATAACGCCCTGTTTGTCAACTAACACCATAAACGGAATGGCATTGAATTTGTAGTCTGCCCTTGGCGTAACATCCCAATACTTGCCTTCATAAATCTGCGGCCAAGGCATTTCATGCTGCTTACAAAAGTCAACAACTCTCTCTTCCATCCCTTGCCTATCGAGGCTTACGCCTAATATCTCAAATCCCTGTTCGTGGTACTTCTTGTATACTGCAACAACATTCGGAACCTCACCGACGCATGGGCCACACCATGTCGCCCAGAAGTCAATCAGAACAACTTTGCCCTTATAAGAATTGAGCGTTATATCGTTACCACTGATGATGTCTTTACCGATAATCTCTGGAGCAGCCTTTCCTACAAGCGACAGAGTATCAAAGGTCGTCTTAAATGTGTTGTTGGAAGGTGCAGCTTCCATTCCCAACGAGGCGTACTTCGCTGCAAGTTCATATTGATCAAGCGACATCGCAGAGTTCATCGCATACATGTAAAGATCAGCGCCGATAACATCCTCAGACGCGCCTGCTGTGAGAAGTAGCACCTTCGCATAATCCCTTGTGGAGTATGCTGATTGAACACGAAGCATGAAGAACTTGCCGACAAACACACCTGTGGCCATCTTTTCCCATTTCTCGATAAACTCATCGCGCTCCTTTGTCTTTCCAACCCTTCCCATCAGGGATGCATAATAATATGCTGGACCAACTGCGAACGGCGCGTTTCCGTGTTTCGATAGGTCTTCACCAAGTTGCATGATCATCAAGTCGCGCACAGCAAGGTTAACCAATTGCCCTTGCGCGGTAACATACAATGAATGAAAGACAGCAAGCATAGCGTCGGCGTTGAGTATCTCCTCTGGCGAAACTGCGGCTTTGCGTATCTCGGTAAGCGCATTCTCCATCTGTGTGTTTGGTATCCTATTGCTTGCAAGCGCACCGTTATTGTGTAGAAAGAACTCCCAGAACCACTCTGCAGCGCCTTTTAAGTCGTCTTTCTTATAGCTGATAAGCCCAATAGTCTGGCGACCAAGGTTTGCGTAATTATCGTTGGGATACTCCTCTATAAGTTCTTCGAACAACTCACGGGATTCATCGAAACTCTCGTTATAGTAGTAATTGATGGCCGAGTTGTAATACAGAAGAGGCTGGTTTTCAAAGTCAGGATGATCTCGAAGCGCCGATTTGTACGCCTCTGCGGCAGTCAGATACTCGCCATTACGATACTGAGCATATCCATACATCATCTTCGCATTAACCGCATGGGAGCTCTTCGGATAATTGTCAATGAATGCCTTTGCATGTACGCTCGACATCTCATAATTGCCCTTGGCATTACATGCGTTAACAAGATTAATGTCCCACTCATCCGCAGAGATGTCTTTATGGAGCTGTTTATATTCCGCGATCTTGGTCTTTAAACCTTCAATGTACTCAAGAAATTGATCTTGCTTGATTGATAACCCTACCAGTGACTTCACCTCATCCAAGGCAGCCTGAGCCTCAGCAGAGACTACCGGTTTTACCTCGGGTTGCGGAGCCTCGACCTGAACAGGTTTCGGGCGCGGTTCGCAACCAATCAATAGCATCGATACGGCAATTACAACAAATATAGTAAGCAGGGATTTCATACTACACCTCCAGCGCTATTTTATAGGACGGTTACAAGCAGTTCCATTAATTCGTCTCTTCCAAGATTTCTTGGGTTCGACCTCATACTATTTGTGTCAAGGCTTGAATCAATTATGAAGTCAAACTCGCTTCGAGGTATGCACAAATGCTTAAGGTCTGAAGGTAGAAGGAGTCGCGAAAACAGATGCCGAATGTGATCTGCAGGAGGAGCACCCCACATTTCAGTAAGATGTTCGTACTTTGAATTGCGATCCCTCTGATTCATCTCGATAACAAAAGGTAGAAGAGCAGCGCAGCAAACACCATGTGGAGTGTTAGAAATCAGTCCGATTGTGTGGACAACACCGTGGACAGCACCAAGTCCGGAATGCACAAATGCCATTGCAGCCATAGAGCTTGCAATGCTCATATAGTGGCAAGAGTCTTTGTCTC
Organism: uncultured Planctomycetota bacterium; assembly: GCA_964571525.1. Lineage (GTDB taxonomy): Bacteria > Planctomycetota > B143-G9 > B143-G9 > B143-G9 > CAZNBY01. The sequence goes on from CAZNBY010000002.1 coordinate 195,423, forward strand.
GATTCCTAACATACCGTTCAATCCTCTGCTCGATTCTTAATGCAGCACTTAGAGAAAGTGCGTCTGTAATGGGTGAAGCGAATCTTGAAGTAAATGATTCAATAGCCTGCACAAGTGCATCCGCACCTGATGATGCTGCAACAGCTTCGGGCAGAGAGCGGAGTGTTTCGGGATCAACAACGGCGTAATCAGGGAACAGACTTGAGCCTCGCAACGATTTCTTTACTCGTCTTTTTGGATCCGAAAGGACCGCATTCGGCGTTAACTCGGCACCCGAACCAGCGGTCGTGGGAACAACTCCCACGCAACACTCACGCTTAGGAAGCTTGCGTTTACCATAGAAATAATCCTCAACGGATGAGTCCGAGTATGCGACCGCTGCAGCCGCCTTAACCGCATCAATTACGCTGCCCCCTCCAACAGCAATAGCAAGGTCGGCAGAGTGAATCTCGATAATCCTTCGCATGTATTCAACAGCATCCAGACAAGGTTCGCCGGAACTCACTTCCTCAATAAAGCAACCCGAAGTTGAGTGACAAACATGCTCAAGCCAGTTTTTGACATAATCGCAGCGTTGGCGAACAGATCTTGAGCAGAAGACGACCATTGTTTTGGAATTGAGTGTTGCAAGGTCGAATGACATTAGCGAGCCGGGGGAATAAATCAGTTTAGTTGGTATGTGAAAGGTGCTCATGTTGCCTCATACATAAAAAGATGCTCTGCGATAGGAAGCTGCACGACAAAGCAGTGTCTGCCTAACACTGCAAAGCATTATCCGTCTTTTTTTCAGTAGTTATCAAGTCTCATAAGACAAGGGAAGCGTCGAACGCTGGAAAATCCCCATTTTCGGGCTGTTTTCGGCGGAAAATACAGGGAAATTGGGAAAAAACGAATAATTCGCTTGACAAGCACAAAATATACGTGTATGATGCTGGAAATTCGGTAATTCCTTATTCCTGACGCGTTCGTCATCTCTTTTGAAAGGGGGAGAAGTGAACAAGGGCGATTTGATCAAGGCTGTCGCCGAAGAGCTTAGCGTCTCTAAGGCAAATGCTGCGAAGTGCGTGAGTGCGGTTTTGGGCAACATCAAGAAGGGCCTCAAGAGCAAAGCACAAAAGGTTCAGATCATCGGCTTCGGCACATTCGTTGTGCGCAAGCGCAAAGCACGCAAGGGCCTGAACCCCAGAACTCGCGAGCAGATCAGCATTGCCGCTGCAAAGACGATCGGCTTCCGCCCCGGCAAAGAACTCAAGTCCGGCCTCTAACATCTTCGAGTTTCATTCTGTGAGGGCGGGTCTCATCAGACCCGCCCTTTTTGTTGACGCTAAGCTGCAATATGGGATAATTTCGCGGGCTTTTTATACGGGAGTCATTATGCCTGCCACCCTGGTTTTGGGTCTTCAATGGGGCGATGAGGGAAAAGGCAAAGTCGTAGATGTTCTATCTAAAAACGCCGACATGGTCGTTCGTTTCCAAGGCGGTGCGAACTCCGGCCATACTGTCAAAGTCGGCGAGCAGACATATTTCCTGCACTGCATACCCTCCGGCATTCTTAGAGAGCGAATACAATGTGTAATTGGAAGAGGCATGGTCTTAGAGCCCGTCTCTCTCCGCGACGAAATTGAAGGCCTTCGTGAGAAGAATATTAAGTGCGAAGGAAGGCTCTTCATTAGCCCTCGTGCGCATATTGTACTCCCCCATCACAAGTTGTTGGATAATGCGATTGAGAATTCGGCAGGCAAATCCAAGATCGGCACAACTGGTCGTGGAATTGGGCCGTGTTATTCAGAGAAGGCGCAAAGAACAGGGATTCAGTTCGGTGAGCTTGTGGACCCAAAACGCTTGCATGACCGCCTTTACGCAAGTGTATCGCTTGCAAACAAGATTCTAAAGTATGTGTTTGGCGTTGACGCACCTTCATTTGAAGAAGTGTACGCGAACCTCTCGTCATTATCCGATTACTTCCGCCCGTTCCTTGCTGATACAGGCCAAATCATCCGCGCCCATTATGAAGCTGGCGATCGGATAATATTCGAAGGCGCTCAAGCGGTGCTTCTTGATCTTGACGCAGGCACTTACCCGTATGTAACATCCTCAACAACCCTCGCGTCAGGTGTGGGAAGCGGTTCAGGTTTCCCACCAAGCAGACTTGATTCGGTTACTGGCATTGTAAAGGCATATACAACTCGCGTCGGCGAAGGCCCCTTCCCTTCAGAAGAATATGGCAAAACGGCTGATGCAATAAGGACAAGTGGCGGAGAGTTCGGCACTACAACAGGCAGACCGCGCAGAGTTGGTTGGCTTGATATGGTTGCCTTGCAATCCGCAGTGCGTTCAAACGCTGTTACCGAGATAATACTCACCAAGCTTGATATTCTTTCGGGATTGCACGAGATACCTGTCTGCGTCGCATATGACATTAATGGCAATATATACACCGAACTGCCTGAAGACCCGTACGCGATGGCTATGGTAAAGCCGATATTCGAAAGGCATGAAGGTTGGGAGCAAGACATCTCCGCTGCGGCTTCTTTCTCTGAGCTTCCCACTGCCGCACAGAATTATGTCAGGTTTATTGAGAAGACGACTGGAGTGAAAATTCCAGGAGTGTCTCTTGGAAAACGAAGAGACCAATTCGTAAGCACAACATGATAACAATACCCTCAGATATTGATAAGACCAAGATTCCGCGACATATAGCCATTATCATGGATGGAAATGGGCGTTGGGCGCGTTCGCGCAACTTACGGCGTTCGCAGGGTCATGAAAAGGGTGCGGATAGAGTTCATCCGACTGTTGAGCTTTGCCGAGACATCGGCGTTGAGTATGTCACTATTTATGCTTTTTCGTCAGAGAATTGGAAGCGCTCTGTGCTTGAACGCAATTTTCTATGGAGATTGCTCGTCTTTTTCTTGCGAAAGGAACTGCCAGAACTTCATGCGAAGGGTGTAAGGCTCCGTGCAATAGGCGACCTTGATGCACTGCCGAATTTCGCAAAAAAAGAGCTAAATAACTCTATTGCTCAGCTCGACTACAACCGTCGTATTACTCTTACAATCGCATTGAACTATGGCTCCCGTGCAGAAATAGTCGCTGCGGCGAAAAAATGGTGCGCAGATGTTATTGCCAATAAAGCAAAGATGGATCAGCTTGACGAAGCGAAGTTCTCCAGATACCTTTACACTTCAGACATGCCCGACCCAGACCTGCTTATACGAACCGCTGGCGAGATGCGTGTCTCGAATTTTTTGCTTTACCAAATCTCGTACGCCGAATTGTATGTAACCGACACGCTTTGGCCTGATTTCGATGAAAAGGCTCTTTTTGATGCGATCCGTTCATATCAAAAGAGAGTGCGACGGCTCGGAGGTGTGCCTGTTGAGGAGGACACACGCTAAATGTTGCGCAGGACGATGACAACAATCGTCGCGTTGTCCTTAACTGCCGCCTCGGCGTTTCTTGGTTTTCGCAATGATTCGCCTTGGCCGATTGTCTGTTTGTTGCTTATTATTCTTGTTCTCTGCTTTATAGAGACCATCCGCTTCACCGAAGGCGGCATTGTCGCCAAGATTTTCCTTCTCTTTGCATCAATAATGACAGCATATCCAATCGTTACATCAGACCCAGCATATCGTTTCTTCACAACAGATTCCTTCGTCATCGTCCCGTTCTCCTCGGTTCTGTTAATGATGCTTGGTATCCTTTCCCTGCTGCTGTCCTTCGCATTTTGCATGTATAAGTCTGACTTCAGAACATCCGCTGCCAAAGTCGGCTGGTTCGCCATGCAATACCTCTATTATGGGTTATTTGCCGGCATCATCTTAAGGATGCTCATCGCACCAACATACCTTATATTCGACTCATCGCGTTACTTAGGCAGCGAATCCCATTATGTTGATGCAGGCATTTACTTCTTCCTTGCCACCTTGCTCACCGCAAAGTTCACCGACATAGGAGCCTATATAGGAGGCAGCTATTTCGGGAAACTTATCTTGGGTGGCAAGAAGATGTCACCTCGCATCTCACCTAAGAAGACATATACAGGTCTAATGTTCGGCCTTTTGTCTTCATCCTCGATTGGTTTTCTCGCATTGTGGTATAATCCATTCGTATCGGTTCATCCAATCATCGCTATTCCGTTTGGATTGATCGTGGGACTTGCCGCGGTCGGTGGTGATTTGTTCGAATCGCTTGTTAAGCGCTCATTCAACCTGAAAGACTCTGGTCGCCAATTGCCCGGTATCGGTGGATGGTTCGATCTTGCCGATTCTGTCTTCTGGGCTGGCCCAGTTGCATATAGCATGTTTTTGGCGAATTTCGCCTTAATGCAATAAAGGAGACAATGAAAGAGGTAATCTACATAGAGGAAGCCGCTGCTATACGGGCATTTGTCGGCCCAAGCGACAGAATGCTTAAAAAGCTCCGCAAGGCGTTTGAAGTCAGTATAGTTGCCCGCGGCAATACAATCGCGATTGACGGAGAGGATTTGCAGGTATCACGCGCTGCTGCTGTCGCAAGAAAGATGATTGCCCTTTTAGGGCGTTCAAACAATGCTGATTATGATGAGATTGACGGCATGATTGACGAAGAGGTCGGTCGCAACAACCATAGCGAGGATCCAGAGGCTCTTCAGGTCTTTCCTCGCGGCAAGTATATTGTCCCAAAGACAGCGGGACAACGCAGATTTGTTCAATCACTTCTGTCTTCAACGGTTGTTTTCGGCATAGGCCCAGCAGGAACGGGAAAGACATATCTTTCAGTCGCTGCAGCGGTCTCATATCTTCGCAAAGGGCTTGTCAGGCGAATAGTATTGGTGCGTCCTGCGGTTGAAGCTGGCGAGAAACTCGGATTTCTTCCCGGCGATCTTCGCGAAAAGGTTGATCCATACCTTCGTCCCCTGTATGATAGTCTTGCAGATATGCTCGAACCTGACCATTTCAACAAGCTCATGGCGAGTGACATTATTGAGGTCGCCCCTCTCGCATTTATGCGAGGCAGAACCTTGAACAAGAGCTTTGTGATTCTTGATGAAGCACAAAACTGCAGCATACCACAGATGAAGATGTTCCTCACCCGTTTGGGATTCGAATCCAAAGCAGCAATTACTGGCGACATCACTCAGTCCGACCTGCCAAACGGTGAAACAAGCGGACTTGTGCATGCCCATAGGATACTTCGTAACATCCCCGGCATTAGCTTTAATATTCTTAAACACACTGACATTGTAAGACATCCTCTTGTGCAGAAGATTGTTGACGCATATACAAAGGACGAGAATAAGACCTATGTGCTTCATGAGGATGAGGCAGAGCCACAAGGTGAGGCAGAGTGAAGTCGAGACTTGACGGTTACAAATCTCGCCGCGGCGATAGGTCATTCGGCGCCTCAAGTTCTTCAGGCTCGGGTGCTCGCCTATGGGAGCTTGTCGTCTTTTGGGCAATAGCCCTGCTGTTTGTCGCAGTCTTATTTATCCCTGAAAACCCATTCTGGCGTTTCAAAATTGGCTCAAAGGCACCTGATGACTATATTGCGAGAGTTAGCTTCACTATAACAGATCCGACCGGAGAACCGCAGGTGTTCTCTAAAGGTGATACGATAATCGGCAAGGGAATGGTTGTTGACAACGAGATGATGGCGCAAATAACCGCCGAGAACAATGAATGGAAGGCAGAAAGCGGAAACTGGAAGTGGTTCTTGACACGAGCGGGTGGCGTTACGATCATAGTGATTGCATCACTTGCGTTATTTATTGTCTTCTCGTTCCACCTGATAAAGTTGCCGAAACCCGAACCACTTCGTCTTCTTTTCTTGGGTGCGATATTTGCATCGGCATTTCTGTGTGGTAGGTTGTTTGCATTGCTCCTTCCTTCTGTATACTGGCTGCTTACACCGCTTGCGCTGGCGGCGGCCATAAGCGCAGTTACAATTCGAATAGAGCTTTCAGCAACAGCAACGATATGCTCGACACCGATTGTCCTGCTGACATATTGGCCATTCCACGAGATTTCGATAGCGATAATTGCAGGTGCGGTTATCGCTCCCTTCGTAACGCAACATGCACGCAAAAGAAACCATCTTCTTCGAGCCGGTTTAATAATCGGAGCGGTGAACATGGTTGTTGTGTTTGCCTTCGGTATTGTCGCAGGCACAGATATTACGCAGATCCTTCTTTTCTGCGTGGCTGGACTTACAGGTGGTATTGCCACCGGCGCAATAATCACTGTGCTGCTGCCGGTTATCGAATGGCTATTCGGTGTGGTAACAGATATCTCTCTACTTGAACTTTCTGATCTTAACCATCCCCTTCTTAGAAGGTTGCTTCTTGAAGCACCGGGCACATATCAACACTCGCTTCTTGTCGCAACTATATCAGAGACCGCTGCAGAGTCTATCGGGGCAAACGCCCTGCTCTGCAAAGTCGGATCGTTGTTCCACGATATTGGAAAGCTTGTGCGCCCAAAATACTTTGTCGAAAACAATCCCACTGCACCCGGGATGCATAGCAAACTGAAATACTCTCTCAGCGCTATGCTTATAATTTCACATGTCAAGGATGGTGCTGAGCTTGGCCGCGAGTTCAATCTGCCAAAACCAATAGTGGATATAATATTCGAGCATCAAGGCACAACACTCGTCGAGTACTTCTATCGTAAAGCTCTTGAAGATAAGAACTCTCTTGCCCTTCCGGACGAGCAGTTTTTCCAGTATCCCGGTCCAAAACCGCTTACGAAAGAGGCTGCGATTGTGATGATTGCAGACTCGGTTGAAGCTGTTGCTCGAACGCTCAAGGATCCGTCATTAAAGCGTATCCAGGATGCTGTGCATAACATTGTCTTCAAGAAACTCACTGAAGGCCAGTTTGATCAATGCGATATAACCCTTGCAGAGCTAAAGACAATCGAAGAGCGCATTGCTTTTATTGTGAGAAGCATGTTCCATCAACGAATCGAATACCCCGGTCAGCGGTCTCAGCTTCCCTCGCCTGAAAATGCGATGGTTAAGGAGGGTTGATGAAGTTTGTAATTGATAGAGATGAGACATTTGAGTTCCCAACTGATGCAGAGATATCCTCTGCCGCTCAGTCGTTATTGAGCTTGGAAAGCGTTATTGTGCCAACAGGCATTATCGAGGTTTTGCTATGTGGTGATCAAGAGATAACGCAGTTGAACAGGGACTTTCGTTCTGAGGATTCATCCACCGATGTTCTGGCTTTCGAGATGCTCGAAGAAGATCCCGAGACATCGGAACTCATTGTCGGCAGCATCGCGGTGAACTGCGACCTTGCATATAATAAGGCAAGCAACTTTGTCGCTTTTCAAGATAACAAGAAACTCGATAAGAGGAATATCGCAGCCGGTGAAACGCTGCTGTATATTCTGCATGGAATTCTGCACTTCGCAGGATACGATGATGATACGCCAGAAGACAGGCGCGAGATGTTCGAAATCGCCTCTGCTGTTCTTGTGAAGTTGGGTTACAAATCTATCCCCTATGACTTTGAATTGGAGGTTTGAGGATGGACGGTGCTGAAGAGGTCGCTGGCTTATATGCCTCTATAGCTGATTTCGGAACCTTTTGGGTTCCATTTGCCGCCTATTTCTTTGGATTGTTGCTTTCTTACTTCTTTGGATTGGTCGTTGTTGCTACAGAGAACTACTCCTCAAGTAAAATCGAGGAGATGCTCGAAAAGGCAGACGAGCGAATTCGCAATCGAGCCTTGTACTTTGACAAAATGTGGAAGGACATATTGACGACTGCGATATTCTGTCGAATGGCAACAAATATCGTTGTGTTCTACCCTTTGTTCTTCGCAGAGTATCGTCCCAATAGCACATTTGGTCTCGTTGCGCTCGTTATTGGTCTTCTTCTTCTGCTCTTTCTTTTTGGTCATGTTCTGCCGAATGTGTATGCAAAACGCGGTGAAGAAGCGTTGTTTCTTCGCTTTGCACCATTGCTTAACGCGTTGAGTTATCCACTCTACCCTCTCGTTAAAATCCAGCTAATCAGTGATCATATCGTCGGAAAGTTCACCGGCAGAAGACCAGAGGGTTCAGACAGCCTCACTGAAGAGGAGATACTTGATGTTGTTTCGGACGGCGAATTAGAGGGTGTGATTGAAGAACAAGAACTTGAGATGATAGAGAACATCTTTAAGTTTGACGATGTGCCAGTGTCTGAAGTCATGACTCCCCGATCAAAGACCGTTGTGATTGCAGGCAATGCACCGTTGAAGGAGGCTGCAACACTCGCGCTTGATGTCGGGCATTCCCGCATACCGGTCTATTTCAACGACAAGGAGAATGTTGTTGGCGTTCTTTATGTAAAGGACATTCTCGAATACTGGGGCGACGAGTCGGCATCAACAATGACAGTCAAGCAGATTATGCGCGATGCCTTTTATGTGCCAGAGACTAAGAAGATTTCTGAGCTCTTTAAGGAATTCAAGACGCAGCATGTACATTTTGCTGTCGTTTTAGATGAATACGGCGGCACATCGGGCGTTGTAACCATCGAAGACATTCTCGAAGTGATCGTGGGCGATATAGAAGATGAGTACGATACAAACGCCGATGTACAGATTGTCCGATTGTCGGCTGATATCTACAATATTGACGCAAAAGTTGAGATTGAGGATATCAACGAGAGGCTGGATACAAGTCTGCCTATCAGCGAGAAATACGCCACGCTTGGCGGTTTGATGTTGGATGTGCTTGGTAAGATACCGATAACGGGTGAGTCAATTGTCGTTGCGAACTGCAAGCTGACGGTTTTGGAATCGAGCGCAAAGAACATCCGCCGCATTTCGCTTGAGCTCATAAGACCAGAAGAAGACGAAGAATTAGATGGGGATTGAGACAGCGAGAGGTATTGTCCTCAGTAAAGTGGTGTTTTCAGACACCAGCCTTATCATAACAGCGTTGACTCCCAATCAGGGATTGCTTAAGCTGATCGGCAAGGGGTTTCGCAAACCACCTAAAAAAGCCTCATCAAGCCGCGAACCAATCGAGTCATTCTCAGAAATGGAATTCACATATTACCGTTCGTCTGGCGAGATGCATCACCTTCGCGAGTCCTCAATCATAAACCCATATTGGGGCATACGAAGTGGATATCCCTCATTACTTGCGGCGTGCTTTGCGGCTGGACTCGCAAACGACCTTTCGGGCGAAAACGAGGATGAGTATTTCGCGCTTTGCGAGTTGTTCGGGTCGCTCGACGCAAAAGACCCATGCCTGAAGGTGTTGCGATATTGGCTGAAAATGGTCTCTTGCGGCGGTTACCTTGCCGGCTTCACTGGTTGTTCGCGCTGCGGACGCAATATGGATGGTGAGTCTGTACCGTATTTCTCCGGTAAAGGATTCCTCTGCACAAAATGCAGAAACAACCAAGGCGACCCCCAAATGGTGTTGACAAAGGGTGATTTGCGATATGCAGAACATCTTCTTGAACAACGAGGTTTAGAACGCGTCAAATTAGGGTTCAAGGTTCGTCAGACGCTTATGTCGTTCCTCGCTACGATAACGCTTCACGAGCTTGGAAGACCCCCGCGTCTCCTTGACCGATTCCGTAAAATCTGCGACAATAATAAACCCATAAATCCGCATTAAGGATGCAATAATGAAGCTGTCAAAAGTGCTTTTACTAACTGTTCTTATATCGTTTTTCGTTTCACTCACCTCACCATCCTTTGCTGAGTGGATCTGGCGTCCAGATATTGGCTGGATCAACACAAAGGAAATTGTGAAGGCATCACCAGAAGACCAGCTCGACTACGCAAAACGCCTTGTAGAACAGGGCGATTATCAGAAAGCCGCAAAGGCCTATCGCATGTTGGTGTATAACTACCCCGATTCGAAGCTCGCAGGTCCGGCTTCAGTCGAGGCTGCACGCTGCCTTATGCACACCGGTTATTATTACTCAGCGTTTGTCGCGCTGAAAAAGGCTATACAGAGTTACTCGTCAACGATTGACCTTAAGGACGCTGTGAAAACTATGTACGAAATTGGCGTCAAGTTTCAGCAGGGTGCGAAGCGCGAATTCTTCGGCATTAAGATAATGAGCGGTTCAGATGCTGCGGTTGAGGTCTTTGAAGAAGCCTACAATTCCGAACCCTGGGGTGAGTACGCTGATGACAGCCTCTTTGGGATCGGCGAGTCTCTTAAGGGACGCCGCAAGTATGCTGAGGCAATAGAGCACTATCAGAAGCTAATTGACACCTTCCCCGACAGCCCGTTTGTGCCCCGTGCAAAATTGGCGCAGGCGACTTGCTATGACCTTAAATCCCGTGGATGGGAGCGCGATTACCTTTCAATGAGCCGCGCTGCCGAGACTCTACGCGAAATCAAACCCGATGCCGATGTCGCTGAACAGGCTGAAGCATATCGCGAGATTATCGAAGACCGTCTTGCACACAAACACTTTGATACGGCAAAGTTCTACAGCCGCAGAAAGAAGTATGTCTCTTCGGCAGTGTACCTTAACAAGGTCATACGCGAGTTTCCCAATACTGTGTGGGCTGAATTGGCAAAGGTCGAGCTTGAACGCATCACCCCGATGGTCGAAAAGGAAACCGGCAAGCAACCCGATGGCAACAAGGCAACCCCCAATCCTGAACCTGCAAAGAAGGAAGAAACATCAAAGGCGCAATGAGAACCTACATACTCGCGTCAATTCTTGTTCTCCTGTTGCTCTCGACAGTTGGGTGCTATAAGGTGTCATTGTCAGACACACCGTCAGGCTCGATTTACACAAGAGCATTTTCTAACCTAACATTCTTTCATCGGTTCGACGAGACATTCAACCTTGATCTCCGTCAGATACTGGCAAATTCGTCGGTTTTCAAGGTGTCGGAAGATCCTGACAAAGCGACTTATCTTCTCGATGGCGAGATTGATTCCATCACAAAGAAGATCATTCGGTCAGGAAGAGATGAGCTTCCCTTAGAGTATCAGTTTCGATGCCGTCTTACTTATACATTCACTCGGCAAGCCGAGAGTAGCAAGCCTTCGACACGATCTTTGACCCGTTCATGGCGGTACCTGCCTCCCTACGGCGAGACCGAGGAATCGGTATTGGGCAAGCTGTCTAAATTTCTCGCCGAAGAGCTTGTTCGTGACCTTCAAATAGACTGGTAATGGTGACAAGTGGATCCCAATAGAAATAAACAAGTCCCAAGTTTTTCGCGCTTTCTAACACCGTTCCTCATCTTCGCCATCGGCCTTATGGCGTTCTTGTGGCTGTCGGGTATAAGTTCCGGCACAGTCGAGCTTTCGACAACAAAATTTCGCGAACACCTCGAAAAGGGCGAAATCAAGAAGATTGTTCGCGAGGGAAATCGCGTTGAATGCGAGCTTGGTGGCCCGGGACTCGATAAGACAACAGACGGAAAGAGCTATAAAAAGTTCTTCACTACGATTACAGAGGAGGAGTGGACTCGCCACTACATTGATCTCGTCAGGGACAAAGAGATCAACAACAAGCTCGAATACAGCACCAAGGAACCAAGCAAATTGCCGAGCATTATGGTCAACATTGCAATATTCGGGCTTGGCATTCTGTTGATCTGGTTCTTGTTCTTCCGGCGACTCGGGTCGGGATCGGGCGGCATAAATTTCTTCGGCAAATCTCGCGCACAGCTCATTCCAAAGGGTCAGATCAAGATCACATTTAACGATGTAGCGGGAATTGATGAGGCTAAAGAGGAAGTGCAGGAGATAATCCACCTTCTGCGCGAGCCAGATAGATACACCAAATTAGGCGGCAGAATGCCCCACGGTGTTTTGCTGATTGGGCCACCGGGAACAGGCAAGACACTGCTTGCGAAAGCTATCGCGGGCGAGGCTGATGTGCCATTCTTCACAATTTCAGGTTCAGACTTCGTCGAGCTATTTGTTGGTGTAGGCGCGAGTCGTGTGCGCGACCTGTTTTCTCAGGCGAAGGCAAATGCCCCTTGCATCATATTTCTTGATGAAATTGATGCGGTAGGCAGAAGGCGTGGCCCCGCCACATCAAGCGGCGGCACTGAAGAGCGCGAGCAGACTCTTAACGCTATACTCGTCGAGATGCAAGGTCTCACATCGAACGAGAATGTGATAGTCATTGCTGCGACAAACCGACCTGACATGCTTGACCCCGCCCTGCTCCGCCCAGGTCGTTTTGACCGTCGTGTTTTCGTTGACCTGCCAGATGTAAAGGGACGCGAGGAGATATTGCGAATACACGCCAAGAAGGGAAGCATAAAACTGGTTAACGAGGAAATTCTCGCTGTCATCGCCCGAAGCACCCCATCGTACAGCGGTGCAGAGCTTGAAAATCTGCTTAACGAAGGTGCGCTGATTGCAGCGCGTAAGAACAAAGAGGCTGTGGAGCTTGACGACCTTGAGGAAGCTCGCGATAAGGTTCGTTATGGCCGCGAGTTAAAAAGCAGAACCGTGCCAGAGGTGGATCGCCGCCGCACCGCCTTTCATGAGGCTGGCCATGCGCTGGTTACGGGATTTGTTCCAGAGGTGGATCCGCTTCACAAAGTCACAATTATTCCGCGCGGAAGAGCCATGGGGGCAACTCTAATACTGCCAAAATCAGATGAGTTCATGCTTTCGCGTAAAAAGATACTTGGCATTATTACTGGTTTGCTTGCTGGAAGAGTTACTGAGCAGGTATTTCTGGGTGATGTGTCAACAGGCGCGCAGAACGACATAGAACGAGCCACAGAACTTGCCCGTCGCATGGTTTGTGAATGGGGAATGTCTGATGTTATCGGCCCCATAAATATCTCGACAAGCGAGATTGTGCCCGGATTCGACGAATTCGGCTCGACGCGTAATGTCAGCGAACGCCTGTCAGAGACAGTTGATGATGAGATTGCGCGCATCATTCGCGAGTGCTCGGTGCGTTGTAAGGATATTATCGAATCTAACCGCGACCTGTTGATCGTAATTGCCGAAAAGCTCATCGAAAAAGAGACCCTTACGGGCGAAGAGATAGCCGAAATCGTCGCGAGCGAAGCAGAAAGGCTCGGTAAGGATATTCCCGATTTCAACATCTCGACAAGGCCGACTGCCGAATGAACGATGCAGGAACCTCCCCTCCGCTGACTTGGGCAATTCGTTCGCGCAGCATCGCGCTTTGCGGAATGCCCAAGATAATGGGGATATTGAATGTAACGCCCGATTCGATCTCCGATGGCGGGCAGTACAACTCCACCGATCTTGCCATCACTCGCGCGATGCAGATGCTCGAAGAAGGTGCGGACATACTCGATATCGGCGGTCAATCAACGCGCCCAGGCTCTGACCCGATATCTGACGAAGAGGAAGCAGCGCGAGTTCTGCCGGTTATAGAGCACTTACGCGGCATTACTGATGTGCCAATATCTGTTGACACCTTTTCTGCAAAGGTCGCTCAAGGCGCTTTAGCACTTGGTGCGGATGTTGTCAATGATGTATCTGCTTTCACAATGTCTGAGAAAATAGCCGATGTGGTTGCGCAATTCAGCGCAGGTGCGGTTCTTATGCACATGCAGGGAAAGCCCAAGACAATGCAGGTTTCGCCCCAGTATTCGGATGTAGTCGCCGAGGTTGTCGAGCATCTTAAGCAGCGTATTGAACACGCCGTATCGCGAGGCATAAAGCGCGAATCGCTTGCTATTGACCCAGGAATCGGCTTCGGCAAACTGCTCGGTCACAATCTTACTTTGTTGCGTGACCTTCAAGCGTTTCGTTCACTGGGTCTGCCGATTGTCGTTGGTCATTCACGCAAGTCCTTTATCGGCGCTATGACTGGTGCTGCTGTGCAGCATCGCGATTTTGAAACCGTTGTTTTATCTGTCAAGTTGGCATTGAGCTGCTCAGCTGATATAATTCGTGTGCACGATGTCGCATCTCATAAACGCGCATTCGATTTCCTTACAAGACTCGGGTGACAATGGATATCCTATCGTGGCTTGCTGACAACTGGCGGCTTATAACCGAGGCGGTGATACTTACACTCGCCATATTCACCGTGCTGAAGCTCATTCAGTCAGCACGGGGGTTGTCAATTGTCCGCGGAATGCTTATCATTGGCTTTCTTATCTTCTTCATGATGTACCTTACATCAAAATGGCTCGATCTGCCAAACATCAACTGGCTGCTCGATCGCTTCATCCCGCTTCTGCTCGTTACGCTCATCATCGTGTTCCAGCCAGAGATACGGCATGGCTTTGTCAGAATCGGCCAAAACAACCAGTTCCTTAAGCTGGGCAAGCGCAAGCAATCCAAGTTCATCAAGGTACTTGTTAATTCGGCGTTCAAGCTTTCCTCACGAGGAATTGGAGCAATTATTGCTCTTCAACGCGAGGACTCACTCAACCGCTACGCAGAGGGCGGCGTAAAGCTGAACTCTGAAATATCACCCGATCTTGTTGTCTCGATATTCTGGCCGGGGTCGCCTCTTCACGATGGAGCAACAATAGTCGCCGACGAAAAAATCAAGGCCGCGGGTTCTTTGTTTCCGCTATCCGAAAACCCTAACATACCATCGCACCTTGGCACAAGGCACAGGGCCGGTATAGGTGTTACCGAAGAGACGGACGCGGTAGCAATAATTGTATCTGAGGAGACCGGAAAGGTCAGCATCGCCGTCCGCGGTCACCTTACCTATGATGTCAAGATGGAAACTCTCGAGTCCATCCTTAACGAGCTTTACCTGCACGAAGAAGACAAATCTGCGGGACTCGATGTCAGCAAGGAGTCATAAATGATACAACAAGCTTTTCGCATAGTATTCATTGACGACTTCTGGCTCAAGCTCTTCTCGCTCGCACTCGCGCTGTTCGTTCTATTCTATGTGACAGAGGAGCGAAGCACTGTTGCCGAGATCTCTGTGCGCTTAACCGTCGTTGCGCCAGAGAACTCAATACTCAACTCACCCGAATCCTTCAGCTTCACAATCAAGGTTCGCGGACCAAACGATGTCATCGAGAAGATTCCGCACCCATACGAGGTGCTGTTCAAGCCCCCTTCATCGTTCGACAAAGAGACAGAGCGTGTCGTTAAGATTGACGAGGGCGTGCTTAACCTGCCCGCTTTGGTTTCGCTTATAAGCTCTCCAAATCCTATTACTGTGCATCTTGACGAGCTTGTTACCGTAACCCTGCCTGTTATACCAGAAACAACAGGCACAACCGCAGAGGGCTATTCGGCGAGGATCGTGCGCGCAGAACCTGAGAAGATAAGCATCAGCGGTCCAAAGAGCCTTATAAAAGACCTTACCCAGCTTGTAACCGATCCGATAGACCTTACTGGGCGCACTGTGTCATTCGATACGCTTGTGCGCATCAATGCAGAGCCAGCAAACCCGAAGATTATAACCGAAAACCGCATGATCCGCGTTTTTATAAGCGTTCGCCCGATTCTAATCGAAAAGGAATTTACAGTGCCGGTGCGCTTTGCGCAGGGTTCAGATGGGCGTTATTATACCCGCTCAGTTACGCCGGCGACTGTCCGCATCACAATTCGGGGGCCGCAATCCGCAATGGAGAGAATAGACGAGTCGCAGATATTCGTCTATATCAACACCGAAGCATTCAACATGCCGGGGATCCACTCCGATGTACTCACCCGCGTTATTCTTCCAAACGAGATCGAGTTGGTCGGCACAGCGCCGAGAGTAGAGATTTTCCTTATAGATAAACCATAACGGAGACTGAGTCAGATGATCAGACTTTGTGTCAATATTGATCACATTGCGACAATCCGCCAAGCGCGCAAAGCTCTTGAACCAGACCCCGTGCGGGCTGCCGTTCTTGCTGAGCTTGGTGGCGCAGACGGCATAACCGTGCACCTGCGCGAGGACCGTCGCCATATAAACGAGCGCGATGTACGCCTGCTTCGCCAGACGGTTACATCATCGCTTAACCTCGAAATGGCGGCGTGGGAAGAGGTTGTCGCGATCGCGCTGAATGTTCACCCGGATCAGATAACGCTTGTGCCCGAAAAGCGCGAGGAGCTTACTACCGAAGGCGGGCTTGATGTCGCATCGCGCATACCCGCAATCAAAGAGCTTGTGGCTCGCTTTCAAGACGCGGGCATACGCTGTTCGCTGTTCATAGATCCTGTCGAGCAGCAGATTGTCGCAGCGGCAAAAACAGGCGCGGAATGCGTTGAATTTCACACAGGCCATTACGCAAACGCCAAAGAGCCCGCTCAGATAAGCCGCGAGGTTGACAAGTTAGTGTTGGGCGCGCAGATCGCACTTGATAATGAACTGCGGGTATATGCGGGGCATGGTCTAAACTACACAAACATCACACCGATATTTGACATGCCCGGTATCGAAGAGGTCAATATCGGCCATTCCATCATCGCACATTCAGTGTTCGTGGGCATTGAACGGGCTGTACGCGAGATGAAGACACTCCTTTTAAGGCAGGGGACGGTATGAACTTTGCAGGAACCTACACGGCAATAATCACGCCGTTTAACGACGATTTTTCCCTTGATTTCAACGCGCTTGAAAAGGTCATAAACAGGCAGATAAAAGCCAAGGTATCAGGCATAGTGCTTAACGGTTGCACCGGTGAAGCTCCCCTGCTCTCGCTCGACGAGACGCGCGAGCTTATATTCCGCGCATCGCGTATCTGCGACAATCGCATACCGCTCATCGTCGGCACCGGTCGCAACACAACAAGCGAGACGATCTCGCTGTCGCTTTTAGCGCAGGAGTTGGGCGCATCGGCGGTGATGGTCATTGCGCCATCGGCCATAAAGCCAACGCAGTCTGGCCTTATACTTCACTACACCGAGGTTGCCGACGCGCTTGAGATCCCCGTGATGATATACCACATACCCGGGCGCACCTGCGCGAAAATGACGCCCGAGACCATCGCCGAGCTTGCCAAGCATCCCCGCATAAACGCGCTAAAAGAGGCCTCTGCCGCGATAGAAATCGTCCCCGAAGTCATCTCGCGCTGCAACATAACAGTGTTGAGCGGTGACGACCCGCTGACCCTGCCGATGATGGCGCTGGGCGCAAAGGGCGTCGTGTCGGTAACATCAAACGCCGCACCCGAGCAAGTTGTGCAGATGGTTAATTTCGCACTGACGGGTGATTTCGAAAAGGCGCGCGCGCTGCACTATCGCCTTTTGCCGCTGTTCAAGGCTCTGTTCTTAGAGACCAACCCCATACCGGTGAAGGCCGCCGCGGAGATACTTGGGCTTGCGTCGCACCGCCCGCGCCCGCCGCTCACACCCGCAAAGAAAGACACATTCGACCAAGTGCGCATCGCACTGTCGGATCTCGACCAGATAAAGTAAGCTATTGGAGTTCAAATGGACGAGAAAAAGCTCGAGCAGGCAGTAAGGCTGCTACTTGAAGGCATTGGCGAAGACCCCGACCGCCCGGGCATCGCTGCCACACCGCGTCGTGTCGCTAAGATGTACACAGAAATCTTCGCGGGGCACGCCGTCAACCCCGACGACATAATCACCGTGCTGCCGGACGAGGATCACGACGAGATAATCATTGTCAAAGACATACCCTTTTACAGCGTGTGCGAACACCACATGCTGCCGTTTCACGGTCAGGCGCATGTCGCTTATCTGCCTGCCGGCAAGATTGTGGGGCTTTCTAAAATAGCCCGCGTTGTCGAGGCCTATGCGCGACGCCTGCAGATACAGGAGCGGCTTGCATCCGACATTGCCGATTGCCTTATGCGTTCGCTAAAACCCCGCGGCGTGATGGTTATATTAGAGGCCGAGCATCTTTGCATGACGATGCGCGGTGTGCAGAAGGCGGGCGCGATAACCACTACATCGGTGCTGCGCGGCATATTCCGTCAGCTTCCCGCAACGCGCGCCGAGGCTATGGCGCTGATCAAGGGGAACGGCTAATGGCAAGCATATTCGCAACACAGAACATCCCCGGGCGCTGCTTTCCGCTTATAACCGACGCGGGGCATTCGCTGAAGCTGCACAACGGCGAAAACATTCTGTCAACGCTCGAAATTATTGAGATGATGGGGTCGCCCGATGTGCTTGTATGCACGCTGGCCAACGAGATAACATCAGAGGTCTTTGACGCGTCGCCAAGCATACGAATGGTTGCAAACTACGCCGTTGGATACAACAACATTGACATCGCCGCAGCCACCGAGCGCGGCATTGTGGTAACCAACACCCCAGGAGCCTTGACCGAAGCCACCGCCGATCTCGCTTGGGCGCTGCTTATGGCCTGTGCGCGCAGAGTTGTTGAGGGCGACGCGATATGCCGGGGCGGCAAGTTTAAGGGCTGGCTGCCCACCCTGCTGCTCGGCAGAGAGATATACGGCACGACGATAGGCATTTTGGGCGCGGGGCGCATCGGTCAGGCTGTGGCGCGGCGCGCCGTCGGCTTTGGAATGCGCATACTTTACTACAACCGCACGCGCAAGCCTGAGTTTGAAGATACTACCGGCGCTGCACTTGTTACGCCCGAACAGCTTTTCGCCGAATCAGATTACCTCTCTGTGCACCTGCCCTACACGCCGCAGACAAACCGCTTTGTATCGGCGCGTCTGCTCGATATGGCAAAGCCGGGTATGGTGCTTATTAACACGGGGCGCGGCACGGTGGTTGATGAAGATGCGCTTGTAAAAGCGCTTAAAGACGGCAAGATCGCCGGAGCGGGGCTTGATGTGTTCGAGCAAGAGCCTTATATCACGCCCGCGCTTTTGAAAATGAAGAATGTGGTGCTGCTGCCGCACATAGGCTCTGCGACTACTGTAACGCGGTCGAAGATGGGCGAGGTGGTGGCGGTCAATGTTCTGGCGTTTCTTTCTGGCTCAACACCGCCGAATCCTGTCAATCCGTCGGTTTTAGGGCTTTAGGGTTGACAACGCCGAAAACAGGATAGAATTGTTCTCGTTGTCGCGGGGTGGAGCAGTCCGGTAGCTCGTCGGGCTCATAACCCGGAGGTCGGGGGTTCGAATCCCCCCCCCGCAACCAAGCATTTCAAAGCCCCCGCAAGGGGGCTTTTTTGTTGGGGGAGGGAGTGATTTACTATCTTATTTGGCAATGCGCATCAACGTATAAAAAGAAGTCTGAAGAAGTGAATGCGCAACTCTAATCTTGCGGTCAAAAACTTCGTTGTCATCGCGTTCACCATTCCTCGCCATTTCTGAGTCTTTCGACCCTTTTATAGCATTCGTTCCATCGCTCAATGCTGGTTTCAACAAGTTGAACCTCGAATTTTTTGAACTCATTCAGAAGAAATTCGTTATTAGTATCTTTCACAAATTCATAAGCATTCCATATCATCGCATCAATTCCCTGATGTTGAAGACTTCCGCATAAATCAGGATAGTTGTTATAATGTTTAATTACAAATCCAAGCATCACCTTGTCACATATTGCCCCATCGTCCGGAACCACTGACATACATAGAAGTGACCTTTCAAACATGCGATAGTCCGATTCACATTCTATTTGCTGAATCGAAGAAATTTGTGTCTTAGTTTTTGGAAAATGGACGAATATTCGCGGAATCATATATTTCGTATAATTATTTCCTGTAATTGCGGATGGGTTATAATTACCTAACCCCTTCAAAAATAATTTTGCGTTTTCTTCAAACGCCCTTTGCAAAACATCCTTATTTGTCATAACATCAATATCCACATTAATATATGCTTTTTTGCTCGGTATCGCCGATATTTCTTTAGTCTTAAGATTAACGCTGTTATCAAAATAACCCGAAGCCCCAAGAAGCAATTCCTGTATGTATTTACTTGATCTGTAATGTTCGATAAATGTTTTCATTGCATCTCTTCTCATTGTAGGTACCTGTAATTGTATTATTGGATAAAGCACGCAACGACTTGTTTTAATAAATTCCTGGTCATCTATTATTATGTCCGTGGCAAACCAGCAAGCTCCGGTTTCATATGTTTGTTGTTCACTAAGAGCAAAACGTCTAAGATACATTCTCCGCATTAATTTACTTTGCTCTACTTTCTCGACTAAATATAACGGCAATATTTCTTTCCATACTTCTGCTGAGAAAGAACCAAATATCGTAAAGTAGTTAGCAAATGTAGCTTCTGCCATTATTTGTGTGCACATCTTCGATGAGTATAAATTAACACTATATTTCTCGAGCGTAGGCCATAGATGGACCATCAGCCTTGCGTTCAAGATGCTTCTTGGCTTCTGCGCAAGCTCGAGGGCGAGTATTGACTTGCGCGTATACTTTGCTGTGAACTCAAGCCTGTTGTACTTGCACCGGTCTATTATACCTTCGTATGGCTCGGTTATCTCCTCTCCCCTCACTTTTGTGAAGAGCCAGTGCATAAGGGCGCCGTCTTGAATGGGGTCATCATTAAACAGTGCAGCCCACTGTGATATGCGTTCTTCTATCGCTCCCTCGCCGATAGGCAGTGCCTCTGATCGCCTTATGATCTCCGTTTCAAGCGGAATCATGTACTCAGGTCTTATAAGTAACTCCCTTGCTCGTGCGAAATACTCACCCCGCTCCATATCAAGGAACGGGGTGTTCTGTGTGTCTAATACGCGGTCTATATAGCGCGCAAAAAACAGTGATTTGAGATTCACTCTATCGCGACTTTCACGGCGAAGCAATGCGGCTGCAGTGCAAACATAGAGGTTGATAAACGAGTAGGATGCATTCATAGAATCTGCGTCTGTAAGCCGTACACTCTCTTTTATGACGGCCTTGTCAACACCAAGCGCAGACGCAACCACATCATCACAGTTTGCCTTGTGAATGTCAACCATCGCCTCCCATCCGGGGACAATCATCGCCTCTAACTTAGCTGAGTATTCAATCAGCTCTGCATTGGAGAGGGGGCGGTCCGCAGGTTGATATGATGGTGCATCCTCTTCTGCAGCAATTTGATGCATTGCTGAAAAGGCAAGCAAGCAAATGAGAAAGACAATCGCTATTTGTCTCATTGGCGTCTCCGTATAATAGGACTTGCGGGTCCAGAACTCTGACATGTAACCGAAACATGCCTAAGACACCCATTCTACATCATGTAATGAACGGTGTCAACTACAATTGAGATTTGCCGCCATTAGCACTATTCACTCTATTACAGAAGCAACCAAGCAGTTCAAAGCCCCCACAAGGGGGCTTCTTTTTGGGGGAGGAGGTGACTAACACACCCATTCCACCTTGCCAATAAAGTTAGCACTAAAAAAGAGCAGCGAAATTGCTGTTCTTTTATGTTTAGTCGGCCATTCTTTCTTCACACGCTACCCGCCTTTTTCAGACGGGCTTCTACAAGGTTGATAACTGCTTCGTAAACCGCCTCGCGCTCGCCGGATGTTAGATCAATTGCATCAAAGACCAAATCATTGCATGCTTGGACAATTGGGTCGAGTATTTCCTTTTTGTGCTGCAAGGGCGTTCGATGTATAAATGACATAAAGGGCACATAATCAGATGTTATATATTTCGGGTGTAATATCAAGCAATATTTAGCTTCATAAACTGTTAAGTCTACAAGACCTTCACCAAGACCAGCTCGTGATCCAAGTTCAATAAAAATGCTATATGTAACTGAATTTAGTGACAGTATTAAATTTCGGATATTCTCATCTGTATTTATTTCATATAACCTTTTATCGACAAGAACATCACAATTATAGAAAACCCTGCAATACTCATTGAAACTCGCAGGATGTACTGCTGCTGGAGCATAACGTTCACCAATTTCCCACCACCTTCTTCTCCCTTTACAGCTTGGGCGTGTATGGAAGTCTTGTTTCTCACCCCACTCGATATAATCAAGCGCTGCTGTGCCAGCCAGTTCGCTCTTGTCCTTGCAGCACATGAATATCTTGTACTTCAAATCCCTTGGGTCTATGGCGATCCGCTTGCACTCGCGCGGGCTTTTCAGCACCGGCCTCAGAAACTCCTCCTCAATTCCCCATTGCGCAATCTTCGCCGCATCAAGGTAGAAGAAGTCGTTTGCACCGGTTTTTATTCCGAACCTTACATCCGCAATATCACCGAGTCGAACCAGCTTGCCCTTGCCCTTTTCGAGTATTGTCCAGTAGATATCGGGGGCGCGCAGGTACTTGCCGCCCCATTTGTCGCCTATGTACTTTACTATTTTTATCGCAGGGCCAAGCGCGGCGGTCTTTTTACGCTTCGCTGGCTTTTCATCGTCGTCATCCTCATCTTCATGTTGCTCGCAACCGCTTTCAAAAAGCTCTGACTGCATTTTCGCCATCACCCGATACTCCTTTGTCATTCGGCGGTCTTCCACCTCCTCAATCTCTTGGAACAAAACCGGAGATAGTGCATCCTCGAAAGGAACCTTGAACATGACGAACCGAGCTGTGCGTTCGAGCATCGTGCCTATCTTAAGTGCTGGGCTTGAAAGCAGCACAATCACAGTGTTGACATCAGCAGACTTGAACGAACGCTTTGCCGAATTGTCTATCACGAGCTTGATATGGCACTGCTTGACGAGGAACTGCTGAAGGTCGGCACCAAAGCCCACATCGAGCCACGAGTTGGATGTTATAAAGACAAAGCTGCCCTTGTCGTTAAGCAAACTTAAGCCTGCGAAATAGAAGTAAATGTACAGATCGCTTTTCGCGTCCAACTTTGCGCCCTTGGGTAGTGTCTCAAAGTACCATGCAAATTTGCCTGTTACTGCATCTGACAGCTTTTTCTTGTACTCCTTTTTAAGCTCGGTGTCGTCTGTATATGGCTTTGTCGGATCGCAAATGCGCTCCTGACGGACATAGGGCGGGTTGCCGATCACGATGTCGAAACCATTTTTGTCGCAGTGGAATATCTCTACAAACGCGATATCCCAGATGAACGGCATGAAGCTCGGTTTGTCCAGCAAGAGAAGCGCGTTGCTGACCTCTTTAACGCGATTTTCAATATCGCTTAGCTCTGACTCAAGCTTGGGGCGCGTGTCCCCCTTATACACATAATCAGCGTTGCCGTAAAGATCATCCCGTTTTGATGCAAGCGAACTCCGCAGCCCCACTGCCCTGTTATTTAAAGTCGTAAGCTTTTCTGTAAGTATTTCGCGGAAAAGATTGCGCTCTTCGTGTTGCAGCGCCTCTTTTGTCTTTATTGTCCGCTTGTCAGTGTTGTAGTAGAAATTGCTCTTATCGGCCTTAAGTGCACGCAGTTTGCCCCGAAGTTGTGTGGAGATTGAATAATCGCCACTATCAGCAGAAATCCGCACCCCACCAATCTCTTGCACGATGCTGTCACCACAGCGCACCTTAAATGTGAGGTTAGGCAACAGCGGTTTTTCTTTCAAGTCTAAACCCTTTATCTCTGACTCTATGACGAGATGCAGCCAGAGGCGAAGCTCGGCGACCTCAACCGCCCAACGCTTCACATCAACGCCGTAAAGCGAGTTGCCAATTATGCGCTTTCGCCTGTCAAATACTGTCTCGTATTCGCCTAAATTGCGGTTAACGCGCTCGGCGATGTCGTCGAGCACCTGCAGCATACCAATGAGAAAAGAGCCAGAGCCGCAGGCGGGATCAACGACAGTAATTTCTTCAATCAGTTTTCCAATCCTCGGCCATAGGTCTTTGTCTTTTATCTTTCTATCCGCGTCGAATTTGTCTGATGGCGAGAACGCGAAGACGAACTCGTAAAGCAGGGATTTGATTTCTTTATCGTGGTCAACAAGGTGGTTTGATAGGTAGTCCACAAGCGAAAGCCTGCACATCAGGTCAATCTCTGTGCGCGGCGTGTAGAATATGCCGCTGTCGCTACGCTCGTCAGACTGATCTGACTTGTTGACAAGGTTTTCATACACGCGACCGAGCATCTCTGCGTCAACGGCAACCTCTTGGTCAAGCGGTGTGTCCTCGCTCACCGTGAAATTGTAGCGGTTAAGAAAGCCGTGTATCTGCTCGTATCTCGCATCGGTTATTGAAAACTTGTGCCGCTCGTCAAGGTCGTTTTCTTTAAACAGACCGCCGTTAAGGTATGGTGCTTTAAACAACGCTGTGAGAAGATTGGGAGGAAATTGCTTGTTGTCGTTTGTAAGAGTTCTGTTGAAGGCATGAAAGAACAACACCTTGAGCCATTTTTCAAAGAAGGTGTCTTTAGGTGAATTTGTGCGCTTATAGGTCTCGTAAAACGAGATGAAGAAGTTTGGATCGTTATTAATCCACCGCTTGCGCGACACAAAGCACATGAACATGCAGCGGTTGAGAAACTGCAGCGCGTAATCGTGCGACCAGCTCTTATCGTTCGAATACAATCTCAAGTCTGCTATAAGTCCATCAAACACCTTTTTATAGTCTATATAAAACTGCTCTGTGAGCTTCTGTTTGTCGAACGCGCTTAGCCAGACTTTTCGCCATTCTTCATCGCTGAGATTATGCTGCCATTTAAGGTTCGGCAAATTGAACTCAATGACCGTGCGGTTGTGCGAGGAATCTGACCAGCCAAAAGAAGTCAGCTTGAACGCGCGCTTTTGATCTTGCGGTAAATCGAAATGGACAACCGTTACCGCGTTTTCGTCTAAATCGGTCTTGTGAAAGCAGAATGCGAGGATATCTTCGGGGTTATACTTTGGCGTGTTTGGAGAATCGGCTCTTTCGATCTGCTTTTTAGAAAACGCGCGCAAAATTCTGCGCAAAACAGTAACAGGCAACCGCTTTTCTTTATCAAAGCTCAGCAGAAAGACCTGCCAAGGCGCATTTGTGCCGAATATGCGCAGTTGCTTTATAGCAGTTACCTTGACTTTATGAACAGGATCCAAACCAATCTCGTCGGGCGAATAATCAAAAGTCAGATCGTCAAGAGTGTGAATCGCCAACTCCCAATCGAGCTTGTCGCGCAGCAGATCAATAAGGTCTTCAAATGACTTCACACCGCGAAGATCGGCGTCTGTGATGCTGTACATACTGTCTCCCGAATTTAGCAAAGTTCCATCCAGACCTTTAGGATCGCTTTTACGCCCTGTGGGGCCTGTACCTGCCTAAGATAGCCGTTGCGCACATGGTTGTCAAGCAACTGGCGAATTTCCATAAGAGTTTTTCGCTCTGCCGAGCAAATCCTCGGCGTATCAGGCGTGCAACGGATGTACTTAACAATCTCGTCTGAATCGTCGAGAATCTTTTCGGTCTGCAAATCGTACAGATACCACCTCGAAAAGCCGAATTCTGTGCTCCACGGCGCGTTTTTGTCGGCAAGTTCTGACGGCAAATATCTCTGCGCGGGCAACGCGTAGCAGAAGAAAACAGCCTTGCATCCAACGGAGGGGTGCTTTTTACCGCTGAATATGCGGTTAGGCAGCGACGAGAGCCTTTGTTCAAGCTCGGGATGCTCGTTAAGCAGCTTCTGATATTCGAGCAGCATGGTCTCTGTCTCTGTCGCCCTGCCCTCGTATGAATGATGAAACTCCTTCAAAGCCTCGTAGTCGTCGTCAGGCTTAAGGAGCTTTTTGCCCTCTATGCCAAACACCTTCGATATTCGCAGCGTCTTTTTAGACACGCGTGCGTAGAGCATAAGCAGATTATCAAGCTCGTCGGGTGGAAGAAAGTTCCAGAACATCACAGTGCCGCGGGTCGCCGCAATCTCCGGCCTTTCCGCTCTAATGCGCGCTTCGATTTCAGGGTTAAGACGGCGGTCAATACGGCCTATGCGCTGCATAAGCCGAACGGGATTCCAGTGAAGATCATAATTTATAAGGCGCGTGCAATCCTGAAGGTTCAAACCCTCGCTAAGCACATCAGTAGAAACGAGTATCTGCGTCTCACGCGCTGTTTCAAAAAGCTGAGGATCGGTGGAGTTGTAGTAAGGAGCAAATGCCCGTATAACCTCGGAACGATCGCGCCCCGACGCGCTATCAAGCTGGTCAACGCCATCAAAACCAGCATCGTTAAGCTCGCGTGCCAAATATCGCGCTGTCGCCATATACTCGGTGAATATCAATACCTTTTGGCCTTTTAGGTCTTTGTCGGTCTTCAACAGCCTTATAAGCGCTTTGAGCTTGTCGTCGTTACCGGGCTTTATTCTCTCTAAGTTGCTTAGAAACTCGATGATCTGATCAAGGTCTTTGTAGGTCTCCTTCATTATATCGTCAATGGAGTATTCGTCAGGCGATAAAACCTCGATCTTTTCGAGCATCTCGGCAGAGATTATGTCTTCGTCCGCATCGTCCTCATCATTATCGCCGAACAGTTCGCGCTGGTCGTTCATAATATTGCCGAGTATTTGCTCGTTACTTTTACACCAGCGTTTATACCTGTCGTAATGCTCTAATGTCGAGTTGTGCTTTACTATCCACGCCATCAGCTTTTTAAGAAGCATCCCACAAGAGATTTTGTACGACATTGCCGAGCTTTCGAACCGCTTTAGAAACTGAGTGCGGATCAAGCTGACGACCTCTTTCTGGCTTATATCGGCGAAATCCTCTTTCTTCTCACCATCGGTATTGAGCTTCAAATAAGCGCGTGGATTATAGACGGCGAGCGAGAACAGCGGCTTTTCTTTGGCAAAAGCGTCTCTTATCGAGACAAGCAGTTTTCCGTATGTCTTTTTAAGGTCATAGACAGCGACGCGCGGCGATTCTCGTTTTGGGAAAACCGCTTTGTTGCCAAGATGCTGTTCCTGGCTCATTTTTACATAGGCACGGCTTCTTTGAACAACGATAGCGCGAAACAGGTCGTCATTCCACAAAACCTGTTCGGCTTCTGCCAAGTCGGTCATCATAATGTGCTCAGGGCGTTCACCCTTCTTGCAGATAGCCTTTTCGAGTGACTTTTCAAGCCTTCTAAAGTGGTTTGGAAGCGATGCAATACCGAGCGGCGCGGCCTTAAAGTGGTCTGATTTTCTTCGCGTAAAGAGTTCGATCATGTGTTGCAGGTCGGTGATGCGATTGTTGATCGGCGTGGCGGTAAGCATGTAGATGGTCTTGTCTTTTGCAAGATCAAAAAGTCGCCAATACCGTGTGGTCATTTCGCCGTCAATCGGCCTTCTGCCTGGGTTGCGGAAGTGATGTGCTTCGTCAATGATAATTACATCGGCATGCTTTGCCACAGCGTTAAGGTCTTTTTCAATATTCCCCTCGCGAAGCAGATCAGTGTGGTTGAATATGTGAAATCCTCGATACAAGCCAGAGATATCGGGCAAATAGCGTCGAATCTCCCTTTCCCAGACATCCTCTCGCGCGGCTTTGGGGACGAACAAAGCCACACGCTTGCCATCCTTGTTGACAAGGCGTTCAATAAGCATCATGCCGACATAGGTCTTGCCAAGACCGACGCCGTCGCACAGCAACGCGCCACCGAAGCGAGACGATATGTTCATCAGGGCGTGATAGCCCTCTTTCTGGTATTGGTCGAGCACCTTATATATGCGCGATCCACCGTCCTTTTCATCCGCAAGCTCCCACTCCCCCGCAGTCATTTCATGGCCGCGGAAGAACTCATACAACGCCTTTGTATATGCGTCAAATGGCGAATATTCGCGTATGTGGCGTTCGATAGTGCGAAGTATCTCAGGTGATATAGGCTCGGCGGCTTTCCAGTGCTCCTCGTACCATTCCTGAAGCACTCGCACCGGACTTCCGGTTATCTGAACATTAAGTTCAATGTTTTCTGTTATTCCGGGATGCGTGAAGTTAGAAGAACCGACCAATGCAGAAGAGCCAACGACTTCAAGCAGCGCATGGGTGATATATGCCTTTGCGTGAAATTTCTCTTTTCGATAAACGCGACACTCAATCTTGCCATCTCGGATTGCATCGGCGATATCGGGCACGCCAGCGAGGAAATCGTTCTTTGTCTTCTCTTCTTCGATGCTGTCATCAAGGCGCTCTGTAAGCCCCTGAACAAGCACATGCCTTGTTTGTTTTGAGACTTCGTCGCCCATCAGAATGCGAATTTTGCCAACCTTTTTCCATTCATCCTTGAGCGCAAGCAGCGAGCTTATATCGAAATACCCTGTGGCAATGTCAATCGCCTTAGAAATCTGGCACCAGTCGTTAAGGTAACGCAGAACTTTCCAATCAGCGGAACTGTTGTCAACGATGAACAGCTCGCTTCCAGTCTGGCTTGTGCGTGTAGGCATTAAATCAACTCCCTATCATAAACCTATGTAACAAGAGTGATTCTATCGCACTGGCATACGATAATCAAGAAAACCGCATTTCCTATTCCCCCCCTCCCCCGCAAAACAAATGGGCGGCAAAACGCCGCCCATAGGATAACTGCTGTACATAAGGCTCTTAGAACTTATGGTGCGAAAGATCACAGCTTTTCGGCAAGCTCGCGAATCTCGTTGAGCACCTTTTCGTTAAGTGCGATCGAGTTTGCCACATTTGCATCGCCCGCGACTATCGAACCAGCAAAGTCCATCTTGATGAACTTGCCGAACCATGTCTTGAAGTATGATTCTGTAACATCGCGGAATGCATCTGCGGGGGCGCCGCTGACTGTCATGGTGATTACCTTTTTGCCCGCAATGTCGCGTACGCCGAAATTGGGCATAAAGAAGCAATAAAACCTGTCGAGCGCGCACTTTACCGGCCCGCTAATCTGGCCGAAATATATAGGCGAGGCGAACACCAGCGCGTCGGCGGCCTTAAGCTCGGTGATTATCTGCTGAAAATCGTCGTTGACCGCGCATATAGTGTTCTGGGAGCGCTTGCACGCTCCGCACGCGATACATCCGCCAACCTTCATGTCGTACACGCGGAATTCGGTGCAGACATGCCCCTTCTGCGCCGCTGCGGCGCGAAAGGTCGAGAGCATTGTCGCCGTGTTGCCCTCTTTGCGGGGGCTGCCGTTTATCATTACTATCTTCATGGTCTCTCGCTTTCTTGTGATAGGCACGCGTATTCTACGCTTTTATGCGGCTAACACTATACTATTCCTTTACCGTGAAGTCGGCGTCAACCGCGTCTGCGCTGTCGTCCTTACCCTGCTTTATATCCTGAGCCTTCTCAGCCTGCTCCTTTGCAGCCTGCTCGTAAAGCACCTTTCCTATGACGAGCGACTTGTCGCGCAGTTCGTTAAGCGCCGTTTCGATCGCGTTGCGGTCGTCTGTATTAAGCGCGTCGCGTAGTTTTGCCGATGCCGATTCGATATCTTTTATGTCGTTTTCGGCCAGCTTGTCGCGGTGCTCGCGTATGTTCTTTTCGGTTTCGTAGAGCAGTGAGTCTGCCATGTTCTTCGTCTCGGCGAACTCTCGATTGCGGGTGTCCTCGTCCTCGTGCTCCTTTGCCTCGCGCACCATGCGGTCCACATCGTCAGTGCTAAGTGCGGTGGAGGACTTTATCTCAACGGTCTGCTCCTTCTTTGTGGCAAGGTCTTTAGCTGTAACCTTTAGTATGCCGTTAGCGTCAATGTCGAACGAGACCTCGATCTGCGGCACACCACGCGGTGCGGGTGGAATCTCGACAAGTTGGAACTGCCCCAGTGTGCGGTTGTCACGCGCCATCTTGCGCTCGCCCTGAAGCACATGTATCTCGACCGCGATCTGGTAGTCGGCGGCGGTTGAAAATATCTCGGTGCGACGAACAGGGATTGTGGTGTTGCGCTCGATTACAGGCGTCATTATGCCGCCCATCGTCTCGACACCGAGTGTGAGGGGGGTTACATCCAACAGAAGTATGTCGCTAAGCTCGCCCGCAAGTATGCCGCCCTGTATAGCAGCGCCCATCGCGACGACCTCGTCGGGATTTACGCCCTTGCTTGGTTCGCGCTTGAAAACCTCTTTTACCAGAGCCTGAACAGCAGGCATACGGGTTGAGCCGCCGACAAGTATGACCTCGTCAACCTGCGACGGTGTTAGGTTGGCATCGCGCAAGCAGTTAAGGCAAGGCTCGAGGCAGCGTTCGGTTAGTTTTTCGGTAAGAGCCTCGAACTTTGCGCGTGTTATGCGCATGTTTAGGTTGATAGGCCCCTTGTCGTTTGATGAGATGAAGGGCTGGATAATCTCGGTGGATATCTTTGTGGAAAGCTCGCACTTTGCGCGTTCTGCGGCCTCTTTTATCCGCTGCAGCGCGGTGCGGTCTTTGCGAAGGTCAATGCCGTGCTCTTTTTTGAACTCGTCGGCAATGTGGTGTATCAGAACCTCATCGTAGTCGTCGCCGCCGAGGTGTGTATCGCCATTTGTGGCAAGGACTTCGAACACGCCATCACCGAGTTCGAGAATCGAGATATCAAAAGTGCCGCCCCCGAGGTCGAAGACCGCAATGCGAGCGGACTTTTTATTCTTATCGAGGCCATAGGCAAGCGCGGCGGCAGTAGGCTCGTTGATTATTCGGCGCACATTCAGGCCGGCAATGGTTCCGGCGTCCTTTGTGGCCTGCCGTTGGGCGTCGTTAAAGTATGCGGGCACGGTTATGACGGCATCGGATACTTTTTCGCCAAGATAGTCCTCTGCGGCTCTGCGCAGGTACTGAAGCACCATAGCCGAGATTTCGGGCGGCGAGTACTGCTTGCCGTCAACTTCGATCGTAACAAGCTGATCATCATCGCTCTTTACGCGATAAGGAACCATGCGGGTTTCGCCCTTACATTCAGAGCCCCGCCGTCCCATGAACCGCTTTATAGAGAATATCGTGCGCTCTGGATTGGTGATTGCCTGCCGCTTTGCGGTTACGCCGGTCAATCTGCCATCGTCTGTAAAAGCTACAACCGACGGTGTGGTGCGCGAACCTTCAGGATTTAGAATGACGACTGGCGAATCGCCTTCCATCACGCTGACGACCGAGTTGGTTGTGCCAAGGTCAATGCCGATAATCTTGCCCATATAACCTCCGGTTCGGGTTATCGGGCAATTTCAGTGCCAAAGCACGGATATTCGGCGATTTTGTGCGCAAGATACTTGTGCAGTATGAGTAAAGCACCGCGGGGCGGGGTTTCCTTAAAGCAAAATCCGCCAGAAGAATACGCGAGTACGGACAGGAAGTGGATACAGGGGCTGCTTGAGTGTCAATCTGACACTAAGCGGCGGGCGCAGAAGTCAAATTGTCTGCAAGCGAGGTGCTATTCGTCCGCGATCTCGTCGCCCTCAAGCTCATGCTTGGAGGAAGAGGACTCGTGTATGCCCCACTTTTCGAGCTTGCGGTACAGGGTCTTAAGCCCGATTTCGAGCTGAGCCGCAGCCTTGCTCTTGTTCCACTCCACCGCTTCGAGCGTCGCCAGTATGGCCTCTTTTTCGATCTGCTCCATGGTCTTTGCGGCGTAGGGGTTCATGTGCGGCGCGGGTGGGGAGCATGAGTTTTCGAGCGCAGAGATATCATCTGGCAGATCGCGACGGAGTATCCTGTCGCCTGACGCAACAAGAAACGCGCGTTCAAGGCAGTTTCTAAGCTCTCGTATGTTACCCGGCCAATTGTGGGCAAAAAGCGCGTTCAGTGCGTCGGGGTCTATCGAGCAGTTGCGCGAATCACGGCGGTTAAGTTCGTTGACAAAGTGAGAGATGAGGAGCGGCAAGTCATCGAGCCTGTCGCGAAGCGGGGGCATTTCGACAGAGATCACATTGAGTCGGTAGAACAGGTCTTCGCGGAATTTGCCTTCAGCAATTGACTTCTTAAGGTCCGCGTTTGTTGCGGTTATCACGCGCACATCAACCGATATAGTCTTTGTTCCGCCAACGCGCACAAAGTTTCTGCGTTCGAGCACGCGAAGCAGCTTCGCCTGAATAGAGGCGGGCATATCGCCGATCTCGTCGAAGAATATCGTACCACCGTCGGCGACCTCAAACTGGCCTATCTTGGTGCGCACAGCGCCGGTGAAAGAGCCTCGTTCGTGGCCAAAAAGCTCGCTTTCAAGAAGCTCGGATGATAGCGTCGCGCTGTTTATCGAGACCATCGGCTTTGAAGCGCGGCTTGAAAGAAGGTGAATTGACTCTGCGGCAAGCTCCTTGCCCGTGCCCGACTCGCCGGTTATCAAAACCGTTGCGTGCGAATTTGCAACTTGGCGGATCATCTGCTTAACGCGCATGATGGGCTGAGAGCGACCAACTATTCGGTCGAGTGCGTCCTTTTCACGAAGCTTGGACGATAGGCGTATGTTCTCGAGCGTCATTTCTCGAAAACGCACAGCAACATTTATCACAGCGCGTAAGCGTGTAAGGTCGAGTGGTTTGACAAGAAAGTCGAGCGCACCGTCCTTCAGCGCGGCGACCGCTGTCTCAACGGTGCCGTGCCCCGACATCACAATAACGGGTATTTCGGGCAAATTGCGCCGCACATAACCTAACAGCTTCAGCCCACTATCGCCAGTCAGCACAAGGTCGGTAAGAACCGCGTCAATGCTCTCGGAAACAAGCATTGTGTACGCATTTTCGGCAGAAAGATTTGTAAGGGGACGGTGCCCCATGTCCTCTATGACATCCGATATGGTCTCGAGCGCGCTGATGTGGTCGTCAACGACGAGTATGTTCATCTGCTTTCCCTGCGTTTCGTAAAGTGGTGTTGTCATTTAACGGGTCTCCTCGTCGTGCGCAAAGCCGCTTTGCAGGATGTCTTCCACCCTGATATCGAAATCCGAGCGGGCAAGATCGGGCGGGTCACCGATGAATTTGCCCTTTGGAATGCGAATCACAAATGTGGTGCCGGTCTCTTTGCCCGGCTGAACAAACACGATGCCGCCGTGGACATTTATAATGCGCTTTACTATCGAAAGGCCAAGTCCGGTACCGCCCGGCTTGGTAGAGTAAAAAGGCTCGAACACATGCTCTAAATCTGCGGGCGAAATCCCCTGCCCGTCGTCTGAAATTGAGATTTCGAGCATGTTGCCAACTTCGCAGGTTGAAATCTCGATTACACCGTTACTGACAATCGCCTCTGCCGCGTTCTTTATAAGATTCAACAGCGCATGCGACATCAATTGGCGGTCAATCAGAACGGGATATACCGACTTGTCGAGGTTGAGAAAGATTTCGACATTACGCTGCATGCATTCATTGCGAATGAACTCGACGACCTCGCGGATAAGCAGGTTGATGTCGGTTGGCAGTTTTTTGCCTGCGGTCATTCGGGCGAGTGCAAGGAAGTCGGTCAGGAGAGTCTTGAGAGATGAGGTTTCACGGTGAATGCGTGAGAGTATCCGCACGCCTTTGTCGCGTACACGGGGATTTTCAACCTGCCGCAGAAGCTCAAGCAGCATCTCGGTGTTGAGGATAATTGACTGAAGCGGAGTCTGTACGGTATGCGCAAGGCCAGCGAGAAGTTCAGCGCCTTTCATTTCTCGCTCGTCAACGGCATCGGAGACGGGCTGATAGGCTGGTTTTGCCTTATTTTCGTCGTACATAACTCTCCACGATAACAAAGTGCAAGCTACGCTCAGTATGTCGAGATGACACACATTTACGCTTGTCAATTCTGTTAGTGCGTATGATATTGGATTTCTGCCAATTGTCAACGATCAGTATGTTAAAATGACACAATTAGACTGAAGTGCATTCGGCGCAAAGCGAATATAATGGCCGACGGAGCGAACATGAGAGTAATAGCAGGCATAGCAAAAGGCAGAAAGCTGAAGGGCACCTCCGGCAAGGAGACACGCCCCCTCACCGACCGCGTGAAGGAATCGCTGTTCTCGATACTCACACCTCGATTGTGTGAATCCCGCGTGCTGGATATCTACGCGGGCACAGGTGGGTTTTCGATAGAGGCGGTATCGCGTGGGGCTCTGTTGTCGGTAGCAATAGACAAATCGCGCTCTGTATGCGCTGTTGCGCAGTCGAATGTCAACACTGTTGGTTTTGATTCGCAGATAACTGTCAAGTGTGGTGATGCCGTAACCGTTTGTCGTGCGTTGATTGAAGCAAACGAACGCTTTGACATAATATTCGCTGACCCACCTTTTCAGGATTTCGATAATCCCTCATCAAGGTTCGCTCTGCTGTTCGACTGCCTTGCCTCTCTATGCTCGGATGATGGTCTGTTAGTGTTGCGTGGCCATGAACGCTCGCGCCCCCCTGCAATACCTGATATGACAAACTACCGTGTGCATCGCTTGGGCATATCGCAATTGTTCTTCTATGAACCAAAGGAGGCATAGTTGAAAGCAGCGATTTTGGCAATTGGAAGCGAGCTTGTTACCGGTAGGACAATAGACACTAACAGCGCGCACATATGCGCAACGCTGAAGGGTATCGGTATAAAGGTTTCATGCATATATGAGGTTGACGACGAACTGATCGAGATTGCAGAGACATTTGCCAGATTAGCGCAGAAGAACGACATAGTAATCTCAACGGGCGGACTTGGGCCAACCTTCGACGATCTTACTCGCGAGGCGTTGGCAAGTGCGCTTGGCGTTGAACTTGTTGAAGATGCTCATGCTCTATCGCACATCCGCAATAGGCTTACCTCCCGCAAAATGGAGCACTTGTTTGAGCTCAACCGTAAACAGGCGACGCTTCCAAAAGGCGCAACGGTGATTCCCAATCCCATTGGGTCTGCGCCGGGTATGGAGGCAAGGCTTGGTGATTGTACTGTCTTCTGCCTCCCCGGTGTACCGGCAGAGATGCGCGCTATGCTTGCCGACCACATACTGCCAATCTTATCCTCATCTAAAACCGCTGGAAGTCGGGTTGCTTATAGATTTTTCGGTCTTCCTGAGGCAGTCTTAGGTGAATCTCTACCATCGCTTCGAGAGGAGACAGGGCTTGAATTTGCGATTAACGCAGATGGTGGAGTTATAACCGTCTGGGTTTATGGGAATGCTCAGGATGTAGATAGATGGCGCGAGCATATTGCATCTCGATTGAGGGAGAAATATGGCGATGCACTTTTCGGTGCGGAGGAAGATTCCCTCGCAAGTGTGGTGCTGGCGACTGCCGTGCATAAGAAGCTGACGGTTGGCACTGTCGAATCTTGTACAGGCGGACTCGTCGCCAAGCTACTGACAGATGTTCCGGGAAGCTCTAAGGTCTTTCGTGGAGGCTATGTGCCGTATTCGAATGACCTGAAAGGGCACCTTGGCGTTAATGTTGCCTCTCTTGTTTCTTATGGTGCAGTTAGTGAACAGGTGGCTGGAGAGCTTGCTGAAAGCGGAAGGTGTAACCTGAATGCCGATATTGTCGTTTCAACAACAGGCATAGCTGGACCAGACGGTGGTTCAAAGGCAAAACCGGTTGGTCTTGTATTCATCGGCGTTGCTTCGCAGAATAAAACAACCATCACCCAGAAGTCTTATTTTGGCAACCGTACGATGAACAGGGTTTACTTCGCAAACGCCGCATTGAACGCGCTGCGGCTTGCGCTATTGGAGTATTGATGTCAAGAACTCCCGCACAACAGGCAAACGCATTGATTCGCATGCCGAATTGGCTTGGCGACTGTGTAATGTCGCTGTATGCGATTCGTGAGCTTTCTGTTGCACGGCCTGATATTGCTCTTTCGGCTATCGGAAGAACCTCGGTTGCCCAGTTGCTTGAGTTAGTGCCTTTTTTCGAAACTACATACGCCCTGCCCTCCGCAAAAGGGATTCGTGGCAGCATCGCGCGGTTGAAGTCGGCAAAGAGAGTCGGAGGCAAGCGATTCGATTTTGGTGTGCTGTTGCCCAATTCGCTTGGCAGCGCTGTCGAGATGAGATTGATTGCTCCAGATAACATCGTCGGATACAAGCGGGATTGCCGTTCTCCCTTGCTCGATACCCCCGTTAGGCTTCCCGAGTGGGAGAAGAACGAACACATAACCGTGTACTATGCAAACTTGTTTCGCAACGCATTCGCCTACCCAGTTGCTGATGAACGCTCTATGCCATCACTTGCAAAATTTCATCTGAAATTCTCCCCCGAATCCGAAGCCGAACACAGGGAGCTTGTCGAACAATATAGTCTTGACGATTACATAGTGCTGTGTGCAGGCTCTGCCTTCGGCCCGTCGAAACAGTGGAGTGTGAACAGGTATGTCGAAACGGCGATCGCAATGAATCGGGCGTATGGCGTAAAGGTACTTCTTTTAGGTTCAAAAGGAGATGCAACGATAAGTGATGAAATAGCTGCGAAAGCCGAAGGTTGTGCGCACTCGATTTGCGGCCAAACTTCGGTTTCTGTTGCTGCTCTGATATTGCAGCACGCACGGGCTTTCGTCGGGAACGACTCTGGATTAATGCATTTGGCCGCGCTGACCGGTATTCCGACAATCGGCCTTTTCCTTTCTACTGACCCGTTGAGGACAGCACCGCTCGGTCCGCAGGTCGCATGGTTGACAGCCGATGTCCCTTGCAGACCATGCAAACAGCGCGAATGCAAAAAAAACTACATTTGTC
Source organism: uncultured Planctomycetota bacterium (assembly GCA_964571525.1). Lineage (GTDB taxonomy): Bacteria > Planctomycetota > B143-G9 > B143-G9 > B143-G9 > CAZNBY01. The sequence goes on from CAZNBY010000002.1 coordinate 231,635, forward strand.
GCGACAAGATAACGCCGAACTGTATAATAGGCGTTTTAGAACAGCTACTTCGCCAAGATTATCAGAACAACCCCGACTCGGGAGGCCAATAGATGCCGCTCGATTCGTCTTCATCCCTAAACACGGTTGCATCGAAGCTCGGCTTCGTTACAGGCACATACAAGGGATGGAGCTATATAGCCAAATCAGAGGAAGGCATACCAAAGCTCGTTGACCGTGCCGCGGTGGCACTGTCTTCGCAGAGTGCAGATGACACTAAATTTTTAGGCGCTGGTCATGAGGTCGTCTTATACGGCGATGTTCGTTGCCAGCTTTACATCGGTGTGTTCAAACCGAGCCTTAAAAACATGTTCTCTAAGAAAGGTGCTGCACCATGCAGGGCTTTTCGGGGAATACTATCGCTTAAATCGCTCCAACTTCCGATTGTTCCCGCCTATGCTTACATTGAGCGGGGCGGGGTTTTTCAACGCCATGAAACACTACTTGCGATGATTGTTGAGCGCGATTGTATTTCTGTTCCTGAGCTTGTTGCGACAATTGCTGACAGGCCATTTCAATCAGTAAGCCGCACATTCATCGCAATCGGCAAGGCTATCGCAGCCATTCATTCCAAGGGTGTAACAGCAGGAATAGAGCATCCCAAGCAGATATTGGTTAAGGATAAGTCTGACTCTGTCGAAGCAAAGATCATTGTTGGCCCTAACTATCAAATTGAGTCTGCGCTGTTTGAACAACGCCAATTAGAAGACCTTGTGGGAGCCAACTTCGTTTTCCATCATTCGATCGCGCCTACACATCGCATGAGGATGCTTTCAGCATACTGCACCGCAAGAGGCATGACGAGCGAGCAAATGAAGAATATGATCGCCTCGGTCGCTGACATGACAAGACTTCGCGCATTAAAGGAATGGAAGGTGTATCCTTCCGACCTTCCAAAAAAGACATCGTATTTGAATCTAATCCGCGCATTGGACAGGCACAGTGAATAGACCCGCTTCCTTCTCGGGCATAACAAACTACAACAAGCTGCTTATTGTCAAGCCGACATCTCTCGGTGATATCGTCGGTAGCTTATGCGCGGTAACCGCGCTAAAACGCACCTTTCCCGATCGCCATATCTCCTTTCTTGTCGCCGATATTTTTCGCCCTATTGTTGACGGTCATCCCTGTATAGATTCGATTATCGAGTTTCCCCGAACTAAAATGAAGAAAGGACTGGTTAGCTTCATTGCAGCGGCAAAGGAACTTCGTCGCACATTGCGCGCGGGCGGTTACGATGCCGTGCTTGATCTGCAGGGGCTTGCCCGTAGCGCTATTGCCACATGGTTCACTGGCGCAAAGGTGCGTGTGGGTTTCTCGGATGCGCGTGAGTCTGCGCCAATGTTTTACACTCACACAGTAAAATCCAACCGCAAGACAGAACACGCCATCGCGCTGTATCTGCGCGGAGCCCAATTTATGGGCGCGGACCCATCCCTGCCTATTACCTTTGATCTTAAAGTGGATGGTGAAGCAGAGAGTTCCATTAAGAAATTGACAGGCGATACTCCGTTTGTCACATTTGCCGCAGGCGCAAGATGGCCCACAAAGATTTGGCCAATCGCCCATTTTTGCAGTCTTGCGCAGATGATAAATCGGGAATACGGCTTGAAAATCGCAGCAATAGGCTCGCAAGGTGAAGCTCTATTGGGCGATCAGATCGTCAATACTCTGCCAGATGGAGAGGCGTTAAACCTTTGCGGAAAGACAAACCTGAAAGAGCTTGTTGCGGCAATTTCTTTATCGTCACTGCTTGTAACTAACGACAGTGGGCCGATGCACATCTCGGCAGCTTTGGGCAAACCGACTGTCTCGATTTTCGGGCCGACATCCCCTTCCCGCATTGCTCCATTCGGTCAAGAGGAGTTCTTCGTTCGGGCGACATTGCCATGTCTCGAATGTTACAGCAGAAAATGTGATACAATTCCCCCACGGTGTATGGAGCTTGTGATGCCAGAAGCTGTGTTCGAAGCGTTTCAACGAGCATATACGGACAAACAGTGAAGAGTAAATTCAGACTCGACTTCATCATCCATTACAGCAGGAACTACGGATATCTGATCCTGTTCTTCCTTGTATCCACATTTTGTCTTTCTGCCTGCATTGTCCTCTTCGCAAAATTGCTAAATGATCTCGCATCGGTCATCCCGAGGGATATTGAAACTGTCAACTCAATGACAGATACGCAGAAGCAGGATGCTATGACCGCGCTTTCGCGTTTGATAAAGCTCGGTTCACTGGCGATACTTGGGCTATTCATCTTCGAGTGGCTGAAGATATTTCTCAAGAAATACATCACATTCCGCATCTCGATTGACCTAAGAAGGCAGATCTGCGATCAGCTTCTTTCCCTTTCGATGCGCTACTTCGACGGGCGAAAGTCCGGCGATATACTATCCCGCGCAACAAACGATACACTGAAAGCTGAACGAGCATTCGAGACTTTTTGGGGAGAAATAATCGCGCCGATCGCCTCTCTTCTGATAATAGTGCCCTACTTGTTCTTCCTTTCGTGGAAGCTTTCGATGCTGATGTTGATTGGCATTCCTCTCATTGTCTATCTTGTGCGGCGCGCGAGCAAAAAAATCCTAATCGCGTCTGAGGAGAGCCTCATCTGGTTGGGTGAACTTACCGAGACTCTTCGCGAGTTGGTTGACTCAATTAAGATCATAAAGGCATTTAAGCTCGAAAATGTGTCTCGCGAGCGCTTTAAGCGTGTCGCGGGCAATTATCTAAAGGCGATGCTTAGAGCAGCGCGGGCTTTTTCCCTGAATTCTGGATTGATGGAGGGAATTACCTATCTGCTGATCCTGCTTATGATTTTTGTGGGCACATATTACACGCTCCAGGGCATGCTCGACATGACGCTGAAGACTCTTGTTCCCTTCATATTCCTTCTTTCACCTGCATACATGAACATCAAGTCGCTATCGAAGAGCCATAACTCGATTCAGGAGTCCTTCGCGGCGATGACCCGTATTGAAGAGATCTTGAATCTTAAGAGCGAGATCGTTGACGCTCCCGATGCAGTCGAGTTGCATGGTATAAAGAAAGGCATCGAGTTCAAGAATGTGAATTTCTCGTATGTCGCAGAGAATGTGCTTCACGATATCAACCTATACATTCCTGCCGGCAAAACCGTCGCACTTGTTGGTCGAAGTGGTTCTGGCAAGACAACAATATTCAACCTTATTGGGCGCTTTTACGAGACAAATGAGGGGGTAATCGAATTCGACGGGGTGAACATAAGGAGCATCCGACTTTCTTCGCTTGTAGATAATCTCGCACTTGTAACGCAAGAAAGCATCTTGTTCAACGATACAATCTACAACAATATCCTGTTCGGCAGGCCAACAGCATCTCGTGAAGAGGTTCTATCAGCCGCAGAAGCGGCGTTTGTTACTGAATTTGCAAACACTTTTGAACAAGGGATGGACTACAACATCGGCGAACGGGGATCGAACCTTTCGGGTGGGCAGAGGCAAAGGCTCACAATGGCACGGGCAATGCTTAAGAACGCGCCTCTGTTACTTCTTGACGAAGCCACTTCTGCCCTTGATTCAGAGTCTGAAAAGGCTGTTCAAATGGCACTCGAAAGGCTGATGCAGGGTCGTACAACGGTGATTATTGCCCATAGACTCTCAACTATTCGAAAGGCTGACAAGATTGTTGTGTTTGATGCAGGCCGAATAATCGAGACTGGGACCCATTCTGAGCTTTATGAGCTTGGTGGAGCCTATGCGAAACTCTGTAAGCTGCAGGAGTTGGGTGATATCTATGCTTCGTGAAGTTATTGCAATCGGTGAACACCGTATTTTTGTTGATGAAAAGGACGGATTGCTAATTGGTGCGATGCTCTCGTTCGAACCTCACGACGATGTTGAAGGCGAACCGGTCCTTCTCGATTCTGCCAAAGGTATAAGGTCAGCAAATGTAATTTTCGCCCTGTTGACGGGCAAAGAAGATGCTCTGAACTCGATAAAGTTCGATTATTCCGTGCTCGGAAAGCTGACTCAGTTTGAGCAGCGAGTGATTTTGGTGCTTTCTGAAACACAAGCGGGGGAACGGCTGTCATACGGGCAAATGGCGACAAAGGCTGGTTACCCCCGAGCCGCTCGCGCTGTTGGAAATGCCTTGTCAAAGAATCCCTTCCCAATCGTGTTACCCTGCCATAGGGTGATCAGGGCCTCGGGCGAAATCGGCAGCTTCGGCAGTGGTATGACGCACTGGAAGGGCTACCTTCTGGATATCGAAAAGAAGTATTTCTCGGTTAGCAAATGAGGAGTATATGAACATCGAACTACCAAAACCTACACAGAAATGCACAAAAGATTACTTTCAACTCATTCACGAGCGGCGTAGCCGCCGTCACTTCCTCGATAGCGCGATATCAATTCAGGAGCTTTCCGACATACTTACCTACACATGTGGATTGACAGGTGAGTTTCTATTTAATCGCGCCGCACCATCGGCAGGTGGGCTTCACGCCATAACCGTATTCATTCTTGTCTCTAATGTAACCGGCCTGAAAGAAGGTCTTTACAAATATGACTTCAAATGCCACCGCCTTGAGCCTGTATTCGAAGGCAATCGCAACGAAGCGCTCTTTGCGGCTTGCCTTAAACAAGGATTCGTCGCCGCAGCTCCGCTTTCGCTGATTTTTGCAGTCGAAGAAGAGGTCATAGAAAAGCGCTACCACAGCCGTGCAAAGCGTTACGCCGCGCTTGATTGCGGGCACTACGGCCAAAATGTCTACATGATCTGCGAGGTGCTTGGCCTTGCAACCTGTGGAGTCGGCGCTTATGATGATGCTCGTGTAAGCTCTGTGCTTCAGCTTGACGCAAAGTACTCTCCCTATTACATCTTTCCGATTGGAAGGCGGACGAAATGACAGGGTCGTTTTTCGGCACCCCCGACTTCTTTCACGGCGTTAACCTTATCGCCGATCCTGTGCACCGGTATATTCCCATTACATACCCCCTTGCCGATTCCAAACACCGGGGCGAAACAACCGAACGCGACCTGATAGACTCCTCTTGGGTGCAAAGGATGCGTCGCATACACCAGCTTCAAAATGCGATGTGGGTGTACCCGGGCGCTGAACATAGCCGCTTCACTCATTCGCTTGGTGTAATGCACTGCGCGGGGTTATTCGGTAAGACTCTTTATTCCTCGCTCGCGAACTCGCTTGCGGCGGAAGGCGAATACTGCCCGTCGCTTCCGTGTGTCGAAGAAACACTACGAGTTGCAGGTCTCACCCATGATCTGGGGCACGGGCCATTGTGCCACTTTTTCGATGACCAATATCTGAGCTACTTCGGCATCACGCATGAGGACATATCACACAAGATAATTATCGAGGAATTGGGAAGTATCATCAGTAAATTGAAGCGCTCGCCTTCAGGTATGCTTGAGCCAAATGAGGTAATTGAACCGAGGAATATCGCTTTTCTGATTAAGAAACCCGCGACGAAAGACGAAGAGACAGACACTCCTCAATGGGTGCGTTGGCTTCAGCCCCTTTTCTGCGGTATTTTCACCGTAGATAACATTGACTACACGCTTCGCGACGCCTATTTCTGCGGTATCTCACCTCGCTTGATTGACATGGAACGCCTTCTCTTTTACACCTTTTTCACAAAAGGAGGCATGGCGTTTCATTCATCCGGCATGTCGGCCCTTGAGATGTTCTTGCGAAGCAGATGGTATCTGTACAACAATGTGTACTATCACCGCACAGTGCGGGGTATTGATTTGCAGTTATCAGAGATATTCACAGATACTATTCGACACATACTCAACGGCGACCCGCGCGATTCCATGTTGGATTATCTTGCTCTCGACGACCATTCACTTGCAAGTATCGTGAAGGGATGGCGACAAAGCGACAACTCGGACAAAGCTCGCTTGTCGATTGCATGGTCAGGAATATACGAAAGGAAGATACAGCTTAAAAGGGTGTTTGAGAGAGACATAAAGCCGACGGAAGATATCTCACCCTCCTCAGGCATCGAACCGACCACCGAGGCAAGCTATATTGTATCACTCAGGCAGAAGCTACCAATGGAGCTGAAGGAAATCCCCTTCAAAATAGACATGACGAGCCATGACACGCGGCCAGTTAATCCCGTTGTATTCAAGGACCAAAGGTTGCGAGTCTATGACCCGGCCCTTCACGAGACAAAGGAAGTGTCTGTTGATGTGCTGTTCCCATATATGCCAGAGTTCGCTGCAAAACTTCGTATCTATTCTCCTAATGGCATGTATGCGAAAGAGATCTCTGACGCTGCGCAGCGCACACCTTTCTACTATCGTCACGAAAATTACATCTCAAATATATAAGTGTGCAGATGATCGAAGACCTTAAGCGATATGCCGGAGTGGTAGAATACAAGGGTTCGAATTACTGCGGTTGGCAAATACAACCGAACGGTGTATCCGTACAAGAGAAGATCGAGCAAGCGTTGTTTTCGTTATTCGGCACTCATGTCAGAATTGCAGGCTCCGGTAGGACAGATGCGGGAGTTCATGCAAGGGGACAGGTGTTTTCCTTCGACGCGCCAAACCGTTACCCGCCATGCTCAGTTCGAAACGCCTTGAATGCGAACTTACCAGTTGATATCGCTGTGCTCGAAATCATAGAGGTTGCGGCGGATTTTCATGCAAGATACACTGCTAAGCGAAAGGAGTACTCTTACGCAATATACAGTGCTGATGTAAGGCCTGTTCTTACAAACGACTTTGTGTGGTTTTATCCTCACCAGCTTACGCTTGATACTATGGCCGAGGTTGCATCGGCATTTGTAGGCAGACGGGATTATCGAGCATTCACAACTGAAGCAGGTCGAATGGAAAACTGTGTGAGAACCATCGAATACGCTACGGTAACTAAGATTCAAGAAGTGTTCGCTATAAGAGTATGTGCAGATGGCTTTCTTTACAACCTTGTACGAGCAATTGCAGGATGTGTGGCAGAAGCTGGAAGAGGGAAATTTGACGCGAAGCGCGTACAATATTTTCTTTCAAGTGGCGAACGCGAGCTTCTTCCACCACTTGCTCCGGCGAAGGGGCTAACATTAGAGTGGGTTGAGTATGCTGATTATCCTCAACTCAAAAGGGCTTCTCGATATGATGGATGATTACGAACAACTTGACGAGTCAATAGTATTAGCCAAGTTTCGCGATGGCGACAACGAGGCCGGCAATGAGATAGTGCGTCGCTATCGCACGAGACTTTACGCCTTGTGTTACAACATAATGAGATGCCCTGATCTTGCCGCAGACATGGTTCAAGAGGCTTTCATACGATTACTGAAGCTGAGAGCCAAAATCGAGACCAACCGCAGCTTCCCCGCATTTATTCATAAAATCACCTTCAATATATGCATGGATGAGCTTAGAAAGCGCAAGATAACAATCAACTGGGATGACTTTGACTGGATTGAGGAGAAGCTTCCACCGGTTGATGAAGCTGCTGTTGAACATGAACGCCACATTGAGCTTCAAGACATTTGGCGAATTGTTGACACCATGCCTATGAGCGCGCGGACTTTGCTTGAGCTAAGATACAGATCCGACCTGTACCCCGAGGCGATAGCAAAGATACTTGACATGCCTCCCGCCAAGGTGCGGGTTCGCCTTCACCGTGCGCGCAAAGCGCTTGCTGCCTTGCTTTCAGTCGAAATAGCGGCTAAAAATGAAACGCATGACGGCTTCGTTCCGTATGAAGAGTAGATATTATGGTAAATAAAAACAATAAAGATATTCTCGAACAGATGATCGAAGATGGATATGAGCTTGACAGCGATATCCCCGAGAATCTTGACGATAAGGCGCGCATTGAACTCGAATCGTTAAAACAGCTTGATTCGGTTCTTAAGAAGGAATGGCCAAAGCGCTCCATTGCCATTCCCACCTCGCTCGAGAGTTTCCGTTTGCCATCCACAAAGAAACCCACCTCCGTCGGAATTTTGCGCCTCTGGCCAGTTGCCGCAGCTATACTCGTTGTACTGACTGCTGCTTTCTGGGTTCTGCTCACCGCCGCAGATCCGACAGGAGACAGCGCAAAGATCGAAGCTCTTCTCGCCGCATCAATAGACACAACACAATCGCCCACCGCGATCCGCGAAAGCCAGAAGGAGCTTGTAACATATCTTTCTCAGTATTACGGTTCTTACACTGATCTGAAGAAACAAGGGCGTTTTCCAGATCTTGATGGCGCATATAAAAAGTCTTGCGAAAGCGCCGAAAAGCGCGGCATCGAGGCAATCAAGCCTGATAGCAAGCCAATTGACGCAGTCTTGGCACTTGAAAAGGTCGCTGCTGACTGCAATGGCATCATATCACAAAATTCTGCAAGATTATACCGCGAAAAGGTTGATGAGCTTGTCGCTCAGATTGAGGAATCCTTCAACGGGTACCGCAATGGCGAAACACTGAAGCTTGATTGGGCTTCTGGCCCTTTATCTGATGCTAACTCGCTGTTCGAAGGCGATAACCCCCGAAATGCGCAACAGATTTACCTTGCATGGCGTGCCATGATTGACGGGCAAGCGAAGGCAGAGATATCCGATAAGCTAAACGCTATTCCTCAGAACATCCGCATGACCCTTGCCATAACCGCAACGCATATCGTCGCGCGCAAGTTGCGCTACCATTCTGAGATAATCGGCAATGCCGACATTCTTGTCGAAGCAGCAAAAGGTCTTGAAAAAGCTTTCAACGACAGCCCTTTGCAGGCGTCGCAGGTCATCGGCGTTTTCTCCACCCTGCCACTTTGGGCATCTTTCTTTGAGCACAAACAGGCTGTTCCACCGCGCCTACGCCGTGTCTTCGGGAATGTAGAGAACCTATTTCTCGGCCTTGAGGCCGAGATGTCCCGCAATCGCGCCTCCGCATATAAGATAGTCGAGACTCTTCGTATCGCGCTTTCTGCCGACGATAAGTACCTGCTTAACAATGCGTCTGGAGCACCTGAATGGCGAACCGTGAACCTGTTTAATGAAGTCGCTTTCGAATCTATAAGCAAATCCGATGAGCTTGCCGACCAAATCTACCGAGCGAACTTCATGCGCTTTCTTTTGGGAAAAGAGCTTCTGTCAGTGGTCTTTGAGACCCATAAGGACGCGGTGAAGTATAACATCAACGATGAAAACTTGAAGTCTGGCAATCTTGACCCAACGGTTGCAAAGCATCTCTATTTCGGTTCAGACAACAGAGTCTTTCCTGTTTTAATTGAGAGCAAGAACTCAGTCAGCGTGTTGATACACCTATATCCAAGTGATAATGGAGCAGTAATCCCGCGAAGAACCCCACCACCAAAGGCGAAGGCAGAGGCCACATCTCTCCCCAGTTCTGGTGACGCTCCCGGTCGCTTTTAGTCATTCTTCGCCTTATTTCTTGAGCCTGTCCGAAATCGCTTATATTCACATTCATGCTTCATACCGCTTTTCGACTTAGCTTTCCACTTGCTTCCCAGATAGACGCAGACACAGCAACCCTTATACAGCCCACGCTTTTTAACATGGGGTTGCATCCTGATATCATTCTCGATAACGACGAATTGCTGCTAAGCAAGCCGGATTCGTTTTGGAGAATGCTTGGGAACCAATACAGGCTACTGGGGCTCGAGCCTTCTTTTCACCTTCCCTTTCACGGCCTTAATCTCGGTAGCAGAACATCAGAAATCCGTAGAATAAGCGCCCATCTTATCAGGCGTGGTTTGCACGCCGCATCTCTATGTGGTGCAAAGGTCGCTGTGCTTCACAGTGGGCATTCGCCGCTGCTTCAAACAAAGCCAACGGAAAAGTGGCTTGCATACTTTTTACCCGAGTTCCATTGTATCTGTACTACCGCCACACAGTTGGGTGTTAAGATTGCGCTCGAAAACACATGGGAGATTGACACGATCCTGTTTGAACGGATATCAAAGGAAAGTGACTCAATATACGGTTACTGTCTCGATATCGGGCATTGCCATGTGTTCTCAAAGCTCTCACCGATGGAATGGGCTTCATTCTATGGTGAACGGTTGCTCATCATCCACCTTCACGACAACGACCTAAGGGAGGATATACACCTTCCAGTCGGTCAAGGTCTGATAGACTTTTCTATACTGCCATCGCTCGCTAACGGCGTTACTAAGCCACCTCGCATGGTGTTCGAGTTCAAGCCGCGACATCTGAACCCCGCCGTTCGATTGATTAGCACCATATTTCGAGTAAATTAGAGTCATACATATTGAAGGTTTGAAAATGGAAAAACCAGCCGTCGTTCAAAGCGACAGGTCAATACTGCTTGAGGTCAACAACCCGCTTTACGAGGAGGCTCGTGATGCACTGTCGGTCTTTGCAGAACTGAGCAAAAGCCCCGAGCACATCCACACCTATCGCATAACTCCGATTTCCCTTTGGAACGCCGCCGCACTGGGGCACGGTCCGAACTCCATTATTGCTTCTCTTCGCAGATACTCCCGATATGAATTGCCAGAAAATGTCGAAAAGGACATACTCGACTTCGCTGGCAGATACGGCGTATTGTCGCTTCACCTTGAAGATGAAGAGCTTGTGCTTGAATGCGAAGACTCTCTGCTGCTTCAAGAGCTATCAAATCACCCTCGTGTAAGCCCTTACTTCAAAAGGTTTATCAACGACAACAAGGTCGTTGTGCCGACTGAATTACGAGGCCATGTAAAGCAAGCTTTGATCAAAATAGGCTGGCCTGTGGATGACAAGGCTGGTTACGAAGAAGGCGATCCCCTGCCCCAGTCGTTGCGATCAACTACCGAATCAGGCTCTCCTTTTGCACTAAGAGTATATCAGGAAAGCTCGGTCGCCAACTTTCTTGCCGGTGGTGGTGGCGGTGTAGTAGTTTTGCCTTGCGGTGCTGGAAAGACAATTGTTGGGCTTGGAATAATGGCGAAACTCCAGTGCAAGACATTGATACTTTCAACTTCGATCTCTGCTGTCAAGCAATGGGTGCGAGAGCTCACAAACCGAACCTCTTTGACAAGCGATGACATCGGTGAGTACACAGGCTTATCGAAGGACATCAAGCCTGTTACAATAACGACATATCAGATGATTGCATATCGGCCAAGCAAGATAGAACCTTTTCCCCACTTCAAGATATTCAACTCGCAGAACTGGGGTTTGATAATATACGACGAGGTACACCTGCTGCCCGCCCCGATATTCCGCATCACGGCAGAGATTCAGAGCAAGAGGCGGCTTGGTCTTACAGCAACCCTTGTGCGCGAGGATGGCCGTGAGGATGATGTGTTCTCTCTTATCGGCCCAAAGCGCTTCGATATGCCCTGGAAGGAGCTTGAGAAGCAGGGTTGGATTGCTAAGGCAGAATGTGTCGAAATTCGTATAACGCTTGAAGACGAAAAACGAGTAGAATATGCAGTTGCGGCGCCGCGTTCACGCTATCGTATTGCAGCAGAGAATCCGAATAAGATGGAACTGCTGCAAACTCTTATCTCTCGGCATGAAGGCGACAATGTGCTTGTCATCGGTCAATATCTCGACCAATTGACAAAGATATGCACGACCCTGAACGCCCCGCTCATTACCGGCAGAACACCGTCCCGTGAGCGCGAAAAGCTATACGAAGCCTTTCGCACGGGCGAGATAAAATTGCTTATTGTCTCGAAGGTCGGCAACTTTGCCATTGACCTTCCTGATGCCAATGTGCTCGTGCAGGTCTCTGGTTCCTTTGGCTCGCGACAGGAGGAAGCCCAGAGGCTCGGTCGCATTTTGCGACCCAAGTCTGATTGCTCTATGGCTCATTTTTACACTCTTATTACGCGTAACTCTGATGAGATGGAGTTCGCTGCTAAGAGGCAATTGTTCTTGACCGAGCAGGGTTATAAGTATCGAATTCTAAACGAAAGGGACCTTAATGAAGCTACATAAAGGTCTGTCGGCGTTTTTGGTCAAAGAACCGATGATGATCAAAGAAATTGAGGCTCTCGCCAAGAATGAGGGCATCAAGCTGGTTCGATTGAATGAAGAGCTTATTGCCGCTTCGCAAGAGGACGGCATTAGGCTCGAAGAGATTCTGCGGCGCAAGAACTATTTCCCTCGCTCAATCTCGAGCATGGGCAAACGGCAGGTCAACTGAGGAAACCGGCGACACATGGCAAGAGAGAAACGCAAGAAAACATTCGATCCCTCCTCCCTATCCACTGGTTTGCTCAAAACCCTTTCGATCAACCTTGGATACGGTGCTACCGGCAACAAAGCCGACATTCTTGCTCAGATAAAGCAGGCAGGCGATGTTATACCAAGACTTGCAGGCTTGATTGACTCGCTTTCAGATGATGCCCGTTCTTTATACCTTTCCTATTGCGATATTGTACCATCTTCATCTGATAAGCCTGTTACCGCCAGCAATGGCAATCTTGACTTGCTGAAAGAGCTTGAAAGGGTTGGTCTCTGCGTACAGACCAAGGCAAAAGCCGATGCAAAGAAAGGTTCAGGCAGCGGATACGAATTTGTACCTACCCCAGAACCTTTACCTGAACCTGACGAAAAGCCCGAGCCGAACCCGCAGCTAAATGTTCAAAAATTCTTAATGGACATCGTTCGTCTGCTTCAGATGGTGCGTCAGAAAGCCCCTAAGGTATTGACTGACGGTTCGCCTGGCATTAGGTTTCTAAACAAGCTTGCTGAGGTGTTAAACGGGATAACAGAAGAACGGGATACAAAGGTCAGCCAGCAGTATTACAACTTGCTTTATTGGCTTGCGTTGGAGACTCACCTTACATCTCTAAGCAGCAAGGAACTTAAGGTATGTGAAAAGGCTGATGCCTTCTTCTCGTTGCCGTTGCACGCGCGTATTCAAGAGCTGTTCGAGGCTTGGTTGCGACTTTCGGGGATGAATGAACTTACTTTTTCGCCTACGCTGTTGCTCAAGGGCGGCCCAAGTCCTGGGCAATCAGATGTCCCCGACAGCCAACGCATTAGAAATGCACGCCGTTCTATTACAGAGATACTCAGTGTATTTTGTAAGGTTGACAGATGGTATTCTGTCTCTGATTTTATATCGTACACAAGAACCCGTAAACCAGACATCCTTGTTAAGTCAATTGCAGACGATGAAGCCGATCGCAATAAGATCGCATATAGGGGCATTTTCACCCAAGACGGCAACGATCTTCACGATGGAATGCCACGCGCCTGTAATTGGCACAGAGTCGAAGGCGATCTTGTATCAAGCTTTTTGCTTGTGCTTTCAACTATCGGTGTCGCTGCAATCAGCACCGACAGAAAATGGTTCACGCTTACACCCGCAGGTCGTTACTGCCTTGGACTTTCGCCAGAACCTGAAGCCGGAACCACATCATCAGCATGTCTGGTTGTTCAGCCCAATTTCGAGGTTGTTGTCTATCGCAAGAATGCCACCCCTGAATCGTTGCACATGTTGGGAACATTCGCAGACCTTGTTTCTGACCAAGAGAGCCTTGTTTTTTCAACTTCGCTTGAATCAATATATCGCGCATCAGAGGCTGGAATAAAGCTCGACGAGATTGTATCGTTCCTGAAGCGAAACAGCACAAAGCCAATACCAGAGAATGTTACAGCAACGCTTGAGGAATGGTGGCAACGCTGCAATCAAGTCTTTTTCTCACCCAACGCGATGCTAATAGAGTATTTTGAGCCACCTAAGGAGTTTGCCGTACCACCTCCTGAGGGAAGTGTTGTCAGTGGCAGCTTTATCATTCTGCCTGAGACCGCAAGCGTATCTGGCAAATTGCCAGAGGTTGACCATAAGAAACGCATCCGTTGCGCAAGGATTGCATCCGATGGTACCGTTACGATTGACTGGAAAGCCGCAGATGCTTATGTCGAGCCTATGATATCGCAATTCGCGGCAAATCTCGCTCGCCGTGACGATAAACTTATTTACAAGATTGACTTCGATAAGATTGGCAACGGCAAAACTGACGCGGATGATGTCATCGCATTTCTGAACTCAGTATCGGATGAAATCCCCCCACCCGTCGCACTGAAGCTTGTCGCGATAAAGGGTGGCGTGCCTCCTGCAAAGACATTCGATCTCGTCGCAGTTACCATGCCAGAGATTGCGACCCGCCTAAAGCTCGACGAGAAGACGCTTGGCGAGTACTCACTTGGCAAATTTGAAAATCGCTGGCTTGTGTATGCATCGAAATGGAACGAAGTTACAAAGAAGCTGGCAGCATTGGGAATCGCGCTTGAAAAGGATGAAGAACCGGTTTCAGCAAAAGAGGCTGCCGCAGAGGCCTCAAGCGAAAAGGCGAAAGAAGAGCCACCGAAAAAGCAGACTCCTGAAGATATGCTCAAGGTCATAACAAAGACGATAGACAGAAAGCTCTACATCGAGTTAAATTACATAGTTAAGAACGGCATTCGCAAGCTGACAGTGGCTCCAATCGAGCTTATGACGGCAAACTCAGTTCCAGTTGTCGAAGCACGGGATCTTGAGACAGGCAACAAGATATTGCTCACAGTCGAGAACATTGATTTCATCTCGCGCATATTCCGCAAGACCTCACGCAAATAATCCGCTTAGGAAGTTCATAATGCAAAGGGGGCTATCATCTCGGATAGCCCCCTTCGTGTTTATTTGCATGATGTTAAGGATGCAGATTCTGCACAGTCGCGCTCGTTGGTGTTGTTACATGATATGTTTGAATAGGTGTAACATCCTGCACACCAGGTGTGATATCAGTTCCCATAACTACGCTTGAGAAATCCGAAACCGCCGTGTTTCGTACATCAGCAAACCATGGAGAACCTGTGTTTCCAAAGCTCAGATTGCTCTTAAGCGTAATAATCCAGACATCCGCAAGACCGGCTCCAAATGTATCTGTGTATCCTGCCACCGCGATACCACCTGAAGCGGTCTTTATGATTGTGTTGGATTCTTCATTCTTAGTACTTCCAATACTAACTTCATTGATGATAGCACCGCTTCCGTCGAGATGCAGCAGGATGACATTTGTCGAACCATCATATAGATAACCTGCGACAATGTAACCACCTTCGTCGGTCAGAACAATATCGCTGCAGTTATCCCAAATGGAGGGATTGTACTTCTTCTGCCATGTCACATCACCATCAGCGGTCAGTTTCAACAACCATATATCGCCATTATTGTCATCGAAACCCGTTTCGCCCGCAATAATGTACCCGCCATCCGGTGTCTGAAGTACTTTGGCGCAATTATCCCATGCGGTGGTTCCGTATGTTCTCTGCCATTCGATAGCTCCATCACCATCAAGCTTTATCACCCAAATATCAGGCGATTCAGTCTGCCCGTAACCGTAAGATTCAGTTTCCAATCCAAGGATGTAACCACCGTCACTTGTTCTCTGTATTGATTTAACTGCATCCCAACCTGAACCACCATATGTCTTTCTCCATATCACAGTACCATTTGCATCAAGCTTCATTACCCATCCGTCGCTGCTCCCTGCTCCAGATCTGCTTGTGTTGCCAGCAGCGATATAACCACCGCTGGGTAGCTGCTGGATGGATTTGATTGGTTCGCTTACGCCATAGTTGTACTGCCATACAATATTGCCAAAGGCATCAAACTTCAGTATTACGCTTTCAAAGTTGAATGTAGAGGCTGAATATAGCTCTGCTGATCCAATGAATCCGCCGTCCTGAGTTGGAGATATTGCTGTTATCGAGTCAAAGCTCTGACCGCCAACGGTAAACTGCCAGATGAGGTTGCCTGCAGGATCTGTCTTGAAAAACCAAACCGGCGCACCTGGTCCATTGAAGGACATTGTATTAGCTCCAATCACAAAGCTGCCGTCATTTAGCTGAATTATGTTGCCGCTATAATCAGATGCGGATCCGCCGTATGTCTTTACCCATGAATCGGGAATAGGCCACTGCCCCTTAACCCAGAATTGACTCTCAACTTCATTCGCAGTCGTATCGCTCGATGTAAACGAAGCGTTGACCGGCGATGCTGTGGATGTAAAGATCGTGCAGTTTGTATCGTTTGACTCTACTAAGGTGGGTGTGACAAAGTAAGGCTCAACAGGTGTTCCATTTAAATCCACTTTGGCATCAAGATCGAGAAGTGAGTTGACAAAATTGCCGTCTTCATTCATCTTTAACAGCCAAAAACCTTGCACGCCACCGCTGAATGAACATGTGTCTCCCGCAATCATAAATCCACCGTCGTATGTTGCGATTGACGAGCCACATCGGTCGTACTTTTCACCACCAAAGGCCTTTTGCCATAGTATGTTGCCGTCTCCGTCAAGTCTCATGCCAAGTATGTTTCTTGGACCCTCCCCAACCGGTCGTTTATCGCCTGTAACAAGCAGTGTTCCATCTTGCTTTAGCGAAACTGATTTCCCATATTCAAGTTGGTCATCACCATAGCACTTCTGCCACAAAACTGCACCGTTGGAAGCGAGCTTCATTACCCAGAAATCGTTGTTTGTGCCGCCTCCCCTTCTCGTCTCGCCACAAATAAAGAAGCTGCCATTCGGCGCTTCGATAATCGAGTTACCATAGTCTGAGTCACTGTTATCAAACGCATATTGCCAGAGAATCTCTCCATTGTTTGTTAACCTGACAACCCAAAGATCGCCATTGTCACCAGTTCCGAAGGAGGATGCATAGCCAGCAACAATGTAGTCACCGTTGTTAGTCTGTTTTATCTGGCTGCCAAGTTCAGCTCCAGTGCCACCGTACACCTTCTGCCAAAGTATGGTTCCATCTCCGTCAAGCTTCATAACAACCATGTCCCACCCGCCTGAACCGAAGGATGTCGTGTATCCTAATACAACGAAATTACCATCCGAATCCTGAATAATCGAAGAGGCAATATCATTGTTTGCTCCACCGTAAGATTTCTGCCAGACAATACCTCCCGTGTTATTCAGGTTTAGCAGCCACATGTTTGTGTCGCCACTTTCTGAAATGTAACCTGCGACGATGTAGCCTCCGTCACTCTTTATGCATACAGACATGCAACCATTTGTCTCTCCGCTATCGTAGGCCCTCTGCCATTCAACTTCACCTGCGTACGAAACTGATATCAATCTGGTTCTGTTATACCATTCGCCTAACACCCATGAATTACCCGCAGCAATATACCCGCCGTCCTCCCTTTGCAGTATAGCTCTGCAGGAATCGTCGTTGGGCGATGTATAAGCTTTCGCCCAATCCGCAGGAGTAGTTACAGGCGTTGGGCTTGGCGATGGCGTCGCAGTTGGTGAAGGAGACGGGGAAGGAGACAAAGATGGAGACACAGAAGGCGACTGAGAAGGACTCACCTTCGTTCCACTGCCTCCACCACATGCGAAACTTACAATCATCAACACAACAACGCAAATGCTGAAAAACGCTCTTCTGCGCATTTACCCTCCGAATCTTTGTGTATGTGCAAGCTCTGAAACCTGTGCCGCAAGTATAGCTGATAAGTGAAAAAGTCAACTGCAATCCATTTGGCCAAAAACCGTTGTGCGATATGTCAACTTAATAAGCTGCCTACTTGGTGAATATGCGTTAACATGGTACATCAACCGAGTTAATTCGTCGCCCTTCGCCAATATTTGTGAAAACAGCGTTCTATTAGCAACGCTCTTCATCTGTGCGTTTCGCAAAAGTACCCGACCTGATTCGATGAAGCTTGCTAAGGCGATAAAAAGGCGTAGCATTACTCCTTCAAGCGCGTTTTTCTCGACAACTTGCGCAACGCGGTTATACTTCTTCCGATGTTATCAGACTCCTTAGCTTCCTGCGAAACTGGAGGACGCTGAATGGAAGGTTCGTCGAGCATCTACATTCCGTTGGCATGTCTGACGGTAGTCTCGCTCGGCTTTGTGTTTGTCGCAATGACGATACAAAGGTTCTTGGGGCCAAGTCGCCCCGAGGGCGTAAAGCAAATTGCGTATGAGTGCGGCAACATCCCCATTGGCGACGCACGGATTCGCTATAATCCACGCTTCTATCTTCTTGCTGTCATCTTTATTGTATTTGAAGTCGAGCTTGTTTTCCTTTCCCCATGGGCTGTTCAGTTCAGGCAATTGGGCTGGAAGGGGCTTGCTGAGGCTTTGATTTTCATCGCAATCCTGCTTTTAGGTCTCGCTTACGCATGGCGGAAAGGAGACCTTGAATGGGATTAATTGAACATGCTTTGCCATATTCTCAGAAGGTTCCGGGTGGTGGCTTCATTCTCACAACGGTTGGCGATTTCTTCAACTGGGCACAAACTGGCTCACTTTGGCCTCTGACATCGGGTCTTGCCTGTTGCGCGCTTGAAATGATGGCCGCTGGCGCAGCAAGATACGACCTTTCAAGATTCGGAGCTGAAGTCTTTCGTCCATCCGTTCGGCAGGCTGATATCCTTATCGTTGCAGGCACGCTGACCGAAAAGATGGCACACAAGCTGAAGCACCTCTACGAGCAAATGCCTGAACCTAAATGGGTGATCTCGATGGGGTCTTGCGCCACATCGGGCGGACCATATTATCACGACGCATATAGTGTTTTGCGCGGCGTTGATACTATCATCCCCGTTGATGTTTACATTGCGGGTTGCCCCCCGCGCCCAGATGCGCTTCTAAATGGCTTGATTAAACTGCAAGAGAAGATAAAGCGCGAGGGTCTTGCGGACAAGTATATTAAGAAGCAGATAGACCTAACTCAGTATTCCGAAAGCCCTGAAGAGATGTCGCTTGAGCGCATGCGAGCCCTGCACGGCGATGATTGGAAAAAGTATGTGCACAAGGAGCTTCTTGAAGGGTACGAGAGAAACCGCCAAGAGGCAATTGCTGCGATAGAAGAGGCGCGAAGGCAGAAGGAGCTTGAATCCTTCCCCACCAATGAAGAGACCGAGGAATTCCTCGTCGAGGATTCAGGCGATGAACAAGACGACAGCTTGATAAAACTGCTGGGTGATGAAGATGACAATTGATGAAATTCAAGCTTCGCTATCATCTAAATTCCCCTCCATCTCCTTTTACAAGAAGGCAATAGGTTTAGTCGCTGTGGTCGAGGTTGCGGATTTTGCGCTTGTGGCAGATTTCTGCAGACATGACGAGATGCTTTTGTTTGATCATCTTCATAACTTTGCCGCAGTTGACTATCCCCCAGATAGAATTGAGATTTTCGCACAAATTTACTCTCTTCCGCACAGGCACAAACTGACGATCAAGACAATACTCGACCGCACAGATCCGCGCTGTCCGACGCTTTGCGGAGTATATCCCGCCGCAAACTGGTACGAGCGCGAAACATACGATCTGTTCGGCGTCATATTCACAGGTCATCCTGACCTTCGGCGATTGTTCTTGCCAGATTACTGGGTCGGTCATCCTTTGCGTAAAGACTATAAAGACTCACGCATTATTCCGTTGCCGGAGGTCACTTGTGAATAACAACGAAGTTACCACTGGCGACACCATGATCCTCCATGTCGGCCCCCAGCACCCGTCAACACACGGTGTGCTCCACTTCCGCATACATCTCGACGGCGAGATCATTATTCGTACAGACCCTGAAGTCGGCTATCTGCACCGCTCAATCGAAAAGATAAGCGAACGACGCTGGTACGAACAGGTGCCGGTATTCTGCGATCGCGTTGATTACACAACAGCTATGACCGCGGTATTGGGATATGTGCTTGCAGTCGAGAGCCTTTTCGAGCCATACGAACTCAAGGTACCTGACCGCGCATGGCATATCCGCGTGCTTGTCACAGAACTGCAGCGCATGGCTTCGCACTTTCTGTGGCTTGGTACATTCGGGCTTGAACTTGGCGCCTTTACCGTCTATATGTACGCATTTCGCGAGCGCGAGAAGATACTGGACCTGTTCGAAGAGGTTTGCGGTGAGCGGATAACGATAAACTATCCTGCCATAGGTGGATTCCATCACGACCTGCCTGACGGCTGGACAGATAAGTGCAAAGCAATTTGTGCCGAGTTTCACCGCTATATTGACGAAATTGAAGACCTGCTGACTAATAATCCAATTTTCCTTGCCCGCACAAAGGGTATCGGGATAATGAAACGCGATGTCGCTATTGCATACGGCATGACCGGCCCCAATGCACGCGCGTCCGGCATTGATTTCGACCTTCGTCGCGACGAACCTTGGGGACCGTATCCTGAGTATCAATTCAAAGTGCCGGTATACAAAGATGGCGATGTCTTCGCACGCTACGCAGTGCGCATGATCGAGCTCAGGGAGTCAGCAAAGATATGCTTGCAGGTCTTAGATAAACTGCCGGGTGGCCCTGTTATGGCAAAACTGCCCCAGCAGAAGTGGATGATTGATCCGAAGTTTCTTGCTGAGCATGGAATTACCGCCCCAGTTCGCACAGGCATACCGCGCAGACTAAAACCAGCACCAAACGAAACCTATTTTCGAATGGAAGGGCCTCGGGGTGAATACGGAGTCTTTCTCGTTTCAGATGGAACTGAGCATCCATATCGTGTTCGCTACCGCGACAACTCATTCACATCTATGTCTGTGATTGATGAGATAACAAGAGGCTACAAGTTCGCCGACTTCGTTGCCATATTCGCCTCGATAGACATCGTCGCACCGGGTTTGGACAGGTAGGTTGGATATGTACGCAGAGCTGCAATCATTTCCATACATCCAACTGATACCCGAAGCGGTTGATAAGTTCCGTCTGGGCATAGGCATAGGCGATACGCTGTGGCTGTGGATAGTTTACTTTGTAGTATGCGGTGTGTTAGCAATGGTCGTATCTGGCTTCGTCGCCTACACAGTACTTTTTGAGCGTAAGATCGCCGGTTACATACAGGAACGACCAGGCCCGAACAGAGTCGGTCCGTGGGGGCTGTTTCAACCTGTCGCTGATGTAATGAAGCTGATGATTAAGGAAGATATCATCCACGACGGCGCAGATAAGTTCATGTTCAGGCTGGCCCCGTATATTGTCTTCTTGGGGCCTTTTATGGCGCTCGCTGTGCTGCCGCTTGCCATGAACATCCAGTTCTGGCCTTATGCATCTGGACTGCTGTATGTGTTTGCGTTCGGCGGGTTCTCGGTGTTGGGAATACTCGTTGGCGGTTACGCCTCAAATAATAAGTTCTCATTGATTGGTGGAATGCGCGGTGCCTCCCAGTTAATCGCCTATGAAGTGCCCTTTTTCACGACAGTCTTAGCGGCAGTTCTGATTGTGGGCAGCTTTAACCTTGGCGATATTGTGAACTGGCAAAAAGACGGCCTGTGGCTCGCCGCGGTCCAGCCTGTCGGATTTATTCTGTTCATTATTTGCATGACTGCCGAGACCAACCGCACCCCCTTTGACATCCCTGAAGGCGAAAGCGAAATCACCGGAGGGTTCCACACAGAGTATTCCGGCATACGGTTCGGCATATTCTTCCTCGGAGAATACACCGCGCTGCTTGTGATGTCAATATTCGGCACTGTACTGTATCTGGGTGGGTCAAACGGTCCACCCGCATTGAAGGCAATTACAGAAAATCCGCTTTCCTTCACCAACATCTTCTGGTTGTTAGTGATTCTCGTGCTGTTTGTAGCAGGAGTCAAGAGCTTTCTCTTATACCTTAAGACACGCGAATACTTGTTGCTTTCCCTTTTCTCGTTTGCTGGAATCGGTCTCATTGTGCTTCACTTAGCGGGTTCACATTTCGGAATCACTTTCCTTCATCTTCCCGTCATTTGGTTTGTTATCAAAGTCTGCTTCCTTATCTTCGTCGCAATGATGTTCCGCTGGACATATCTGCGTATGAGGATTGACCATCTGACCAGCTTCGCGTGGAAGTTCATGGTGCCGGTAGCACTTGCCAACCTAATCATCACCTGCATCGTCGTGCTTCTCCTGCAAGGGAGAGCCTCATGATAAAAACCATACAAAGAACCTACAAGGGCGCAGGAGCGCTGCTGAAGGGGCTATCAGTCACCTTCAAGTATATTTTTAAGAAACGCTTCAATGTGCCATATCCTGACGAGAAACTACCGCTTCCCCCTCGTTTTCGCGGAATGTTGCGAATTAAGGACACAGTTGACTCAAGCACCGCGCCTTTGAAGTGGGAACAGGCTATTGCTGTTACAGACAAGCAAGGGGCAATGCCACCTTGCATGGAGGCATGCCCTGACCATCAACACGCGCGAGACTATATCCGATTCATCCAGCAGCGCCAGTACCTTCTCGGGCTTCAGATATCGCGTTTGACAACATGCTACTCAGGCTCGCTTGGCCGAATCTGTACGCGACCATGCGAGGATGCGTGCAGAATGGGCGAAGAAGGTGAGTCAATCGCTATATGCCAATTAAAAAGGTATGTCGCCGACTGGGCATATAAGAATGTCCCGCCCGATCAATGGGATCCGATAGTTGAGAAGCATCCGAATGCTGAGAGATATCACATCGCAGTAATTGGCGGCGGCCCTGCGGGAATGACCTGCGCTTATATTATGGGGCGCTGGGGATACAAAGTTACCGTCTATGAAAAGCTGCCTGTACTGGGCGGTTATCTTGCAAACGGAATCCCTCCGCATCGTTTGCCACGCGAGATATTGCATGCAGAAAATGAAAGCGTTCTACGCTACGGCGTGGAGGTCATTTTGAACTGCACAGTTGGCAAAGATATCACCTTTAAGGAAATCTACGATAAATACGACGCTGTGATGCTTAGCACAGGCGCGATCATGCCGTTTAAGATGGGAATTCCCGGTGAAGATTTAGAGGGAGTGCATGGCGGCGAAACATACCTCGAAGAGGTTTGTCTTGGAAATGCAAAGAAGCTTGGCAAGCGGGTCGCTGTTGTAGGTCTCGGTCTTACAGCGATGGACTGCGGTCGCGTCGCCCTTCGCATGGGTGGCGAGGAGGTAACATATCTTTACCGCCGCACAAAGGATATCGCCCCGTCGCCTGAGCATGAAATTGAAGACGCTATTGCGGAAGGTTGCAAGCTGCGCGAGCTTGTATCGCCAGTGCAAGTGATAGGCAAAGACGGCAAGGTTGTCGGAATTGAAATTCAGAAGATGAAGCTTGGGCCACGCGACTCTTCAGGCCGTCCCCGGCCGGTGCCATCCGAAGAACCAAACGAAATTGTGCCCGTTGATGACATTCTGACCGCCATATCGCGTACATGCGACTATAGATATCTGCCCGACGATATGGGTTTTGAGTTCAAGCGCGATAAGACTCTTGTCGTTGACGACAAGTACATGAGCACCGTGCAGGGAGTTTTCGGTGCGGGTGACGGAGTTATCGGCCCGTGGACGGTCATCGCCGCCATAGGCCAAGCACGGTTTGCTTCAAAGCATATAGCCGACTATGTTCAGTCGCGCGACCCGAAGAAAGGTTAGGAGAAGCGGCGATGTCAATGTACAAACCCATTGACTTTGAACTATATAAGAATGTGCGCCAGATACGGTCGCGTATGCCCGTGCTTCCCCTCGACCAGCGCTTAAAAGACTTCAGCGAGGTTGAGCTTGGCTATACAGAAGAATTGGCAGTACGCGAGGCTTGGCGCTGCCTTATCTGCAACGCGGAAATCTGTACCGGATGCCGATACTGCGCGATCGTCTGCCCAAACGCAACGCTTGAGATAAAGACTGAATTCAACGAGGATTTCAGCCGCAAGGTTGTTAAGTTTGACATCAAGAATGAACGCTGCATATTCTGCGGTCTTTGCACTATCAACTGCCCGACAAAGACGCTTGTTATGGATTCAGGCTATGAAGAAAGCGTTGAGCGCAAAAGCGACCTACGATTCAACCTTAAGAAGCTGCTTACGCTTTTCAAGAGGTATTGAATGAGTGGAGAACGACTTGTTTTCTTAATACTCGCGCTTTTCGCCTTAGGCGGGGCATTTTATGCCTGCGCTGCGAACCGAATTTTTCATGTGGCATTAGGTGTCTTTCTTGTCTTGGGTTCGCTTGCGGGCATATTCCTGATGCTTGGAGCCGAGTTTGTCGCCGTGGTTCAGATATTGCTTTACATCGGCGGTATAATTGTGCTTATAGTCTTTGGTATTATGCTTACTCCGCCCCGAGAAGAGATTAGTAAGTCTCCAATGGTCAACTGGACAGTGATGAACGCCATTGCTGTCGGCATCCTGACGACATTTCTGGCCTTCTTATTCTGGAACTATCGCAAGCTATGGCCTGCTGGAACCCCGTCGAATCCATTCAACGATTACGCAGCTTCGTTTAAAGAGATAGCAAACGCGTTTTTCGGCAACTATCTTGCCGCATTTGAGGTTCTGTCTGTTACGCTGTTGGTCGCACTTATTGGCGCTTTGACTATTGCGCGAAAGAGGGAAAGCTGAAGTGGGCGATAACCTTACAAACATCTTAGTGCTGTCGTCGCTGCTTTTCGGCTTGGGAATTTTCCTTGTCGTGTCGCGGAAGAATGCCATCGGCATTCTGCTTGGCATCGAATTGATGTTGAACAGCGCAAACTTGAACTTCATCGGCTTCAGCCGTTATGCCAGTATGGTTGATAATCCCTTTACCGGTCAGATTTACGCTTTGTTTGTTGTTGCATTGGCGGTTGCCGAGGCAGCGATAGGTCTTGCGCTTATTATTGCACTTGCCCGAAGATTCGGCTCCGTCGAGCCTGAATCGGCAGATACACTGAGAGGTTGACGCATGCCGGAAGTAACAACCGCAGCACTTCTCATCCCGCTTCTGCCGCTTTTCAGCTTTCTGATTCTTATTTTCTGGGCAAGCTCTGCTCCAAGAGCGTTTGCTGCTTTCTCCACAATCATGCTCGCAATTGCAACCGGCTGTGCGGCTTATCTGTTTTTCGCATCGCCTGATCCCACAACCTTCGAACGGGTGTGGTTCTCGGTCAGCGGAATGAACATGAAGTTCGACTTTGCCGTTGGGCTTACTGTTGATGGCCTTTCGACCACGATGGCCTTCATTGTCACCTTTGTGAGCCTAATGATACACATATACTCATTCGGTTATATGAAGGGACATGCTGATTTTGGCCGTTTTTATGCGTTTCTCGCGCTGTTCACCTGCGCGATGCTGACACTTGTGCTTGCATCTAACTTTTTACTCATGTTCGCCGCTTGGGAAGGTGTGGGGCTTTGCTCATACTTTTTGATAGGCTTCTACTTTGATCGTCCAAGCGCAGCAAACGCTGGAGTGAAGGCTTTTGTAACGACTCGCATTGGTGACTTAGGCTTCATTGCGGCGATACTTGTGCTGCTGTATTATGGAGCAAGGTCGCTTGGTGCGATGACCGATCTTGATACCGTCGCCAACCTTCACGCTGCTGGCATTGACCCAGCTAACGGGGCAGCGGTGCTCAACTTCACAAATTTGAAACATCTTCTATCGCTTGATGGATTCTCGAGCAGCTTCGGGATGTGGCTTGTTCCGCTCGGATTGCTGCTGTTCTGCGGGGCTGTTGGAAAAAGCGCACAATTCCCGCTCCATGTCTGGCTTCCCGACGCGATGGAAGGCCCTACTCCTGTCAGCGCATTGATACATGCCGCTACAATGGTTGTTGCAGGCGTTTACCTCGTCGCGCGCACCTTTTTCATCTTCTATGGCACCCCCGCTGCTGAGACGCTCGGATTGGTGATTACCATTGTGGGAGTTTTCACCGCATTCATGGCTGCGACTATCGCTGTGCGAACTTATGATCTTAAGCGAGTATTGGCTTATTCGACAATTTCTCAAATCGGTTTCATGATCGCCGCATTGGGGCTTGGTTCCATGCTTGCCTCAATGTTCCATGTCGCCACACACGCCTTTTTTAAGAGCCTTTTGTTCTTAGCCGCAGGAAGCATCTATCATTCATACACAACGCTCGACATTCGCAACATTCGTGGTGTCGCTAAGAGCATGAAGATTACGGCAACCACCTTTCTGATAGGCTCACTTGCGCTTGCTGGCTTGCCATTTGTTACCGCCGGATTTTTCTCGAAAGAGGCGATTCTTGCGGCAGCATATGTCAAGTATCCTTGGGCATTTTGGATTCTTGCAATCACGGCCGGTCTTACGGCTTTCTACATGTTCAGGTTGATATTCTCGATATATGGAGGGTCTCCAAATAAAGAGCACCACCCGCACGAGTCACCTTCGAACATGACTATACCATTGTGCGTTCTGTCTGTTTTCTCAATAGGCGCTGGTTACTTTGGCCATTACTTTTCAACTAAACTGGGCGGGGAGTTACCGCATGGAGATACTATCGTTTTGATAGTTTCGATACTCTTCGCGCTTGGCGGCATATTCTTGGCGTGGGCGATTTACTCGGCAAAGTTTGTCGAATCCGAGACATTACACAGAGCCATGTATCCTATATCAATGTTCTTGAACCGCAAATGGTACTGGGACGAGATATACGACCATACCGTTCTTGCATTAACTCGAATGACAACACGGGTAGTCGGCGCGTTTGACGACCGAATTGTTGACGACCTTTACACTTTGTCAGCGCGGTTATCGGTTCGTGTCGGCGAATCCTTCAGGCACCTCCACAGTGGTTTGGTTCAGGTGTACATGCTTGTAATGGCTGTTGCGTTGCTGATTCTGATATTCATATTCAACTTGATAAGGTTTTCATAGGAGCGCAGATGCCTTATCTTCCCGTATTGCTGCTTATTCCCACGATTGGCGCGCTGCTTGTGATGTTTTTGCCAAGCACAAGCAAGGGGGCAATTCGCACCGTTTCGGTGGCGACCGGCATTATCGCGCTCGCATACAGCATCTATCTTTCAACCATCGCATCGTGGGATGGCGGATGGTCGCTCCAATACACTCAACCTCTTGTAAATGGCGACGGGCTTAAGATAAACTTTTCCCTCGGTGTTGATGCACTGTCAACGCTCATGGTGCTTCTAAATGCCCTTTTATTTGTTGTCGCGCTGATTGTATCGCTTAATATCGAGAACAGAGTGCGAGAGTATTTCGCAATGTTCTTGCTGTTAGAGATGGCTGTGTTTGGCGTGTTTATCGCGACAGATCTTTTCGTGTTCTATGTGTTCTGGGAGCTAATCCTGATCCCCATGTTCTTCATTATTGCTGTGTGGGGTGGCAAGAACAGGCAGAAGGCCGCTATCAAGTTTATTCTATTCACCTTGGGCGGTTCGTTGCTAATGCTCGTTGGCATCATCGGGTATTACATGCAGCCTGGTGCGTCGTTCGACCTCACCCAACCAGCCTCAATCGTCGGTTCTGTTCGCGATATACTTTTCTGGCTTGTTTTCATCGGTCTTGCAGTTAAGATACCTCTCTTCCCGTTCCACACATGGCTGCCAGATGCGCACACAGAAGCTCCGACGGCAGGCTCGATTATACTCGCCGGCATACTGCTCAAGATGGGCACATACGGATTCTTACGCGTGCTATTCCCGTTGTTCCCAGAGGCTTCTCAGCACTATGCGATGTTCCTTGCGCTCATCGGTGTTATCAACATTATCTACGGCGCCTTTCTTGCGATGAACGCAAAGGACATCAAGCGCATAATTGCCTGTTCGAGCATATCACACATGGGATTTGTTGTTTTGGCGTTTGCTTCGCTAAGCGAATTGGGCTTTGCTGGCGGAACCTTGCAGATGATAAACCACGGATTCATTTCCGGCGGCTTGTTCTTGCTTGTGGGTGTTCTTTACGATCGCACACACACCCGCGGGCTTGATGATTTTGGAGGTCTTTACCGCACAATGCCGTTTTATTATGGAATCATGCTGCTTGTGTCACTTGCATCCATCGGCCTGCCAGGGTTGAACGGTTTTGTGTCCGAGCTGACCTGCCTTCTTGCCGCTTTTCAGGTCGAAGGTTTTCAGATACCGACTATCGTTGCGACTCTTGGCATCGTTCTTGGCGCTGTTTACATGCTGAATCTTATATCGAAAATATTCTCCGGTCCTCTTGTTGAGAGGTGGAGTGGAATAAGCGATATTGACACCCGCGAGGCGATCGCTGTGTTGCCATTGTGCTGCTTCATCCTGTTCTTGGGCATTGCTCCCGGCCCGCTCTTTAATCTTATGGCCGAGACAATGAAGAAACTTAGCGCAATCTTTTGATGCACTTGTAAAGTGGAGGCTCTAACTTGCCGTTTATAGAATTCGGACCTGAACTGATAGTCATCTTTGCAGCGTTTCTTGTACTGCTGCTTGAGATAGTATCGCCGCGAAAGTCCGCAAATACGGCGGTGTTTGTTACAGGATTCGGCCTTCTTGGATCTCTTGCGGCTTCGATTTACCTGCAGAACTCTCAGCATATCGAATCAGCAACCTTCGGCAGCATGCTTAGAGCAGATTCTTTTTCATGGCTCATCAAGTCATTTATGGCAGGCGCGGCGCTATTTGTTTGGATATTCTCTTACAACTACCTGAAGCAGCGCGTCAAGGCTCTTTCTGAATACTGCTTTATGTTCCTTACATCAACTTTCGGTCTTATGCTCGTGCCGTCCTGCACAAACTTCATCATGTTTGTTATCGCATTAGAGACAGCGAGCCTTGGCATGTATGTTCTGTCTGCGAGCATACGCGGCGAGAAGGCATCAATAGAAGCTGGTCTAAAGTTCTTTCTGACAAGCTCCTTCGCCTCTGCGATTCTTATATGGGGCATGTCAATTCTATACGGTCTATCAGGTTCACTTGATTTTGGGGGAATGACAAGCAGTTCATCGAATGTGCAAGATGCCCTTACCCGCTATGTGGGAATTGACACAAAGCCGTTTCCCCTGCTTGGCATACTTGCGGTGTTTGTAGGTGTGGGTTTTAAGATCACGCTGTTCCCTTTCCATCTATGGGCACCAGATGTCTATCAAGGCTCACCGACATCCTTCACGGCCTTTCTTGCAACTGTGTCAAAGGTCGCAGGCATCGCAATATTGATAAGGATAGTTGCAGAGCCTTTTGCTCCGCTTGTTGAGGATTTTGGCGGTTTGTTAGGCGCGCTTGCGTGTTTCACAATGATCGCTGCAAGCACTGCCGCCCTTATGCAGACCGATGCCAAACGCCTTCTCGCATATTCGAGCATATCCCACGCGGGCTTTATGGTTGTGGGCATCGCCGCTGTTAAGAACATATCATCGTCTCAATCCGCATTCGGCTCTGTTCTTTTCTACTTGGGTGCATATATACTTGCGACCGCATGTGCCTTTGTCCTGCTTATGGCTCTTGAAAATAAGCGCAAGACCACATCGCTGAATGTCTTCAATGGCCTTTGGAAGACAGACCCCAAGCTGACCTTTGTGATGATCGTTGCGCTTGCATCACTTGCCGGCCTGCCACCTACCGTCGGTTTTATCGGCAAGTTCTTCATCTTTAAAGCTGCCTACATGTCAGGAATGATGCTTGTGCTCGCCTGTATGTTGATAGCAACTGTTGTATCGTTGTTCTTCTACTTCAAGATAGTGCGTTGCATGATTCTTAATCCGCCTGAGGACGAGGTTTCGGGCTTTGTAACTGGATTTCAAAAGTTCGTACTTGTCCTTTCATCGCTGGCAATACTGTTCCTGCTATTTTTCTCCGGGCCAATCTACAATTACTGCGTGTCTGTATTCAGTAACTTCGGTCGCTGAATTTATCTTGCCGCACCAGAATATGCTATCAGGCAATAGCTGAAAAGCTTGTGCTTTGCAGTTTTTGACCTGAACGAAACAACAGTGTACAATTCACGGATACGCGCTTCTCTTAATCAGATGGCTGTCTGCTTGTTAGCGGAGCGCTGCACCGGAGCTATATGGACAGCATGCAAGCGTTGTCCTTTCAGATGCTCATGTTCTATTGTGATGATTCTATCACATTCCCCCTAACAGTTATATACGAGGCACACCGATGCTTAACACTCCATTGCTGAGATTAAAAAGACCCGTCTTTCTGTCTGCATGTATTGTAGTGCTAATCATCGTATCGCTGGGTTGCGGTGGCGGTGGAGGATCTCAGCAAACACTTCCCACCCAATCCAGCTCAGTTGCGCCTTCTTTATCGCCTTCTGCAAGTCCCTCTAACACGATATCCCCAAGCCCGACAACAACGCCTTCACCAACAATTTCACCTTCGCCCTCTCCGTCCCCTTCTCCATCCCTGACCCCTACTCCTACACCAACCCCTACCCCAACGCCCACTCCAACGCCTACGCCTACCCCAACACCAACCCCGATTGCACGAGGCGTAAAAGGTTGGCCGAATTTCATTTCAATGGGAGCAGTAACAAATTCAAACTACCTCGACAACTCAGGCTTTGCAGGGCGTCCTGTTGACTCAATTTTCAAATATGCTGGCGACGGCGGTGACGGTGATCCGGGGAAAATCACATATCCGATCTTCACTCTTAATACTTGCATGCAGGCACATGGACTTTCGCAGACTTTTTCGCGCAAAGTTATGCCAGTAATGGTTGTGTATACTGCTGAGATGAGCGCGGGTGTATCGTTGTCTGACTTCGACGATTCCGCGAATGTGCTCTCTAAGCACTTTGTCAATCTGATGATAGAGGCTGCAACTATTCAATCATTTAAGACTGATACAAACTCTTACCCCGGCTCGATTGTGCTCAACCCCGACCTTTTAGGTATGGTGCAGCAGCAATCGCTTTGGACTTTTGAGGGAAATGGTGCCCTGAATACCGCAACGATTCAGGTTATGAATGCAGTGCAAAAAGCCTATTGGTTTTTAACCACGCGCCACAACTGGGCACTTGATATGGGCGGTGGCAATGTTATAAATGTGAACTCGATGACCCCAATCGAGTTCATTCTGCATGTAAAAAGCGGTGGACTAAACGCTCAAGGAATATATAGTCCATGGGAAATTAAAACGCAATGGGAGACAGCAGCGTCCAATCTTCTTTCTACTGCCCCGAATGACCTTCAAGCGGATATACCATCGTTCGGTAATCACTTCAAGGGGTGGATACAAGCTAACAACTGGATTATTAGGCATTTCGGTCCGGATGTTAGCTTTGGATGGCAATCGAATGTGTGGAGCAACGGCAACGCAAACTGGGTACATCAAGATCTTACAGAGCAACAAATTGATGACTCGCAAGCCGCACCGGTCGCGCAACTCTGGGGTGCGCTCGGAGTTTACGACGGTGATTATGCACCTCATTTTCTCGTGTTCGATAAGTACGAACGAGATGCGATTCAGGCTGCTGCAATCGGTTATTTCTGGAATCAGCGCGACTTGAAAAACTTTCTGTCCTTCGTTGGCCTTGTCAGCAATCACATGGATAACATACCCGTAATGCTATGGCAAATACCGGGTGGGCACCTGCAAACGGCAACAGGCGATGTTGACCTTCGCAATGATAACTGCTCTACCGAATGCGATTTCTTCTTTGGAAACACTCTTGCAGCATCCGATATGTCAAACCTTAAGGCATACATTCTGTCAACAGTTCTGCCAACAGGGATTTATGGCACCGCCTCAATCGCCACTTATCTGACGCAAGACTCGCAAGACTGGTCGAAAAGCCACCTTGCTTTGGCTCGTGACCTGAATGTGTTTGCGATATTATGGGGAGGAGGCTCAACAACAAGTGTAGGTTCTATTTTCACTGACGACGGTGGGTATCTGGCAAACCAAATCAAGGAGTATTACGAAGCTCCGGTTTACTTGAACGAAGAGCCTGAATGAAGATGGTGGTTCACCCTGCTTGTAACAAAATCTACTTACCAAGGTCTTAGCAAGCCGATATGTCAGCACTGAGCGGTTCAGAGTTTAGGCATGCATGATTCTGAGCAATCCCGTCAGTAGCCTTTTTTGGTCAGTGTTTGAAATATCGCCGCAATCAAGGTCATCGCCGCAACCAAAACCGCAAGGACTACGATCCATGTACTCCCTTTCCGATCATCTTCAGCGTTTTGATTCTGTGGCTCTGCTTTAACGATCTTTCTGATTGGTGGAGCGCTTGGTTCAACTGAAGGCAGAGGTTTAGAGGGAGAGTTATCCTCGACATACTTGACGATCTCTTCGAAGTAACGGTAGTAAGGAGCATCCTTGGGAAGAGGAGGAATCACGCGATTGGGATCCCCTAACACCTTCGTCCTTCTCACCATCTCCTGATACTTCTTCGGTGCAAGGAGTGGATAGAACAGCTTGTTCCTGCGATTTAAGCTGTATTCTGTAACATACCAAAAGATGCCCGGTGAGTCAAGCGCGTTTGTGCTTCTGCAGACCTCGAAAAGCATGTCTTCAGGAAACTGCATGCCCTTTTCATAGCAGTATCCCCCAATTACTTGCCATGCTTTCCATTGTGCGAAATTGCCATAGTCTCTGTACATTTCGAACAAAAAGTGGTCGGTTATTTCTGTCTTTAGACCGAACACAGCCATTTCGATTAGGAAGGCGTAAGTAGCCTCATTATCGTGAATGGTGATTTTGTCAAGATACTTCAGGTACTGCTCACTTTCATAGGGGGACCTTTTTGTAGCAGACTCCGTCCTTCTCTTCATGCTCTTAGATCCGACCACATTCACAAAATATGCGCTGCTGGGATATGTCTTAGGATAGGGTTGTCCTGCGGCATCTCGATAGATAACAGGAGGATTAACCAAAACGCACAAGGCTTCGTAATGCTTTTTGCTAAGCTCAGCCATCAAACCAGGATACTTGATGCGAGCAATCAGCGCTCCAGCAACAGCATTGGCTATGGGCAGTTGCTGGCTTTTCAGCTCTTCAAGCTTATCTACATCTGCAGACCATTCTCTTACAAGCTTCTCTCTTTCATCGAAAAAAGGCTGTCCCTCAAGCCTAAGCAGAGTCTGGATGCGCTCATTAAATGCTGAAGTACTCGTTTTCGTCTCGCAACGCGCCGACCTCTGAGTACATATCAGCAAAAGGCATGTACAGATGAATGCTAAAGCACATAAGGCAATCAGCCTGTTCATCACACCCCTCGTATTCGCAAAACGGCTGTTGGATGACGGGTTCTCATAAACTGGAAAGAGTCAATAAAAGCTGTGAACCGCGATGCAATATGTTCCTCCAAACCACTGAGGCAACTTAGAATTGCGAATCTTCTGATTAAGCATACACCAATACGCCAGCATGTCAAGAGTTTTCGCGATGAATCCTCATCTCAAAGCATCAGAGCAAATGTCAAATCGAATTCTTAGACAAGCGCTCATTCGCGTCATGCTATTTGCATGCTGATTCTGAGTTGTCCGTCAAGCGAGTCGCTGCTCACAGCTCATCGGAACCGTCCGCAAGATATATCTCCCATGCAAGCCAAGATATGCCATACATTCTTGCCATTTATCAGTGCGCACATTCATTACATATCATCTCACAATACAAAGTAGTCGAATTCAACAGTATAATTATATATCGGATATACGAGCCCAATACCAAGTATCTGCCAAATTGCACAACTGAACATCATACGTCTCCCAATATATATGTCAAGAAGAGACCTATCATAATTATCACTGCTTGCTTCACCTCGCGATTTGTAATATATTTTCCCCTCATTGGATACGATTCGTTCTCTAATCTCGTTGCTCATTTCAGTGTAATACGCATACACTTTGCACGAAAACACTATATTTGCATCTACAATTTCAAGGCCCACTGATGAATAACTTATATCAATAAAGCGAATCGTTTCTAATCTCGCTAACTGAGATAGTAACGCAGTCTCAGAATCGCTATTAATCGCACATCCGATCCATCTAAACTTCCTGATAGCACCCATTTCATACTTAGTACAACCTTCGCCTATCTCTGTTCGTATCAGATAAATACTTTCCAGTAAAGGCGATGCAAATATACGCGCAATATTTACTGCTGACACATTACTACAGCGCATTATAAATACTTTCTTTAATGCCCGAAATGGTCTAATCGTCTCGTATAACTCAATATCGGCTAAATATAAACATTCTAATTCTGAGTCTACAAATCCGCCCAAACCAGTAATTTTTCCGAGACTTTCAAGGCTAAGCATCCTTAATTTCTTTAGAGTTGAGATACAAGATATGTCATAGCTATGCTTTTCGATACGATTCATCACAACATATCCATTTTTACGATCATTAAATGCGAAATTACGTTGGTATGTAACAGTTCCTGACAAAATAGCGATCTTAAGTTCACACATATTTTCTATGCCAGAGATTATTGAATCAAAACTTGTATTAACTGGAATACTGTGGTTAATTGCCAGATACCTAATACTTGTTCCATTATTTATCATCATTAGGTCTGCATTTCTATATCCATAGAAAATAATGGAGGCCTGCGTGATGTGATTAGGAAGGATCAACGCGCTTTCAGGATCAATAAGCCTTATATTCATGCTGCATCGCTTATTACTCGCATAATATTCCTCAACCTCAGCGACAGTCACAAATTCTAAAGGCAGATATATGCAATTCTTAAATAGCTCCCTTTCTATTACAATTCTTGCATCAAGATAGGCAACTCTAAAATCATTGCCTGTTGTGGGGAACAGCCCTTTTAGTGTTTCAATCTCTCCGAGCAAAACCACTTCAGACATATAGAACTCGTCAATTGTGACATACTTCAAGGAATTCATGATAGAGCATATTTCAGATATTGCTTCAGAGACGAACTGTATATGAACAGAAGCAACACTGGATAAATCATATTTTATGGTCAACATTCTGTTCATCTTGCATGATATACCAATGAGTGTTGTACCGTTCATTATTCTAACTACCCCGTTTTCGTCCACCTCCGTATGTAGGCCCTCTTCTATCACCTTCACATCATCGCTCTCAATTACTAAGCACGCCTCACCAATGCGAAGCATAACCGGCCCAGTATAGTCTGAAAGAAATGACTTATCTACCTGTAACCACTGCCCTACCCAGATGCAATAGGCGTGAATTGTTGTCTGTTCCGCAAATGATGGACTTGATGCGGATACAAGAAGTATCAACAGTGCAAGTGCAGTTTGCATGATGCGTCTCATCGCTCTTATCTCCCGAGGAATTGTTGAGTTCCCGACACTATGAGAAGGTTGCTTCTGTCACCAGTTACTGCGATGCATTACGACACATGGGTATATTCGCTCGAAAACAGAAAGTGTTCATTCTTTTCATAGTAATCGAGATAGCTCAACTTCCATGATGGATACTCAGCTTGTAAGGCGGCGCAGAATGTCGCAGGCGTTGCGGGCACATTTACCCATCTTCATAATCTCCTCAGCGTAGCGCATTAGCATCATCACAGATACTGGATCAAGGTCATGTTCATTGGCAAAGAGTGTCTGCAGAAACTCCTCCTCTGTTTCTGAAGCCTTGTGTTCGAGCTTTGGAATTGTCATCATAAACCGATCAGATTTTCCACCGGCAGTCTTTCCAGAAGCCGCCGAGAGCAAACCACCAAGTTCGAATACAACATTGCACGAACCCTGGGCGAGCCTAAGCATTACATCGCGGAGAGCTTGGGGCACAACTGTCTTTCGCAGTCGGAGTAGGTTTGCAATCGAGTTGTAATGGTCAGCAATGTCGTCTTGAGTGCTCAGGTACATCAGCACATCAGCCCGTTCGACGGCGGCAAAGATGCTTGATGAAATTCGACTGCGGGTCTCATCTTTAATCGCATCCGCCTCCTCTTCGAGCTTCGAGACTACAGCCGCAAGCTCAGCCGCTTTCTTAAAATCACCGTCGCAGTATGCTGTCAGAAACTGCAACATGACCTGTGCGCCCTTTTCAACCTTCAAAAAGTGCTCGATGAGGGGCGATATAGATGACTGACCGAACGGCCCACCGAATATTTTCATGCTACTTTCTCCCAGTGTTACTGAAATGAGTTGACAAATGCTCGTTGAGAGATTCAAGCTCTTTTGCGAGTGAATACAAGTTGAGCATCGCTTCGCTAAACAGGAAGGAGGTTTCTGAAGAGCCGGGAACTCCCCGTTTGATGCGAAGCTCGTGAAGGCTCATCGCTTCGTCGAGAATTTTTCTGCACTGGCTCGGAGTGTGGCTGGACGATTGTCCGCTTAGTGTATCGAGTGTTGAATCTAAAAGACTGTCGGCCTCATTGAACATTGCGCGCACCGATGCTACGGCCTCCATGGGCATGTGGCTCGTCGCAACGCTGAGTCTCTGTCGCATATCCATTATCGGACCGGTTAGAATCACCATGCAATGATGAAAAGACCTAGCCGCCCACAAGTACGAAAGGCACTGCTCGCGCTCAATCTGATTGAGATCCGCATTGCGAATTCTGAATATGTAGTCGTTAATATTATCAACATGGTCTTGAAAAGCGGCACGCGAAAGAGTGACGCGTTCGTTTGCATGCTCATCAAGATCGAGCACCGCGCTGTGTGAGTCGGCAAGTATAGAACGCAGCCTATTTGCAACCTCACCGATCTCCAGTTTTACTGTTGATAATGCTGTTTCAGGAATAATCTCTGAATCCGGTCGAATGTGCTTTAAAACGCCTTCGCCCTTGGGTCTTTCGGGGAGCAGCTTCATCAAAATCGAAGCAACAATACCGGTAAAAGGAAGGAAGAACAACGCGACGAACAAGTTGAAAGCGGTGTGCGCGTTTGCTACCAATCGCCCTGCCCCTCCAGAAAACGCATCGTTCATCGAGACGACAACATCACCAGCCTGCGTCAGGAAAGGATAGATTATCATCGTGCCGACAATTTTGAAGAAGATGTGCGCCAAAGCAATACGCCAACCCTTTCTCCCCATACCGATTGTGGCGATTAAAGCGGTCGAACAGGTGCCCACATTTGCACCAAGTATAATCGGGAAAGCCTCATTTATGCCAATGATTCCTGCTTGGGCAAGGCCAAGCGCAAGCACTATCGTTGTTGCGGAAGATCTAACAAGGGCGGTGAAGCCTGCTGCGACTATAATACCAAGCCAAGGCCGCGAAGCGAAACTCGCCAGAGTTTCGGCGACGACCGGCACTTTTCCAAGCGGTGCCATCTTTGATGACATAATGCCCATGCCAAAAAACAGAAGACCAGCCCCCAAGACAATTCGCCCGATTGCCCTGCTGCGGGCGGTTCTGCCAAAGGTTCCCCATATCCAGCCGATAAGAAGCGCGATTGGTGAATAAGCAAACAAGTTGAAGGCGACAAGCTGAACAGTAATCGTAGTGCCGATATCAGCACCGAGAATGACACCGAGTGCGTGGTAAAGATCAATCATCCCCGCTTCAGTCAGCCCAACGAGAAACAAAGTCGTCGCACCGCTGCTTTGAAGTCCAATAGTCACCAACGCACCCGACATCATCGCCAACAGGCGGTTTTGCGTTAGTTTCGCAAGAACATTGCGAAGCGTTCCCCCCGCGATGTTCTTAAGCGACGAGCCTATATGCTGCATTCCGTAAAGGAACAGCGCAAGGCCGCCAATCACAAACAGAATGTCTTCAAACTTCAATATAGGTTGGTCTGGCACAATGACAATGTTAGATTACGGTTAAGATATGTCAAGGTGGATTCGTGGTCAAGTTTGTTTTGCGATGTTGTCATCGTCGAAATGTAGGATAATATAGCATAGAGGTGAGCATGTCTTACATATACAAATACCCGCGCCCATTGGTGACGGTTGACGGCGTGATATTCGGTCTTGATGAACAGGAGCTGCAAGTGCTGCTGGTGTTGCGCGCCAACGACCCATATAAGGGCTATTGGGCGCTTCCCGGCGGTTTTATCTCGGATGACGAAACACTTGAAGAAGCTGTTGAGCGTGAAGTTGAGGAAGAAACATCGCTCGCTGGTTTGAAGTTCTATCCCCTGCAAGCCTATAGCGCCCTTGATCGCGACCCGCGTGGACGAAACATCTCTTTTGCCTATGTTGCCCTTCACCTTAAAATGGAGGACGATATCAAGTGCGGAGACGATGCCGCAGCGGTTGCGTGGAAACCACTTTCAAAGATTCCGCCTATCGCCTTCGACCACGATGTTATTCTCTCTGATGCGCTTAACCGCCTTCGCGAATTGACTCTTACAAGCCGAATTCTGCTATCTCAATTACCTGACGAATTCCCTTGTTACATGCTGGAACATGCCGTTGCACAGATTTTTGGCGGGCCAGTTAATATCAAACGGGTTCTTGAGCACTATTCCATGATTGGCCTAATCAAGCCTGTTGAGGATGAAGTCGAGTTTGGAAGCGAGACAACCATCATTAAGTTAGGCGGAGCTTGATGCAGTATTCACGCGCAGAGCGTATTAAGGTGATGCACATTCTCGAAGCATCTATTGGGGGCACTCGAAGGCATATTCTCACTATTGCCGATAATCTCGATACAAGGCTGTTCGATCTCTACTTTGTGCTTTCACCCACCCGCGACCCCGATATCACCAACAAAGATACAAAAGAGCTTAATGAGCGGGGCTTTCACGCTTATCAGGTAAACATGGTGCGCGAGATATCGTTTCTTTCGGATTTACGATCCTTTTTTCAACTTGTTGCGGTGATAAAAGAGGTTAAGCCTGATATCATTCACACACATGCATCAAAGGCAGGTGTGTTAGGGCGACTTGCCGCGAGGGCGGCAGGTGTTAAACACTGCGTTCACACACCTCACCTTTGGGCGTTCGACTGGGAAGATAACGCACTAATCCGTTGCTTCTATGCGAGTATCGAGAATACCGCTGCCTGTTTAACCGACGAGGTGATTGCTGTATCCAAATCACAATGCAGAGAGGCATTAGACTGGCATGTCGCAGATAAACGCAAGCTAATAGCACTGCCCAACGCAGTGGAGCTTAAGGCAGAAAGAACGCTATCACAAAACAAGTCTCGTTTTGTCATTGGGTCGTCGGGAAGGCTTGTTCGACAGAAGGGATTTGATATTCTGCTCGACGCTTTCGCTGAGATCTGCATTGTGGTAAAGGACTGCGAACTTCGCATCGCGGGTGACGGCAAGCTGAGAACAGAACTTGAAAGACAAGCGCATGCATTAGGCATCGCCGACAGAGTAAATTTCTTGGGGCATGTGCCAGATATTGATAACTTTCTTGCGGAACTCGATGTATTCGCAATGGCGTCACGCTGGGAGGGAATGCCATACTCACTATTAGAAGCCATGGCAATTGGTCTGCCGGTAATTGCGACAAAGGTCAATGGTGTCGGCGAGATTTTATACAACGGCTTTAATGGGTTGCTTGTGCCGAGCGAGAATTCGAGCGCTTTTGCTAAAGCCCTGCAAATTGCATACGAGTCAACAGATGAGCGAGCAAAATGGGGGCATAAGGCAAGGTTGATAGTACAAGATCACAATGCCGAGTCGTTTGCCCGTGCCTTAGAGTGGCGGTATCTGCGGGTTTTAGAGGATAATCCGATTTTCCATGCGTGAAAACTTTCTTACTGTTGATGTTGAGGAATATTTCGCCGAGGCTCCCGACAAGACGCCTGAACCTCCCTCGCGCCTTGAAATGCAGATGGAGCGCGTTCTCGCTTTATTAGAAAGCACAGACAACAAGGCGACATTTTTCTTCTTAGCAAAGCATGCAGCTCGAATGCCAAATCTTGTGAGGCAGGTAATCGAGCATGGGCATGAGGTTGCGAGTCACGCAAGAGATCACTACTTTCTGTATTCACTTTCAGAAACTGAACAAAGAGCGCAGATCGCAGATAGCAAAAAGATGCTTGAAGACATCGCAGGCAAGGAAATACTCGGATTTCGCGCGCCTTTTTTCTCGATCGTTCGCAGAAATCTTCGTGCGATGGAATGTATTGCAGATGCCGGGTATAAGTATGACAGCTCTGTTTTTGCAGGATCACACCCACGCTATGGACACAGCGCCATGCCACACGCACCCTACTTTGTTGAGATGGAGAATGGAAGAACGCTGTTGGAGATTCCTCCGACGACGATAAAGCTCTGTTTCTGGCGCATTGGTGTTGGCAGTGGCGCATACCTGCGTCTGTTTCCATATAAACTTACGCAACGGTGGCTCAGAAACATATCAGAGCTTGGGCAGCCATTGGTGCTGTACTTTCATCCGTGGGAGCTTGATAGAGAACAGCCGACAGCAAGCTATAACGCAACTTTTAAGTTTAGGCACTATACTAACCTATCGAAGATGGAGGCAAGACTTAAGGCGATTCTGACCGCATATAGCTTCTCAAAATGCAGTGATTGCCTTTTGCATGATTACCCGCACTTTTCGTTCGTCGAACTTTTAGGCAGATAAGTCGCTTTAACCTTGAATAAAGCGCCAAAATAGGCTAAAATCGGGCAGAGAGGTTTTGATGACGCACAAGATTGCAGCAATACTGCTACTAACGATGCTGTTCTTCGCCCTAACACCCGACTTATCGAGAAGCGAGGATGTACAGAAAAAGTGCAGACTTTGCGATAATACTGGCAAGGCAACCTGTAAGCTGCACGCCTCTAATCCAGATTTAGCGCTGTGTTCGTTTAGGCTGAAATTTCCCTGTAAGTGTCTTGGGCTTGGCTGGACACCCTGTACAAAGGGATCAGATCTTCATCCTGCTGAAACCGAAGCCGCGCTGAAGGAGATGGAAGAGGAGCGTAAGAAACTGGAATCATGGGTTGAAGGCAGAAGACAGATTTACGACCTGCAAATACTTGGCACCGAACATGCAAAAGAAGGTATCGAGCATTTTGAGACAGAGCATTTTAGGTATGTATATACTATGCCAGGTGCGACTATATACAAGATGAAGGTAACAGACCATCAACGATTGCATCTATATGCCCTGCGCTGTGAAGAGACCTTTGAAAAGTTCGCCGACATGATCGGCATCCCCCATAACTACCAACCAAGCACTTATGGCAAGTGGCAGGTACTGATGTGGGGAAAGGTCGAGCATCAGATGAAGGCATCGCACAAACTGGTGGGCAACACGCAGTATCCTCTGGCGACCGGTAACGCAAGACTGCTTACAATTGCGCCGTTTAAATCGGTTAACAATTCGCCAGAGGCAATAGACGATGACGAACTGTTCCACCTTACAATGCACAACATTGTGCATCTTATGTTCGAAGAGTGGGGCGGATGGGTTGAGGGGTGCTATCCAATGTGGTTCTATGAGGGCACTGTACACTGGATCGAATACTACCTGTTCAACCGGGTAACCGCGCACTGCAGCGATGAGGCTGGTGAGCTTAACAATGTACGCGACAAGAAGTGGGAACGCCTTATTTACGACCTTGTGAAGGATAAGAAGGATAAGCCCCTTCCCGAGCTGACCTATGTCAAAATGCAAGACCTGAACTTCAACATGCGCCTTAAGGGTTGGAGCCTGATTGATTGGCTTTGGCGCGAAAAGGGCGGTGAGAAGATACAGCAATTTGTAAAAATTCTCAAAGCGACGAAGAACGAGGCGCAGGCATGGCGAGATGTGTTCAATATCACAATTGATCAGGTTGACGGTATGTGGCGACCTTGGGTGCTTGAGAGATTCGGCCCGAAGAACATATTGAAGATAGAAAAAGAGGCCGAGCAGCGCGCAGAGGAATTTGTTGAGCGCCAGAAGCAACTGATCAAATCACTTCCGAACTAACTGGTGTAAATGCGCCTGCCAAAGCTCGAAGGACATCTATTTACCCGTGCACTGTTTCCGTTTGCGGCTACGCTGACATCGGTCATCTGCCTCTATGTAGTGATTGACCTTTTTTCCAACATTAACCGTATTGCTAACGCACTGAGCAACAGCGCAAGTATCGTTGACCTATTAACGCTTTATCTTCTCAAACTGCCTGAGACAATCGTACTTGTCGCACCGATGGTGCTTGCATTATCGCTTGCCTTTTCCACAATAGGCTTTATCAAGCGCGGTGAGTATATTGCGATATTATCCGCCGGCATATGTATGAGGAGAGGCGCTGCGCCGTTCATCTTCGCAGGGTTGCTGTTCGCAAGTTTTATCTACCTGACTGCGGAATATGCGATACCTTACTCTGCACCCAAACTGACTCAACTCAACGGAAAGCTCTTTTCAAAAGCATCTGAACTTAAGGATGTCGTTACGGTTGAAGTTGCGAAATCCGGCAATCAGACTGTGAGAAGAGTCTATCACATACAGGCACTCAGAAGGCTTGAAGGGCTGATAAAGGCTA
This sequence comes from uncultured Planctomycetota bacterium, assembly GCA_964571525.1. GTDB lineage: Bacteria > Planctomycetota > B143-G9 > B143-G9 > B143-G9 > CAZNBY01. Next base: position 273,648 of record CAZNBY010000002.1, read on the forward strand.
CAAATCTGCATTGTTATGAAGCTGGAGACAAGGGCTTTACGACAGAATACTACGCTACCACTGCATACTTGAGCGCCGGCTTCAGCGAGTGGTTGTTTGAAAACGGCGTTAAATTCTCTTACGACTCATCTGGAATAAGAACTAAGACAGAGGCTGTCAGTCTTCCCACAACCCTACCTCCGGCTGCCTATGTAGTTACAATGAAACCGAGTTCATTTCGCTCATCTGACCTGTTAGCACTTAGCCATTCACCGCGCTTTGGGTTCGAGCTTTGCAGACGAGTTGCAATGCCATTGGCTTTGTTTTTCTTAGGAATGATAATTGTTCCGATTTCGTTTCGAATGGGAAGTAGTGGAGTATATGCATCGGTTGGTGTCGCTGTCTCGCTTGCGTTGGCCTACTTTGCGTTCGATTTTGCTGTTTCGGCGACATTTGCTGACAAGTACCCGTCAGCCGCATGGGCATTACCTATAGTTGCTGCACTTGGTGGAATTCGGGCAATGCTTAAACTGCCGACCTGATCTATTTCTTCCCCGGGCGCGAGTTTCGATATTCCGCCAAAGCCGCCTCGACCTCAGCTTTATTGCCCTCACCAAATACTAACTTCAATATGTGTTCGAGCACCTTTTGTTCTTGGGATAGTGGAACAAGTGTCCCATTTCCGGCAATGGCAAGCCTTTGCAAAAAGTCACGCGCCTGCTCGTCTGACTTAGCTCCACGAATCGCGTGAACGCTGTGGAAGAACCCCTTGTTACGGGTGAACTTTGTGACCCAGTTCAAACAGAAAGGCTCGTGCTCCTTGTGGGATGGAGCGTCTGCGAAGATAATCATAACCTTGTAAGCCGCAGGACGCCATTTGAGCTTTGATGCGACCTTCATACCCTCTTGAATTGCCTCTTCGAGATCACCACCGCCCGCTGCCTCTAATTTGTTTATAAAGAACTTGATTTCGGTCAGATCGTTGGTGAAGTCGGTGTGCCGTGTAACATATCCCTCAACCGGCTTGACATCGCGATATGCGATTGCAGCAAAGCGAGCTGTACGCACCAGTTTGAAAGTGATCGAGTATATTGCTTCGATGCTTGATTTCACATCGTCTAACAGCCACCCCATTGAGGCTGTGGTGTCGAACATGAAAGTAATGTCAAGACCCCTGCCCCGCAAATCGTTGATCGTGGGCTTTCTTCCAGAACCTGGTGGATCTCGGTCAGGTAGCTTACCGAACATATCATCGCCGGATGGCAAAGAGCCACTGTCAAGGCCGAGGTTCGATGTGACCCCATCGTTAATGCCAATAGGAGAAAGCAATGACTCATCAATTTGGTCAGAAAACTCCTCGAAATCAGTATTGTCGGGATCGTCACTGAAAAGGTCTGTTTCTTCGGATATATCCTCAATCAGAGGATTTTCCTTCTCATCTTCTGTCTCAAGCTCCGAGGTTATTACTATGCTGTGCGCCTCATAAGCGGGCAATACCTTGACCATAAGGAACCCAATAAAAAGGGCGATGTGAAATACCAACGAGAACACTACAAGAGGTGAGGTGCGAAGCATAAGGCGTGTTACATATTCAAAAACTGAACCGTGTCTCTTCGCGTGATACAACGGCGACATTGAAGCGCCCATTTGATGTGGTTTTGGCGGCTTGTAGCTTTCAAGTGGTGCTTCGACAGTATCGAATACAATCCGTGCGCCACCAGCAACGATCCACATCCCGGGTGTGACAATTGCTGCATCAACAAATTCGTTGTTTATGGAGGTATGATCGCGCCCCGCTAAAACCTCAACAACAAGACCTTTGTCTGATTTGTGGATTCTTAGGTGTTCCGGCGCAAGGAGTTTTGCTGTAAGAGATATGTCGGCATTGGGTGCAGAGCCTATAATCACTTGTTCAGATGAAATCTCAATGCGCCTTCCGACAAGGTCATCAAAAACGACCGCATAGAGCTTTTGTGGTAGCGCAGGTGCTTGCTCCTGTGCAATAGGCTGAGATGCGACAGTGTCAGGTGGAGTTTGGCTCGTAATCGGTTGGGACGATACAACAGGTGTCTGCTGTTCGACGATTTGTTGAGCCTGAGCAACAATCGGCTGCGCTGCGGTTAAGGTTGAATGCACCTGTTTAGCAGAGGGGACAATCTGACTTGCTGGCTGAGTTGAAACAGCTGATGAGCTTACAGTTGCAGGTGAAGTTACTACCTTTGCATCAGTGGGGATCATCGGCGACATTGCCATAAGCGTAACCATTGAGTTACCGAGCGAAATGCACGATCCAAGCTCGACTCTTTGACCGACGAACAATGGACGGCTATCAAGGGTCGCCGAGAACGAAGACAACACAGAGATTGAGCCACCAAGTTCAAAGGCAAGCTCGAACCATGCCCCGTTTGCCGAGCCCATCAAAGAACATGCGCCCTTGCCTTCCTCGCCAAACCTTGCGTCGGGACCGGTTACCCAAAGGCTCTCCAAGCCGGTATCGTGGAGTATTTCGACCAGTATGAAGACGTGTCCGGCCATTATTTGTCCCCTGACATCTTAAAGGTCTCGAGCTTCAAAAAGTGCCTTCTAACACCCCGATGAACTTCGAGCAACTGCATACCCGCAAACGACTCTAACGCTTTGTTGAAAGAATCAAGGCCGCTGATTTGAAAATCCCCAAGACGAACTACAAGGTCTTCAGGCTCCAGTCCACACAAATCCGCTGGAGAGCCTGAGACGACACGGTCAATAACAACACCACGAATACTTGACTTCATGTTACGGTACACATAGTAATCCCAAGTCGCCGGTCTGACACTAAGACCAAGCTCGTCGAAGTCAACCCGTGGCGCGGTGTTCATATCTATTGGCTTAGACACCAATAAGACGCTTGCGGTTACGCTTTTGTTACTACGAATAATCTCAAAAGCCAACTGGGTACCTTCTTTTGTGCGTTCGATCTGGGCTGATAGGTTTTCGGCAAGGCGGGCACGATCACCTGTCAGAGGTTTGCCATCGCAAGCAGTGATTATATCAAGCGGTTGAATGCCTGCGGTATCAGCAGGAGAACATGGAACGACCACAGAAACATACACCGCCAATTTCTCACCAAGCCCAAGGGAGCGCGCAAGGCTCTCATTAATGTTCATGAACAGCATACCCGCCCACGAATGGGAAGAATATTCAGATACTGCTGAAGGCGGGATAGGCACTGCAGATGCAAGCTGAGTGTTAGTATAGAGAAGCAGCGTGTCGGGACGGGCGAATGGTGGTCCACCGTCGAATAAGGAGAGGTCGTATCCAGCGATTCCAATAGGTTCACCCGCACTGTTAAAGACAGGCGCGCCTGCATGATTCTCACCGCCAGCAATACTGAGTAGATAGGATTTACGCGCTCCATCTAATACAGTGCTTATGTGCCCTTTTAAAACTGTTGGCGTGTGCGAATCCCGTATAGAGCGGCGCGATAGGATGAATACCTCATTACCCAATTGTGGTTCTGTATTTGGCTTGAACTCAATGTGCTGCAGTTTGCGGTCACCAGCTTTAACTCTTGCATACGCAATGTTAACTTCTGTTGCTTTACCAAGGTAATCTGCAGGAAGCTCTGCTCCATCCGGCAGCACGACGCGAAAGCCGCGTGGCACTTTGTCGCGCACATGAATGTGACCGCGCATTGCGACCCTACCGTCTTTCGTGTCAACTACACCGATCGTCATCGCCTCATAGAGCTGAATGGAACCATCCCAGTCCTCATAAGGTTCAAGGTATTTCACCCATACTATAGCAGGAAGGTAGTTCTTAATTGCGTTTGCGACGGCACTATTGTCTCCATCTCCAAATATCGGTGAAAAGGACAAAACAACAAGAAGTGCTGCAATAGCCATTCGACTCATTGCTGCACCTCAATTTCGACTTCTGCTGATTCGCTTGCTTCTGACTCGAATTCAACGCTGTGATACATGCGGAACTTGCCAGCGGATGTGACAATAAGTGCAATCCCTTTTGCAAGCGATTCTTCATAGGCCGCTTTAAGGTCGGCAATCGTGTTAATAACCTTGCCGTTGACATTTCTTATTACATACGCGCCACCGATTTCTGCTTCAGCCGCGGGCCCACCCTCACGAACGCCTGTGATATAGGCTCCGTAATTGTCCAATAGACCAAAATCTCCTCTCATTTCACGGGTTATGCCACGAACAGTCAGCCCCCATGCCTCACAATCAAACCTCTCGCCAATAGATGGAGCTTGAGAGCCCACAACAACGGACTCAATGCGTGTCGAACCGTTTACATTCCATACTTCGATATTTGCAATTGAAGCGACCTTCAGCTTAGAAATAAACGCCCTCAATTCAGGCAAATCTTCATCATAACGCCCAACTATCTTTTCACCGTTTATTGATACAATTACCTCACCTTCGCTTACCATACCATTAAGCGGTGATTCACAGTCAATCTCAGCAATTACAGCGCCCATTAGCGCGTTCTTCTTGCCAATCGCTTCAAGATAGCTGTTCGATTCGCTTAAACGGACGCCAAGCCAACCGCGCTCGACAACACCCCTCTCCCTAATAGCGCTAACTACACCAGCAACCTGAGAAGCAGGCACAGCAAATCCTGATCCACCTGAATAACTTCGGGCTACGATACCAACTATTTTGCCTTGAGAGTCAACCAAGGGACCACCGCTGCTGCCTGATTCGACAAGGGCGTCGGTTTGGATCCATGCGGTGAAAGAGCCAGTTTTTGCACCGTCTTCGAAGTACATTTCCCCACCCAGAAATCTGCGAGGTGATGAGACGATGCCCTTATTCACAGTATGCTTCATGCTTCGAGGTGAGCCGATTGTATAGACTGTTGCACCAGCTTTCAGCTTGGTGGAATCTGCAAATTCGGCATAAGGCAAAGGTTTATCTTGTGCTTCGAGCTTAATAACGGCAAGGTCTGTCCATGGGTCGAGTCCGATTATCTCAGCAGGAATCTCTCTGCTGTCATGCAGTGTTGCGCGGATTCGAATTGCGTTCGCTACAACATGATAGTTGGTGACAATCTCTCCACTTTTGGTTATAATCACACCCGCGCCTGTTCCACGCTGAAGTAAGCTCCTTCCACCCGCATGTCTCTGTACAATCGCCTCGATTTTAACAACAGAACTCAGCACGCGAGAGACAGCGACTGTTACTTGGTTTTCATCGTCGCTGAATCTCTGAGGCATGGAACATGAGCAAAGAAGGAAGAAAGACAGAATCATGGCGCATAGTGTAACCGCAAGTCTTGAGGCGAGTTGTGAAAGAGGATTTCGTTCGCTTTGCATGCAGTGTCTATCGCTTGCTGTTCTTCATTATTGCTTTGTCAATTGGCGTATAGCTTCAACATAAGCCTCGAATTCCTTTCGGTGCTTTTCGGAGAGTTGTTCGTCTTTGAGAAAGTTAGTGGCTTCCTCCTCTGCTTCCTTGTACTTCTTACGCTTAATCAAGCTATCAAGCAACCTTTTCTGCACAAGGTTGAATGTCTCGCGGTTGCCATCCTGAGGCCATACTGCAAGGGCTTTACGCGAAAGAGTCTCAACGACATCGAAGAAGAAACGCTGTTGCGCCATTGTGGATAGATCGAAAGCAATTTTGAAGAAGGTCTTGTTGTCCATCGTCGTCTCTGCTTCGATCAGCTTCGATGCTATTACGCGAAATTCGTTAATACCTGACTTCATAACAAGCGAATTAGCTTTCGAGTAAGTATCGGTGATGTGCGTCAAGAACATTGCTTTTTCTTTGCGAGTGTCTAAGCAATCGAGAAGCAGACGATAGCCTAAGTGGGGTTGTTGAAGGTCGAGCACAAGCGTGTCTATTGCATCACGAACTCGCATTGCATCTTTGCAGAACTCAACCATCTTCGGGTAGATTGCTTCGAACACCTTTGTGTTGTAAAGCTCGACATTCTCAGTACGCGTATTTGATAGCTCTTGCAGAAAACGCCTTGCGCCCTCAGAATTGCGCTGAAGGTAGAACTTTTCGAATCCCTCAAAGACTAAAACCGCGTAATCTTCATACCGCCCCTTCACATAATAGTACCTGAGAAGGTCAGCGTAGTGTGTAAGATTGTCAGGCTCGGTAAGGATCATATCTTTGTAGTAGTATTCGATTGATGAGATTAATCCAACAGATATCTGCGCGGTTTTGCCGTCTTCAACCTCAACCTCTGAAATGTATTCCTCGTAGTTTTCCTTTTGCATCGAGACAGTGTGCTTGCCGGGTGATATCTCAATTTCCACAGGAGTGCTTCCCCAATTGATTCCGTTGACAAAGACAGTTGCACCGGTTGGCTCTGTGCTGAACGATATTCGACCCGTAGGAAGTTTGTCGAGGGATGCATTGACCGTTGTCTCTTTTACACAGACTGCCGTTACAGATTTCTCTCGATATCCGGTAAGCAGGAAGCGAAACTCATTCAACCCAGGCTTTAGGTCTGTGACGGTAAGAGGTGAAATGCCCCGGGTAACACCGTTGATAACAACAACCGCACCGGCTGGAGATGAATGAACTGAGACGATTGTTGTATTCTGGAAGACTCCTGCACGCACGATAACAACATAACCTGCCACGGCAATAACTGCGATCAAAAGGAAAAAGGGCATTATCCGTTCTGCAGGTGATGGTGTAGAATTCATCATAGCTCAATCTCCATTTCGTGTATTGCGCAAGCAAGCAATAGCGATGCCCCACGCCACAACACATCTTCGTCAAATACCACCGCTGAGTTATGCAACGGATACCTTTTGCCTTCGATACCAGCGCCGATAAAGGCGAACGCTCCCTCGGTCTGCTTAAGATAATACCCAAAATCTTCGCCGAACATGTAAGGTCCTGCATCGCAGTTTAAATAACCCTCGCCGAACAAGATGCGCGATGCTCGGGCAAGCGTATCAACGCCCTTTCTTGTGTTGACAAGTGGAGGGTAACCATACTGGGGCTTCATTTCTACATCAGAGCCGCATATCGCGCCGATGTTCTCGCAAACCCTCTTCAGATCATCAAAGGCGCGCTTCTGCACAACCTCACTGTAAGATCTGAGCGTTCCCTTTAATTCTACAATATCCGGAGTAACATTGCAATTACACCCACCGTTTATAGCCGAAAAAGTAACGACAAGCGGGTCAACAGGATTATTGAACCTCGATACAACTGCTTGAGAGGCAACGACAATGCTTGATGCGGTATAAACAGTGTCATTCAGTTTGTGGGGAGCCGCAGCATGACCTCCTTTGCCACGGATAGAAATCTCAAAGTTGTCTGCCCCTGCGAAAAAAGCTCCTGCGCGAGTCTGGATTTGTCCTACATCCGATTGCGGATCAACATGCAGACCAAATACAGAGGTGATTCCGCGCAATATGCCCCGGTTTATCAAAGCAGATGCGCCACCAGGGGGCTTCTCCTCATGCGGTTGAAATATCAGGCGGATAGAGAGCGAATCATCAAGCATTTTTGACGCAAGCCCCGCTCCCAAAGCCATTGCAATGTGCATATCATGGCCGCAAAGGTGCGCGAAATCTCCCTTAGAGGCAAATGAAACACCACTTTCTTCATGGCCGGGCAAAGCGTCTATGTCTGCTCGTAAAGCAACTACTGGCTCAGAATGGCCTGTGTCTGCTATAACGGCGTTTATGTCTTCGTGAAGGGTCGTCTTGAAACCAAGCGAATCGCATATCTCGGCGATACGGTTTGAGGTTTCGCGCTCTGAGCCTGAAGGTTCGGGTATTGCGTGAAAGGTTCGTCTCCACGCAATCAATTGGGGTTGCAGCGAAGCGCAAATATCTACTATCTTGCTCATTGCATGTATTATCTCCGCCTCGACAAACGGTGCACTATTTCTCAGACGGGCATATACGCAGAATGCCATTGATCACCAGTCAGCCCGCGTAACAGGTTGTGTGAACAGCAAATCATGTTTGCATGTCTCTGTTTGCGTATTCATCAATGATCATTGAATTTACTGAGGTTTGTTTACTTTTTCACTATTATCGTATCTAATCCTATTGATGTGTTCTGTTGCCCATCAAGTGACTATGCCTATAATGACACAGTGATCAGCGAATCCCCGTCTTCATCATCTATAAGCAGTTCTCCAAGAATAGCATTGATTGCCGCAGTTGCACAGAACAAAGTAATCGGATGTTGTGGCAAACTGCCTTGGAGACTTCAGGCAGACCTTGCCCGTTTTCGCGCCATCACTCTTGGTTCCGCTGTTATTATGGGGCGACGCACTTTCGAGGCAATCGGTCACCCACTCGACGGCAGACTAAACATCGTGCTTTCCCGCAATCCGAAATTCGAAGCGCATGGGTGTGTGACGGTCCGCTGTGTATCAGATGCTATTGCTGCAACAGAAACGCACAAACGAGCGTTTGTAATTGGTGGTGCAGAGGTGTACGCGTCATTTCTTCCTCTGTGCAAAGATATCTATCTTACAACTGTCATTGCTGAGCCAGAAGGCGACACTTTTTTCCCAGCGTTTGATGAATCACAGTGGATAGAGCTTGAACGAATCAGCACACCCGTAGACCCCCATAACGACTTCGCAGCGGTCTTTAAAAGGCTGACTAAACGGATTTAGCCTTCCGAATCTCACGCTCATTTCTGGTTTTTTCGCGTTTTGCTTGACAACTAATAGTTATATGATATAACTATTTCGCTGAGGCGTTTGTCCTCACTACACCTGTTCATTTCACAAAGAAGAAACGCAGACCATGTCAAACAGACCACTTCTTGAACAGCTTGCTTTCTTGGCAAAGGAACACCCCAAACGCAAAGCGGTGTGCTTTTTTGACGGCGACACACCTTGTGTACTGACATTCGCGCAGTTCTATGCTGGAATCTGCGAAGCTGGTTCGCACATCAAAGCTCTTGGCGCGAAAAAGGGCGATAGGATCGTGCTTTGGGGTGAAAACAGCGTCAATTACCTTTTTGCATATTTTGGAATTTTATGGGCATCGGGAACTGTGGTCCCGATAGACCCGCAGCTTAGTGGAGAAAAGGTCGCAGACATACTGCGATTCTGCGATTCCCGATGCCTGATTGCTGCAAGCGACACCGTTAAAGACTTCGTTCCGCCACAGGATGTATCCCTACTTCCCCTTTGCGACTTCGCCTTCACACGCTCAACTTTATCACACCAACCTCCGCCCGATCGTGAGGGCGCTGTTCAGGTCATTATATTCACATCTGGCACTACCGGAGAGCCTAAGGGCGTGGTATTGCACGATTCAAACATTCTTGCTAATGTGCTCGACATAATGCAGACGAAGTTCATACGACAGGGAGAGAGCATACTTTCGATGCTCCCTTACTTTCACGCTTATTCTCTGACTGCTTCAGTAATAATGCCACTATACGCGGGTATGTTCATCGCTGTGTGCCCCTCCTTGAAGGCGGAGGATTTGAAAAAGACTATGCTGAAATTCGACCCAACGATAATGGTCGCCGTGCCACGCTTGCTTCGGCTATTGGTCGCCGGCATCACAAGAGGTCTTGAGAATGGTGGCGTGATAGCCGGAATCATGCGATGGGTATTTAATATGTCGCTTAGGCGTGAGAAAAATGGGCGATTCAACCCGTACAAGTTTCTGTTAAGACCTGTTAGAAGGAAAATTGGCAAGAACCTGAAATTCGTTGTATCAGGGGGGGCAAAGCTCGATGATGATGTTTCAGCTTCGCTATCCGCGCTTGGATACGATGTATATGAGGGCTACGGGCTATCCGAGACAAGCCCGATTCTCACGCTCAACCCATACGGAGAAGCGCGAAGGGGAACAGTGGGATTGCCCCTGCCCTCTGTTGAAATCGCGCTAAAGGACGAAAAGGATGGCATGGGTGAAGTGATTGCCCGCGGCCCCAATGTGTTCTCAGGTTACTTTAAACGCCCCGATCTTACCGAAGCTGTTTTTCACGACGGATGGTTTTTGACCGGCGATCTTGGCAGGTTCGACAGGGAAGGATATCTTATCATTGAAGGGCGAGTCAACGAGATGATCGTAACAGAAGGGGGTAAGAACATATTTCCCGAGGATATCGAGGCGAAGTTCAACGCGAGCGAGTACATTACAGAATGCTGCCTTATGCAAGAGGCTTCACCATCTGGCGAAAGGCGGCTTGCGCTTGTCGCTGTGCCTGATACAGCGGTGTTTCGCGCGCGTGGAATCCATGAATATCTTAATACTATACGATTCGAGGTTACCGAGATATCTAAGCACATGCCGAGTTATTGTCGTCCCTCCGCAATTTACGCATATTCTGGCGAATTGCCCAAAACAAGGCTCGGAAAGTTACGCAGACATCTTGTGCCAAAGTTGATTTCGCAACAACCGGAAATCGAAGATGAGCCAGAGGCTTCTGCTGAGACAATGAGCGAGGTGACAGCAATAATCGCCCGATATGTCAAACGCGACGCTGTAAAACGAAACCAGCATCTTGAAATTGACCTTGGACTTGATTCGCTTGGGCGCATGGATCTTTACTCGTATTTGTCAACCGAACTTCAAGTGGATGTGCCACAGGAGGTTGCATCTGAGGCGCACACTGTTGGTGAGGTTGAGGAGCTGTTTTCCGATCCCAAATGGGGCAAAATATCAAGCACCACACAAGCTCGCGCACCTCGTTTAAGTGTCTTCAAGCTCGCTCTCCAATTCATAGCCGATCCGTGCATAAGGGTATATTTAAAGCTCAAGCTGAACTATCCATCTCCAAAACTGCACTCCTTACCAGTTGACACACCACTGATAATTGCACCAAACCACGCATCGCTGCTCGATGCGCTAATACTACGCGATAGCCTTGCGCGCCCAACCAGACACCGTGCGATGTACCTTTCGATAGGCAAGTACTTCGATGGATTTCCACTCAACATAATTGCATGGTGTGCGCGTATTGTGGTGATAGGCAAGAAGAATCCCCCTGCAATTGCATTTAGAATGCTTGAGGACGGGCTTAAACAGGGCAATCCTGTCGTCATATTCCCAGAAGGTGAGCGAACACCAGATGGAAGATTGCAACAACCGCGACACGGTGCGTTTCGCCTTGCCCTCGCATCCCGAAGTCCGGTGGTTCCTGTCGCAATTAAAGGCGTCTTTGGCTTCATGTCGCGCGGCGGTGAACCTCACAAGAATCCGGTAATGGTGGAATTCGGCGAGCGAATTGATACATCAAAACTGGTTGATTCCTACGGCTCCGCGTCGCCCGCAGAACTTGAAGAGATGCTTGCAGACGAATGGATGAAGCGCGTTCGCGCATTGCTTGGAGAGAGCGATGAAAATAATCGAAGCTGACCGCATGAACTGGCTTCGCGCGGGAAGTTGGATTACATACGACTTCGCCAATACAATCTATTCGTTTGTGGTTGTAACATGGCTTATGTCACCTGCTCTTGAGCAAATCTCGCGCAGCAATTTTGCCTTCTCGTTCGTCTCAACATGCTCGATGATTGCTGCAGGTTTCGTCGTGCCTGTAATAGGGGTATGGACAGACCGGCGGGCTTGTTCAAAGCGAATGGTCGGATGGATAACCGCAGGCTGCGCATTAGCCTGCATTGGTCTTGCAGTAGTGCTGAACGAGCCTTTGGGTTGGATCGAAAGCTACGACCGAACGCTTCCTCCCCGTGATGGCACAATGTTCTATGTTTTCATCGCCACAGTCTTCTTCTTCGTGGCGAACATTCTATATCAAACCGCGTTAATGCCCTACAACTGCCTGCTGGTGGTTGCTGCACCAAAGGAGGCGTGGGGACGCATAAGCGGCATTGGCGTTGGCATTGGGTATTTTGGCTCGTTGTTCTCGCTGATATTGTTCACCGCAATGAGTATTGATTACCCCCCTATTGCGATACTGCTTTCTGCTGTTGCAATGGTGTTCTTCACCTTACCTTTGCTCATCTTCGTGCCCGAGCGCGCAGTCGCTGAGTGTCAATCAGACAAGCCAATCAACATAATCTCCCCATTGAAGGAGCTTTTCGATGCGCTAAAGACGCTGCCGAAGAACCGACCGTTGTTTCTGGGGCTTATCGGTAATTTTCTTTGTGTGGACGCGCTAAATACACTAATCGCCTTTATGAGCGTGTATGTGATAAAGACGGTGTATGCCGGCAGTAGTTCGCTCGACGACCCGATTAAGTACCTTCTCGGTGGCATGATAATCTCGAGCGTTGCGTGGTCATTCGTAAACGGTTGGCTTTCAGACAAGATAGGCTCGATACAGACAATGCTTTTTTCGGCGGTTATGCTCGCAGTTTCGATAATATGCGGCATAGCTTTTACCTCATGGCCGACTGTATTCTATTGGACGGTAGTACCGACCTGCGGCGCGGGTCTATCTGGTATGTGGATTGCGGGAAGAAAGATGGTCGCTGATCTCAGCCCGGTTGAGCATCGCGGTTTGTTCTTTGGGCTTTATGGTATGACAAACAAGGTCGGCGCAATAACGACGGTGCTGTTCGCCGTACTGACCCATCTTCCTCTGTTAAAGAAGCTTGGTGAGGCAACAAGCTATCGCATCGCTTTATCAACACTGTTGATACCAGTGGTTATCGCCGCTGTGATCTTTATCGTTCTGCTTTGGTGCAAGCCTCAGCAACCAGTAGAGATCGAAGCAGTATGTAAAGACTCTTCACCGGCATCCGAACACGCAGTTGAAGCGCAGGATGAAGTAAAGAAACTACCTAATTCTGAGGCGCAGAAAGATACGGCAAACGGGAATTAACGCGCCAAGGCCCGCCTGATGCGGTCAGCAGCCTCCTTACACCGTTTGACTGAAGGAACAAGCGCAAATCTTACATAATTGCGCCCGGGGTGCTCACATGCCAGTGGCTTTTCCCCCAGCCACGCACCTGGAGTTCCAACAATAGCGATTTCGGGGCTTAGCAGTTTCTGGGCGAATTGTTCGCAGTCCATCCCATTCGGTACACGCTGCCACACATAAATGGCTGCGTCGGGCAGACATTTTGGCAGACCACAATCGGCAAACGCGCTGCATATAATGTCGCGCTTGATTGCGTATTCCGACCTCATCTCTTCGACATGTGTTTCATCGCTCAGAGCCACAACAGCAGCGTGCTGTATAAAAGTTGGCGTTCCTGAGTCAATGTTAGTCTTTACCTTTCGGAAAAGCGAGATAAGGCGACTGTCGCCCGCTGTCCAGCCGATTCGCCAACCAGTCATAGCACTGCGCTTTGAAAGTGACTGGAAGACAATGATATTATCGCGTGAGTATTCAAGGATGCTTTTCGGGCGCGCACCGAAGTATATTTCTGTATATGCCTCGTCTGATGCGATGACGATATCGTGGCGTGCAGCAAACTCGATAAGCCCGACAAAGAACTTGTCTGGTGCAAGTGCACCGGTCGGCGAGTTCGGATAGTTGACCCAGATCAGTTTTGCACGCTTAAGCACATCGCTGGGAATTGCGTTAAGGTCTGGCAGAAAGCCGTTTTCTGGCGAGATTGGATAATACCAGGGTGTGCCCTCCGCAAACATCGTGCCGCGTCCATACGGAGGATAACCGGGAGTGGGCGCGAGAACGATATCCCCGGGATTTACTAGTCCCTCGTGAAAGTTGAAAATCGCCTCCTTCGAGCCAATCGTCGCGCATACCTCGGTGTTTGGATCGAGCCTTACACCGAACCGGCGGTAGTTCCATTCTGCCACTGCCTCGCGAAAGAAAGGTGCGCCAGAATACGATGGATAGCCTGAATCTGCATATTTTTCAACGCCTTCGCAAAGGGCGTCGCGTATTAGCTTTGGCGTGGGTATAGTCGGATCACCAACACCGAAGTCTATCGGATCCGCGCCAATCTTCTTCAATTCGCCAACTTTTTCGTCAATAATGCCAAACGGGTAGCCTGCTAAAGTCTCGATTCGTCTTGCTGGTTTCATGTGTGGTCTCCTTGTGTTGAATTGTCGCCCCCTTTCGGTGCCGTTCAATTGGGCAGCCTGCATTCTGCAAAAAACTTGAAGAAAAAAGTTGCATTCTTCAAATAATCTGGTATTCTAATACCATAATACCTGTTAGAAGTGAGGGCTATGTCGCTTTTGCGTCTTTCTGAAGCTGTTTCACTCGCCTTTCATGCCTCTGCGGTTTTGGCAAGCGATTCCGACTCGCTGTTCACCACCCCGCAGATTGCCGCCGCTTTAAGTGCATCTGAAGCGCATCTTTCAAAGGTGATGCAAAGGCTCGTTAAGGCTGGATTAGTAACATCAACCCGTGGCCCTAACGGTGGATTTCGTCTTGCACGCCCTGCTGCCAACATAATGCTCGTTGAGATTTACGAGGCAATCGAAGGGGCTCCCAAACCGATCGCTTGCCTAATGAGTGTGCCCCTCTGCGACGGAGAAAAGTGCATACTTGGCAAGATGATCGGCGAAATAAACCGCATTGTAATAGACAACCTGACCGGTAAAACCCTTGCTCAGCTTGCAGCAAGGTAGAAGGAAAAATATGAAGCGTAAGATAGTTGTCATTGATGAAGAAAAGTGTGACGGTTGCGGATTGTGTGTACCAGCCTGCCATGAAGGCGCACTGCAGATCGTAAATGGCAAAGCAAAGCTTGTTAGCGACATCTACTGCGATGGGCTTGGCGATTGCCTTGGCCATTGCCCTAAGGATGCAATCACCGTAGAGGAGAGAGAGGCTGAGGATTTCGACCCGGTTGCTGTCGAGCATCGCCTGAAGGTATTGAAGCACAAAAAGTCGGGCGGTTGTGCATTGGCGGACGGCATATCTTTAGGCGGATGCCCTGGTTCAGCCGCAAGAGCCTTGCAACCCGAAACCGTATCGAAGAATCCTGTGGATAATGGGCAGTACTCGTCGCAGCTTCGCACATGGCCAGTACAGCTAAGGCTCGTACCTGAATCAGCGCCATATTTCCATGAGGCAGATCTGCTGCTGTGTGCCGATTGCGTCCCCTTCGCGCTTGACGGTTTTCATTCACGCTATCTGAAAGACCGTGTTGCGGTAATAGGCTGCCCCAAGCTCGACGATGGAGCATACTATGCGGCTAAGCTGTCACGCATTCTAAGCCTCAATGATGTAAAGTCAATCACGGTTCTGTATATGGAGGTGCCGTGCTGCGGCGGTCTTCTGCGCATTGCACGAGCGGCACTTGACGCCTCTGGCAAAGAAATCCCTCTCCACCTTGTTCAGGTGGGGATCAACGGTAATATTATTCGTTAACCAACGAAAGAGGAGGATCTATGTTCTGTTATCAGTGTGAGCAAACCGCAAAGGGGACCGGATGCACAGCGTTTGGAGTCTGCGGCAAAGACCCAGATACCGCTGCATTGCAGGACCTTCTGCTCTATCTCACAAAGGGTATCGCTAACTACGCGACCCGCGCTTGGAAGAACGGCGCAAAAAGCACCGAGATAAACCGATTTGTTGTCGAGGCGCTGTTCACTACGGTTACTAATGTCAACTTCGACCCCCAACGCGTCATGGCTTTGATCGAAAAGGCAGTTGTAATGCGTGATAAGGCGGCTGCATTATGCGGTGCAAACACCGGTAAGCTTGGTGATCACACCACACTTATGCCGGGCAAGACGCTCGACGAGATGATATTGAACGGTGAACGCATCTCTATCGAAACGCGCATGCAGACGCTCGGACCGGATCTGACCGGCCTGCAAGAGCTTCTCACCTACGGTCTAAAAGGCACCGCAGCCTATGTTGACCATGCGATGATACTTGGACAAGAGGACGAGACAGTTTACGAGTTTATACACCGCGCGCTCGATTACCTCACCGTGCCGGTGCCGACCGTCCCCGCCCTATTCGATCTGAACATGGAGTGCGGCAAGGTCAACCTTCGCGCCATGGAGCTGTTGGACACGGCTAACACTTCGATTTACGGCCATCCGGTTCCAACCCCCGTCCGCGTTACACCGGTCAAGGGCAAGGCAATTCTCGTTTCGGGCCACGACCTAAAAGACCTTTACGAGCTTCTCGTCCAGACCGAAGGCAAAGGCATCAACATCTACACCCACGGTGAAATGCTCCCCTGCCACGGTTACCCGGGGCTGAAAAAGTTCAAGCATCTCGTTGGCAATTACGGTGGTGCTTGGCAGGATCAGCGCACTGAGTTCGAGGCGTTCCCAGGCGCAATTCTTATGACAACCAACTGCATTCAGAAACCAAAGGATTCGTATAAGGCTCGTATATTCACAACCGGCCTTGTTGCGTGGCCCGGGGTCGAACATGTCACTAACAAGAACTTTTCTCCAGTTATTAAGGCCGCTCTCGATGCTCCCGGCTTCGTGGCAGACGAGCCTGAAAAGACGATTCTTGTCGGTTTTGGTCACAATGCAGTTATGAGTGTCGCTGGGACAGTTATTGACGCTGTAAAGAGCGGCTCGATTCGCCATTTCTTCCTTATCGGCGGTTGCGACGGAGCAAAGCCCGGGCGCAACTACTACACAGAGCTTGCGCAAAAGGTTCCATCGGACTGCGTCATCCTCACACTCGCGTGCGGCAAGTACCGCTTTAACAAGCTTGACTTCGGCACAATCGGCGGCATCCCCCGTCTTCTCGATATCGGCCAATGCAACGATGCCTACTCAGCGATTCAGATCGCAGTAGCACTTGCTGGTGCCTTTAAGACAGATGTCAATAGCCTGCCACTCTCCATCGTGCTCTCTTGGTACGAGCAGAAGGCGGTCTGCATCCTCCTCACCCTCCTCTATCTCGGTATAAAGAATATGAGAATCGGCCCGAGCCTTCCCGCATTCGTCTCACCGACCGTGCTGAATGTGTTGGTAGAAAAGTTCGGCATTATGCCCGTAACGACTGCAGAGGATGATCTCAAGGCGATACTCGGTTAATTCTGATATGTCGTTCGTAATGCAAAACCCCGTCGCAAGGCGGGGTTTTTTGTGCATGCACTTGTATGGGGAGTATCCATCCGCAGATTTCGCAGATTTTGGATGAAAAGGAAGATGCCCATTACACACAAACGCGAAAGCGTTTTAGGCATGGGCGTCGGACTTCATAAATCCCGATTTTTTCTTGGTAATTCGCCCTTCTTCTCTCCTTTCACCTTTCACCTTTCAACTTACTGATTCGCGTCCCGCCTGTGGGAGTAACAATGGCGGGCAAGATGCCCGTCCTCCACGGCAAACACTTCGTGTTTGTATGAGAGCCTGCATGATGGTGGGCAAGA